>NZ_JBICVH010000003.1:0-160202 GCF_043198905.1 Kitasatospora sp. NPDC048715 | reverse complement strand
CGGCGAATACGGTGAACGGCCCGGTGCACGGGACGGTCGTGCAGGCCGGGAACATCGAGAACCTTTTCCTGGACGGGAGCCGACCCCCGGCAGCGTCCGTCCGGGCCGACAAGTGGGTGGATCTCGTCGCGAAATCGCCCACCTGGCGGCACGTACGGGAGGACCAGGACACCGAGCCCTACAAGCGCGTCGTACTGGAGGCCGTCGGCGAGCTGGCCCGGCTTCGGGACTCGGTCGAGATGGCGGACGACCCCTGGCAGGACCCGGGCATCGCGGAGCGCTTCGCCAAACGGGTCGGCTGGCTGCTCGGCGAGGAGCCGCTGAAGCTCTACCCGGCCGAGGCGGCACTGCTGGCCGTGCTGCCGTTCCTCTACCGGGTCCGGTCGTTGAACCTGGCGGCGGCGCGGTCCGCCGTCGGGCCGACCGACCTGGCGCCGTCACCCGAGCCCGACGCCGACCGATCGGCCTACGAGCAGTTCATCGAGTCCTACGACCTGCTCGTGGGCCGCACCCGAACCCGCCCCGCCTCCGCCGTCCCCCTCGGCTGGTGGCTCTTCCACCGCTGGCTCGACCAGCACGAGGATCTCGCCGACCCCGAGGGCGTCGGCGAGATCCTGGACCGACTCCCGATGCTCGCCGACCTCGGCGAGACCTTCGCGCCCAAGCGCGTCTGCGCACTGCTGCACGGCCTGCGCCGGGGCCCCGACGTCGGCCACCACGACTACATGTCCGGCCTCAGGGCGGACAACCACCTGCGAGCGCCGGGCGAACAGTACGTTCGGGAGCCACGGTTGGCGCTACTGCTGGCGCTCGCGTACGGGACCGCCATCGAGATGACCGCTCTGCCCGAGATCGTCGCCGAACACATCGGTATCCCGGAGGAGTACGAGGTCCACCTCGCCGACCTGCGCCGGACGTTGGACGAGGCTGTGTGGGGCGGCCCCTACGACCTGCCGGTCCTGCGCGCCGAATGCCACCACGAGGCGGTGGTCGAGAGCCTGCGCGAGTACACCGCACGGGCCGACCAACTCCTCCACACCGTCCGCTGCGTCCTCACCGATCACCCGCTCCCCGCCCGGCTCAGCGCCGACGACGCTGCCTCGGCCGGCAAGGCCTTCACCAGTTGGGCGAGGTTCCGCCTGGACGAACGCCGGGTGCGCAGCCTGCTGATGGGTATCGAGCTCTACCGCGACCGGGACCTGGCCGTCCGCGAGCTCTACCAGAACGCCCTCGACGCCTGCCGTTACCGGCGCGCCCGCACCGAGTTCCTGGACCGCACCCACCCGCTGGCCGACTTCCGCTACGACGGGCTCATCCAGTTCCGTCAGGACGTGGACGAGGACGGCCGCGCCTACCTGGAGTGCAAGGACGACGGCGTCGGCATGGGGGAGGAGGAGTTGAGAGGGGTCTTCTCCAACGCCGGCGCCCGTTTCGCCGAGCAGTTGGACTTCAAGCTGGAACGCGCCAAGTGGCGAAAGGTCGACCCGCCCGTCGAACTCCACCCCAACAGCCGTTTCGGCATCGGAGTCCTGAGCTACTTCATGCTCGCGGATGAGATCCGGGTGACGACGTGCCGCATGGACAAGGAGGGCCTACTGGGCCCGAACCTGGGCGTCTCCATCTACGGTCCCGGACACCTCTTCCGGATCCTCCCGTTGCCCGAGCCGGCTCGGAAGCCCGGTACCACGGTGCGGCTGTACCTGCGGGAGGACATCGACCTCGGCTCGTCCTGGTCGGCCCTCGACGTCCTCGAACGCCTCCTGGGCATCGCGGAGTTCCGTACCACGGCGGTGCACGGCGAACGGGATGCCGAGTGGAAGCCCGGGATGCTGCGGACCAGATGGATGCGGTCGGAAGAGGAATTCGGGTTCCAGGCTACGGGCACGGTCGTTCCGTGGGAGCACGCTCCCGACGGCGCGCAGGTGACGTGGTGCGAGCACGGCGGAGCCCTGTTGGTGGACGGTCTGTTCGTCCGGCCTTCGGCGTCGGGGGAGTTGGTGAGCCCCACCAAGGGCCTGGCGGGGGTCGTCGTGAACCTCTCGGGAGCGTGGTCGCCGGGCAAGCTTTCGGTCGACCGGCGCCTTGTCATCGATGACGTGTCCCACCACGTTCGTCGACTCCTGGAATCGGCGGCGGTCGATCTGGTTCGGACCGACTCGACGTTGCTGAGCATGAAGTGGCTCGTGGGCCTGACGCTCGGGAATGTCGGCGTCGCCGATGTCGTGGCTGCCGAGTGCGTCCGGCAGGGGCAACGGTTCGAGTACCACGGATTCGAGTTCGACACCCGACGGACGGGGTGTTGTCCCGTGGACGTCGACCTGTTCGGCGCGGTGGGAATTCCACAACCCGTTGGAACCAGCGGGATGGGGCCGGTGTCCGGTGCGCCGGACGACTGCGTGGTCCTCTGGAGGCTCCTGGCGCACGACCGGCGGCAGGAGTTGGCGGAACTCGCGGAGATCTGGCCGCCACTCCTGGCTGCTGGCCGTGGACGTGTGGCGAAGCCCTCCGATCAGCTCGCCATGACAGTGGTCCGTGGTCGCAACATGAGTCGCTGGAAGCGCTTCCACGAGGCGGGCCGGGTGGACGGCGTCCCCGCGACGGACGGTCGGCCGGTCACGGTCACCGAGTTGGTGACGGCGGCGGACGAGCGGGCCGACCCGGTAGCCGTGGTGGCCGCGGCTTGGGTGCGAGCGGGGGTGGACGTTCCCCGGGCCGTGCTCGACC
The DNA here is from genome assembly GCF_043198905.1 of Kitasatospora sp. NPDC048715. Classification (NCBI taxonomy): domain Bacteria; kingdom Bacillati; phylum Actinomycetota; class Actinomycetes; order Kitasatosporales; family Streptomycetaceae; genus Kitasatospora; species Kitasatospora sp. NPDC048715. The sequence continues at coordinate 157,478 of NZ_JBICVH010000003.1, read as the reverse complement.
TGGCGCTTGCCGTCGAGTCGGACCGGGTGTTCCTGAGAGAGACCGACGAGGGACGGAGGTTCCGCGGGTGGCCGGAGCCGGGTGAGGCCGTCGCCCCCGGGTACCTGGCCAAGGCCGGCGCCGTGCTGGGTGTCCCCGTCGCCGAGATCGCCGAGGCCATGGCGGCGTACGGACTGGAGGCCGATCCCACGGGACTTCCCGACCTGCCGTCGAACGACGTGGCCGTGGTGCTCAGCCGCCACCTCGACGGGGCGTGGCCGTGGCTGAGCCGGGCGCACCCCGTTCCGGTCGCCCATGTGCTGCGGGTGGCGGACAGGACGGGGAGCGGGATCGCCGAGGTGCTCAGGTCCTTCGCGGGGTTCGGGTTCCCGATCCCTCGGCTGCCGAGCGATGCCACGACGGAGGATCTGTTCCTCTTCGACGGAACATCGGGGTGGGGCGATCCCGTGGACGTCCACTTCCGGTTCGCGTTCTCCCTGCTGAGGTATGACGCCATCTCCTTGGAGGAGTTGGTCGAGCGGTACCGCGCCTACGGATCGCCGGTATTCCTTCCGGGCCCGGCCACGCGTCTCGATCGGGCGCTCTTCCAGCCCGGCAGCGTCATGGACTGGGATGACCTGGCGATGGGGGAGACGGTTCCCTTCGCCAAGTTGATCACGGCGGGGTACCGCCTCGACCGGAGTCCGGGGGAGTTGGCCCGCCATCTGAGGTCCCGGGGGATTGCCGTCTCCTGCGACGACCTGCCTCGGGAGCTGACGCACCGGCAGGCCCTGGAGATCGTCGGAGAGCTCGACAACAGCCCGCACATGGTCGGCAAGGGCATCTCGTTGGCGACTCTCCTGGAGGTCTCCCGGCGAACCGGCCGGCCGATCGCGCAGATCGTCGACTGGTACCGCGAGTGGGGCATCGACGTCCCCGACGTCGCCGAGTCGATCCGCGACGCGCTCGCCCGCGTCCCCATGGCCGACCCGTCCTGAGCACCGAATCCACCCGTGAACAGGGCTGCTGTGTTCCCCCTCCTTGTTCTACAGTTCTGTAGAACTGAACGAACGGTGATCGGGGACGAGCATGGACAGGTCGCTTCGGCTGCCGCAGCAGGATCGGGCGGACTTCGAGACGGAGCTGGGGCGAGCGCTCTCCGCGCCGCAGGTGCGGGCGGCTCTGCGGGCGGGCGGGGACGAGCTGCGGGGGGTGGAGCGGTTGCGGCGGACGGCGCGGGAGAACGCGGAGTTCGTGCTGGCCGCGGCGGCGCCGGAGTACGAGCGGTATGCGGCGTTGCGGGCGGACGCCGATGCGGTGGCGCGGCTGCCGGTGGCGGCGCCTCCCCGGGAGCGGGCGTCGGGGTGGTGGGGGGTGCTGGGGGTGGTCGTGCCGATCATCGCGGTGACGGCGGCGGTGATCTTCCTGCTGCTGGGCCTCGTGCTGGGGCTGGTGGAGGACCTGGAGGTGCTGGCGCACGCGCTGGTGGAGGCCGGTTGGGTGTCGGCCGGGGTGGCCGCGGTGAGTCTGCTGGTGGGCGGGCTGGGGCTGCTGGGGGCGGCCCGGGCGAGGGGTGCGGAGGCCGGGGAGGCGGCGGACGGGCCGGGGGAGCTGGTGCTGGCGCGGGATGCCTGGCGGTCGGCGCTGGCGGAGCGCGGGCTGGTGCCGTACCTGGTGGCGCAGGCGAACGCGGAGACCGGTCGGCGGCGCTGATCAGGCCCGGTCGAGTCTCGTCGAGCGGGCGGCGTCGACCAGGAGCTGGGCGGCGTCCGGGGGGATGGCGAGGCGGCGGGCGATCCAGGGGGCGGGGCGGCCGGCCCGGGCGAGCATCCAGGCGGAGTACAGGTGGCCGAGCTGGGGTGCGTTCTCGGCGAGCAGCAGGGGGCGGACGGCCTCCATCGGGAAGCCTTCGAGGGCGCGGGCGCTGTACTCGCGGCCGTTGGGGCCGGGTGGGGGCAGTGGGAGCGGGCGGCGGAGGTCGATCCAGCGGCTGAGCAGCACCGCGCCGACGACCAGCAGGCCGGTGCCGGAGGCGCCGATCAGGATGCCGCCGATGACGGGGCGGTCCTCCTCCTCGGCCATGCCGAGGGCGATCTCCTCCAGGACGAGCAGGCCGAGCACGGTGAGCAGTACCGCGGCCTCGGCGGGGCGCGGGTGGGTCCGGGACGTCGTCATGCGGAACCTCTTCCTCGGCGGGGCGGCCGGGGGTTTCGGGCGGGCGCGGCGATTCACCTTCCGTACAACGGCGGTGGGCGGCCCGGGGCACGCGTCACGGCTCAGGCGGTGAAATCGCGGATCATCATTGACGGGCCGTCAAGTATGCGATGTGGGCGGCAGGTTGGCCGCGGCAGGTGGGCCGTCCTGCGGAGGTCGGGGCCGCGCCTCCTTCCGGTCGGGAGCGCCTGGGTGGCGTTTTCGTCGACGGGGCGAGGGGCCCGACCGCGGGCGGGCTTCGGGTCAGCATAGCCCGGGCATGTCACCTTCGACAGGCTTGTCGAAGGTGCGGAACCCGGGCTGCCGGTGGGCATGTCGAGGGGTGGTGGCCCGGCTACTTTGAGTACGGAGCTCCGTTTCCGCGGTCGGGGCCACGGAGGTGGGGAGGCCGGGGCCGGTGGGGCTCGCAGGTTGCTGCGACACCTCCAACTCGGCGGCGAGGAAGCGTACTTGCCCCGTCTGCCGCCCTGCATGGCCGAGCGCCCACCCGCGCGCCCGGGCGTGGTGGCCGGGGCGCGCGGGTGGGCGCTGAGGGTGGGGCGCTCGCAGGTGGGACGGCTGGGGCGTTCGGGCGCGGGGCGGCGCGTCGTCAGCGGGCCAGCAGGGGGAGCGGGGCGCCGGTGCGGGCGGGCAGTTCGAGGCGGGTGAGCAGGGCGGAGGGCGAGACCTCGATCACCCGGCAGCCGGCCCGGTGGCGGCAGTGGCGGGCGACGGAGCCGTGCCGCAGGCGGTCCAGGCGGCGGCGGGTGGCGGCGCCGAGGACGAGCAGGTCCTCCGGGCCGGTGACGGCGCCGACCAGGGCGGGGCCGGGTTCGGCGTTGACCACCAGCGGGTGGATGACCAGGCCGGACGGGTAGCCGCCGTAGGCCTGTTCGAAGGCGATGTCGAGGCGCCGGCGGGCGGCGTGCTCCAGTTCGGAGGGCGGGCGCCGGCCGTCCCGCTCGATCGCGGTCCAGGCGGCGACGGGCACCAGCATCGCTTCGTGCCGGGCTGCTTCGCCGACGGCGTGGTAGAGGGCGGCCAGACTGCTCAGTGACCCGCTCAGGCCGACGATCACTCGGGTGGTCCCGGTCATGGCCGTTCGCCTCCGTCTCTCCGGCGACTCTCTCCATCGGGCTCCGCCGGTTCGGCACTCCTTGCTTCGGATGACTCAAGTGAACCCCGGAACGGACGCCTCCGTACCGCCGCTGACACCACCATGACGCAGGTCGCACACATCTTGACGGCCTTCTGACACGGCCCGTCGGCGGCGGTGCGGCGGGATTTCCCGGCCGGTGTCTCCCGGCCGGTGTCTCCCGGCCGATGCCTCCCGGCCGGTGTCTCCCGGCCGATGCCTCCCGGCCGGTGTCTCAGCCCAGCCCCGGGACGAACTGGATCAGCAGGTCGATCGCCTTGATGCCGAGGAACGGCAGTACCAGCCCGCCCAGTCCGTACACCCGCAGGTTGCGCCGGAGCAGGTCGGTCGCGGAGGCCGGCTGGTAGCGCACGCCGCGCAGGGCGAGCGGGATCAGGGCGACGATGATCAGCGCGTTGAAGATGATCGCGGAGGCGATCGCCGAGGTGGGGCTGTGCAGTTCCATGATGTTCAGGTGGTGCAGCCCGGGGTAGGCGTTCGCGAACATCGCGGGGATGATCGCGAAGAACTTGGCCACGTCGTTGGTGATCGAGAAGGTGGTCAACGCGCCTCGGGTGATGAGGAGTTGCTTGCCCACCCGGATGATCTCGATCAGCTTCGCCGGGTTGGAGTCGAGGTCGACCATGTTGCCGGCCTCCTTGGCGGCCGGGGTGCCGGAGTTCATCGCGACGCCGACGTCGGCCTGGGCGAGCGCGGGGGCGTCGTTGGTGCCGTCGCCGGTCATCGCGACCATGTTCCCGGCGGCCTGCTCGCGCCGCAGGTGGGCGAGCTTGTCCTCCGGGGTGGCCTCGGCGAGGAAGTCGTCCACCCCGGCCTCATCGGCGATGGTGCGCGCGGTCAGCGGGTTGTCCCCGGTGACCATGACCGTACGGATGCCCATCCGCCGCAGCTCGGCGAAGCGTTCGGCGATGCCCTCCTTCACCACGTCCTTGAGCTCGACGACGCCCAACGCCCGTGCGCCGTGCCGGTCGTGGACGGCGACCAGCAGCGGGGTGCCGCCGGACCCGGCGATCCGGTCCACCAGCGGCTCGGCCTCCATCGGCAGCCGTCCGCCGGAGTCCACCACCCAGCGGGCGACGGCGCTCGCGGCGCCCTTGCGGATCAGGCAGGTGGTGCCGTCCGGCCAGGTGAGGTCCACGCCGCTCATCCGGCTGTGCGCGGTGAACGGCACGGGCCGCTGTTCGCCGAGTTCGCCGGGGGAGCGCGGCGGCACCCAGTACTGACGGTTCGTCAGTTCGACCAGTGACCGCCCCTCCGGTGTTCCGTCCGCGACGGAGGCCAACTGGGCGGCCTCGGCGAGCTGTTCGGTGGTCGCGCCGGGCAGCGGGTGCAGGGCGACGGCCCGGCGGTTGCCGTGGGTGATGGTGCCGGTCTTGTCGAGCAGCAGCACGTCCACGTCCCCGGCGGCCTCCACCGCCCGGCCGGAGAGCGCGACCACGTTGCGCTGCACCAGCCGGTCCATGCCGGCGATGCCGATGGCGGAGAGCAGGGCGCCGATGGTGGTCGGGATGAGGGCGACCATCAACGCGACCAGCACGATGGTGGTTTGCGGCGCGTTGGCGTAGATGGCCATCGGCTGGAGCGACACGACGGACAGCAGGAAGACGATGGTCAGCGAGGCCAGCAGGATGTTGAGCGCGACCTCGTTCGGCGTCTTCTGCCGGTCGGCGCCCTCGACCAGGGCGATCATCCGGTCCACGAAGCTCTGCCCGGGCCGCGAGGTGACCCGGACGACCAGGTGGTCGGAGAGGACCTTCGTCCCGCCGGTGACGCCGGTGCGGTCGCCGCCGGACTCCCGGAGCACCGGCGCGGACTCCCCGGTGATCGCGGACTCGTCGACGGCGGCGACGCCTTCGACCACCTCGCCGTCCCGCGGGATCACCTCGCCGGCCGGCACGAGGACGATGTCGTGCAGCAGCAACTGCTCGGCGGGAACGACCTCGTGGCGCAGGTCGCGGGTGCCGACCCGCCAGTGCGGCAGCCGTCGCGCCGTGGTGGTGGACCGGGCGCGGCGCAGCGATTCGGCCTGCGCCTTGCCGCGGCTCTCCGCGACGGCCTCGGCCAGGTTGGCGAACAGCACGGTCAGCCAGAGCCAGAAGGAGATCACCCAGGCGAAGACGCTCGGGTGGAGGACGGCGCTGACGGTGGTGAGCGCGGAGCCGCACTCGACCACCAGCATCACCGGGTTGCGCGTCATGGTGCGCGGGTGGAGCTTGCGGACGGCGGCGGGCAGTGCCTCGGCCAGCTGGCGGCGGGTGATCAGCCGGCGGCGGACGCCCGGCGAGGTGGGCCGGTGGCCGAGCGGCGGCCCGGGCGCACGGTCCGGGCGCCGGAACAGGTTCTGCTGGTCGGTGGTGTCCGGGGTGGTGAGGGCCGAACGGCGCATCGTCTCGGGGACCTTCCGGGCCGCCCGGTCGGGTGGGGCGGCGGTTCGGTGGGGCTGCGGGGACGGCGGACAGCCCACCACCGGAGCACCGGGGGACATGCCCGCCTTGACGAGGCCTTGGCGGCGCGGCGGCCGTCCTTGACAGACTCCTGACACCGCGGACGGGCCGCCGCAGGACCACTGTCAGGAGGGCGTCAAGGACCGGGCCCGGGACGTACGTCATGCGTCAAGGACGGGTGCGGTCGGTGTGCGGAGGGTCTCCACTGGAGGTGTCCGGCCGTACGGGCCGCCGCTGGAAGGGACCTGCCATGACCACTGTCACCGCCGTCGTCGACGTCGACGAGCCGCTGGAGCGGACGATCCGCCCGGTGGCCGTCGCCTGGCGCCGGGACCGCCCCGGGCCGCCGGAACCGGCCCCGGCGGCGGACCGGGAACGCACCCGTCCGGCGCACTGCCGGTTCGCGATGCACTACGAGGACTGACACCCGGACCGACACCCGGACCGACACCCGCCGGAGCACCCCGTCGCCCACGCGCCCGCCCACAGGAGTAGCCGCCATGACCCAGCTCGTCGCCCGGCCCGTCACCGCCCCCGCCCCCACGTCCGTCACCACCTCCGCCGATGCGCTCGGCGGCCCCTGGCCCGCCTCGGCGCGGCCCGGCCGGGGAGGCGAGGTGCTGGTCGGCGGTGTGGGACTGGCGGAGGCCGCCGAGCGGTTCGGCACCCCGCTGTACGTGCTGGACGAGGCCGAGGTCCGGGGCCGGGCCCGGGCCTACCGGCGGGCGCTGCCGCACGCCGAGGTGCTGTACGCGGCCAAGGCCTTCCTGTGCAGCGCGATGGCCGACTGGGTGGAGCAGGAGGGGCTGGGGCTGGACGTCTGCTCGTCGGGCGAGCTCTGGCTGGCCGTCTCGGCCGGCTTCCCGGCGCAGCGGATCCTGCTGCACGGCAACGCCAAGTCCCCGGAGGAGCTGCGGCTGGCGCGGCGGCTGCGGGTCGGGCGGATCGTGATCGACGGCCCGGCGGAGATCGCCCGGCTGGCCGCGCTGGTGGCGGCGGACACACCGCAGAAGGTGCTGGTCCGGGTGGTTCCCGGGATCGCCGCCGGGCACCACGCGGCGGTGCGCACCGGGGTCGGCGGGCAGAAGTTCGGGTTCCCGATCGAGGGCGGTGACGCGGCGGACGCCGTCGCCCGGGTGCTAGACCAGCCGGGCCTCGAACTGGCGGGACTGCACTGCCACCTGGGCTCGCAGATCACCTCGGTCGAGCCGTACCTGCTCGCGGTGGACGCGCTGGTGCGGCTGCTCGCCGAGGTGCGGGAGCGGCACGGCGTGGAACTGCCGGAGCTGGACCTCGGCGGCGGCCACGGCATCCGCTACCTGGCGGGGGACGAGGCGCTGGACCTCGCCGGGTTCGCGGTGCGGGTGACCGACCGGCTGGCGGTGCGCTGCGCGGAGGCCGGGCTGGAGGTGCCCCGGCTGATCGTCGAACCCGGTCGCGCCGTGGCCGGTCCGGCCGCGGTGGCCGTGTACCGGGTGCTGTCGGTCAAGCACTCGGCCGACGGCCGCTGCTTCGTCGCGGTGGACGGCGGCATGAGCGACAACCCGCGCCCGGCGCTGTACGGATCGCCGTACGCGGTGCGGCTGGTCGGCCGCCGTTCGGAGGCGGGGGAGGCGAGGGTGGACGTGGTGGGCCGTCACTGCGAGGCCGGGGACGTGCTGGTGCGGGACGCGGCGCTGCCCGCCGACCTGCGCCCGGGCGACCTGCTGGCGATGCCGGCGGCCGGTGCGTACCAGCTGTCGATGGCGTCCGGCTACAACCTGGTCGGCCGCCCCGCCGTGGTGGCGGTGAAGGACGGCCGGGCGCGGCTGCTGATCCGGCGGGAGACGGTCGAGGACTTCCGCCTGCGCGAGGTCGGCCGCTGACGGCTGACGGCTGACGGCGGTTGCGCGGAAAGTCGGCCGGGCCGACTTCCCGCGCGGAAAAAGCAGGTGGGAGGCCCTGTCCGCCGTTGATAGGGTCCCGCCCCGTGACGAACTGGCGCGAGATCCACGAGAACGACTGTGCACTCCCCCCGGGGCGCGGGCTGGACGACCTGACCGCGGAGCTGGCGGAGGCTCTGGGGAGCCCGGACCCCGAGATCAGGGACGGTTACCCGTACGCGGTGCTGGACGCCTGGATACGGAGCGGGGTGATCGACCGCGAGCGGTGTCTGGCGCTCGGTGACCTGATGGCGGAGCGCTTCACCGATCCGCGGATCGAGGCGCGGACCTTCGCCCCGCTCGTCCTGAGGATGATCGTGAACCGGGGCGGTGCCGGGCCCGGGTGGCTCGACGCGTTCGCCGCCTGGTACCGCGCGGAGGCCGACCTGCGGGGCCGTGACGACACGCTCGGCTGGCTGCACGCGGTGGCGCACGGCGCGGACCTGCTGGGGGCCTTCGGCCTGCGGCCCGAGGTCGACCCCGGACCGCTGCTCGGGCTCGCCGCCGAGCGCCTGCTCGCCCCGACGGAGTACCTGTTCGCGGAGCGGGAGGACGACCGGCTCGCCAAGGCGGTGGCCCTCGTCCTCACCCGCCCCGACCTGACGCCGGAGCGGTCGACCGCCTGGCTGGCACCGATCGCCGAGGCCCTCGGCCCGTACGAGTACGGGCCGATGCCGGTCTGGGCCTCCAACGCCGTCCGCACCCTGCGGGCCCTGTACCTGCTGGCGGACCTCGGGGTCTGCGCGGAGCGCGGCGGCCGCCCCGTCCCGCTCGCCCACGGCGAGGTGGTCAAGGCCCGGGTGGCCGAGGTGCTGCGCCTGCCGCTCCGACAGGCCGGGGACGGGATCCCCACCCGGTCCGAGGGCGCCTGACGCGTCCCCCAATGTGACTGAACAGGACAGCTTCTGTCGGTTTGTCATCCCTGACGCATGAGGTAATTGATGCGAACTCGACCATTTGTGGCGGGCCGCTGTTAGGCTGCGCGACTGAATACGAACTCTCCACGATGTAAAAGGACTTGGAAGAGAGGGTGAAGGATCGCTCCTTCGCCGCCGCCGCCGACACCCGAGGAGCCACGTGAGACCCGAAGACGTCCCCCTGTTGTTCCAGGAGTTGGCCCGCGAGTTCGCCGACGTCACCGACATGTCGGTGGCGGCGACCGGTTCCCTCGCCCGCGGCGACCACCGCACCGGGCCGAGCGGAGACGTCGTCTCCAACCTCGACCTGGTACACGTCGTGGCCGAGGACGCGGACGTGCCGGAAGTCCGCGACGTGGTGGGACGGAGGATGCGGCGGATCTCCGACACCTTCCGGATCGAGACGACGTCCGTCATCGCCAGGCTCCCGGCGTTCCGGCTGGCCGGCCACGCCCACTACCGGATCAGCATGAGGCCCGAGTGGTTCTGCGACGGCCTCGCACTCGGGCCGGAGGGCTTCGACCTGCCGGGCCGCGACGACGGCGACCCGCACGGGGCACTGGCCTGGATGATGCAGCCCGTCCCCTACTACCTGGCGAAGGCGACGGCCGTGGACCCGACGACCAACCTCGCCAAGGCCCGCAGGGCCGCGACGCGGCTGGCCGACCGGTTCGACCTCAAGGGGGTGCGCGACGGCCTCGACGACCTCCCGCACGCCCTGCGCGCCCTGATCGCCGAGCGCGGCGTCACCCCGCTCGAATCCACCGCGCGCTACCTCGCCACCCCCACCCACCCCGCCGTCGCGCAGCTCGTCCGCGACGCGGTCTTCGTCGAGAGCATGGGCCTGTCGTCCGCCGACTCGATGGTCGTCCTGCTGCCGTCCGCCCCGAACTGACCACCACCGGAGAGCACCTCATGTCCACCCGGCAGCACGTGGAGATCCTGCCCCCGCACCCCTTGCGGGCCGGCTACGACAGGTCCTTGGAACGCGGGTCGATAGCCGACGACTTCCAACGGCGCCTGGAGCCCGCCAACTTCAACCCGGGCTACCTCGGCGCCCTGACCGAGCGGGTCGAACTGGCCCTGGGCCGGGACCCGGCGGACGAGGCCATGCGCTGGCGCCTGGCGTTCCTGCTGCTCCAGAACAACGCCACCGCGGCCGCCGTCGAACGGGCCGAGGACCTGCTCGCCGGAGCCGTCCTCCCGCAGAGCCGGCGGCTGGCCCACCTGGTGGCGGGGATCCGGAGCCGGGCCGGCCGGCCGCGCACCGGACGTGGCGTCCGGCGGGTCAACTGGTCGATCAACAACCGCTGTCCGATGTCCTGCCAGGGCTGCTACAACCCGTTCGCCGCGGAGCAGATCGACCTGGCCCAGGCGGACCGGATCATCGCGAAGCTGGCCGCGCACGGGACCACCGACCTGGTGCTGGCGGGCGGCGACCCGCTGCTGTGGCCGCCGATCTTCGACGTGGTCGACCACGCGATCGCCGCCGGCCTCAAGGTCGGCCTCGACACCACCGGATACACGCTCACCGCCGAGAAGCTCGACCGCCTCCGCGGCCTGTCCTCGCTGCGGCTGCCGCTGGACGCCGTCACCGCGGACGTGCAGCGGGCGTTCCGCCGCAGCCCGGACGCCGACCTCCTCCGGGCGCTGCTGGAATCCCTCGCCCTGTGCGACGCCGAGGGCTTCGACCGGGTGCGGGTGCACACCGTGGCGAGTGCCGAGAACCTCCACCAACTGCCGGAGCTCGCCGCCGAGATCATGTCCCACCCTTCGGTCGCCCAGTGGGTGATCTTCCAGTGGTGGGGCCGGCGGGCGTCGCCGGCCACGGTCCGCAGGCTCGGGGTGGCGGTCGAGGACGTCCGCGCGGTCGTGGACGGGATCCGGCGCGACCACCCCGGCCGGGAGATCCACCTCGCGGAGAGCAGCGAGCGGGAGCTGCTGAACTGGATGATCCAGTCGAGCGGGCAGGTCGTCACCTTCGGGTCGGGCGCGGAGGAGGAGTTCATCCTGGGCAACCTCCTGACCGACGAGGTCGAGGAGATCCTGACCCACCCGATCCTGGACTTCGAGGCCATGTCCCGCGGGATCCCGGTCACCCCGGGAACGCGCTTCCCCGGCGCCGACGGGGGCGCCCCGTAGGCGGCGGACCGGACCTGCCCCCTCGCCGACGGGCACCGGGTGCTGCGCGGTGCCCGCCGGCGGCGGTCGGATCAGGCGGCGAGCAGGTACCAGCCCCCGAGGCCGCTGCACATGCTCGCGTTGTAGGTGCCCGCGCGGAAGCCGGCCGGAACGGGCTGGTAGGGGCACATGTACTCGCCGACGCGGGCCAGTTGCTGGTACCACGAGCCGATGTTGCCGCAGCCGGAGTTCATGTGGCCGGTGAGCACGTAGCCGGGCGGGATAGGCGAACCCGCGCAGGTGTACTGGCCGTCGCGGGGCAGCTCCAGGTACCAGTAGTCGATGCCGCTGCAGCCGGTGGCGTTGTGGAGGGTGATCACGTAGCCGGGGGGAATCGGAGAGGTGGCGCAGGTCCAGATGCCGTTCTGCACGGGCTGGATGTACCAGGCGCCGGCCTTGTTGCACCCGCTCGGCTGGCGCTGGGTGATCACGTAGCCGTCCGGTACGGGCGTGCCGGGACAGACCCATCCGGGGGAGGCCTGGGCGGCGGCGACCGGTGCCGCCGCCGGTGCCGCACCGGCCGTGCCGGCGGCCGTGCCGGTGAGGACGGCCACCAGCAGGGTGACCACCCCCACCGCGGCGGCGAGCCGGCCCCGGACTGCCGCCGTCCATGAACGACCGAGCACGTGGCGATACTTGATGTTCACTTCTCACCAGTCCAATCGACGGGTCCGCGAAGCGCCGCGCGATGGCCGTACGACGCCGTGCCGCGGAGCTGGACCGACCCTAGTCGGACGGACGGTGGGGCCGGTCGAGACTGGACGAATACATGACAAACCTGGCCGGAAACCGACCCGGACCCCTCCCGCCGGGTCGAGTCACCCGCTGATAACGGAACGGTTGCGGAGCCCGCCGTTCCCCTCTCCAGGGCTTGACGGCACGGGGAGGGCGGGCGTTTGCTGTGTCCGCTCGTTCGAACCTGTTTGGTTCTGGTCTGTTTTGTGTGTTTGAACGTTCAAACGGACCCGAGCGACCCCCGCCGCACCTGTCACACCCACCACCCCCTGCGCATCACAGCCTTCCGGCGCCACCCCACCGAGAGGAATGCAATGTCACACCTTTCTCGTCGCGACCTTCTCCGCGCCTCCGGAGCCGGCCTGCTGGCCGTCGCCGCCGGCGGCACCCTCGCGGCCTGCGGCGGCGGCTCCGGCTCGGGAGGCGCCGCCGGCGGGGACGCCGACACCGGCACGATCACCGTCTGGTCCTGGGCCACCGCCGCCGACGCCCTGCGCGGCATCGTCCCGGCCTTCGAGAAGGACAACCCGGGGATCAAGGTCGACGTCCAGGACATCGGCGAGCCCGCCATCTGGGACAAGATCACCGTCGGTCTGGCGGCCGGCGGCCAGGGCCTCGGCGACGTCCTCCACATCGGCTGTGACTACCTGCCCGGCTACCAGGAGAAGTTCCCCGGCGGCCTGGCCGACCTCTCCGCGCTCGGCGCCGACGCCCACAAGGACAAGTTCGCCAAGGGCCTGTGGCCGGTCGTCACCGGCAAGGACGGCCACGCCTACGCGCTGCCCTGGGAGGTCAACGCGCTGGGCTTCTTCTACCGCAAGGACTACTTCGACAAGGCGGGCATCGACCCCGAGACCTTCGCCACCTGGGACGACCTGCTCGCCGTCGCCGACCGCTTCAAGGCCGCCAACCCCGGCATCGCGCTGATCGGCGTCAACCGGGCCGCCAACCCCACCCCCGACCTGGACTTCCTCCAGGGCCTGATGCAGCTCCAGGGCGCCTTCTACTTCGACCTCCAGGGCAAGATCACCGTCGCCTCGGAGCCGGCCGTGCGGGCCCTGACCATCATCAAGCGGCTGGACGAGGCCGGGCTGATCGGTGACACCCCCGGCGTCCAGAGCTGGCAGCCGGTGATGAAGAGCGGCAAGCTCGCGGTGGCCGCGATGCCCACCTGGGTCGCGCACTACCTGGAGAAGAAGTTCCCCGACCAGAGCGGCAACTGGCGCCTCACCAAGCCCCCGGCGGTCACCCCCGGCGGCAAGCGCACCGCGCTGGTCAACTCCACCCACCTGGCCGTCGCCGCCTCCAGCCCGCGCCGCCGCGCCGCCTGGAAGTTCGTCGAGTACGCGCTCACCCGCACGGCCTCGGTCAACACGATGTTCAACGCGGGCGGCGTCTTCCCGGCCCTCACCGAGGCCTACGCCGACCCGATGTACGCCGCGCCCAGCGCCTTCTACGGGGGCCAGGCGGTGCTCAAGACCTTCACCGACCTCGCCATCGAGGGCGGCGACCCCACCAACTACTCCGGCGACTACGCCCGCGCCCTCAAGCTCGTCAGCGACGCCCAGACCAAGGTCCTCCTCAAGGGCGCCGACCCGGCCGCCGTCCTCCAGGACGCCGCCAAGCAGCTCGCCCAGCAGACGGGGCGCGGTATCGCATGAGTGCCGCCAGCCCGACCTCCGCCGCCCTCGCCGGGAAGGCCCGGCCGAGCCGCCGGCGGCGCACCGCCCTGCCGTACCTGCTGCTCGCCCCGGCCCTGCTCACCTTCGGCGTGTTCAAGGCCTACCCGATCATCGAGTCGCTGTGGCTCTCCTTCACCACCGGCGCCGGCGCCGCCACCCGCAGCGCCGGCATCGCCAACTACCAGCGGCTGCTGGACGATCCGCTGTTCTGGACGGCCCTGCGCAACACCGGCGAGATCCTCGTCGTCCAGGTCCCGCTGATGCTCGGACTGGCCCTGCTGATGGCCGTCGGCATCAACTCCGCGGTGGTGCGCTGGCGCACGGTGTGGCGACTCGGCGTCTTCATGCCCTCGGTCACCGGCCTGGTCGCCACCGGCGTGATGTTCGCCTACCTGCTCAAGTCCGACGACGGCGCGGTCAACTGGGTGCTGAACGCCGTCGGCCTGCCCTCCGTCGACTGGCTGGGCCAGCCGGTCTGGGCCCGGATGGCCGTCGTGGTGGTGCTCACCTGGCACTACACCGGCTACAACGCCGTCATCTACCTCGCCGGACTCCAGTCCATCCCGAAGGAGTTGTACGAGGCCGCGATGGTCGACGGCGCCGGTCCGATCCGCCGCTTCACCTCGATCACCGTCCCCGCGCTGCGCCCGGTGCTGCTGTTCACGGTCGTGCTCTCGACCATCGGCACGCTCCAGCTCTTCGACGAGCCGTACGTGCTGACCGGCGGCGGGCCGGACAACGCCACCCTGACCGTCTCCATGTACCTGTACCAGAACGGCTTCCGGTACTTCGACTTCGGCTACGCCTCCGCCATCGCCTACGCGCTCACCCTGATCGTGTCGGTGCTCGGCGCCCTCCAGATGCGCCTGATGGGAGAGCGCGACAAGTGACCTCCAAGACCACCACCCCCCAGACCACGACGCCCGGGACCACGACGCCCGGGATCACGACGCCCGAGGGCGCGACACCCCGGAGCGCTGCGCCCGGGGGCGCGACCCCCAGGAGGGCGAACCCCCTCAAGAAGCTGCGCGGCTGGCCGCTCACCTTCTTCCTGGCCGGCATCACCGGGCTGTCGATCGCCCCCTTCTACTGGCTGGTGGTCTCCGCCACCCGCAAGGACACCGAGGTCTTCGACTGGCCGCCCAAGCTGCTGCCCGGCGGGAGCCTCGGCGAGAACCTGAGCCACCTCCAGCAGAAGATCGGCCTGCTCCGGGTGATCGGGAACTCCGTGCTGGTGGCGGGGGTCCAGACGCTGGGCGCCCTCGTCGTGGCGCTGCTCGCGGGCTACGCCTTCGCCAAGTTCCGCTTCCGCGGCCGCACCCTGCTGTTCGCACTGCTGCTGTCCACCCTCGTGGTGCCCGAACAGGTCACGCTGGTACCGCTGTTCAAGATGATGACGAACTTCGGCCTGCTGGACACCTACCAGGCGCTGATCCTGCCCGGCCTGTGCGTGCCGTTCGCCATCTTCCTGATGCGGCAGTCGCTGAGCAGCCTGCCGGACGAACTCCTGGACGCCGCCCGGGTCGACGGCGCGGGCGAGATCCGGGTGCTGTTCAGCGTGGTGGTGCCGGTCATGCGGCCGGTGCTGGCGGCGCTGTCGATCTTCCTCTTCCTGGGGTCCTGGAACCAGTTCGTCTGGCCGCTGATCGCCCTGCGCAGCCCCGAGATGCACACCCTGCCGGTCGCCCTGGCGACGCTGCACGGCAACAAGTCCAACACCGACTACGGCGCGATCCTCTCCGGCACCGCGCTGTCCACCCTGCCGATGATGGTCCTCTTCCTGGTCCTCCAGCGGCAGTTCATCTCCGGCCTGCTGGCCGGCGCCACGAAGGGCTGACCATGACCGAGAGCACGACCGAGAACAGGAACGAGAGCACGACCGGGAGCCCGAGCGGGAGCACGGGCGGGAGCACGGGCGGGACGACGACCGGCACCGACGACGTCTGGGAGCCGCACGCCCCCACCGCCGCCGGCGGCCTGCGCCGGCTGTACGCCGACGGGCTGGACCTGCGGGTGAGCGGCACCGGCACGGCCCGGGGCATCGCCGACGGGGTGGTGGAGGTGACCGCCGAGGGCGCGGGCGAGGTGCGGATCGAGTGGCGCGTGCCCTGCGTGGACGCCACCGCCCTGTGGACCCCCGAGCCGCGCGGCACCGGCCGGCTGCCCGCCGCCTGGAGCGCCCCGCGCCGCACCTCGCTGGCCAACGGCGCGCCGATCGCCGCGCTGGTCGGCACCGGGGACGTCGCCCTGTGCGCCTTCGCCGCCGGGCGTCCGGACGTGCTGACCGGGGCCGGAGTGGTCGAGGAGACCGGCGAGTTCCGGTTCTGGGCCCAGGCCACCGACCGGCTCACCGTCCGGATCGACACCTCCCGCCGGCACTTCGGGCGCGCCCTGGCCGACCTCGCAGCCTGGTGGGGCGAGGGCCGCACGGCCGACATCCCGGACGCCGCCCGCCGCCCCGCGTACTCCACCTGGTACTCGATGCACCAGGACATCACCCCCAAGGGCGTCGAGACCCAGGCCGCGCTCGGCAAGGAGCTGGGCCTGGACGTGATCATCGTGGACGACGGCTGGATGACCGCCGACCGCACCCGCGGCTACGCCCACTGCGGCGACTGGGAGCCGGTCTCGCTGCCCGACACCGCCGCCCACGTGCGGCGGGTGCACGACCTCGGCGTGCGCTACATGCTCTGGTACGCGCTGCCGTTCATCGGCAAGGACAGCGCCGCGTACCGGGAGATCGGCCACCTCGCTCTGGCCGACGCCGCCCACATGGGCGCGATCGTCGCCGACCCGCGCCACCCCGAGGTCCGGGCCTTCCTCATCGACCGGCTCGCCCGGGCCGTCGAGGAGTGGGGCATGGACGGCCTCAAGGTGGACTTCGTCGACTGGTTCGCCCGCGCCGCCGAGAGCGCCGACGCCCCGCCGGCCCGCCCCGGCGCGGACTGCGCGACCGTCGACGAGGGCGTGGAGCGGCTGCTCGCCGGGATCCGCGGCCGGATCACCGCCGCCGACCCGGAGGCGATGATCGAGCACCGCCAGCCGTACGTCAGCCCCGGCCTGTGGCCGTACGCGACCATGATCCGCGCCACCGACTGCCCGCTCAGCCCGCAGGAGAACCGGCAGCGGACCGTCGACGTGCGGCTCGCGGCCGGGCCCGTCCCCGTCCACGCCGACATGCTGATGTGGCACCCGGGCGAGCCGCCGGAGCAGGTCGCCTGCCACCTGATCAACGTGCTGTTCTCGGTGCCGCAGATCTCCGTCGACCTCGCCGCGCAGAGCGAGGCCCAGCGCGAGACCATCGCCTTCTGGCTCGGCGTCTTCCGCGAGCACACCGCCACCCTCCAGCTCGGCGAACTGCTCCCGGCCCGCCCGGACCTCGGCTACCCGATGGTCACCGCGCGCGGCGCCGACACCGTGGCGGTGGCCCGCTACGCCGCACTGCCGGTGGACGTCTCCGGCGGGGACTGGCACACCCTGCTGGTCGCCAACGCCGACGCCGACCCGGACGTCCGGCTCACCGGCGGCCGCGGGCAGGTGGCGGTGACGGTGCAGGACGCCCGGGGGCGTATCGTCCGGCAGGGCGAGGTCGAGCTGGACCGGGCGGACGCGATCGTGGTGCCGCGCGGCGGACTGCTGACCCTGCGCCGGGCCTGACCTCGCGTCGGGCCTGCCCCTGCGCCGGGCCCTGACCCCGCGTCGGGCCCGGTCCCGCGCAGGGCCCGACCCGCTCGGGGCGGCGGACCGGCGCCGGCCCCGTCGTCCCGAGCCCCGACCACCCCTGGAGGACCGCATGCCCGAGGGACCGCACCGGCCGCGCCGTGGCGCCGCCACGATCGAGGAGGTCGCCCGGGCGGCCGGGGTCTCCCGGCAGACCGTCTCCAACACGCTGAACGCGCCGCAGCGGGTCCGCCCGGAGACCCTGGAGCGGGTGAACGCGGCGATCCGCGAACTCGGCTACCAGCCCGACCAGTCGGCCCGCTCGCTGCGCAGCGGTGCCCGCCGCACCATCGGCTACCTCGCCCCGGTGGACGACCCGCTCGACCCGAACCCGCTGATGGCCGGCTTCCTGGAGGCCCTGGTCGACGCGGCCGGGGCGGCCGGGCAGCGGGTGCTGCTGTTCCGGCCGGGGCAGGGCGCGGCCGACCCGGCGGCGGCGATCGACGAACTGGTGGCGGCCCGCCAGGTGGACGGACTGGTGCTGGCCGACGTGCTGCACGAGGACGTCCGGATCGCCCATGCGGCCCGGCTCGGCGTCCCGTTCGTCAGCTTCGGACGGACCGGGCCCGGGCAGCCGCAGCACTGGGTGGACATCGGCAACGAGGCGGCGATGGCCGAGGTGGTGCGGCACCTCGCGGCGCTCGGCCACCGCCGGATCGGCTACCTCGGGGCCGCCGAGGAGCTGCCCTGGATGGCGGCGCGGCGGGCCGGGTTCCTCGCCGAGGCCGACCGGCTCGGCCTGTCCGCGGTGGCGACGGGCACGGCGAGGGCCGGGGCCGTTGACGGAGCCGGTGACGGGGCCGGGGGAGCGGCCGGGGGCTCCGTGACGGCCTCCGTACGGGCGCTGCTGCGCGGGCCCGACCGGCCGACCGCCGTCGCGGCCGGCAGCGACCTGCTGGCACTGGACGTGTACGAGGCGGTCCGGGCGGAGGGGCTGGTGATCGGGCCCGGCGGGGTGGCGGTCACCGGGTTCCACGACACGCCGCTCTGCCGGCACCTCCATCCCGGGCTGACCTCGGTCCGGCTGCCGCTGCGGGCGATCGCCACGGCGCTGGTCGGCCGGCTGCTGGACCAGGTGCGCGGGCGGGCGGCGCCGGGCGAGGGGCTGGAGCTGCCCACCGAGCTGGTGGTGCGGGGGAGTTCGGGCCGCTCCGGCGGGACGCAGCGACCCGGCTGGTCGGGCTGGTTCGGCGAGCCGGGCCGGTCGGGTGAGTCGGGGCGGCCGGACCGGTCGGGCTAGCCGGGCCGGTTCGTGCGGTCCGCCGTCGCCGCCACGATCAGCTCGCCGACCATGCCCGCGGCGGCCGCCCGCTGCTCGGCGGGCAGGGCGTCGTCGGTGACCAGGACGTCCAGCTGGTCCAGGTCGGCGAAGGTGGCCAGGCCGACCGCGTTCCACTTGGTGTGGTCCGCGACCACGACCACCCGGCGGGCCGACCGGAGGAAGGCGCGGTTGGTCTCCGCCTCGGCGAGGTTCGGGGTGGTCAGCCCGGCCTCGGGGGAGAGCCCGTGGCAGCCCAGGATCAGCAGGTTGACGTGCAGGGAGCGGATCGCCCGGTCGGCCACCGGCCCGACCAGCGCGTCCGAGGGGGTCCGCACGCCGCCGGTGCGGATCACCGTGGCGGTGGCCGGCGTGCCGTCCTCGGCGGGCTGTTCCAGCAGCTCGGCGATCCGCAGCGAGTTGGTCACCACGGTCAGGCCCTCGACCGCGCGCAGGTGCCGGGCGACCGCGAAGGTGGTCGTCCCGCCGGCCAGCCCGACCGCCGAACCCGGCGGGACGAGCGCGGCGGCGGCCCGGGCGATCGCCTCCTTGGCGGGCAGCTCCCAGTGCGCCTTGGTCTCGAACCCGGGCTCGCCGGTGGCCGGCGCCTCGACCCGGACGGCGCCGCCGTGCACCTTGTGGACCAGGCCCCGGCGCGCCAGCGCGTCCAGGTCGCGCCGGACCGTCATGTCGGAGACCCCGAGGTCGCGGACCAGCTCGGTGACCCGGACCCCGCCGCGCTCGCGGATCTGCTCCAGGATCAGCACGCGGCGCTGTCCGGCGAGCGGTTGGGCGCTGTCAGCCATCGGGAGGCCTCCTTCGAGCACTTCGGCCACGTGCTCATGGTGGATAATGTTTGAGATTGTAGCTTTCTGTTGATTTACCCATGTCCAATGGCTTCACTCGGAGGAAGAAGGGCCATGCCCGGTACGTCCCTGACCCAGCCCACCGTCAGGACAGTGACCACCCTCGCGGACGGTCGGCAGCTGATCTACTACGACGGCGGCACCGCCGCCCCCCGGAGCGCGGTGGACGAACGGCCGCTCGACCCGCAGACCCCCGGTTCCGAGGTCCGGCTGGACCCGGCCACCGGCGACTGGGTCACCATCGCGGCCCACCGCCAGGCGCGCACCTACCAGCCGCCGGCCGAGGAGTGCCCGCTCTGCCCGTCCCGGGACGGGCGGCTCAGCGAGATCCCGGCCGAGGACTACCAGGTGGCCGTCTTCGAGAACCGCTTCCCCTCGCTGGCCGGCCCGCCCGCGGAGCCCGTCCGGGCGGCCGGGGGCCTGTGGACCAGCGGCCCCGGCGCCGGGCGCTGCGAGGTGGTCTGCTTCACCGCCGACCACGAGGCCTCCTTCGCCGACCTCACCCCCGAGCGCGCCCGGCTCGTCCTGGACGCCTGGACCGACCGCACCGCCGAACTCTCCGCCCTGCCCGGCGTGCGGCAGGTCTACTGCTTCGAGAACCGGGGCGCCGAGATCGGCGTCACCCTCGCCCACCCGCACGGCCAGGTCTACGCCCTGCCCTTCACCGCCCCGCGCACCGCCCGGATGGCCACCCGCGCCGCCGAACACCGCGCCGCCACCGGCCGCAACCTCTTCGAGGACCTGCTCGCCGCCGAACGCGCCCACGGCGACCGCATCGTGCTCGCCGGGACGCACTGGACGGCCTTCGTCCCCTTCGCCGCCCGCTGGCCGTACGAGGTCCACCTCCACCCGCACCGCCGGGTGCCCGACCTGACCGCGCTGGACGCCGAACAGCGGGACGAATTCCCCGCCCTCTACCTGGAGTTGCTGCGCCGCTTCGACCGGCTCTTCGGCACCGGCCGGACCCCGTACATCTCCGCCTGGCACCAGGCCCCGGCCGGACAGCGGGACGAACTCGCCCTGCACCTGGAGCTGTTCACCATCCGGCGCGCCGCCGACAAGCTCAAGTACCTGGCCGGGGTGGAATCCGGCATGGACGCCTTCGTCAACGACGTCACCCCCGAGGACGCGGCCCGCCGGCTGCGGGAGGTCGCCGCATGAACACCTTCGAGCAGCTGTACGGCCGCCCCTCCGAGGGGGAGTGGGCCGCCCCCGGCCGGGTCAACCTGATCGGCGAACACACCGACTACAACCTCGGGTTCGTCCTCCCCATCGCCCTGCCGCGGACCGTCCGCGCCCAGGCCGCCCGGCGGGAGGACGGACTGCTGCGGCTCTGGTCCGCCCAGGGCGGCGCCCTCGTGACGCTGAAGGTGGACGACCTCGCCCCCGGCTCGGTGCCCGGCTGGGCCGGCTACCCGGCCGGGGTGGTGTGGGCGCTGCGCGAGGCCGGGCACCGGGTCGGCGGGGCCGACCTCCGGCTGGACAGCGACGTGCCCGGCGGCGCCGGGCTCTCCTCCTCGGCCGCCCTGGAGTGCGTCGTCGCCGCCGTCTGCAACGACCTGTACGGGCTGGGCCTGGCGGGCCCGGAGCTGGCGGTGCTGGCGCAGCGGGCCGAGAACGCCTTCGTCGGCGTGCCCTGCGGAATCATGGACCAGATGGCCTCGATGTGCTGCCGCCCCGGGGCCGCCCTGTTCCTCGACAGCCGTGATCTGACGATGCGTCAGGTACCCGTCGACCTCGCGGGCGCGGGCCTCGCCCTGCTCGTCCTGGACACCCGGGTGAAGCACGACCTCGGCGACGGCGCCTACGCCGCGCTGCGGGCCGGCTGCGAACGCGCCGCCGCCCTGCTCGGGCTGCCCGCGCTCCGCTCGCTCCAGCAGTCCGGACTGGCCGAAGCGCTCGCCCGGCTCCCCGAGGACCTGGTTCCCCTGGTGCGCCACGTGGTCACCGAGAACGCCCGGGTGGAGGCCGCCGTCGCCCGTCTGGACGCCGGCGACCCCGCCGCGCTCGGCCCTATCCTCACCGCCGGGCACGCCTCGCTGCGCGACGACTACCGGGTCTCCTGCCCGGAGACCGACCTCGCCGTCGACGCGGCCCTGGCCGCCGGCGCCCACGGCGCGCGGATGACCGGCGGCGGCTTCGGCGGCTCGGTCATCGCCCTGGTGGACGCGGACACCGCCGAGCGCGTCGCCGCCGAGGTCACCGCCGCCTTCCGCGAAGCCGGGTACGCCGAGCCGCGCACCCTCACCGCCGTCCCGGCGGAGGGGGCGCGCCGGCTCCGCTGAACCGCTCCGCCGGGCGGGGGCTCGGGACAGGCCCTACGCCCGGTGGGCGGCCGGGCGCTCCGGGGAGGCCTCCGCGAGCGCCCGGGTGACCGCCTCGACCCCGGCCCGCAGCCCGTACACCGGAGTGGCCGGCTGCTGGCGCCAGGACTCGTCGATCCCGCCCGCGTCCACGGTGTCGAAGCCCAACGCGTCGACCAGCTCCCGCACCACCCGCTTGGCCGCCTCGTCGTCCGACGCGACCGGCACGGCGATCCGCTCCGGGTCCCCGGCCGGGCGCGGGCGCTCCAGCAGGTCCTGGGCGTAGGTGCCGTTGAACACCTTCACCACCCGGTGCCCGAGGTGCTGCTCCGTCCACCGGCTCTCGGTGAGCCCGCCGTCCTCGATCGCGTCGATCCGGCCGTCGCGCTCCTTCGGGTAGTAGTTGCCGGTGTCGATCACCGCGACGCCCTCGGCGGCGCCGTCCAGCAGCCCGGCGGGCAGGTCCGGCACGCGCTTCAGCGGCACCGTCACCACCACGACCTGCGCGTCCCGGGCGGCCTCGGAGACCGTCACCGCCGTCGCGCCGGTCTCCTCGACCAGTGCCTTGAGCGTCTCCGGGCCACGGGAGTTGGCCACCGATACCTCGTGCCCCAGCGACGTCAGCCGTCGCGTCAGGTTGCCGCCGATGTTGCCCGCGCCGATGATGCCGATCTTCATGGGAAGTCCCTCTTCGCGAGTGCCGTATTGGACCGTCGCCCTGGCCCAACCGTCCGGTGATCGCGCCGATTCCCGGTTTGCAGGGTGGTTTTCCGGGACCCACGGTCGAGGCGGGCCTGGTGCCGTCCCGGCACCGGTCGCGAAGGTGAACGGCATGAGCCACACTTCCTCCGACGCCACCGCTCCTTCCGACGCCACCGCTCCTTCCGACGCCACCGTCCCCGGCGACGCCGCCGCCACCCCCGACGCCACCGTCCCCGGCGACGCCACGGTCCTCGTCACCGGCGGCACCAGCGGCATGGGCCTCGCCACCGCCCGTCACCTCCTCGCCACCGGTGCCCGGGTCGTCGTCACGGGCCGCGACGACGCGCGGCTCGCCCGCGCCGCGGCGCGCCTCGACGCCGGCGACCGGCTGCTCACCGTCCGCGCCGACGCCTCCGTGGCGGCCGACCTCGCCCGGCTGGCCGACACCGTGCGGGAGCGGTACGGCCGGCTCGACGGGGTCTTCGCCAACGCCGGCGTGGCCGGCTTCCAGCCGGTGGACGAGGTGACGGAGGCCGAGTTCGACCGGATCGTCGCCGTCAACCTCAAGGGCGTGTTCCTCACCGTCCAGCACGCCCTGCCGCTGCTGGACGCCGCCGGCGGCGGATCCGTCGTCCTCAACGCCTCCTGGACCCCGCACCGCGGCCTGCCCGGCGCCGCCGTCTACGCCGCCACCAAGGCCGCCGTCCTCAGCCTCGCCCGCACCCTCGGCAGCGAACTGGCCGGCCGCGGCATCCGGGTCAACTCGGTCAGCCCCGGCTACATCGTCACCGAGATGTTCCACGCGGCCCTCCCGGACCCGGCCGACCACGAGGCGGTCCGCGGCCACGTCCCGCTCGGCCGCCTGGGCACCGCCGAGGACGTCGCGCAGACGGTCGCCTTCCTGCTCTCCGACCGCTCCTCGTACATCACCGGGCAGGACATCGTGATCGACGGCGGGCTCGTCCCGGCCTTCCCGTCCCTGACCGGCTGACCGCCCCGGCCCCGCCGTGCCTGGTCCTGACAGGGCCAGGCACGGCGGCACCCGTCCGGGTGACAATCCATGACGTGAACCCGAGCAGCGCCCTGAGCGAATTCCTCCGCACCCGCCGCGCCGGCCTGCGGCCCGAGGACGTCGACCTCCCCGACTACGGCGGCCGCCGCCGCGTCGCCGGGCTGCGCCGCGAGGAGCTCGCCCACCTCGCCGGAGTCAGCGTCGACTACTACACCCGCCTCGAACAGGGCCGCGTCGGCAACCCCTCGGACGCCGTCCTCGACGCCGTCGCCCGCGCCCTGCGGCTGGCCCCCGACGAGTCCGGCCACCTGCACCGCCTCGCCCGGCCCGCGGCCCGCCCCCGCCGCCCCGTCGAGCGCCAGCGGCCCCGCCCCTCGCTGCTGCGCCTGCTGGAGCAGCTCCCGCACACCCCGGCCCTGGTGATGGGCCACCGGATGGACGTCCTGGCCTGGAACCACGCCGCCGTCGCGCTCCTCGGCGACTACGGCGCCCTGCCCGTCGAGGAGCGCAACATCGCCCGCATCACCTTCCTCGACCCGGCCTCCCGCGAGCTCTACGCCGACTGGGCCGCGTGCGCCCGGGAGAACGTCGCCTTCCTCCACCTGGAGGCCGGCCGCCGCCCCGACGACCCGCTGCTCGCCGAGCTGATCGGCCAACTCTGCCTGGGCAGCGAAGAGTTCCAGCGGATGTGGGCCGACCACCCGGTCGCCGACAAGACCTCGGGCCGCAAGGCCTTCCGCCACCCCCTGGCCGGCACGCTGGACCTCGTGTACGACACCCTGCGGCCGGCCGACGACCCCGGCCAGGCGCTGGTGACCTACACCGCCGACCCGGGCTCGGCGTCGGACGACGGGCTGCGGCTGCTGCTGTCCTGGGCGGCCTCGGGCTGAGGTTCCCCCGTCACTTCGAGCAGGTTCTCCCTGGCCAGGACGGTCGACGGATGGTCCGGCCCGAGGACGCGGTCGAGGTCCGCCGCCGCCCGGCGGAGCATCTCCACCCCTCGCTCCACGTCTCCGGCGTGCAGGTACATGACCGCGAGGTTGTTGCGGGACGTGAGGGTGTCCGGGTGGTCGCCGCCGAGGACGCGCCGGCGGTCGGCGAGGACCTGCTCCTGGAGGCCGACGGCGTCCTCGACGCGTCCGGCCTCCAGGTAGGTGGCGGCCAGGTTGTTGCGGGACGTGAGGGTGTCGGGGTGGTCGGCGCCCAGCTCGTGCCGGCGGTCGGCGAGGACCTGCTCCTGGAGGCCGATGGCGTCCTCGACGCGTCCGGCCTCCGAGTAGGTGGCGGCCAGGTTGTTGCGGGCCATCAGGACGGTGGGGTGGTCACTGCCGTGGAGGCGTTGGAGGTCGGCGAGGACCTGCTCCTGGAGACTCATCGCCTCGTCGGTGCGTCCGGCCTCCCAGCACGACTGCGCGAGGTTCCCGAGGGCCGCGAGAGTGTCGGGATGGTCGCCTCCCAGGACGCGCTCGCTCGTGCTGGCGAGATGCGTCCAGTACTGGATGCCGGTGGCGTACAGGCCCGCCTCCACGAGGCTCGCGCCGCAGCGGAACAGCAGCAGGTGCATCCCCAGCGGCCGCTGGATCAGGCCGGTGGGCCCGTGCCTGGTGAGCACGTCGGTGTTGGCCCGGAGCGTCGCGGCCAGACCCTGCACGCCGTAGTCCGCGGTCGGCCACAGTTCGAGAAGGGCCTCGGCGACCACGATGCCCGCCCGCGTCGAGTCGGGAGCCGTGTCGAGGGTGGCACGGGCGGTGAGCGCATGGAGGGTCACCTCCCGGTGGGAGGTCTCGGTGAGGGTGACGAGGCTGTAGTTGTGCAGCAGCGCGAGCGCCTCCATCGCGTCGTCGGCCGTGACGGTCGCGCCGCGGACCCTGCCGAGATGCTCCAGCACCGGCCCGGTGCCCCACAGCTCCTGCGGATGCCCGGCCGGGTCCAGCAGCGCCGCCAACCGGAGGACCGGCCCGGCGAGCCCGACCGGCTCCTCCTGCTGCGCCGCGTCGAGGGCCAGCAGCAGCGCCGCCGCGACCGGCCCCCGGTAGCCGTCGGCACCGGAGCGGGCCGGCAGCACGGCGTCCAGGCTGCGCGAGCGGTCACGGAACAGTTCCAGGTAACGGCCGCAACCGCGCCGGGTGTTGACCATGCAGGCGGCCGCGTGGGCCAGCGCCAGCGGCAGGTGGCCCAGCGCCTCGGCGAGCTCCTCCGCGTGCTCGTCGAGGAAGCGGGCGCACTTGGCCCGCTCCAGCCGCTCGGCGAGATAGGCGGCGGACTCGGCGGGGGAGTACGTGGTGACGTCCACGAGGGTCCGGTCGCCGCCCGTACTGGCGGCTCCCCGGTGACGGGTGGTCGCGATGACCCGTCCGCGCCCGCCCCGGCTGGTGACGGGCCACAGCTCCTCGGGCGTGTGCTCGGTGGTGTTGTCGAGGACGACCAGCCAGCTCCGGTCGGTGGCGGCCAGCCAGGCGAGGAAGCGCTCCGCGTCCTGCTCGGCCTCACCGCTCGCCCCGGGCACCCGGAGCTCCACGGCGGCCCGGGCGTACAGCTCGGTCACGGCGGACGGCTCGGCCGCGTCGGCCCACAGCACCAGGTCGGTGCCCGCCTCGACGGCCGCGCGCGCGTAGTGCGCCGCGAGCTGCGACTTGCCGACGCCGCCACCGCCCGCCAGCACCTGGCTCAGCACGACCGTCCCGTACTCCCCGCGGGCCTCGTCGATGGCCCGGCGCAGCTCCGCCCGGGGCTGGAAGGCCGTCGCCCTGGGCGGGATCCGCCCGATCACCACCGGCCACCGCACCTCGGCGGTCGGCGCGGCGTACTGGTGGACGGTCAGTTCGCGCGCCTGGAAGGTGCTGCCGTTGACCGTGCTGTTCTCGATGCCGTTCCTGACCTGCCAGCCCTGCACCTGCTCGCCCCCACCGCCCGGCGTGTCGAATGGGCACCATTATGGAAGGCCCGGCCCTCCGTGCCCTCGTCACCGGCGCGTCACCGGCCTCCTCGCCGCGCTCGGCGCCGACATCGAACCGTGCCTAGCAGAACGTGCGCGCCTCGCGGCTCCGGCCGCCGTCGAGTGCCTGTCCGGCCTCGTCCTCGGTGGCGGGCCGGAACCGGTCGGCCGGCGTGTGGCCCGTCGTGGCCCCGCCGGTCGGCTGCGTGGTCCAGCGCTCGCCGCCGTCGTCGAGGCGGCGATCGTCCGGACCGACCATCCCATTGAACTCGAACACCTTTTCACCGTCCATGACATCGTGATGACCCTGACGTACCGTCCGTCCATGTGACCCTCGATCAGGCGTACGTCAACCAGATCTTCCTCCCGGACACCTACGCCCACGGCGTTCCTCACGAACTCTTGCGGAAACTCCGCGAGTCCGTTCCCGTCTGTTGGGTCGAGGAGCCTCCGATCGGCGGGTGGCCCGGAGGCCCCGGGTACTGGGCGGTGCTGCGGCACGGGGACGTGAAGCAGGTGCTGCGCAGCCCCGAGCTGTTCTCCTCGCACCTGGGCGCCACCCAGATCCGCGACCCCGACACCCCGGCGGACCTGGAGTTCGCCCGGGCGATGATGCTCAACCAGGACCCGCCCGACCACTCCCGGCTGCGCCGGATCGTCGCCGCGGCGTTCACCCCGCGCGCCCTCGCGGAACTGGCCGAGGCGGTCGACGGCCGGGTGCGGGAGCTGATCGAGGAGGTGCGGCCGGCCGGTCGCGCGGACTTCGTCCGGCTCGCCGCCGACCTGCCGGTGTGGACACTGGCCCGGGTGATGGGCGTGCCGGAGCAGGACCGGTTGCTGCTGCTGGACTGGGCGAACCGGGTGATCGGCTACCAGGACGCCGACTACGCCCACTCCAGCACCGTGGAGCCGGCCGCACTCACCGAGCTCGGCCGTGCCGCGCTCGCCCACCGCCCCACCACCCGGACCGCCCCGGACGGCCGCCCGGTCAACCCCCGCTCCCGCGCCGCGCTGGCGGACATGTTCGCCTACGCCCACGGCCTGGCCCGGCGGCCCGCCCCGGGCGGCCTGCTCTCCCGGACGCTCGAAGCGGGCCTGACGGCCGAGGAGTTCGAGACCATGTTCTTCCTCTTCGCCGTCGCCGGGAACGAGACCGTCCGCAACGGCCTGCCCGGCGGCCTGTACACCTTGCTCGGCCACCCGGAGCAGTACCAACTGCTGTGCGCTAATCCCGACTTGGTGCCCTCCGCGGTCGAGGAGATGCTGCGCCACTGGGCGCCGGTGACGGACTTCCGCCGCACGGCGACGCGGGACGTGGAGCTGGGCGGCCGGACGATCCGGCGGGGCGACAAGGTGGTGGTCTACCACGCCTCCGCCAACCGGGACGCGGAGGTGTTCCCCGAGCCGGACCGCTTCGACATCACCCGCAGCCCGAACGACCACGTGAGCTTCGGCCACGGCCCGCACTTCTGCCTCGGTGCCCAACTCGCCCGGCTCCAGCTGCGATCGATGCTGCGCCGGCTGATCGAGCGCCTGCCCGGGCTCGCGCTGGTCCCGGGCCGGCCGCCGCGGCACCTGGTCTCCAACTTCCAGAACGGCCTCAAGTCGCTGCCGGTCCAGTGGACTTGGAAGGGATGCGCCTCGTCGGCCGGGACGGCCGGTGCCTCCCGGAGGCGGCGGCCCGGTGAGCCCCCGGGCCGCCGGTCGCGGCCCGCGCGGCCGTTCGGCTAGGCGCGCCCTCCGGCCTGGTCGCCGTTCCCGGTGCGGGCGGTGACCAGGCCGGACTCGTAGGCCGCGATGACCGCCTGGGCGCGGTCCCGGACGTCGAGCTTGCCGAAGATGCTGGTGATGTAGTTCTTCACCGTCGACACGCTGATGTCCAGGGCCAGTGAGATCGCGGTGTTGTCGAGGCCGGTGGCGATCAGCCGCCACACCTCGACCTCCCGGGGCGTGAGGTCGTCCGTGCCGGTGGCGGCGGCCGGCGGCGCGGCGGTGGCGCCCGGAGTCCGGACGTAGGCGGAGATCAGCCGGGTGAGCAGCCGCGGAGCGACCACCGCCTCCCCGGCGTGCACGGTCCGGATCGCGGTGGCCAGCTCCTCCGGGGAGACGTCCTTGGGCAGGAACCCGTGGGCACCGGCGCGCAGCGCGGCCACCACGTACTCGTCCATGTCGAAGGTGCTGAGGGCGAGCACCCGGCAGCCGGGCAGGACGCGGGCCAGTTCCCCGGTCGCGCCGACGCCGTCCAGGACGGGCATCCGGATGTCCATCACCACGACGTCGGGGCGCAGCCGCAGGGCGGCGGCGACGGCCCGCTCGCCGTCCTCGGCCTCGCCGACCACCTCGAAGGACGGGTCGGGGAAGAGGATCAGGGACAGGCCGCGGCGGACCAGCGGCTGGTCGTCGACGATGAGCACCTTGATCGCCGGGGCGGGCCCGGCGCCGTCGGTGCCGGTGCCGGTGTCGTTGCCGTCGGCACGGCTGGTCGGGTCGGTCATCGGCCCGCCCCGCCGTGCTGGACGGCCGCCTCGGACGATTCGGCGGAGCTCAGCGGCAGCTCGGCCACCACGGCGAAGCCGCCGCCCGGCTGCGGGCCGGTCTCCAGGGTGCCGCCGTGCAGGGAGACGCGCTCGCGCATGCCGATCAGGCCGTACCCCGCCCGGCCCGCACCCGGGGCGCACTCCGGCGGGGGCGCGCCGCCGCCGTCGTCCCGCACCTCGACGGTGACCCGGTCCGGGTGGTACGCCAGGCGGACGGAGGCCCGGGCGGGGCCGGCGTACTTGCGGGCGTTGGTGAGGCCCTCCTGGACGATCCGGAACACGGTCAGGCCGACGGTGGGCGGCAGCGGGCGCCTGGGCCCGTCGACGGTGAACTCGGTCGACAGCCCGGCCAGGCAGGACTCGTCCACCAGCCGGTCGAGCTCGTCCGCCCCGGGCTGGGGCAATGGCGGGGCGGTGTCCGGTTCGTCGCCGGTCCGCAGGACGTTCAGCAGCTGGCGCATCTCGCGCAGGGCCAGCCGTCCCGAGGACTCCAGGGTGACCAGGGCGTCCCGGACCACCTCCGGCCTGCCGAGGTTGGCCCGGGCACCGCCGGCCATCAGCTGCATGGTGGTGATGTGGTGGGCCACGATGTCGTGCAGCTCCCGGGCGATGCGGCGGCGTTCCTCGGCGACCGCGCGGTCTGCCAGCAGTCGGCGGTTGGCGGCCACCTCCCGCTGCCAGCGCGAGACCGCCAGACCGGCGGCGCCCACCAGGGCGGCGGAGAAGGGCGCGGCGATGACCGCCTCCCAGGTCAGGGATTGGAAGTGGCCCTGGCTCAGCGGTGTGACCACCGCCGTCGCCGCGCCGGCGGCCGCCGTGACCTGGACGGTGCAGTTGCGGCCGACCGCGTACAGGGCGACGGTCAGGACGGCGCCGAAGCGGGCGCCGGCCGGGGCGGTGGAGAGCTCGACGGCCGTCTGGAGCACCAGGACGGCGGCGAGCGCCGGCACCGGGCGGCTGCGCCGGGCGAGCAGCGGCAGGCCCGAGAGGGCGACCAGGACGAAGACCGGCACGGTGATGCCCTGGCCGTCGGCGATCCGACCGAGGAGCAGGTACCCGAGCAGGTCGACCGTGCCGGCACCGACGGCCACCAGGGCGTCGCCCTGGGTCCACGGCAGCCCGTCCGTCCACCGCCCCGGCCGCCCGTCGACGCCGTTCGCCGTCCGTTCCCCCGGCGGGCGGTCCGTACTCGCGACCGCCCCGGCGCGCTGACGCCCGTTCATCTGGTCCTCCCGGCTGATCACTGACGCAGCCATTCTGGCACCGGCCCTCCAGCCCGGACGTGGTCCCCGCGACCGACGCCGGGAGGGCGGACCAGGACCACGGTCCTGGTTCCGTCCCACGTGGAGGACCGCGGGCCCCGGCGCGGATCGTCCGCTGCCCGGACGCCCGGGACCCCCTCGCCCTGATGGTCTGGAGACAGGCCGGGAACCCCCGGCGCCGACACCGACGTTCGCGTCCATCAGCCGGAGGAATCGTGATCCGCGCACTGACCGGATTCGCCACCAGACACGCGTGGAAGGTCATCGCCGTCTGGGCGGTGCTGGGCATGGGGCTGAGCGTCCTGGCACCGATGCTGATGTCCCGGGTGACCGGGTCCCAGAGCGGGGACTTCCTGCCGCGCAGCTACGACTCGGCCGCCGCGCTGCGCATCGCCGAGGACAACTTCGGCGTGAAGCCGGACGCCACCACGATCACGGTGCTGGTCGCCCGGACCGACGGCGGGGCGCTCACCGCCGCCGACCAGCAGCAGGTCGAGGCCGCGGCGGCGAAGCTCGCCGGGCGCCGGGTCGTCATGCCGAGGAAGGAGGACGAGCCGAAGTTCCTCGTGCCCGACCACTCCCAGACGCCCCGGATCGCGCCCGCCATGGTGGCGCCCGACCGGACCTTCGAGCTGCTCTCGGTCGAGCTGACCGGCAACGCGACGGAGGAGGGGGTGCAGGGCGTCTACAAGGCCTTCCGGGACGACGCCCGCGCGCGCTTCGCCGAGCTCGGGATGCGCACCGGGTTCACCGGCGGCCTGGCCCAGGCCGCCGACAGCGCCGACGCCAACCGGACCGCCGCGATGATCGGCAGCGCCCTCGTGACGGTGCTGATCGTCCTGCTCAACGTGCTGGTGTTCCGCAGCGTGCTCGCGGCCGTGCTGCCGCTGCTCGCGGTCGCCGTGATCGG
The DNA here is from genome assembly GCF_043198905.1 of Kitasatospora sp. NPDC048715. Lineage (NCBI taxonomy): Bacteria > Bacillati > Actinomycetota > Actinomycetes > Kitasatosporales > Streptomycetaceae > Kitasatospora > Kitasatospora sp. NPDC048715. The sequence continues at coordinate 126,764 of NZ_JBICVH010000003.1, read as the reverse complement.
CGGCGTGGCCGGCGGAGCCGTGGCGGGCGCGGCGGCGCTCGCCGGTCTGAAGCTGGACGCCTCCACCCCGGGCCTGATCTCCGTGGTCCTGCTCGGCATCGGCGTCGACTACCTGCTGTTCCTGCTCTTCCGGTTCCGCGAGCACCTGCGGGCGCGGCCCGACCAGCCCGCCCGGGAGGCGGCCGCCGAGGTGGCGGGCCGGGTGGGCACCGCGATCACCTCCGCGGCGCTGACCATCGTCGCCGCCTTCGCCACCCTGGGCGTGGCGACCTTCGGCCAGTTCCGTTCGCTCGGCCCGGCCATCGCCGTCGCGGTGCTGGTCATGCTGCTGGGCAGCCTCACCCTGATGCCCGCCCTGCTCGCCGCCTGCGGCCGCGGGATGTTCTGGCCCTCGCGCGGTCTGCGGCAGGTTCCGCGTGAGGGCGTCGCCGCCCGTTTCGGCGGCCTCGTCGCCCGCCGGCCGCTGGCGCTGCTGGCGGCCTCCGTCGCCCTGCTCGGCGCGCTGGCCGCCGGCACGGCCGGGCTGCGGATGGACTACAGCCTGGCGGACGGCTCCACGACGGCGGCCGCGGCCACCGCCGCGGAGATCTCCCGCGCCCTGCCGGCCGGCGTCTCCGACCCGACGGCCGTCTACCTCGTCGCCCAGGACGGCGGCACCCTCGACGCCGGCCGGTTCGACGGCCTCTCCCGGGCCCTGACCGGGGTCGAGGGCGTCGGCCAGGTGGGCCGGACCGTCCTCAACGAGGACCACCGCGCCGCCCGGATCGAGGTCTACCTGAACGCCGACCCGCAGAGCCAGCGGGCCCGCGACCTGGCCTCCGGCCCGGTCCGTGCCGCGGTCGCCGCGCACACCCCGCCCGGGACCAGCGCCCACGTCGGCGGCACGGCGGCGGTCTTCGCCGACATCTCCACCGCCGTCGACCACGACCTGACCGTGGTCTTCCCGGTCGCGGCCGCCCTGATCGCCCTGATCCTGCTGCTGCTCCTGCGCAGCCTGCTGGCCCCGGTGGTCCTGATGCTCGCCGTCGGCCTCGGGTTCGCCGCCACCCTGGGCGCCGCCACGCTGCTGTTCCAGCACGGCCTGGGCGAGCCGGGCGTCGCCTTCACGCTCCCGCTGGTGCTGTTCCTGTTCGTCGTCGCCCTGGGCACCGACTACAACATCCTCGTCACCGACCGCATCCGTGAGGAGATGCGGCGGCCCGGTGCGCCCCGCGCCGCCGTGGCCCGCGCCGTCCGGCACACCGCCCCGACCGTCGCCACGGCCGGTCTCGTCCTGGCCGGTTCCTTCGCCACCCTGGCGACCACCCCGGGCAGCGAGCAGATCGCCTTCTCGCTGACCCTCGGCATCCTGCTCTCCGCCCTGGTCCTCTCGCTCGGCGTGGTCCCGGCCCTGGCCGCTCTCCTCGGCCGCTCCCTCTGGTGGCCCCTGCGCCCCACCCCGGCCGCTCCGATCACGACGGCCCCGACCACGACGGGCCCGGACACGACGGCCCCGGACACCGGCGCGGCCCCGGTGGCCGCCCCGCGCCCGGCCCCGGACCGCCTCGGCACCCGCTGAGCACACCGGTCGCACGGTCACACCGGTCGCACCGGTCTCCACCGAGGCGTTCCCTCCCGGGGACCCTTCGGGCCCGGCCCCGAGCCGGGCCCGAAGGGTCCCCGGCGTCATGGCCGCCGCGGTGCCAGGCCCCTCACTCGAAGCGCGCGGGGTCGCCGGCCCCGCGCCGGACGATCTCAGGCTCGCCGCTGGAGTAGTCGACGACCGTCGTCGGCACCGTGCCGCAGTCGCCCGAATCCAGCACGGCGTCCAGCACGTGGTCGAGCCGCTCCTTGATCTCCCACCCCTGGGTCATCGGCTCGTCCTCGCCGGGGAGGAGCAGGGTGCTGGAGACCAGGGGCTCACCGAGTTCGGCGAGCAGGGCCCGGGTGACGACGTGATCGGGGATCCGCACCCCGACCGTCTTCTTCTTCGGGTGCATCAGGCGGCGCGGCACCTCCTTGGTGGCGGGGAGGATGAAGGTGTAGCTGCCCGGCGTCGAGGCCTTGACGGCGCGGAAGACGTCGTTGTCGATGTGGACGAACTGGCCCAGCTGGGCGAAGTCCATGCACATCAGCGTGAAGTGGTGGCGGTCGTCGAGACGCCGGATCGACCGGATCCGTTCGAGGCCGTCGCGGTTCTCCAGGCGACAGCCCAGGGCGAAACAGGAGTCGGTCGGGTACGCGATGAGGTTCCCGGACCGGAGACCGGCGGCCACGGTGCCGATGGTGCGGGGCTGGGGGGACTCTGGATGCACGTCGAAGTACTTCGCCATTGGCCGACCCTACGGGATCCCGGTCGTCGACCGGTGCAGCCGCCGCGTCCCGCCGCCGGCCTCCGAGGTCGCGCCCCCGGCGCCCGCGTCCCGCCGCCGTTGCCCGGGGCCGCGGCCCCGCTGCCCGGGTCCGTGCCGCCGGGCACCGTTCCGCGTCCGTCCGGCCGTTGCCAGGGAGGTCAGCCCGCGCAGTCCGGGCACAGCCCCCGGTAGGTGACCTCCGCCTGCACCACGGCGAATCCGAAGCGCTGCTCGGCCGGAAGGTCGGAGAGCGGATTGCCCCGCGGGTGGACGTCGCGGATGGCGCCGCAGCCGGTGCAGACCAGGTGCTGGTGGGGGTGGTGGGCGTTCGGGTCGTAGCGCTTGGCGCGCCCGTCGGTGGACACCTCGACGACCTCGCCCAGGGTGACCAGTTCACCGAGCGTGTTGTAGACCGTCGCCCGGGAGATCTCCGGGAGGCGCTCCGCCGCCCGGGCGTGCACCTCGTCGGCGGTCAGGTGCACGTGCTCGCCGTCCAGGACCTCGGCCACGACACGCCGCTGGGAGGTGAGGCGCCAGCCGCGCCCGCGCAGCCGCTCCAGCAGGTCACTCATATCGGTTCACCTATTCAGGTCAAGGGGAGGACCGGAGTTTACCAATTCACCTCCGGTGCCTTCCGGTTCCCGATCGGATATGGCTTTGGTGTCTTTCTTGACTTGGATTCCGTCCATCGTAGGATCGGCTCCGGCGCTAGCCTGGGTGGCAGCAGTATGTGACTCCCGTCACTGCCGTGCGCGACGGCGGGCAGTGACAGCAGTGGCAACACGCGGCGCGCCAGGACCAGACAGCAGCAGTAGGTGCCGTAGGTAGCAGATGAAGACACCGTGATCCGCCTTGTGAGGGAAGGGTTCCCATGTCTGACAACCACGATGCAACCGGCGTAGAGGCGAACGCGGAGGGCTGCCCGGTGAACCACGGGCGGGCGCCGCACCCCACCCAGGGCGGCGGGAACCGCCAGTGGTGGCCGGAACGGCTCAACCTGAAGATCCTCGCGAAGAACCCGGCGGTGGCCAATCCGCTCGGCGGCGGATTCGACTACGCCGAGGCCTTCAAGACCCTCGACCTCCCGGCCGTCAAGCGGGACATCCAGGAGGCCCTCTCCACCTCGAAGGACTGGTGGCCGGCCGACTTCGGCTACTACGGCCCCTTCATCATCCGGATGGCCTGGCACAGCGCCGGCACCTACCGGATCAGCGACGGCCGCGGCGGCGCCGGCGGCGGCCAGCAGCGCTTCGCCCCGCTGAACAGCTGGCCCGACAACGCCAGCCTCGACAAGGCCCGCCGCCTGCTGTGGCCGGTGAAGAAGAAGTACGGGCGCGCCCTGTCCTGGGCCGACCTGATCATCCTGTCCGGCAACGTGGCCCTGGAGGGCATGGGCTTCGCCACCTTCGGCTTCGGCGGCGGCCGGGTCGACGAGTGGGAGCCGGACGAGGACGTCTACTGGGGCCCGGAGACCACCTGGCTCGGCGACGAGCGCTACACCGGCGACCGCGAGCTGGAGAACCCGCTGGCCGCCGTCCAGATGGGCCTGATCTACGTCAACCCCGAGGGCCCCAACGGCAACCCGGACCCGATCGCCGCCGCCCGCGACATCCGCGAGACCTTCTACCGGATGGCGATGGACGACGAGGAGACCGTCGCGCTGATCGCCGGCGGCCACACCTTCGGCAAGACCCACGGCGCCGGCCCGGCCGACAGCGTCGGCCCGGCCCCCGAGGACGCCCCGATCGAGCAGCAGGGCCTCGGCTGGAAGAGCAGCTTCGGCACCGGCGTCGGCGGCGACGCGATCACCAGCGGTCTGGAGGGCACCTGGACGCCCACCCCGATCACCTGGGACAACAGCTTCTTCGAGACGCTGTTCGGCTACGAGTGGGAGCTCACCAAGAGCCCGGCCGGCGCGCACCAGTGGAAGCCCAAGGACGGCGGCGGCGAGGGCACCGTCCCGGACGCCCACGACCCGGCCAAGCGGCACGTGCCGATCATGCTCACCACGGACCTGTCGCTGCGCTTCGACCCGGTCTACGAGCCGATCTCCCGGCGCTTCCTGGAGAACCCGGAGGCGTTCGCCGACGCCTTCGCCCGCGCCTGGTACAAGCTGACCCACCGCGACATGGGCCCGGTGGTCCGCTACCTCGGCCCCGAGGTCCCGAGCGAGCACCTGCTCTGGCAGGACCCGCTGCCGGGGGTCACGTACCGGCCGATCGGCGCGGCCGACATCGCCGACCTCAAGCGGCGGATCAACGCCACCGGCCTGTCGGTGTCCGAACTGGTCTCCACCGCCTGGGCGGCGGCCTCCTCCTTCCGCTCCAGCGACAAGCGCGGCGGCGCCAACGGCGGCCGCATCCGGCTCCAGCCGCAGATCGGCTGGGAGGTCAACGAGCCCGACCGGCTGGCCACGGTGCTGCGCGCCCTGGAAGGCGTGCAGCAGGAGTTCGACGCGCAGGCCGGCGACAAGCGGGTCTCGCTCGCGGACCTGGTGGTGCTGGCCGGCGGCGTCGGCATCGAGCAGGCCGCCAGGGCGGCCGGGCTGGCCGTCGAGGTGCCGTTCGCGCCGGGCCGGGTGGACGCGCCGCAGGAGCTGACCGACACCGATTCCTTCGCCGCGCTGGAGCCCAAGGCGGACGGCTTCCGCAACTGGGTCGGCAAGGGCAACCGGCTGCCGGCCGAGTACCTGCTGCTCGACAAGGCCAACCTGCTGGGCGTCAGCGCGCCCGAGCTGACCGTCCTGGTCGGTGGCCTGCGCGTGCTGGGCGCCAACCACGGCGGGTCCACGCACGGTGTGCTCACCGCGACCCCCGGCGTGCTGACGAACGACTACTTCGTCAACCTGCTGGACCTGGACACCGCTTGGAAGGCCACCTCGGAGGACGCCCACACCTTCGAGGGCCGGGACGGTTCGGGCCGGGTGCGCTGGACCGGCACCCGCGCCGACCTGGTCTTCGGCTCGAACGCCGAACTGCGGGCCGTCGCCGAGGTGTACGCGGCCGACGACGCCAAGGAGAAGTTCGTCGAGGACTTCGTCGCGGCCTGGGTCAAGGTCATGAACGCGGACCGCTTCGACCTCCGCTGATCCGCGGCGCGTGACGACGGGAGCCCGGGGCGGCAAGGCCCGGGGCTCCCGTCGCGCGTCACCGGCCCCCGGCCGGATCGGCGACGGACCCCACGCTGACCAGCCCGGTCTCGTACGCCGCGACCACCACCTGGGCCCGGTCCCGCAGGCCCAGCTTGCCGAGGATCCGGGCCACGTGCGTCTTCACCGTCGCCTCGGACAGCCCCAGCCGGGCGGCGAGTTCGGCGTTGCTGAGGCCGCGGGCGAGCAGCCCCGTCACCTCCAGCTCGCGCGGGGTGAGCGTGCCCAGCTCCCGGTGCGGGGCGGCGGCGGGGCCGGCCGGGCTCTCCGGGCGGGCGAAGCGCTCGACCAGACGGCGGGTGATCGTCGGGGCGAGCAGCGCGTCCCCGGTGCGGACCAGCCGGACGGCGGCCGCCAGGTGCTCCGGGGTGACGTCCTTCAGCAGGAAGCCGCTGGCCCCGGCGGCCATCGCCGCGTAGACGTAGTGGTCGAGGTCGAAGGTGGTCAGCATGATGATCCGCGGCGGCTCCTGCGCGCCGTCCGCCAGGATCCGGCGGGCGGCCTCCAGTCCGTCCAGGCCGGGCATCCGGATGTCCATCAGCACCACGTCCGGCCGGCAGCGGCGGACGGCGGCGACGGCCTGCTCGCCGTCCTCGGCCTCGGCCACCACCTCGATGCCCTCCGACTCCAGGATCAGCCGGAACCCGGTGCGGACCAGGGCCTGGTCATCGGCGACCACCACCCGCAGCGGCTGCTCGGTCATGAACTCTCCAGGGGAATCAGGGCCTTGACGCGGTAGCCGCCGCGCGGCCGGGGGTCGGTGTGCAGGGTGCCGCCGTAGACGGCGAGGCGCTCGCGCAGGCCGAGCAGGCCGCGTCCGTTGCCGGTGGCGGCGGCGCCGGTGGGGCGGCCTCCGGTGTCGGTGACCTCCACCAGCAGCCGGTCGGGGGCGTACTCGACGGTCACCGCGGCGTGGGCGCCGCCCGCGTGCTTGACGGTGTTGGTGAGCGCCTCCTGGACGACCCGGTAGGCGGCCAGCTCGACCCCGGGCGGGACGGCGCGGCGCTCGCCGCGGACGGTCAGCTCGACCGGCAGCCCGGCCTGCCGGACGCCGTGGACCAGCGTCTCCAGCCGGCCGAGGCCCGGCTGCGGGCTGAGGCCGGCCCCGGCGGCCGGGTTGTCGGCGCTCTCCGAGTCGATGGTCAACAGGCCCATCACGTGCCGGAGTTCGGTCATCGCCGCGCGGCCGCCGGACTCCACCGCGAGCATCGCCTCGCGGGCCCTCTCCGGCGCGGTGTCCAGGATCTTGCGGGCCGCCCCGGCCTGGATCGTCATCATGCTCACGTTGTGGGTGACGACATCGTGCAACTCCCGGGCGATCCTCGCCCGTTCGAGCTCCACCGCGCGCTGCAGCGCGGCCAGCTGCTCGCGCTCCAGGGCGGAGAGCCGCTCCCGCCCCTCCTCCACCCGGCGGCGCCACATCCGCAGTTCGTACGCGACCGCGAACACCGGCACCAGGAGCAGGACGGCGATCACCCCGTTGGGGAAGTGCGGCAGTTTGGCCGCGGAGAAGAGCACCACCAGGGCGGCGGTGGCGGCCGGCAGGCCGAGCAGCAGGGCCCGGGGGCGGCGCCCGTACGCGGCGGCGCTGTACGCGGCGACGACCACCGCCACGCCCGCCGAGTACGCGATGTCCTGCGACTGGTGCCGGACCAGCAGCGCGGCCGGCAGCACCGTCCACAGCACCGCCAGCGGGTAGCGGCGGCGCAGGACCAGCGGCAGCGGGACGAGCGGCACCACCAGCAGCAGCCAGGACGGCGCCGTCCCGTGCGGGCCGCCCGCGATGGTCGCGTAGCGCCCGCCGGTGAAGGCGAGGAAGAGGGCCAGGGCCACGTCGAAGGCCTGGCCGCGCCGGGTCGGCCGGGGCGGCGGCGCGGTGCCCGGGCCGTCGGCCGGGCGGACCGCCGCGCGCAGCCGGCGCACCGTCGGATGGTTGATCACCGGGACATTGTGGGGGCCACGGGCCCCGCGGGACAGCCCCGCGGCCGGGGGGTGGCCGGTACTCCCCACGACTACACCGGAGGGATGACGCCGGCGGCCGTCCACCCGACGCGGTACGGAACCTGCGGCGGTCGGCGGACGCGGACCCGCGCCGCCCGTCCGTACCTTCGTCGCGGCACCAGACGGGAAGCGACCAGGAGCGGGGACATGAGCAGCGATCCGGTGATCGAACTGAGCGGCGTGAGCCGCCACTACGAGGGCGCCCGGGCGGCCCTGGACGACGTCACGCTGAGCGTGCGGGCAGGGGAGTCGGTGGCCGTGCTCGGCCCGTCCGGCAGCGGGAAGTCCACCCTGCTGAACCTGGTCGCCGGGCTGGACCGGCCCAGCGCCGGGACGGTCACCGTGGCCGGGGTGCGGGTGGACCGACTGGGCGAGGCGGCCTCGGCCCGCTACCGGCGCGGCACGATCGGCATGGTGTTCCAGTTCTTCAACCTGCTGGACGACCTCACCGTGGCCGACAACGTGGTGCTGGCCGGCGAACTGGCCGGCGTCCCGCGCGCCGAGGCCCGGCGCCGGGCGGCCGAACTGCTGGAGGCGCTCGGCATCGACCGGCACGCCCGCGCCCACCCGGGCCGGCTCTCCGGCGGCGAGCGCCAACGCGTCGCGGTGGCGAGGGCGCTGATGAACCGGCCGGCCCTGCTGCTGGCGGACGAGCCGACCGGCGCGCTGGACTCGGCCGCCGGCGAGGACGTCAAGGAGCTGTTCCGGGACCTGCACGAGGACGGGCAGACCGTCCTGCTCGTCACCCACGACCTGGCCCTGGCCGAGGACTGCGCCACCCGGACGGTCCGGATGCGGGACGGCCGGGTCGAGGCGGACTCGGCTTCGGCTTCGGCGGTGGCGTCATGACCGCGCTCGGCAGGGTCGTGCGCGCGGGTGTGCGCAGGCGCCGGACGCAGTCCGTCGCCGTCGGACTGGCCGCGCTGGTGGCCACCACCTGCTCCGTCCTCGGCGGCTCGCTGCTGGTCGCCTCCCGGGCCCCCTTCGAGCAGGCCTTCGACGGCCAGCACGGCGCCCACCTCACCGCGCGCTTCGACGGCGCCCGGGCGAGCGCCGACCAGCTCGCCGCCACCGCGCACGCCCCCGGGGTGACGGCCGCCGCCGGGCCGTACCGCACCGTCACCGTCGACCCCGAGCCCGGCTCCGGCACGGACCTGCCGCCCGGGATCACGATGGCGCCGATGACCGTCACCGGCCGCGCCGCGGCCACCGTCGGGGTCGACGACGTCACTCTGCTCCAAGGGAGTTGGCCGCAGCAGCCGGGCGAGGTGGTGATCGAGGCCGGGTACGGCGACAAGCCCCGGCAACCGGGCGGCACCCTGCGGCTGCCCGGCCTGCCGGGCGCGCCCACCCTCAGGGTCGTCGGCTTCGCCCGTTCCGTCAGCCGGACCTCGGACGCCTGGGTGACCCCGGACGGCATCGCCGCCCTCACCGCACCCGGCAGCACCCCCGGCTACGAGATGCTCTACCGCTTCACGGACACCGGCAGCGCCGACGCCATGGCCGCCGACCGGGCCGCCGTGGCCGCGGCCGCCCCCGGCGGGGCGCTCACCGGCGCGCAGTCCTGGCTCACCGCCAAGCAGGGCTCGGACCGCAACACCGCCCTGTTCCTGCCCTTCATGGTCGCCTTCGGCCTGCTCGGGACGGCCATGTCGGTCCTGGTCGCGGGCAATGTGGTGGCCGGCGCCGTCGGCACCGCCACCCGACGGATCGGCGTGCTCAAGGCGCTCGGCTGCACCCCCGCCCAGGTGGTGCGCGCGTACGTCGCCCAGGCGCTGATCCCGGCCGGCGCCGGCACCCTGCTCGGGGTGGTCGCGGGCAACGCCCTGACCGTCCCGGTGCTCGCCACCACCGGATCGCTCTACGGCACCACCGCCTCGGGCCTCTCCCCCCGGGTCGACGCCGCCGTGGCGGGCGGCACCCTGGCCGCCGTCGCCCTGGTCGCCTGGGCCGCCGCGGCCCGGGCCGGACGGCTGCGCACGGTGGACGCGCTCGCCGTCGGCCGTACGGCGGGCGGCACCCGGCGGGACGCGTTCGCCACCCGGGCCGCCGCACTGGCCGCCCGGCTGCCGCTGCCCCGCCCGCTGACCCTCGGCCTCGCCCAGCCCTTCGCCCGCCCGGCCCGCGCGGCCGGGATGCTCGCGGCGGTGCTGTTCGGCACGGCGGCGGCCGTCTTCGCGGTGGGCATGGGCGGGACGATGAGCTGGGTGCAGCAGGCGAAGACACGGGACGCCGGGGACCTCGTGGTGCACCCGACACGCCCGGACGGCCCGCCCGGGGCGGTTCCGACGGGCAGGCCGGTCCCGGCCGACCGGGCCGTCGTCACCGCGGCGCTGGACGCCCGGCCCGGCACCGCCGCGTACTTCGGCAACGGCACCGAGGACGTCACCGTCCCCGGGGTGGCCGGCAGCACCACGGTGACCGCCTTCGACGGCGACTCCTCCTGGGCGGGCTACCGGATGGTCACCGGGCGCTGGTACCGGGGCCCGGGCGAGGCCGTCGCCCCGGCCACCTTCCTGACCGAGGCCTCCGTCGGGCTCGGCGACCGGGTGACCTTCACGAGCCACGGCCGGCCGGTCACCGTCCGGATCGTCGGCGAGGTCTTCGACCCGCACGTGCAGACCAACGAGCTGTTCACCGACGCCGCCAGCTACCCGCCCGGCACGGCCCCCACACCGGACTTCTGGGCCGTCAAACTGAAGCCCGGCACCGACCGGACCGCCTACGCCACCGCCCTCGGCGCCGCGCTCGCCCCGGAGCACATGACCGCCGACACCGGCGGGCCGCACGGCTCCAGCGGCTCGATCGCCGCACTGAACTCGCTCACCGCCACCCTGACCGCGCTGCTGCTCGTGGTCGCCGGGCTCGGGGTGTTCAACACCGTCGTCCTGGAGATCCGCGAGCGCACCCGGGACACGGGCGTCACCAAGGCGCTCGGCATGACCCCGGCGCAGACCGTGGGCGCCGTCCTCGCCTCGGTGGTCCCGGTCGGGGCCGTCGGCGGCGCGGTCGGACTGCCGGCGGGCCTGCTGCTGCACGGCCTGACGGTGCCCGCGATGGGCCGCAGCGCCGGGCTGACCTTCCCGGCCTCCGCGCTGGACGTGTTCGGCACCCCGGTGCTGGTCCTGCTCGCCCTCGGCGGCGTGCTGATCGCCCTGGCCGGCGCCCTGCTCCCGGCCGTACGGGCGGCGCGGGCGCGCACGGTGGACGCGCTGCGGGCGGAGTGAGGGCGGGCGGAGTGACGGCGGGCGGGGGTGTGACGGCGGGGTGTGACGGCGCGGGGTAGTGACGGCGAGGCCGGTGCGCTCAGGAGGCCCCCGCGCCGTCCGCCTTCCGCTCGTCGCCCTTCTGCTTGTCGCCCTTCCGTTCGTCGGCCTTCTGCTCGGCCGCCCGGACCTGCTCGGCGAACTCGCGCGCGTCGATCCGCTCGACCGAGGCCCCGTGCCGGGCCGCCAGCTCGTCCGCCGGGGCGGGCGAGGACTCCCGGACCTCCAGCGCGAGCAGCGCCCCGCCGTCCGGCACCCGGGGCGAGAGCAGGATCAGCCCGGCGCCGCCCTCGCTCGCCTGGTGCTCCTCGGCCGCGTTGCCGATCGCCGCGCCGGCTGCGAAGCCCAGCAGCACGCCGACCGGCCCGCCGAGCAGCCCGATCAGGCCGCCCAGCACACCCGAGCCGACGGTGGCCACCCCCGCGCCCCTGGTGAAGGTGTCCGCGACCTCCAGCAGCCCGTCGGCGCTGCGCTCCATCGCCGCCACCATCCGCAGGCCCGGCAGGTGCTGCGCCTCGTCGAAGGCCGGGCGCCAGGCGGCGGCGTCGGGGAAGGTCAGCAGGACGACGTTGTGCTGGTCGCTCATCGCGCTCCGATCGGGCCGGGGCCGGAGGTGGCCGGGCTTTCATCGTGACCCCCGGTGCGGGGCGCTGCCACCCCGGCGGCCTCAGCGCGGCCCGTCCGCCGGGTGGTTGAACACCGGCCCGAGGTCCGGCGGGAGGTGTTCGACCAGCAGGGCGACGGCCTCCTCCGCGGTGGCGGGCGTGCCGAGCACCCCGGAGCCGCCCGGGCCGTGGATCCGGTAGCCGCCGCCGTCCTGCGGCACGGCGAAGGGCACGCCCGCGGCTGCCCACGGGAACGAGGTCGACAGGCTGAAGTGCAGGTTGTAGTGGCTGGTCCAGGGGAAGAGCCGGCGCAGCCGGGGCTCCGCGCGGGCGGCCTTCAGCAGGCGCACCAGGCCGTCGTTGCAGCTTCCGGGGCCGTGCCCGATGTCGTGCTGGATCCATTCCCACGACAGGACGAGCCCCTCCCAGCGGGCCTCCGTGGCGGCCTCGGGGCCGATCGCACGGGCGGCGGCGAGGTCCGGCAGGACGGGCTTGGGCAGGGCGCCTCTCTGATCATCTGATCGCATGGTGGGCAGTCTGCCCCAGCGCCCTCCGCAGAAGGGAAACGGTCGTCGGGGCCGGGCCGGATCCCCGGGTCGAACCTCGACCGGTCCGACCACTCCTGACGGACAGTCGGATCATCGAAGTGGATTCCGTGCGCCGGGCGGTCGTCGTCGCCGCCGTGGGCTACTCGGCGGCGCCGCGCAGCCGGCGCCAGGTGCGGCCGACGGCGGCGAGTCCGGTGCGTCCGTCGGCGGGTGCCCCGGACTCCCAGGTGCGGGCGGCCGCAGCGAGGGTCTCCACGGTCTCGGCCGGTGCCGCCGGTGCCGCCGGCGCGTGGGTGGTGCCGGTCCGGGCGGCGCGGGCGGCGCGCAGGAGGTCCGCCGGCCCGAGCGCGTCGAGCCTCGCCCGGGCGTGGTCGAGCAGGGCGGCGCAGGCGTCGGCGATCGCGGCCTCACCGAGTGGGCGGGCGGGCAGGTCGAGGCCCTCGGCCAACTGCCCTTCCAGGGTGGTGCGCAGGTCCTGCACGGAGAGGTCGCGGACGGTCAGCGACAGGTGGGCGGACAGCCCCCCGGCGCCGACCGCCCGGTGCGCGAAGCCGCGCGGGATGTAGAGCACGCCGCCGGGTTCGAGCACGCCGTGCAGGCGCAGCGGGGAGCGCTCGTCCTCCGGGAGCTCGCCGAGCCGCCAGTCCGCCGCCGTCGGCGCGTCGTGGACGTACCAGGTCTTGCGCCCGGCGGCCTGGAGGACGAACACGTCGGCGTCGTCGCGGTGCACCGCGAGGCCCTGGCCGCCGGCCGGGGTGACGAAGAAGAAGGCCTCCACCCGCCGGTCGAGCTCCTCGGACAGCCGGGCCACCAGCTCGCCGGTCGGGCGGTGCCACTGGTCGACGCAGCGCAGCAGCAGTGTCGCCCCGCGGTGCAGCTGGGCGAGCACCTTCGCGCGGTCCGCGAAGCCGTGGTGCGTCGTGCCGTTGACGGTGCGCGAGGTCGTGAAGGCCTCGGGCGGGATGGTCACCTTGTCGGAGCGGACCATCTCCAGGTAGGGCGTGCGCAGCAGCCCGCTGTCGAAGGCGGCGTCCAGTTCGTCGAGGTCGAACGGCCCGGCCGGCGCGGCCGGGGCCCCCGGGGTCTCCGGGGCCTTCCGGGGGAAGAGCGCGGGCTCGCGCTGCCACTGGCGGGCGGTGAAGCCGTCGACGTCGCCGACCCAGTCGGCCAGAGTGGGCGATTCCATGGTGTGTCCCGTGGTGTCAGGGGTGTTCGGTGGCGCCGGGATGCCGGGATGCCGGGGCGTCAGGCTTCGACCCGCGCCTCGAACCGTACGGAGAGCAGGGAGCGCAGCGGCACCTGCGCGTCCTGCTGCGGGCTGCGGACGACCAGCCGGTTGTCCAGGGCCGCGGTCAGCAGCTGCTCGGCCAGCGGCACGATCAGGTGCTTGGCCCAGCAGCGGGCGCCGTCGAAGCCGAAGGGCATGAACCCGGGCGTCTTCTCCGGGTCCGTGACGCCGTCCCAGCGCCCGGGGCGGAACTCCAGCGGGTCGGACCAGTAGTCCGGGTGGCGGTGCATCAGCAGCGGGAAGAGCGCGACGTCGTCCTCGGGCCGGATCTCGGGGTGGAGTTCGGTGTACGCCGCGCCGCCGTTGCGGTACAGCATCCAGGCGGGCGGCAGCAGGCGCAGCGTCTCCCAGAGGACATCGGTGAGGTCGGCGCGGTGCTCCGGCCGTTCCCGTTCCGGGCCCATCAGCCACAGGGCGTTGCCGGTCAGCGCGGCCACGCCGTCGCAGAGGGTGGCCGTCGCCCGCCGGTACATCGCGACGGCCTGCTTGCGCTCCAGCGGGTCGTCGGCGTCGCGGATCAGCCCGGCGAGTGCGGTGCGGCCGTCCTGGTCTGCGGAGCCGGGCCAGCGGGTCACGGCGCGGTCGGCGAGCCGGGAGAGGGTGTCGGAGCGGGTGACGCCGCGCTTCCACAGCAGCGAGACCGGCAGCGGGTCGGCGGAGAACAGCCAGCGGCGCAGGTAGGAGGTGCCGGCGTAGGGCCAGGAGCCGGACATGCCGCGCGCCGGCGGCGGGGGCTTGCGGATGCCCGCCATGGCGTCCTGCCCCAGTGCGCGGATGGTGCGCGTCGCGCTGTCGTGGGGGATGTCGGAGCCGGCGGCGGGCTTGTAGACCGAGCGCTCGTTGGAAAGGACGGGGCGGGCCGCGACGATTTCGGCCATCAGCCGGGAGTCCGAGACGCCGACCTTCGCCGGGTCGATCCGGAACACCTTCTCGTCCCTGGCCAGCAGCTCCTGAATCCTCGGGGCGAACACGATGGAATGGCTGCGCGCGGTTGCCGTCGCCATTTCTTCCACGGGAATCCGGCCTCCAATGCGAAATGGCTGGTCAGTGCGTTCGGTACGGCGCGCGGGGGAATCCCGGACGCGCCGTGGCGCCGGCGGGGGCACGGCCGACCCGGGCCCCCGCCAGCGGCTGGCCACGTTAGATAACGTGCAGCACCCACGCGTGGTTCGCGAGGTCGTCGTTCTTCTTGAACTTCTTGACGAGCGCCTTGACCATCTTCATGACTAACTCTCCATTCCGGGGATTGGCGGGTACGGCGAGAATGCCGCACCCGAGCCGTCAGAAATATTCGGCATTCCGTTGCCGGAGGCCGAACCGGTTGATCTGTTCATGGACACTAACCGAAACTTCGCCGTCCGGACACCCCCTCGACAGAGGAATATGCGATCTCTTACGGGGTGTTGACGATCTATTCGATGGTCGAATCGTTATAACCCGTGGATATTCGCGGCGGGGGAGGGGGAGGGGACGGGAACGCGGAAGGGCCCCGCGAAGCCGCGGGGCCCTTCCGTGCGTACGGTGCGCGCGTACGGTGCGTACGGCGCCTGTGACGCGGTCGGTCAGTTGTAGGTCGTGGTGACGGTCGCGCCGCCGAAGCCCTGCTGGGCGTAGAGGCTGAAGAAGACGTAACCGGCCGGCGGGTTGGTGATGGTCAGGGTCTCACCGTTGCCACTGGTGGTGGACTTGGCCGTGTAGGAGCCGGTGGTGGCCCAGGAGCCGGCGTTGTAGTAGAGGTCGGCGTTGCCGGTGCCCCCGCTGGTGGTGATGGTCAGCTGCTTCACGCCGGCCGGCAGGTTCAGGAAGCTGTAGCTGTAGTTCCCGGTGGTGGCGGCCACGTTGTCGCGGCGGCAGTTCTTGTCGAACTGCCGGGCGTCGGCGGCGGTGCACAGGGGGGCCTGGTTGGTGGGCAGCGAGCCGCAGTTGTCGGCGCCGCACTGCTTGAGCCAGGTGGCGAAGTCGGCGTCGTACGAGGTGCCGATGGTGGTCTTCAGCAGGGTGCGGGCGCCGTTCCAGTCGCCGGCGCGGTACTTGGCGAGCAGCGCGTCGACGTCCTGCGGGTGCGACTGGAGCATGTAGCGGACGGCCAGGTAGCCCCAGTTGTAGACGCGGGTGGAGTCCGCGTTGTCGTAGGTGCTGTCGAACAGGGTGCTCAGGGTGTAGGTGCCCTTGGCGGCCTGGGCGACCGCGGCGTCGTAGTGCTCGCCGCGGTAGCTGTAGGAGACGTACTCGGCGAGGCCCTCGACCCACCAGATGGTCGGGGTGGTCATGCCGGCCTCGAAGTCGCCGTACATGTCGTAGCGGCCGTCGAGGTAGTGGGTGTACTCGTGGTTGAGGTTCCAGATCTGGAACTGGGGGCGCAGCCAGGAGGCCTCGTGGGCGATGAAGCGGGCCTGGTTGCCGGCCTTGGCCGGGTCGCCCTCCTCGTACATGCCGCCGTTGTCGACCTCGATCTTGTACATCTCCCAGGCGTACAGGCTGTAGTTGTAGTAGTCGTCGAAGGCGACGACCTCGAGGTTGGTGTTGTTGTCGTTGGCGACCGGGCCGCCGTCCTTGACGACCTTGTGGAAGAACGCGTCCTGGTTGATCAGGCTGGTGCAGGTGTCGGCGAGCTGCTGCGCGGTCATGTCCTGGGCGCGGATGCGCAGGTTGGCGTTGCAGGTGTGGTCGACGGTGAGGACCAGCGGGACCAGCTTGGCCGGGACGTCACAGGTGCCGTAGAGGGAACAGTTGCCCTCGTCCTTCTTCTCCGCGAACCAGAGCAGGTTCATGGTGAGCGGACCGGTGTTGCCGACCAGCGGGTAGCGGTTGATCAGGTCCTTGAGGATCGGCCGGCCCTGGGCGCGCAGCGCGTCGTTGGCCACCAGGTTGCCGAGCTGGATGCCGATCTTGGTGACCAGGTCGCCGCCGTTGATCAGGCTGCTGTTGCGGGTCACGAAGGACGCCGCGGTGGTGGCGAAGGACGGGTCGGCCTGGAGGGCGGAGACGAACTCCGGCAGGTCGAAGCCGCGCTCGATGACGGTCTCGGTGTTGGCGACGGCGCTGGTCATCGCGGCGGGCCAGCTGCCGGTGTAGTCGTTCAGCAGCCGCTTGACGACGCCGGTGTAGCGGGCGTTCTCCTGGGCGCTGTCGATCAGGGTGACGGCCTCGGCGAGGGTGGCGCCGTTGGCGTCGGTGGCGTCCTTGCTGTGCGGGGCGGCGTAGAAGGCGTCCAGCGCGCCGCGGATGGCGCTCTTGAGGCCGTCGCCGTACGGGCCCACGACGTCCTTGTTGTTCCACTGCACGTAGTAGCCGGCCCGCAGGAAGAGCACCAGCTGCCCGGCGGAGGTGGAGTTGTCGCCGGGGTAGGTGGCGGCGGTGTCGCGCAGGGCGTTGGCGACGGTGACCATCTGGGCCTCGTTGAAGGCGCCCTTGGCGTCGTTGCCGGTGACCTGGAACAGCGTGTTGACGCAGTCCAGGCCGGACGACTTGACCTGCTGGACCAGCGCGGCACCGGACTTGCCGGTGAAGGCGGAGACGTCGCAGGCGGCCGCGGCCGAGAACTGACGGGCCGACTTGGCGGCGCCGACGGAGCTGCCCGCCGTCGGGGCGGTGGCCTTGGCCCGCGGGTCCGAGGCGAGCGGGCGGGCGTCCTCGGGGGTGTCCGGGGACTTGGGCACGGGGATCGTGCGCGGCGCGGCCTTCCCGGCCGAGGCGGCGGGTGCGGCCGGGGCGGCCGGGCTCCCGGCCGGCGCGGAGCCGGGGGTGCCGGCGGCCTGGGCGGCCGGCGCGAACAGGCCGAGCGAGAGGAGAAGGGCGGTGCCGAGCGCGGGCAGTCTGCGCGCGGCGTCCTTCGCTATCGAGGAGGGACGCATCTGTGGGGGCCTCCGGGGCCGTTGAGGGTGGGGGAGCCGTGCTGCGTGGGGCGCACGGGCCTTGCTGTGTGACATGTAAAATGGCACAACGGAGAACGCGGAGGGAAGCCCCGGGAAAGGATTGCCGGGCGGCGAGACCGAAACGTTGTCAGGTCCGCCCCGCGTGCCGGGTCCGTGGAGGTTCCGGACCCGACCGGGAGTCACGCGCGGGCCGGGGACCGTACGGGCGTCAGGCCCGCATCACCCGCCGGGTGCCCGGTGCCGCCACCGCCCCGCCGCGGTCACCCACCCCTTTCCGGCCGGCGCGCCGAACGGCGGCCATTGTGCCCGACGGCGTGTGAGGAATAAGCAGGAGCCCATGCTTCGTTCTTGCAACTGATACGCAATAGTGTTGACCCGGCACGATCACCACCGTTCAACCCGCCGAAAGGGGCCGTGTCCTGATGGGCACCTACACGCTTCCCGACCTGCCGTACGACTACTCCGCGCTGGAGCGGGCGATGTCGGCCGAGATCCTGGAGCTGCACCACTCCAAGCACCACGCCGCGTACGTCAAGGGCGCCAACGACACCCTCGACCAGCTGGCCGAGGCCCGCGACAAGGACCAGTTCGGCGGCCTGGTCGGCCTGCAGAAGACCTTCGCGTTCCACCTGTCGGGCCACGTGCTGCACTCGCTGTTCTGGCAGAACCTCTCGCCCGAGGGCGGCGACCGCCCCGAGGGCGAGCTGGCCGACGCCATCACCGAGCACTTCGGCAGCTTCGAGGCCTTCAAGAAGCAGCTCACCACCGCCACCACCGGCGTGCAGGGCTCCGGCTGGGGCATCCTGTCCTGGGAGCCGCTCGGTCAGCGCCTGATCGTCGAGCAGGTCTACGACCACCACGGCAACGTCGGCCAGAACACCACCCCGCTGCTCGCCTTCGACGCCTGGGAGCACGCCTACTACCTGCAGTACCGCAACGTCCGCCCGGACTACGTCACCCGCCTGTGGGACGTCGTCAACTGGCAGGACGTGTCGGACCGCTTCGCGGCCGTCAAGAGCGCCTGACCCGCAGCGGGTGAGGGAAGGCCCCGGACCGGTCGGGCGGTCCGGGGCCTTCCCCTTGCGCCCCAAGGGGCCGCCCGTCCGGGCGGGTTGCCGTGGGACACGGCCGACGGACCGATGGATGCACCGATCCGCTCGCTCGATTCAACCCGGCGTTCGCCCACGGGTCGCATACGGTCCGTATGCTCGGGCCACTGTCGGTGACCGGCGGTCGACGGCCGCCCGGCCCGTCCGCTCCTGAGCGAAAGGTCGTGCGATGGCCCCCCGTCTCTCCCTCGTCGTCCCGATCTACAACGTCGAGCGTTACCTCGGGGAGTGCCTGGACTCGATCGCGGCCCAGACGTTCGAGGACTTCGAGTGCGTCCTGGTCGACGACGGCTCGACCGACGACGGCCCCGCCATCGCCAAGGAGTACGCCGAACGGGACCCGCGCTTCCGACTGGTCCAGCAGCGGAACCAGGGCCTCGGCGCCGCCCGCAACACCGGCTGGCGCCACCTCACCCCCGGCACCGAGTACCTGGCCTTCGTCGACAGCGACGACACCCTGCCGCCGCACGCCTACCAGCTGATGATCGGCACCCTCGACGAGACCGGCTCCGACTTCGCCGCCGGCAACGCGCTGCGCCTGCGCACCACCGGCCTCAGCCCCTCGCACGGCCACCGCCGCCCGTTCCGCGAGACCCGGCTGCGCACCCACGTCGGCGAACTGCCCGCGCTCGTCACCGACCGCACCGCCTGGAACAAGGTCTACCGGCGCACCTTCTTCGACGGCGCCGGCCTGCTCTACCCCGAGGGCATCCTGTACGAGGACGCCCCGGTCAGCGTGCCCCACCACTTCCTCGCCGAACGCGTCGACGTGCTCGCCGACCCGATCTACCACTGGCGGGTGCGCGAGGACGGCGACCTCTCCATCACCCAGAAGAAGACCGACCCGCGCGGCCTGGTCGACCGCGTCCGCTCGATGGAACTCGTCCGCGAATGGCTGCTCGCCCGCCCCGAACCGGTCTTCGCCGAGCACCTGCGCGCCTACGACCGCAACTGCCTGGTCGAGGAGATCCCGATGTTCTTCTGGACCGTCCCGGACGGCGACCGCGCCTACCGCGCCGCCTACCAGCAGCACGTCACCCGCCTCCTGCGGGCCATCGGGCCGGAGGCGCAGAGCGGCCTCAGCCCCCAACTCCGCCTCAAGTACCGCCTCACCCAGGCCGACTCCATGCCCGCCTTCGTCGCCGTCCAGCGCGCCCACCGCATCGCCCGCCGCACCCGCCAGGCCATCCGCCGGGGCTGACCGGGACGTCGTTGCGGGATCATGGTCCTGTTCGGGGGCGGTTCCACGACGTTCTGAGGTGCGGGGCACATGGGTGTGACGGCAGGGATTCTGAGTGCGTTCCCCGAATCACTGAAGGGGGCGGTCGGCCTGACCCCGGAGCAGATCTCGCTGATCGAGGAGGATCAGGGAGTCGCCCTCCCCGAGGACTACCGGGAGTTCCTGGCACTCGCCGGCGGCGGCGGGTTCTCCGCGCTGCGGGGGGAGACGTACGCGTTCCCGGAGATCCTGGGGATCAAGGATCACGCCCGGGAGATCCTGGAGGAGTCGGCTCCCGGGCAGTCGCTCGACGGCTGCGTCGTGTTCATGGCCCATCAGGGGTACATCTACTCCTTCATCGGCCCGGCGGAGAAGGGCGGGAAGACCTACGAGGTCGCCGAGGGCCACGACGGAGTGCACGAAGGCGCGGCCTCCTTCGCGTCGTTCATCCACGGAACGCTGCGTGCCTTGTACAAGTGACCCGTCCGAGCCGCCCAACTGTCGTCGCGCAGGACAGCAGTGCCCAAGACCCCCTGTCACATCGTCCCGTCGCCCCGGATGCCGTGCACGATGCGCTGGGCGGTGGCGTAGCCGTTCGCAATGGTCTCCGGAACCCACTCCACGCCGTCCCACCGCAGAATCAGACGAGGTGCGGACGGGTCGACGTGCGAGGCGACTTGTCGGCCGTCCAGTCGGACCGCCTTCAGCTCGCCGACCGGACGGCGGAGAGCCTCCCGGCAGGCAGCCCACAACTCCAGCGGCTCGTCCCACTCTCCCACGAATCACTCCAGTGCTGAGGCACGCTCATCCAGGTCCTTGACGCCGCCTCCCACACGGGGCTGCGGATCGTTCCTTGCTTCTTGAGGCGGGCGACGAGCTTCACCCGCAGACCCTCGGAGGTCATGTGCGTCCCCGGATCCTCCAGCGTCGGAACGTTGGAGGAGTACGTCTTGGTGCCGCCAGGCCAGTCGCAGGAGCGTCGCGCCGGCGGGCTGCATCGGCTCGGAGCAGGCGAGGCGATCCGCCTGATCCGCGGTGAAGGGAATGCCGGTTGAGCGTCCCGTGGCGACTTCCAGCCCGATTCGGTGGCCTTCGTCGTTGGTGGAGAGGATCCGCTGGAACATCTCGTCGAACAGCTCGGCGTCGAAGACGGCCACGGTGAGCATGTCGGTCACGTAGGTCAGCGGATCCATTCCGAGGCCCAGTCAGAACACGTGAAAGGCTGTCCTCGCGCGCAGCACCGAGTCTCTTGTGGAGCGGCCAAGAGCCGTAGTCGATGGGTGCCTTGCCACTCCCGTCCAGGAGGGCATCCGGCGCGTCCGGCTGCCACTGCAGCCGGACGCGCTCACGGGGTACTGGTTGCTCCGGAATCCAGTGCCGGCGGGCGAGCAGAGGGGGCCGGGAGCAACCGGCCGGATGGGCTCTCGACCAGGATCCGCGTGGTTGACGCGAAGCGGTGATTGTTGAGGAGGGCCCGAACCTGTTGGCACTGTTCGGCTGTCGTCGACTCACCTTAGTGCTGAGGCTCGTTCGTCCAGCTGATCGTCTGTGCTTGCGGAGTCACGGTGATTTCGAAGTACTCCAGCGGTGGTGCGCCGTCGGTGTACCACTGCGAGAGGTACTTCTCGATGTCGTCCCACAGCCGGTCCGGGCCGCCCTGACGGACCATCCAGCCGCCCGTCGCCGGGGAGAGCACCGCCCACGATCCGGCTCCGACATCGATCAGGAGGTATTCGTCCAGGCCGTCGCGGTGCAGCATGAGCTTCTGAGCCCGGGGCGCGGCGATCTGGGCGACGAAGCGAGCCGTCCAGTCGTCCAGGGCCTCCGGCCCGTACGTGGCGTCCCGGGCAACACCCGAGTCCAGGTCCGGCAACAGCCCGAGGGGCGGCGGCTGGTGGGGCCGGGCGAACATGAAGGAGACCTCGCCCCCGAGGAACCGGCCGACAGCCGTCCCGTCCTCCTGGACCGTGAGCCGGGCCAGCTCCGAGGAGTGCATCCAGCCACCCACGGTGGCCAGGATCACGCCGCCAGGCTTGGTCTGCTCGATCCACTGCGTCGGGATGGTGTGTACCTCGCACGTCGCGATCAAGCGGTCGTACGGCGCATCGGCCGGGTGGCCTACGAGTCCATCGCCGACGACGAGGTTCGGCCAGTAGCCGAGCCCTCCGAGAGCCGCGCCGGCCCGCCCGGAGACGTCCGGGTCGACTTCGATGGAGGTCACCTGCTCGTCACCGAGGAGGTGCGTCAGTAGGGCGGTGGAGTAGCCAGTCCCGGTGCCGATTTCCAGGACTGACACGCCTTCCGACACCTGGAGGTCCTGAAGCATGCGGACCACGAGGCCCGGCATGGTGGAGGAGGACGTGGGCGCTTGCAGAAGGCGTCCGTCCAACTGGAACGGAAAGATCACACCGCTGAGTTGAGTCACCAGGCTGTCGTCCTCGTACACGCGCCGGATCAGTCCCGGCTCGTCGGTGAGCGAGGCGGACCGGTACCACCCGCCATCGTCGTGCTCGAACCACCCGCCCGCGAGGAACGCTTCACGTGGGACGGCCAGCATCGCCGCCTCCCATTCGGGGCTACGGATCACCCCCTCCTCCTTGAGCTGGGCGACGAGCTTCGCCCTCAGACCCTCGGACGGCACGTCGATCATGCGGCCTCTCCGTTCTCCAGAAGGTCGGCAATCGCGGTCGTGATCGGCAGCTGGGCCGCATGCTCAAGCCATGCCCACTGGCCATTGGGGTTGCATTCCAGGAACCACCACTCGCCATCGGCGGTCACCGCGAAGTCGAACGCGCCGAACTTCAGGCCGAATTCGCGGAGGAAGAGCAGCAGAGCCGACCGGACCGATTCAGGGCACTCAACCGCCTCGTAGGTGAGGTGACGGTACGCGCTGCGCCAGTCCACCACGCCCTCCGGGGCCCTGATCAGCGAGCAGAACACCCGATCGCCCACGACCACCGCCCTGACGTCGGAGACCTTGGCCACCTGCTCCTGGAACAAGTGGGTACAGCCGGTCACCCGGTTGTCGATGTCCACCGGGTCGACCACTGCTGCCCAGATACCCGCAGATTCACCGCCGACATGGTAGGGGCCGGCATGGAGGGGCTTGTAGATCGTAGGCCGACCGGATGCGAACGACCTCGCCGTGACTGGATCATTGGTGATCAAGGTTTCGGGCACGGGTAGCCCGAACCGTGCTGCGACGGTAAGTTGTTCGGGCTTGTACTCGGCTCGGGCGATGGCCTGTGGATGGCTCAGGTAGAGGCATTCAGGCAGTGCCGCGAGCACGCCGCCCAGGCCTCGGCGCGTTTCGTTCGCCGCGAAGCGGTCGGCCTGATCTTCGGTGCCGGGAAGATGAAGATGAGGACTCGGCCGGCGGTGGTAGAGCGCGCGCACCCTGCCGAGTTCGGCCGCTCGGTCGCCGGCGCGTAGCGTCCCCGTCAGCCCGCCGGCGCCGAATCGAGCCGCGAGGGTGGCGATTCCGGGGAGGTCCTTCCCGGGGTCCAGCCGCAGAACGGGCACCCGGCGCCGGTTCAGCTCCGCGATGACGAGATCGGCTGTCGGGTCCTCGTGCTCGGTGGAAACGAGCACCGGGTGTCCGTTCATGGTCCTGCCTCTCAGTCCTGCGAAGCGTCGTGGCCGGAGTCGCCGTCCACCTTGCCGTCCTTGCCCTGCTGGGTCGGCGGGTAGGTGTTCACGGACGTGCCGTGCTTACCGAGTTCGGCAGGGGTCATGCTCCCGTCCTCGCCGAACCACCGGCCGGTCTGGGTCTCCGGGTCCAGGCCCGCGTACTGCCACCGCGACGGCTCGCCGTTTCGCAAGGGCATCATGCGCCCGAAGCCCCAGGGGGCGATGGGTAGGAGATCGGTAATGATGCTCAACTTTCCTCCTGTGTATTGTCGTTGGGAGGATTTACCGCTCTGGCATGCAAGACGCTACAGAGTCGAGATCAGGCCGTGAAGTGACCGCCGGTACGGGTAGCCGGCGCGAATTCCCGAAGTTGGGGGCTTTCATGAGGTCGACCCCAGGTGCATCCCTGACTGGCGGTCAGGGAAGGCCTCCGTGCTCGCGCGCGGTCAGCATCGCTGGGTACGTCTTCCGGGTGATACGAGAGCAGCTCGGCTTTACCCAGGAGGAGTTCGCAGTGAATCTGACGGTCTCGGCAGACACGATCGCGGGGTGGGAGAGTGGGCGACGTCCGCTCACGGCCGTGCCTGTCGGTCAGGTGCTCATGCTTGGCCGTCGGCTTCTGCGCATGGGCACGGCACCCGTGCTCATCCAGACATTGGAGCGGGCGTTCGAGGCCGACATGCTCCTGGCCGACATGCTCACGGAGGAGACGTATGCTCGGGAGAGTCTGATCGGATCAGTGGTGATGCGACGGGACCTTGTCGAGATCCTGGCATGGCCTCTCAGTGGGTTGGCGCCGAAGGCAATTCACTCGCTTCCGAAGCCGCCACGTGCACGAAGGGGGCCGGTTCCGGTCGGGCCGGAACTCTCCGCAGAGGACCGCGCGCGGTTCTTCACGAACATCCGGCGTACCGCTGCCGAAGCTCGGGGAGCGGACCAATTCCTCGTCCGCCGCCAAGCGCTCTACCTTGCGGGGTACGACGATCGAACCGACACACGGGAGTGGGTCGCTCAGCAGCAGCTGAACGAGCAACCTGGCGACTGGCTGGCCCGCTGGCTCAACGCTCGCTCCGTAGCCATGGTGTCCGCTCGCCACGGGGACCGGGACCGCATCAACCACTTCATCGACACAGCCCTCGCCGATGAAGCCGGCGCGATCGCGAACCTCAACTACTGGGCGTACTGGATCGGCGAAGTCGCGTACCTCGAACTCTCCGACGACTTCATCGGTGCGCCGAAGCCGGGCCCATGGTCGGGTGACAAGCTCCTGGCACACCTTGCCGAGGGCCTCGCACCTCAGCATGGATACGTGGAGCTCAACGTCCACACCGTTTGGTCCCTGCTCCAGGTTCGACCGAACCTGCTGCGCTTCGGAACCGCGGCTAACGCCCTTCGCGAGCGGCTGCCCATGATGTTGGATAGCCAGGAGGTCTCGCGACGCGGGCGACGAGAACTCGAAAGCATTCACTATGCGATCCGCCTTGCCGAGGCGTGAGAGGAGCCGGACAGTGACGGAGGACCTGAACGCGGTGGCGAGGTTCCTGTTCGAAGCCGGGACGCTCAAGCAGACCAAGCGCACAGGCTGGTGGATGGCCGGTGTCCGCGACCCCGAGTCGGTCGCCGAGCACTCCTGGCGGACCGCCCTGATCGCCTCGGTCATCGCCAAGCTCGAAGGCGCCGATCCGGCGCAGGCCGCGTTCCTGGCGGTCTGGCACGATTCCCAGGAAGCGCGCACCGGGGACGTCAACCACCTGGGCAAGAAGTACGCGCCGAGTGCGGATCCGGTGGCGGTGACGGCCGACCAAGTCGATGGAATGCCGGACGTCCTGGCCTCGACCATTCGGGATCTCGTCGCGGAGTACGAGTCGAAGGAGTCGTTGGAGGCGGTCTGTGCCCGGGACGCGGACAAGCTGGAGTGCATGATCCAGGGTGTCGAGTACAAGGCGCAGGGTTATGCGAACGCGCAGCGATGGATCGACAACAGCCGTGGCCGGCTCACCACGAAGACCGCGAATGATCTCGCCGATGCCATCCTGGCTACTGATTCCCTGGACTGGCTGCGGGCCGTTCTTGGCGAGAAGCCGATGTGACACGGTTAGCAGCAGGGTCCCTCCGGCCAGACGATCTCGACCGGCACGCCACGACTCCGGGCGAGGGCGACGACGTCTGCCGTCTCGCCCTGGCCGCGAGCCGGCAGGCCGTCCCAGACGGCAAGGAGCTTGTGGACGTGGTGTACGCCACGGCGTGGGGGATCCATGTCGGACCTTCCGATCGACATCAGATCGGACGGCACGCCATGGCTGTGTCCCGTCCCGTCACTGGAACCGAAGCCGGTCTCCTCGGGCGTCACCGGGCGCCTGAGTCGACGTGAGCAGGCCTCCCGGACGACCTCCTGCACCTCGGCCCGGGGATCGTGCCGGAGGCCCAGTAGGAGATCGCGGACTTGTCGTTCGAGTACTCCGCAACCGACGAAGCGCCGTGCCCCATGCAGGGGTGGGGCACGGCGCTCAATCTCCACACTCTGGGTCAGCCGAAGAAGGCGTCCAGGATCTGCTGGGCGGCGAGCCCTGCCGGGAGGGTGCCGGCGCGGACCTGGGTCTCCAACTCGGGGGCCAGGCGTCGCACTTCGGGGTTCTCGTGGAGGCGGGCGTAGAGCTGGTCGTGCACCATCGCCCAGGTCCACTCGACCTGCTGCTCCCGCCGCTTCGCCGCCAGGGCGCCCGTCGCGTCCAGCACCTTGCGGTGCTGCTGCAGCCGCTCCCACAGCACGTCCAGTCCCGCGCCGTCGCGGCCGCTGCAGGTCAGCACGGGCGGGGTCCACGCCGCGTCCGGTGGCTGCAACAGCCTTAGCGCGCCCGCGAGTTCGCGGGCCGCCGCCTTCGCGTCCGTCTCGTGCGGGCCGTCGGCCTTGTTGACGGCGATGACGTCCGCCAGCTCCAGCACGCCCTTCTTGATGCCCTGGAGCTGGTCGCCGGTCCGTGCCAGGCTGAGCAGCAGGAAGGTGTCGACCATCCCCGCCACCGCCGTCTCGGACTGTCCGACGCCCACCGTCTCGATGAGGACGACGTCGTAGCCCGCCGCCTCCATCACCACCATGGACTCCCGGGTGGCCTTGGCGACTCCGCCGAGCGTCCCCGAGGTCGGGGACGGCCGGACGAATGCGGCGGGGTCGACGGCGAGGCGCTCCATCCGGGTCTTGTCGCCGAGGATGGAGCCGCCCGTCCGGCTGGACGTCGGGTCGACGGCGAGGACCGCGACCCGGTGCCCCTGGCCCGTGAGCATGGTGCCGAAGGTGTCGATGAAGGTCGACTTGCCGACACCGGGCACCCCGGTGATGCCCACCCGGACGGCGCCGCCCGCGTGCGGCAGCAGCCGCTGGAGCAGCTGCTGCGCGAGCACGCGGTGGTCGGGCCGGGAGGACTCGACGAGGGTGACGGCGCGCGCGATCCAGGCGCGCGAGCCGTCCAGGACTCCCGTCACGTAGCTGTCGAGGTCGATCGTCCGCGGAGGCATGGGATCAGGCGATCACAGCTCGTGGCCGAGATCGGCCGCCAGGGACCTCAGCAGGTCGTACGCCGCGTCCGGGATGACCGTTCCCGGCGGGAAGACCGCCGCCGCGCCGGCCTCGTACAGGGCGTCGAAGTCCTGCGGCGGGATGACCCCGCCCACCACGATGGTGATGTCCTCCCGTCCCGCCGCGGCGAGTTCGGCGCGCAGCGCGGGCACCAGGGTCAGGTGCCCGGCGGCCAGCGACGACACGCCGACGATGTGGACGTCCGCCTCGACGGCCTGGCGGGCGACCTCGGCCGGGGTCTGGAACAGCGGGCCGACGTCCACCGTGAAGCCGAGGTCGGCGAAGGCGGTGGCGATCACCTTCTGGCCGCGGTCGTGGCCGTCCTGGCCCATCTTGGCGACCAGGATGCGCGGTCGTCGGCCCTCGGCCTGCTCGAACCGCTCGACCAGGTCGCGGGTGCGCTGGAGGGAGGCCGACGGGCCCGCTTCGTCTCGGTACACACCCGAGATGGTACGGATCTGGCCGGAGTG
The DNA here is from genome assembly GCF_043198905.1 of Kitasatospora sp. NPDC048715. NCBI lineage: Bacteria > Bacillati > Actinomycetota > Actinomycetes > Kitasatosporales > Streptomycetaceae > Kitasatospora > Kitasatospora sp. NPDC048715. The sequence goes on along the minus strand of NZ_JBICVH010000003.1, from coordinate 99,698 downwards.
GCGGCCGTACACCTTCTCCAGGGCGTCCGAGATCTCGCCGACGGTGGCCTTGGCGCGGGCCGCGTTGACGGCCAGGTGCAGCAGGTTGCCGTCCAGCGAGCCGCCGCGCTGCGGACCGGCCTCGGCGGCCGCCGTCAGCGCGCGCAGCGCGTCCTGGCACGCGGTCTCGTCGCGCTCCTCGCGCAGCCGGCGCAGCTTCTCGATCTGGCGGGCGCGCACCGAGGAGTTGTCGACCTTGAGCACGTCGATCTGCTCGTCGTTCTCCACCCGGTACTTGTTGACGCCGATCACCGGCTGGCGGCCGGAGTCGATCCGCGCCTGGGTGCGGGCGGCGGCCTCCTCGACGCGCAGCTTGGGGATGCCCGCGTCGATGGCCTTGGCCATGCCGCCGGCGGCCTCGACCTCCTGGATGTGCTCCCAGGCTCTCGCGGCGAGGTCGTGGGTCAGCTTCTCGACGTACGCGGAGCCGCCCCACGGGTCGATCACCCGGCAGGTGCCCGACTCCTGCTGGAGCAGCAGCTGGGTGTTGCGGGCGATGCGGGCGGAGAAGTCGGTGGGCAGCGCGAGTGCCTCGTCCAGGGCGTTGGTGTGCAGCGACTGGGTGTGGCCCTGGGTCGCCGCCATCGCCTCCACGCAGGTGCGGGTGACGTTGTTGAACACGTCCTGGGCGGTGAGCGACCAGCCCGAGGTCTGCGAATGGGTGCGCAGTGAAAGGGACTTGGGGTTCTTCGGGTCGAACTGCTTGACCAGCTTGGCCCACAGCAGCCGGGCCGCGCGGAGCTTGGCGACCTCCATGAAGAAGTTCATGCCGATCGCCCAGAAGAACGACAGCCGCGGCGCGAAGGCGTCCACGTCCAGGCCCACGTCCAGGCCCGCGCGCAGGTACTCCACGCCGTCGGCGAGGGTGTAGGCGAGCTCCAGGTCGGCCGTCGCACCGGCCTCCTGGATGTGGTAGCCGGAGATGGAGATCGAGTTGTACCGGGGCATCTTCTGCGAGGTGTACGCGAAGATGTCCGAGATGATCCGCATCGACGGCTGCGGCGGGTAGATGTAGGTGTTGCGGACCATGAACTCCTTGAGGATGTCGTTCTGGATGGTCCCCGCGAGCTTCTCGGGCGGTACGCCCTGCTCCTCGGCCGCGACGATGTACAGCGCGAGGACCGGCAGCACGGCGCCGTTCATGGTCATCGACACGGACATCTTGTCCAGCGGGATGCCGTCGAACAGCTGGCGCATGTCGTAGATCGAGTCGATGGCGACGCCCGCCATGCCGACGTCGCCGGTGACGCGCGGGTGGTCGCTGTCGTAGCCGCGGTGGGTCGGCAGGTCGAAGGCGACCGACAGGCCCTTCTGGCCGGCCGCGAGGTTGCGGCGGTAGAAGGCGTTGGACTCCTCGGCGGTGGAGAAGCCCGCGTACTGGCGGACGGTCCAGGGCTGGTTGACGTACATGGTCGGGTAGGGCCCGCGCAGGTACGGGGCGATGCCCGGGTAGGTCTCCAGGAAGTCCAGGCCGGCCAGGTCGGCGCCGGTGTACAGCGGCTTGACGCCGATGCCCTCGGGGGTGTCCCAGAGCAGCTCGTCGACGTCCTTGCCGGTGGACTGCCGCCAGGCGGCCTGCCACTGGTCGTCACTGACGGCGCCGTCGGCGGTGCCCGCGCCGCCGTCCAGCCCGATTCCGGTGAAGTCGGGGATCATCGGGCCGCCACCTTGGTCTCGTCGGTGCCGTCCGCACCGGTGATCTGGTCGAGGAGGGAGGTCAGGACGGCAATCGCGTCGCCCCCCGCGAAGATGAACTCGTCCACTCCGGAGGGGAGTTCGCCGAGCCGTCCGGCGAGCAGCACCCGCCTGGCGCCGGCCGCCTTGAGCGCCTCGGCCACGGGCGAGGCGTGCTCGGCGTACAGCGCGTCGCTGGAGCAGAGGCAGGCGACGGTGGCGCCGGAGGCCCGGAACGCCTCGGCGAAGGCCGCCGGGTCGACGGACTCGGCCGAGGCCGTCGCGATGCCGCCCGCCTGGAACAGGTTGGCGGCGAAGGTGGTGCGCGCGGTGTGCGCGGAGGCGTTGCCGATCGAGGCGAGGAAGAGGGCCGGGCGGGCGCCGTCGACGGCGACCCGGGCGTCCGAGCGGTCCCGCAGCGCCTCGTAGGCCTCGGCGCGGCGCACTCGCGGCAGCCCGCCGCCGGGCGCGGCCGGGGCCGGTTCGCGGACCAGCGGCTGCTCGTCCAGGTGCGGGAACTCGCTGACGCCGGTGATCGGTTCGCGCCGCTTGGCGAGCCGCACGGACCGCTCCGCCCAGGTCGCGGCGATCCGCTCGCCGATGAGGCCGGACTCCAGGGCGGCGCGCAGGCCGCCGGCCCGCTCGATCTCCTGGAACCAGGCCCAGGCGGCCCGCGCGAGCTCATCGGTCAGCTGCTCGACGTACCAGGAGCCGCCGGCCGGGTCGATCACCCGGGCCAGGTGGGACTCCTCCAGCAGGATCGCCTGGGTGTTGCGGGCGATCCGGCGGGCGAAGGCGTCCGGCAGGCCGAGCGCGCTGTCGAAGGGCAGCACGGTGACGGAGTCGGCGCCGCCGACCCCGGCGGCCAGGCAGGCGATGGTGGTGCGCAGCATGTTCACCCACGGGTCGCGGGCGGTCATCATCACCAGGGAGGTGACGGCGTGCTGACGCTGAGCCGAGGCCGCCGCGCCGGCCCCCGAGACCTCGGCGACCCGGGCCCAGAGGCGGCGCGCGGCACGGAACTTGGCGATGCCGAGGAACTGGTCGCCGTCCGCGGCGTAGCGGAACTCCAGCTGGCCGAGCGCGTCGTCGACGGAGAGTCCGGCGGCGGTCAGCGCGCGCAGGTAGGCGACGCCGGTGGCCAGGGAGCAGCCCAGCTCCTGGGCGGGGGAGGCGCCGGCCTCGTGGTACGGGAGCGCGTCCACGGTGAGCGCGCGCAGGCCGGGGTACCCGGCGGCGCAGCGGGCGGCCAGCGTCGTGGCCTCGGCGAGCAGCGTCCCGGTGCGGGCGCTCTGACCGGTGCGGGCCTGGAGGCCGAGCGGGTCGGCGCCGAGGTTGCCGGCGGCGGCGCCGGGGGAGACCTCGCGCTCCTCGTACAGCCGGAACAACTGCTCGGCGGCGTCGGTGAATTCGGGTCCGGCGTCGAGCGCCACGGCAGCCAGGTCCAGGTACACCCCGGTCAGTGCCTCGGGCAGGGCGTCCACCGGGAGGCCCGCGCCGCCGAGTTCCAGCCAGAGCGAGCTCACGCCGTGCTCCAGGTCGGCCAGCACGGCGTCGTTGGTGCGCCGGCGGTCCGGGTCGGCGTGCCGCTGGCGGACGTCCCACCCGGCCACGGCGGAGCCCTGCGGCCGGCTGCCGCGCACGAACGGCGGGAAGCCCGGGTAGCCCGGGGCGGCGGCGGTGTCCTCGGCGGTGTACAGCGGGTGGGCGCTCAGCCCGTCCTGGAGCCGGGTGGTGAGCGCCTGCTCGGCGGCGGGGCCGTCCTCGGGCTCGGCACCGGACTTGCGCAGCACGCCCTGGACGAGCTGCTGCCACTGCTCACGGTGCGCGGCCGGGAACTCGGCTGCGAGGGGGAGCCCTTCGGGCGGGACCTTCATGTGCGCAGGTTAGCGCCCGTTCGCAGGCCCGCAGGAGGGGGATTCCGTGTGACCTTTCCCTCGGTCGGGCCGATCTCGGGCACTCGCCGCGACGGGGAGTGTCATGGGGTGTCGGCGCAGGTGACACCAGGGGCGGGAGGGGGTGTCGTGACGGGTGGCAACCGGGGAGCGACCGGGGAGGCGGAGGGGCGGGGAGGGGTGGCGGCGACGGTCGGTGGCCGCGGCGGGCGGGGCGGTCCCGGGCCGTCGCCGGCGAGCGGCGGCGTCCGAGGTCAACGCCGATGGCACGGAACGCGATCGATGTCCCGTCATGCCGTCAAATCGTCATGATCAGGGGGATTGCGGAACCCGGGCCCTCATCTATTAAGTTACTTCGAAGAAGGTGGGCGGGGCAGCACCCCCCCGTTGCTCGCCCTGCCCGCCTTCGCTGTCCCCGGTCCCGGCCGAGCCGTCCCCCGCCCCGTCCGGACCGTCCCCAGATTCCCCCGAAGGAGGGCGACCGTCATGGGAAAGCGTCGCAAGCCCAACCCGCCGAGCCGGGCCCGCATGGCGGTCCTCACCACGGCCATGGCGGCCGGCGGCGCGGTCCTCGCCTCCGGCACCGCCCACGCCGAGCCGACCCCGAGCCTCGCCTCCGTCAAGGAACAGGTCGACCAGCTCAACGAGGACGCCGAGCAGGCGATCGAGAAGTTCAACGGCTTCCAGGAGAAGCAGCAGAAGCTCCAGGGCGAGGCCAACCTGATCCAGGAGAAGGTCGCCCGCGGCCAGGAGGCGATGAACGAGCTGCGGACCCGGCTCGGCGCGGTCGCCGCCGACCAGTACCGCAGCAACGGCATAGACGCGTCGGTCCAGTTGATGCTCGACTCCGACCCGTCCGCCTACCTGGAGCGCGCCGCGGTGCAGAGCCAGGTCTCCGAATCCCAGGCGAACCTGCTCAAGCAGGCCCAGGACGAGCAGCGCAAGCTCGACCAGGACCGCGCCGAGGCCACCGCCACCCTGGCCGCGCTCGACTCGGTCGGCACGCAGCTGGCGGAGCAGAAGAAGGACATCCAGGGCAAGCTGGCCCAGGCCCAGGCGATGCTGAACAAGCTCAGCGCCGAGGACCGCGCCAAGATCAACGCCCAGCAGAACGCCGAGAAGGCCAAGGCCGAGGCCCAGCAGGCCGCCACCGCGGCCGCCAAGGACCGCGCCTCCCGCTCCGCCGACCGCCCGGACATGAACGCCCCGGTGCCGGCGGCCAGCGGCCGGGCCGCGACCATCATCGCCTTCGCCCAGGCACAGCTCGGCAAGCCCTACGGCTGGAGCATGACCGGCCCCAACAGCTTCGACTGCTCCGGCCTCACCGGCGCCGCCTACCGCGCGGCGGGCGTCAAGCTCTCCCGGATCTCCCAGGACCAGTGGAACGACGGCCCGCACGTCGACCGGGCCAACCTCCAGCCCGGCGACCTGGTCTTCTTCTACGACGACATCCACCACGTCGGCCTGTACATCGGCGACGGCAAGATGATCCACGCCCCGCGCACGGGCAAGAACATCGAGGTCCTGCCGATCTCCGCGATGCCGTACAAGGGCGCCGTCCGCCCGGCCTGACCGCGCGCCACCACCGGCCCGTTCCCGCTTCGGCGGGGGCGGGCCGTCGTCGTTGCGCGGGCATCGGTCCTCGGGTTCAAGGGGTCGTCGTGGCCGCGCCGGTCGGGGACGGGCCGCCGCCGTCGTGGCGGTGTGCCGGTCGGGGGACGGGCCGGTCAGAGCGCGGCGAGCCGCTGCAGCAGGTGCGCCGGGTCGGTGAGGCCGCAGGTCCGGCGGACGGCGGCGTCGTGGGCGTCGGCGAGGGCGTCGAGGCGGGTCAGCCGGGTGCGGCCCTGGCGGGAGAGGTGGGCGGTGATCCGGCGGCGGTCCTGGTCGTCCTGGCGCCGGTAGACCCAGCCGGAGTCGCACAGCGAGTCCACCAGCCGGCTCAGGCTCGCCTGCGGGATCAGCAGGGCCTGGGCCAGCTCTCCCATCGCGTGTCCCCGGCCGTCCGCGAGGGCGCGCAGCAGCCGCCACTGGTCGACGGTGCAGTCCTCCTCGGCCAGGGCGGCGGCGAGGCCGCCGGAGAGCCGGCGGTGGGCCAGTGTCACCAGCTCGACCAGCAGCGGCTCGGGGGCGGCGGGACGGTCGCCCGAGGTCTCACTCGTGGACGCGCCCGCGGACTCACCCGGGGACCGGTTCGCGGCCGGGCCGACGGGATCGCCGGGACGGGCGTCGATCCCCGGCGCGGCACCAGCTGCGGTCATCGGACGCTCCCTCTCCGGCCTTTCCCGATATCGGCGGTACGACGATACTCGCACCGTGAGCGTCGAGGTGAGCTTGATCGATCCGCTCGACGCGCTGCACTCGGTACGGGAGCGGGCGGCGCTTCGAGTGGGTCTCGTCGTGCCGCAGTCCGGCCCGCTCGGTCTCACCGGCCCGTCCGTGCTGGACGGGGCGCTGCTCGCCGCGCACGAGGTCAACGCGGCCGGCGGTGTCCGGGGCCGTCCGCTGGAGCTGGTGCTGGTGGACGGCGGCGGAGCGCCGGGCCGGGTCGCCGGCGAGGTGCGGCGGCTGCTGGACGCCGGGGCGCTGGACGCGCTCGCCGGGTGCCACACCAGCGATGTGCACCGGGCGGTGGAGAGCGTCGCCGCGGGCCGCACCGCGTACGTCTTCACCCCGCCGCACGAGGGCGGCTCCCGGCTGCCCGGCGTGCTCTGCACCGGCATCGACCCGTACCGTCAACTCGGCTCCGCAGTGCAAGAAGTGACTGTTCGTCACAGGATCCGCCGCTGGGCGCTGATCGGCAACGACTACATCTGGCCGCGCGCCGTCCACCGGGCCGCCGAGGGTCTCGCGGCGCGGGCCGGTGCCCGGGTGGTGCTGGAGCGGCGGGTCCCGTTCGGGGCGGTCGAGGAGAAGCTCGACCCGCTGCTGGACGCGCTGCGCGCCGCCCGCGCGGACGCCCTGCTGCTCAGCCTGATCGGGCGCGACCTGGTGCACTTCAACCGGGCGCTGCGGCGCAGCGGGCTGGACCGCACGCTGGTGCGGCTCTCCGGCGCCCTGGAGGAGAACGGCCTGCTCGCGCTCGGCGGCGACGACACCGGGACGCTCTACGCCGCGATGCCCTCCTTCGCGACGCTGGCGGAGGAGTGCCGGCAGAGCCTCGCCGAGCGGCACCGGGCGCTGTGCGGCCCGTGGGCGCCGGTCCTGGACGCCTACGCGGTGGGCCTGTACGAGGGTCTGCACCTGCTCGCCGACCTGGCGGCCCGCGGGGCGCTGGCCCCGGACGGTCTGCTGGCGGCGGCCGGCCGGCTGCTGCGCCGCGAGGGTGCGGGCCGGGCGCGGATCCACCTCGCCCGGGCCGAGGGCCTCGGCTTCGCGGTGCTGCCGCACTGACTGCGGGTGCCTCCTTCCCGTCAGGTGGAATGCCGCGGCAAAACCCTTCCATCTGGAAATAGTTGCCTCTACAGTCTCCCCACACACCCGCAGGGTCGTCACGGAGAGAGAGCACCATGGCCGACACACCCGCGCCCCAGGGCATCGAGAGCTACGGCTACCAGCAGGAACTGCGCCGTTCGCTCGGCTTCACCGACCTGCTCGTCTACGGGCTGGTGTTCATGGTGCCGATCGCACCGTTCGGCATCTTCGGCGGCGTCTTCCAGGGCTCCGGCGGCATGGTCGCCCTGGCCTACGTCCTCGGCATGGTGGCGATGATGTTCACCGCCCTGTCGTACGCCCAGATGTCCCGGGCCTTCCCGATGGCCGGCTCGGTGTACACCTACGCGGGCCGCGGCATCGCCGCCCCGGTCGGCTTCCTGTCCGGCTGGATGATCCTGCTCGACTACGTGCTGGTGCCCGGACTGCTCTACCTGATCGCCGGCGTGGCCATGAACTCGCTGGTGCCGTCCGTCCCGGTCTGGCTCTGGCTGATCGGCTTCGTGCTGCTCAACACCGTGGTCAACTACCTCGGCATCGAGACCACCAACCGGGTCAACAAGGCGATGCTGATCGGCGAACTCGTCGTGCTGGCCCTGTTCGTGGTGGTCGGGGTCATCGCCCTGGCCAACGGCAAGGGCCGGGGCTTCGACTTCACCCCGCTGTACGACCCGCACACCTTCTCGTGGAGCCTGGCCTTCGGGGCGGTCTCGATCGCGGTGCTCAGCTTCCTGGGCTTCGACGGCATCTCCACCCTCTCGGAGGAGAACCGCGACTCCGCCAAGGCCATCGGCCGGTCCATGGTCGCCGCACTGCTGCTCGCGGGCACACTGTTCATCGTGCAGACCTGGGTCGCCTCGCTGCTGGTCGCCGACCCCGACGCGCTGATCCGGGACGGCGACCCGAACGGCACCGCCTTCTACGACGCGGCCCGCACCGCCGCCGGCGGCTGGCTCGCCACGCTGACCGCCGCCTCCACCGCCGTGGCCTGGGGCTTCGCCAACTCGCTGGTCGCCCAGGCGGCCACCTCCCGGCTGCTGTACGCGATGGCCCGCGACCGCCAACTGCCCGCCTTCCTGGCCCGGATCCACCCCACCCGCCGGGTGCCCGTCAACGCGACCCTGCTGACCGCCGGGATCTCGCTGGTGCTCGGCCTCTTCATGGCCTCGCGCGAGGACGGCATCACCCTGCTCAGCACCCTGGTCAACTTCGGGGCGCTGACCACCTTCCTGGTCCTGCACGTCGCCGTGGTCGTCCACTACCTCGTCCGCGGGCGCAGCAAGGACTACTGGCGGCACCTGATCGCCCCGGCGCTCGGCTTCGCGATCCTCGCGTACGTGGTCGTCAACGCCAACATCGCGGCCCAGCGGCTCGGCTTCGTCTGGCTGCTCGTCGGCGGGATCGTGCTCGCCGGGCTGACGGCGACCGGGCGCAAGCCCCGGCTGGCCGTCGCCGAGGCCGAGTCCGCCACCGACGATTCCGCCACCGACGGTGCTGCCGCCACCGCCGCCGCCCCGAACGCCGCCACCGCCAAGGAGAAGAAGTGAGCCTGCCCGAGATCGTCCGGCTGAACCCGACCCCGGAGGACTACGCCTACACCTTCGGCGCCCGCGCCCCGCTGGCCACCGTCCGGCCCGGCACCGTCATCGAGCTGACCACCGAGGACTGCTTCGGCGGCAAGGTGCGCGGCACCGGCGACCTGCCCAGCCAGGTGTGCGTCTTCCCCTACCTCAACCCGGTCACCGGCCCGATCGCGGTGGCCGGCGCCGAGCCCGGGGACGTCCTCGCGGTGCACTTCGTGGAGATCACCCCGGCCCGGGAGTACGGCATCTCCAGCACCTTCCCGCACTTCGGCGCGCTGACCGCGACCCACTCCACCGCGATGCTCCACCCGCCCCTGGAGGAACGGGTCTGGGTCTACGACCTGGACGTCAAGTCGGGCGTCTGCCGGTTCCGGGCCCGCACCGGCGACTTCACGGTGGACCTGCCGCTCGACCCGATGCACGGCACGGTCGGCGTCGCCCCGGCGGCCGGCGAGGTGCTGGCCTCCATCACCCCGGGCGCGCACGGCGGCAACCTGGACACCCCCGAGATGCGGGCCGGCACCACCGCCTACTTCCGGGTCAACGCCGAGGGCGGCCTGCTCGCCATCGGCGACGGCCACGCCCGTCAGGGCGAGGGCGAGGTCTGCGGCACGGCGGTGGAGGCGGCGATGCGCACCACCGTGATCGTCGACCTGATCAAGGGCGGCGGCCCGGCCTGGCCCCGGCTGGAGAACGACGACTTCCTGATCAGCACCGGCTCGGCCCGTCCACTGGAGGACGCGTTCCGGATCAGCCAGCACGACCTGGTCGGCTGGACCGGCGAACTGCTCGGCCTCGACCGGCTCGACGCCTACCAGCTGGTCAGTCAGGCCGGGCTGGCTCCGGCGGCGAACGTCTGCGACACCAACTACACGATGGTCGCCAAGCTGCCGAAGAACCTGCTCGGCCGGGCCCGCGCCTACGACGGGTTGCATGACCGCCTGCGCGAGACCGCCGGGGCGTACCTGCGGCACCGGTAGCGGCGCCCCGCCGGTCCGGGCCCGCGGAACCGGACGCATCGGCCCGGACGTACTGGTCCGGATGCGCCGGTCCGGACGTACCGGTCCGGACATGCGGGCCCGGACGCACGACTCCGACCCGTGGGTTCGCCCGCGCGGGTCAAAGTCCCGGCAAATCCCACGGACCCCCACCCCGCCCCCACCCGGGGCCCGTCGGCACCCCCACGCCGACGGGCCCGCGGGGGAGCCCCGGGATGTCTCAGGGGTGCGGCGCGCAGACCAGCAGGTACGGGAGCAGCGGCAGCACCGACACCCCGAACCGCCAGACCGGCCGGCGCCGTCCGCTCCCCGGCCGGGCCAGCCGCCGGACCCGGGCGAGCACCCCGGTGGACGCCACCCCCAGGGCCCCGCCGGCCCCGTTCCCGTTCCCGGCCCCGGCCCCGCCGGCCCCGGCCCCGGCGGCCGGATCCGGGCCGCTGGTCGCCAACGCGCAGAGGGCGGAGGCCAGTTCGTCGCGCGAAGCCCGCTCCAGCGCCGCGTCGTCCGCCGCCATCTCCAGCAGCAGCGCCACCTCGGAGCGCCCCAGCCGGGCCAGCGGCAGCGGCCCGAGCAGCAGTGCGAAGGTGTCGGCCGGCAGCCGGAACAGGTGGTGGCGGCCGCGGATGTGCCCGTGCTCGTGCGCGACGGCCGCCGCGAGCTGCCGCTCGTCCAGCAGCCGCAACGCCCCGCGCGACAGCACCACCCGGGAGCGGCGCCCGGGCAGGCAGTAGACGGTCGGTCGGCCGTGCTCCAGCACCAGCGCGTCCCAGCGCCGGTCCGGTACGCCGACCACGTCCAGTACCGCCCGATGCCGTCGCCGGTCCCGTCCGGTGCGCAGACCGACGGCCGTCACCAGCGCGGCGAACAGGGCCCCGCCGACGGTGAGCAGCCACCAGTCGTGGGTGTGCGGCAGACCCGGCCCGGCCGGTTCGCCGTGCGGGGGGTGCCCGAACAGGCCGAGCAGGTCGAGCAACCCGAGCAGCCCGAGCAGTCCGGCCGGCCGGTGGGCGAAGGGCTCCACCGCGTGGTGCGCGGTGAGCAGCAGGGCCACCGTGAACGAGGCCATCAGGGCGAGCCAGAGCGCCGCGCCCGCCGCCGGACGGGCCTGGAGCCGGACGGAGCCGGCCAGCCGGCGGGGCAGCAGGACGCCGGTCACCAGCAGGTGGAGGCAGAGCACCGCGAGGGTCACTCAGGGCCCCGGGACTTCACCTGTTCGAGGGCGGCGAGCAGGGCCGAGGCCTCGTCCCCGCTGATCCGGTCGACGAAGTGGAGCAGTGCGCCCGCCCGGTCGGGGGTGGTCTCCAGCGCCTGGTGCATCAGCCGGGCGGTGTACTCCTCGCGGGTGCAGGTGGGTTCGTACACCCAGGCGCGGCCGACCTTGTCGCGGCGCAGCCAGCCCTTGGTGTGCAGGATGTCCGCGACCGTGGTGACGGTGGTGTACGCGACCGCCCGTTCCCGCTGGAGGTCGTCCACCACCTCGCGCACCGTGGCGGGCCGGCCCCAGGACCAGAACCGGTCCATGATCTCGGCCTCCAGATCGCCGAAGCCCCGTAGCACCGCCCTCTTCTCCCTCGCCGAGCCGACCACCGGCGCCTTTCGCCCGCCGGAACGCGGCCCATGGTACGGCGAGCGCCGGGCGCCCGCCCCCGGGTGAAGGGGACGGGCGCCCGGCGCGCCGCGGGTGGTGCCCAGGTGGTGGTCGGCGGGTGTGCAAGCCGTGTCGGAAGCCGCCCGCCAGGGCTGGAATCGTCGGACACGCCCCAGGACGGCCACCCGCCCGGGACTCAGGACAGCCGCCGCCCGAGCGGGATGCGGGAGCGGGTGAACAGCGCCGCGAGCAGCCCCGCGACCACCGGCAGCAGCAGCACGATCAGCAGCAGTTCGCCCCAGGGCGCGGTGATCAGCGCCGGCTTGGCCCCGAACCCGCCAGCCCGGGACTTCAGCAGCCCCACCGCCGGCACGAAGCCGTTGACCGCGCCGAGCAGTGCGCCCAGCAGGGCGATCAGCGTGCACTGGAGGCCCGCCATGCTCCGCCGGATCCGCGGCGGCGCGCCGACCGCGGCCAGGGTGGCCTGGTCCTGCCGGGAGTCGGCGGCCGCCAGGCCGGTGGCGATCCCGGCCGCGCCGAGCACGACCAGTCCGGCGAAGCCGGTGAGCGCCAGGGTGAGCGCGTCGCTCTTCGGCTGGTAGCCGCGTTCCACCTCCAGCGTGGAGAAGCGGTCCAGCCGGGCGGCGGCCGCCTCGGCCCGTTGCTGCGCCTTGCGGTCGGGCGGGGTGGCGGGCAGCCAGACCGAGCCGGTCGGCCGGGCGGCGAGCCCGAGTCCGGGCAGCGCGGAGGGCAGCGCCAGGCCCTGGGCGAAGTCGGCGGCGGCCGGGTTGTCCACCAGCACCGCGTCGACCGGGACCTCCTGCAGGTCCGGCTTGGGTATCTCGCCGGGCTGCAGCGGAGCGCCGCCCCCGCCGCGCAGGATCATCACGGCCTTGCCGTCGGCGCCCACCAGGGCCCGGTCGAAGACCAGCAGCTTCCCTGCGGCGAGCGCCTGTTCGGCGGCCGGGTCATGGATGCCGAACAGGTTGTGCAGCACGGTCGCGTCACCGGTGGCGAGGTGCGGCGGTGCGCCCAGGCCGCGCCGCTCCGGCGGGCCCTTGAGCTGGACGGTGCTGGCGCAGTTGTCGCAGAAGCGGTACTCCACCTGGCCGAGGTCGCCGCGCGGGCCGAGCCCGGACAGCTGCTTCTCCAGCTCGGCGCGCTCCTCGGCGAGCCTGGGCCCCTCGACGTGGCTGGTCAACTGGACGGCGCCGTACGGGGCCTGGGGCCGGTAGTCGCGCCGGTTCTCGGCGTCGGTGCTGGTGGTGTAGACGCCGATGGCGACGGCCCCGGCCACCGCGGCCATCACCGCGGCCACCGCCGGAGCGGTGCGCGAGCGGTGCCGGGCGGAGTCGCGCAGGGCCAGCCGGGGGCCGAGCGGCAGCCGGCCGGCGGCCCGGCCGATCAGCGCGATCAGCATCGGGGTGCACAGCAGCAGGCCGAGTTCGGCGATCACCGAGCCGCCGAGCACGGTGAGGGTACGGGTGTCGTAGCCGCCGACGCCCGGCTGGTCGCGCTGCACCGAGGCCGCGCCGTACATCGCGAGCACCGCGCCGAGGGCGAGCAGTGCGACGCCGGACACGGTGACCAGGCGGTTGGGTCCGCGGACGGTGTCCCGGCCGGTCAGCCCGGCGGTGACGCTGCGCCGGGCGGCCTGCAGCGCGGGCAGCGCGGCCGCGAGCAGCGCGGTGACCAGGCCGATCCCGGCGATGGCGATCAGGTCCAGCGGCGGTACGGCGAAGTGGCCGAAGCGCGCGCCGCCGATCTGCTCGATCCACGGCCGCAGCACGGCGACCACCGCGGTGCCGAGCACCACGCCGACCACCGCTCCGGCCGCGCCGAGGACCAGGCCGCCGCCGAGCACCACCGCACCGACGTGGGCACGGCTCCCGCCGGCCGCGCCGAGCAGGGCGAGCTGGCGGCGCGAGCGGCGGGCGCCGACGGCGAACGCGGGCCCGGCGAGCAGGGCGACCTCCAGCAGGGCCAGGCCGGTGACGGTGGCGACGACCATCCTGGTGTTGTTGGCGGCCGTCGGGTCGCTGTAGCGGTGGGCGTCCCGGTAGTAGGGGACGGCCTGCTCCGGCGGCGGGGAGAGCGCCACCGAGCGTGCCGTGAGCGTGTAGCCGTGGGCGTTGAACCGCTGCACCTCGGACCAGCCGAGCGGGGCGCCGGCCGGCAGCCGGACCAGCCAGGCGGACCGGGCGGCCGAGGGCTTCTGCGCCGTGGGTCCGGCGGCGGCCAGCGCGGTGCTCAGCGGGTCGACCAACTCACCGGGCCGGGCGACGAGTTCGACCCGTCCCAGCTCGCCCGGGTGCTCCACGACACCGGTGATGGTGAAGGTGGTGCCCTCCAGGCCCTGGACGGTGGTGGTGGCGCCGGGCCGGAGCCCGGAGCGGTCCAGGAAGGCCCGGGTGACGGCCACCTCGTGCGGGGCACTCGGCGCGCGGCCCTCGACCAGGTCGAGCCGGCCGCGCCAGACCGGGTCGCCGAGATCGGCCTCGGTGGTGAGGGTGCGGACCAGGCCCTCGGGCGAGGTCGCGCCGGCCTCCGGACCGGGCCGGGCCGGGGTGAGCACGCTGCCGGGCGGCAGCAGGGAGGCGACCAGGGCGGCCGGGTCGGTGCTCGCGCCCTTCGCCTGCTCGGCCGTCGGCTGCTCCCCGGGGCGGGGCTGGACGGAGAAGGCGCCGTCCTCGGCGATCGGGGCCTGCTCGACCGTCTGGCCCGGGTCGAGCGAGGTGACCAGGGCGTCCGCGCCGCCCACCACCCGCTCGACCCGTTCGGCCGGGGTCAGCTGCCCGCTGCGGTGGACCACGTCGGCGCCGGTGACGCCGAGGACGGGCAGTGCGATCATGGCGGCGATCAGCGCGCTGCGGCCCTTGGCCCGCAGGGCGTCGCGGCGGGCGATGCGCAGGGCGACCCGCCAGGCTCCGATCCTCACGGTGCCACCTCGCCGAGCACGCCGGTCGGGTGCACCGCGGCGAGGCGGGCGGAGGACCGGCGGCCGGGGGTCTCCGAGGCGACCGCGCCGTCCCGCAGGTGGACCACCCGGTCCGCCCAACTGGCGTGGGCCGCTTCGTGGGTGACCATCATGGCGGCGGCGCCGGCGTCGCAGCGGGCGCGCAGGACGGCGAGCACCGCCTCGCCGGTGGCCGAGTCGAGGGCGCCGGTCGGCTCGTCGGCGAGCACCAGCCGGCGTTCGCCGATCAGGGCCCGGGCGATGGCGACGCGCTGCTGCTGGCCGCCGGACATGTCGTCCGGGAAGCGGTCGGCGAGTTCCCCGATGCCCAGCTCCTCCAGGGCGGCCAGCGCCTCGCGGCGGGCCCGGCGTCCCGGGACGCCGTCGAGTTCGCGCGGCAGGGAGATGTTCTCGGCGGCGGTCAGGGCCGGGATCAGGTTGTAGTCCTGGAAGACGTACCCGATCGAGCGCCGCCGCAGGTCGGCGAGCCTGCCGCGGCCGAGGCCGCCGAGTGCGACCCCCTCCACCAGCACCTCGCCGTCGCTGGGCTGGTCCAGCCCGCCGGCCAGGGTCAGCAGGGTCGACTTCCCGGAGCCGGACGGGCCCATCACGGCGACGAACTCGCCCGGGTGGACGGCCAGGTCGATGCCGCGCAGGGCGTGCACCTCGGCGGCGCCCCGCCCGTGCACGCGGGTGACGCCCGCCAGGCGCAGGACGGGTGCGGGCCGGGTCGGATCGGTGTGGGACACACTTCCCCCTCGTGAGCTGCTCAACTGCATATGTCGGTGAACTATATATGCCGGAGGACGTGCTGCGCGGCGGGGTGGTTCCCGGAGGTTTCCGGATGGTTCTCCGGCGGGGGCGATCGGGTTCGGTCAAACTTCTACAAAGCTGTCGAGGATGTGGGCGAAAACCCGGCCCGGGTCGTTCGGGGGCGGTCTATGCTCGGGGCGGCTCGCGGCTCGCGGTTCACCGCTCGGGGGGCCGTGCCGTGTCGTGTCGCCGAGCGCGTCACCCGACGCGCGGTCAGCCCCGTGTGCGGCAACCGGCGGGGGGTCGGTACGACCGCCCTGCGCGCCTACCCGTCGGCCGCGGGGGCGATGGCCATCATCGAGGTCGTCAAGACCGCGCGCCGAACCGTCGGCGGTGCCGACCGCACGTCACCGCCCGCCCCGCACGGACGGTCGGTGGGCGGCGGCTCGCCACCCGTCCGTCCCCTCCTCCCGTGAAGGAGGTGCCGTCGTGCACACCCTGACCACCGTCGACTTCCTCGTCCGGCTCGCCACCGGCGTCGCCTGCGGCGCGCTGATCGGCGTCGAGCGCCAGTGGCGGGCCCGGATGGCCGGCCTGCGCACCAACGCCCTGGTCGCCGCCGGCGCCACCCTCTTCGTGCTCTACAGCGAGGCCGTCGTCGACACCGGCAGCCCCACCAGGGTCGCGTCGTACGTCGTCTCCGGCATCGGCTTCCTCGGCGGTGGCGTCATCCTGCGCGACGGCGCCGGCGTGCGCGGCCTCAACACCGCGGCCACGCTGTGGTGTTCGGCCGCCGTCGGGGTGCTGGCCGCCGCCGGCAAACTGCAGCTGGCCGTCCTCGGCACGCTCGCCGTGCTCGCCGTCCACCTGGTGCTGCGCCCGGCCGGGCGACTGCTCGACCGGGCCCCGCAGTCCGGCAGCGACCCGGACTCCACCAGCCGCGCCACCATCCACCTGGAGTGCGACCGCAAGTCCGAGACCCACATCCGGGCCCTGCTGCTCCAGGCCCTCGCCGCCTCCGGACTCGCCCCGACCGGTCTGCGGGCCCGCCGCACCGACAGCGGGGACGCCACCAGCCTGCGGGCCACCGTCGCGATCACCGGGTCGGTCGCCCCGGCGCTCGAACAGGTCGTCACCCGGCTGTCGTTGGAGCCGGGCGTGCGCGACCTGCACTGGCACCTGGAGGACGAACCGGAGGACCCCGGCAACCCGGCGCTCGCCTGAGGCCGTAGCGCCGTAGCGCCGCAGTGCCGCAGTGCCGCAGTGCCGTGCAGCCGTGGCACCGCAGGCCCCGCACACCCCGAAACCGCCGCCCGACCCCGCCCGAACCGACTGGAGGCCCGATGCCGACCCCCGACCCCGAGCACGGGCCGCTGGTTCCGATGCTGCTGGTGCTGACCGTGGTCACCGGAGTGGTGGACGCGGTCAGCTACCTCGAACTCGGCCACGTCTTCGTCGCCAACATGACCGGCAACGTGGTGTTCCTCGGCTTCGCCCTGGCCGGTGCGGCCAACCTCTCCGCCACCGCCTCGCTGGCCGCCCTCGCCGCGTTCCTGCTCGGCGCGCTGGCCGGCGGTCACCTCGCCCGTCGCCTGCCCGGTCACCGCGGCCACCTGCTGACCGTCGCCGTCGCCGTCCAGTCGGCGCTGGTCGCGGCGGCCACCGTGCTGGCGGCCGTGGCCGGCCACACCGGCGACCCGGCCCGCTACACCCTGATCGGGCTGCTCGGCTTCGCCATGGGCGGCCAGAACGCGGTGGTCCGCGCCCTGAAGGTGCCCGACCTGACCACCACCGTGCTCACCATGACCATCACCGCCCTGGCCGCCGACCGCACCGGCCCCCGCCGTCTCGCCTCCGCCGTCTGGATGTTCGCCGGCGCCCTCCTCGGCGCCGTCCTCGTCCTCCGTGCGAACGTCCCGCTCGCCCTCGCCCTGGCCCTCGCGCTGCTCCTCGCCGTCGCCGCCCTCACCCACCGCGCGGCCGGGTCCACCCCCGCCCCGGCCTGGACCCGCCCCCGCTGACCGGGCGGCGACGGCCCCCCGGAGCCGCGGTCCTCCCGGTACGCTGCCGTCCCGGCAGGCCGCGGCCTGCGGATCGTCGTGAGGGACAGGGGAGTTGCATGGGCGCCAGCGCCTGGTCGTACGCGGTTCCCCACCGGGAGGACCTCCAGGCCGCCCTGGACGCGCTGAGGGAGAAGGTCTTCAGCGAGGACGAGTCCTACCGGGAGGAGGGGCTCGGATCGCTCGCGGAGCTCATGGTCTCCGGCCGGCTCGACGAGCAGGGAGCCCACTCCGTGCTCGACGTGGTCACCGTGGTCCACTGCGCCGTCGACGAGGAGGACCACGGCGACGTCCGGGTGGTGGAGGGTGCCGAGGTCGTGGAGCTGTTCGGCACCGGCCGGCCTTCGCTGGACATCGTCCGCGCCGCCGAGGAGAAGGGCGTGGGTGACATCGACTTCCCGCCCTCCTTCCGGGGCTCGGGCTGCTGCACGGTCACCTACGGGCCGGACGGCGCTCCTGACGGCCTCTACTTCTGGGGCGTCACCGGCGACTGACGGGCCGGGCCCCGGGCCCGGTCAGTCCTCGCTGCGGTGGCCGGCGCGGCCGCTCCAGCGGGGTTCGAGGCGGGCCCAGCCGGTGCTCCAGGCGGTCTCGGCGCGGCGGTCGAGGGCGTGCAGGCGCAGCCGGAGGGCGAGCGCGAGCAGGGCCAGGAGAGCGAGGAGGGCTCCGGCGCCCGTGCAGGCGGCGGAGACCGCGAGGGCCGCGCGGTCGGCCGGGGGAGCGGAGACGGCGCCGGCCGGGTCGACCCAGACGGGGACGTGGCTGCCGGTGACGGCGGAGTGCGGGGCCTGGACGGTGCCGACGTGCCGGGTACCGTCGGGGGCGGTCCAGGCCGCGTCGGCGTCGATCCGGTTGCTGTAGCCGCCGGCGAAGCGGCTGCCGGCGGCGGTGGCGCGGTCCGGGACGCCGCGGACCACGGCGTCGACCTGCTGCAGCCGTGCGCGGTCGGTGTCGGCCAGGTGGGCGGTGGAGCGGTAGAGCAGCAGGGAGCCGCCCGCGGCGAGGGCGAGCGCGAGCACCGCGCCGAGCAGGGCGGACAGCCAGGCGCGGGCCCGGGAGCGGTCGAGGGGGCGGACGAGCGGCTCGTGCCGGGCACCGAGGGCCCGCCGCAGCTGTCGGCCGGCGCGTCGGGGGAGCGACGCGGGCCGGGCCGGACGGGGTGTGCTGGACACGGTGAGGGCTCCTCAGGGACGCGGGGGCGCGGGGTGGTTCCCGCCCCAATGTCCCCCCGGCGGGCCTCCGCGCACAAGACTCGTGCGCGCCCGGAGGATCGCCAGGGCCGCTCGGCCCCGCGGTCGGGACGTTCGGCCCTCGGCATTCGCCGGGCGGTCCGGGCAGGCTGGGTAGCGGCGGCGCCCTCCCGGTGCTTGGGCGCGGCCGTGGCCCGGTTCGGCCGTGGGGGCGCCGGGTCGAGGTATGGGGCAGGGGGTGGTCGTGGGGTCACCCCCTGCCTGTGCCGTGCCCGGTACCTGCCCGCTCTCCGCCCCTGCCCCGCAGGGAAGCTGACGACGTCCCAGGTCATGGCTGTATTCTGCCCAGATATACACTCGGGGTATACGCCGGGTGTATGTTTCCCTCCATGAGTGTTCCTTTGACCCTCCTGGGGCTGCTGGAGCGTGAGCCCAGCCACGGCTACGACCTCAAGCGCGACTACGACTCCCTCTTCGGCCGCGGCAAGCCCCTTCCGTACGGTCAGGTCTACGCGACCCTCGGCCGACTGGCCCGCGACGGCAAGGTGATGGCCGGCGAGGCGGAGCCCGGCGACGGGCCCGAGCGCAAGCGGTACGTCATCACCGAGACCGGGGCGACCGAGTTCGAGACCTGGCTGCGGGAACCGGTCGCACCCGAGCCCAACCTCCAGTCCGTGCTGTTCACCAAGGTGGTGCTGGCCCTGATGCTGGGCCGCGACGCCGAGCACTACCTGGACACCCAGCGCGCCGCCCACCTGCGCCGGATGCGCGAACTCACCGAACTGCGCCGCACCGGCGCCCTGGTGGACGCCCTGCTCGCCGACCACGGCCTGTTCCACCTGGAGGCCGACCTGCGCTGGATCGACCTCACCGCCGCCCGCCTGGACGCGCTCGCCGCGGAGGTGAACGCGTGACCGCCGTGATCGAGGCCCGGGACATCGCCCTCGCCTTCGGGGAGACCCCCGCCCTGCGCGGGGCCAGCCTGTCCGTCCAGGCCGGCGAGGTGCTCGCCATCATGGGCCCCAGCGGCTCCGGCAAGTCGACGTTACTGCATTGCCTGGCCGGCATCCTGGTGCCCGATGCGGGGGAGGTGCTGTTCGACGGGCAGCGCCTGGACACCATGCCGGAGGCCCGGCGCAGCGCCCTGCGCCGGGACAGGTTCGGCTTCGTCTTCCAGTTCGGCCAGCTGGTACCGGAGTTGACGGCCGAGGAGAACGTCGCGCTGCCGCTGCTGCTGAACGGCGTGCGCCGCTCCGCCGCGCTGGCCCAGGCCCGCCCCTGGTTCGCCCGGCTCGGCCTGGACGGCCTGGAGGAGCGCCGCTCCGGCGAGCTGTCGGGCGGTCAGGCGCAACGGGTCGCGCTGGCCCGCGGGCTGGTGGCCCGCCCGCAGGTGCTGTTCGCCGACGAGCCGACCGGCGCGCTGGACTCGCTGACCGGCGAGCAGGTGATGGAGCTGATGGTCGCCTCGGCCAAGGAGCAGGGCACAACCGTCGTCCTGGTCACCCACGAGGCCCGGGTCGCCGCGTACGCGGACCGCGAGGCGGTCGTCCGCGACGGCAGGGCCCGTACGCTCTCGGCCGGAGCCGGAACGGTGGCCCCGTGATCGCCTTCTCGCTCCGACTGGCCGTCAGCGGCGGCCGGGAGGCGGTGGCCCGGCTGCTGATGATCGCGGCGGCGGTCGCGGTCGGGGTCGGGCTGCTGCTGTCGACCTGCTCCGGAGTCAACGCGATCGGCCGCGCCAACGCGCGGCAGCTCTGGATGAACACGGGCGTCAAGGACGCGACCGCGGCCACCACGGCGGACCCGCTCTGGTGGGGCGCCCGGGCGGACTACTACCGCGGGAGGACCGTCTTCCGGGCCGATGTCGCCCCGACCGGTCCCACCTCGCCGCTGCCGCCCGGCCTGAGCCGGCTGCCCGCGCCCGGCGAGTACTACGCCTCGCCCGCACTGGAGAAGCTGCTGCGCGACACCCCGGCCGTCGAACTGGCCGACCGCTTCCCGGGGCGGCTGGTCGGCACCGTCGCCGACGCCGGGCTGCCCTCCCCGGACAGCCTCGTGGTGGTCGTCGGCCGCACGGTGGACGAGGTCAGGGCGCGGCCGAGGCCCACCACCGTCACGAGCATCGCCACCGCGATGCCCGCCGACTGCTCCCGCGACTGCTACGGCGCGGGCGTGCACGGCGACGCGCTCCTGCTGGTCCTCACCGTGGTCGCGGCGGCGCTGATCTTCCCGGTGCTGATCTTCATCGGCACCGCGACCCGGCTGTCCGCCGCCACCCGCGAGCAGCGCTACGCCGCGATGCGCCTGGTGGGGGCGACGCCCGGCCAGGTGTCGGTGATCTCGGCGGTGGAGTCCACGGTGGCGGCGGTGCTCGGCACGGCCGTCGGCTTCGGCCTGTACGTCGCGCTGAAACCGCTGGTGGCCGACGTGCCGTTCACCGGCGACCGCTTCTTCGCCTCCGACCTGAGCCTGACCCTGCCGCAGGTGGCCGGGGTGGTGCTGGGCGTGCCGACGGCGGCCGCGCTCGCCGCCCGGTTCGCGCTGCGCCGGGTCACCATCTCGCCGCTCGGGGTCTCCCGCCGGGTCACCCCGAAGCCGCCGAGCGCGTGGCGGCTGGCGCCGCTGGTGGCCGGTCTCGCCGAGCTCGGCTACTTCGTCGGCGACCATCCGAAGACCACCAACGGGCAGTCGTTGGCGTACCTCAGCGGCTTCGTCCTGGTCATGCTCGGCCTGGTGATCGCCGGTCCGTGGCTCACCATGGCGACCGCCCGGGCGGTGGCCCGGCGGACCAGCCGACCGGCCTCGCTGATCGCGATGCGCCGCCTGTCGGACGACCCGAGGGCGGGCTTCCGCTCGGTCGCCGGCCTGGTGCTGGCGCTGTTCGTGACCACCGGGACCCTGGCCATCATGAGCACCATCAACGCCAACCAGGGCATGCTGGACGGCGCCCCCGAGGTGCGCAAGGCGATCGTGGCCACCCCGTTCGGCAACCGGGACGACGCGACCCCGCTGCCCTCGGTGCCCGATCGCGTGCTGGCGCAGGCCCGGGCCGTCCCCGGGTTCCGGGGGATCGCCCTGGTGCACGACAACCCGGCCGGGATCGGCGCGTACCAGCGGGGCGAGCGACGGATGGTGCCCAGCCTGGTGAACTGCTCGGAACTCGCGCAGATCCCCGTGGTCGGCCACTGCGCGCCCGGAGCCGCCGTCGCGGCCGTCGACCCGTTCCAGTTCGTCGACCTGCTGGACGCCTCCCAGCACGAGTGGCCGGCCGCGCAGATCCCCGCGGCGGAGGTGGCCGAACTTCCGGTGCGGATGCTCTACGCCACCACCGACGGGGCCGAGGCGGCCAAGGAGCAGCTGCGGACGCTGTTCATGAAGGAGTTCCCGACCTACGAGCCGCGGTTGGCCGAGGACTGGGCCTCCGGCGGGCAGAAGAAGCTCCAGGGCTGGCGGCAGCTGGCGAACGTGGTGCTGCTGACCACCCTGCCGGTCGCCGGGTGCAGCCTCGCGGTGAGCGTGGTCGCCGGACTGTCCGACCGCAGGAGGCCGTTCGCGATGCTGCGGCTGACCGGCGCACCGCTGCGGCTGCTGCGCCGGGTGGTCGGGCTGGAGAGCGCGCTGCCGCTGCTGGTGGTCTCGGCGCTCGCGATCGGTACCGGCTTCGCCGCGGCGGCGATGTTCCTCACGGCGCAGATGGGCTACGACCTGGTGTCGCCGGACCTGACGTACTACGGACTGACCGGCTTCGGCATCGTCGCCTCGCTCGGCATCATCGCCTCCACCCTGCCGCTGCTGAAGCGGATCACCGGGCCGGAGGCGGCCCGCAACGGCTGACCGCCCCGGCCCGGGGGCTGCCCCGCCGCCCGCCCTCAGCGGGCGACGGGGTAGCCGTGCGTCCCGGCCCGCACCTGCGGGGACAGCCCCGGCAGCCAGCTGCCGAGGACCAGCGCGGACGGGTAGAACATCGGCTCCGGCAGCGCGTCCACCGGGAAGCGCTCCCAGCCGGCGCAGGCGTGCGGCTCGGTGACCACGGCCTCGGCCAGGCTGGGCGGCGCCAGCACGGCCGCGGTCAGCCGGGGCCGGCCGAGCTCGTGGTCGAGGTGGACGGCGAGCACCCGCATCTCCTCGGCGGGCAGCACGATGCCGGTCTCCTCGGCGAGTTCGCGGGCCGCGGTCCGCTCGAAGGACTCGCCGAGGTCGACCTTGCCGCCGGGCAGGCTCCAGGTGGGCGGCTCGCCGGCGGTGGTCCGGCGGCCGATCAGCACCCGGCCGTCCCCGGTGGGCACGATGATCCCCGCGCCGAGCAGCGGTGCGGTCGGTGCTGTGCTCAACTCGCCATCTCCTTCAGCAGGTCACCAGTTGGCGCGGTCGTAGTCCTTGAGGAAGCAGCCGTACAGGTCCTCGCCGGCCTCGCCGCGCACGATCGGGTCGTACACCCGCGCCGCGCCGTCGACCAGGTCGAGCGGGGCGTGGAAGCCCTCGTCGGCGAGCCGCATCTTGTCCGGGTGCGGGCGCTCGTCGGTGATCCAGCCGGTGTCCACGGCGGTCATCAGGATGCCGTCGGACTGGAACATCTCCTCCGCGCTGGTGCGGGTGAGCATGTTGAGCGCGGCCTTGGCCATGTTGGTGTGCGGGTGGCCGGCGCCCTTGTAGCCGCGCGCGAACACGCCCTCCATCGCGGAGACGTTGACCACGTACTTGCGGCGGGACGAGGAGGCGGCCATCGCCGGGCGCAGCCGGCTGATCAGGATGAACGGCGCGGTGGAGTTGCAGAGCTGGACCTCCAGCAGCTCCATCGGGCCGACCTCCGAGACGGTCTGCACCCAGCTGTTGGTGTCCGCGAGGTCGGGCACCAGGCCGCCGGCGTCGATCGCGGTGCCGGCCGCGATCCGGGCGGGCGTGGCGGAGCCGGTGACCAGGGCCAGCGAGGTGACGTCCTCGGCGGTGATCCGCTCCACGTCGCCGCCCGCCTGGTGGGGGAGTGCGGGCAGGTCGACGCTGCCGCTGCCGAAGCGGCCGATGGTGGTGGCCTGCGGCAGCTCGCCGGCCGGCAGCGGCGCGGACTCCGCGTTCACCAGCTCGCGGTAGGACTCCGGCGGGCGGCGCACGG
Source organism: Kitasatospora sp. NPDC048715 (assembly GCF_043198905.1). Classification (NCBI taxonomy): domain Bacteria; kingdom Bacillati; phylum Actinomycetota; class Actinomycetes; order Kitasatosporales; family Streptomycetaceae; genus Kitasatospora; species Kitasatospora sp. NPDC048715. The sequence goes on along the minus strand of NZ_JBICVH010000003.1, from coordinate 76,423 downwards.
TCTGCGCGGCGTTGTTGATCAGGATGTCCAGCGGGCCGTCGGCGGCGACCTCGTCGGCCAGCGCCAGCACCTGGGCCGGGTCGCGCAGGTCGATGCCGACGATCTTGAGGCGGTGGATCCACTCGGCGCTGTCCGGCATCGCCTTGAAGCGGCGGATCGCGTCGTTCGGGAAGCGGGTGGTGATGGTGGTGTGGGCGCCGTCGCGCAGCAGCATCAGCGCGATGTACATCCCGATCTTGGCGCGGCCGCCGGTGAGCAGCGCGCGCTTGCCGGTGAGGTCGGCGCGGGCGTCCCGGCGGGCGCGGTTCTTGACCGCGCAGCTCTGGCAGAGGTTGTGGTAGAAGGCGTCGACCTCGACGTACCGCTGCTTGCAGGTGTAGCAGGAGCGCGGGCGCTCCAGGATGCCGGCGATCTCGGTGGTGGTGACGGTGGTCAGGCCGAAGGCGCCGGCCGTCTCGTCGTCGATCCGGCTCGGCGCACCGGTGGCGGTGCGGGCGGTGACCTCGCGGTCGTTGGCGGTCTTGCGGGCCCGGGTCTCCTGGCGGCGACGCTGCTTCAGGGTGCGGAATATGCCGCCGACGGCCTGGCGGACGGTGATCGCGTCCGGGTGGTCCACGTGCAGCTCGTCGAGCTCGGCGATCACCTCCAGGCAGAGCTTCAGCCGCTCGGGGTCGAGGCCGGGACCGTAGTCGATCTCCTCGGCGTCCCCGATCCCGTCCGGCGCGAGGTCCGGCCGCGCGATGTCCGTCTGTTCGATGTCCGTCTGCCCGATGCTCACGCCTGCTGCCGCTTTCCCGTTCGCCACGCCCACACGCGTGAAGCCATGCCCGTTACCGCGTGAATGCTACGGGAGCGGTCCGGACCGGGGCGAAAACCGGACGTCGGAGGGGGTCTTTGGATGATCCTCCATGTCTACGCGCGGAGCATTGATCACGGTTTGTGGACAGCCCCAGCAAAGCTCCTCGAACTGGCTTTTGACCCCGCCCTCACGGAGAATCGAATGCTGGGTGCCGGGCGCCCGAGTGCGCTCCGGCGGCATCGCCGCAACCGCACCCGAGGTGTATCCCCCAGCCAGAGAGCCCTTCTTCATGCGCTTCCTGAACGACCTCAAGCCCTCGTACGACCTGACGTACGACGACGTCTTCATGGTCCCCAGCCGTTCCGCCGTGGGCTCCCGGCAGGGCGTGGACCTCTCCTCGAACGACGGCACCGGCACCACCATCCCGCTGGTCGTGGCCAACATGACCGCCATCGCCGGCCGCCGGATGGCCGAGACCGTCGCCCGCCGCGGCGGCCTGGTCGCCATCCCGCAGGACATCCCCACCGAGGTCATCGCCGAGGTCGTCTCCTGGGTCAAGCAGCGCCACCTGGTCTTCGACACCCCGATCACGCTCGCCCCGGGCGCCACCGTGGCCGAGGCCATCTCGCTGCTGCCCAAGCGCGCCCACGGCGCCCTCGTGGTGGTCGAGGACGGCAGGCCGGTCGGCGTGGTCACCGAGTCCGACTGCCAGGGCGTGGACCGCTTCACCAGCCTGGCCGACATCATGTCCCGCGAGCTGCTGGTGCTGGACGAGGGCATCGACCCGCGGACCGCCTTCGACAGGCTCACCGAGGCGCACCGCAAGCTCGCCCCGGTCGTGGACGGCGAGGGCCGGCTGGTCGGCCTCCTCACCCGCAAGGGCGCGCTGCGCGCCACCCTCTACACCCCGGCCGTGGACGCGGCCGGCAAGCTGCGGATCGCCGCCACCGTCGGCATCAACGGCGACGTCGCGGGCAAGGCCGAGGCGCTGATCGAGGCCGGCGCCGACGTGCTGGTGGTCGACACCGCGCACGGCCACCAGGAGTCCATGATCAGCGCGCTGCGCGCGGTGCGCGGACTGGACCCGCAGGTCCCGATCGTGGCCGGCAACGTGGTCTCCGCCGTCGGTGTCCGCGACCTGGTCGAGGCGGGCGCCGACATCCTCAAGGTCGGCGTCGGCCCCGGCGCCATGTGCACCACCCGGATGATGACCGGCGTCGGCCGGCCGCAGTTCTCCGCCGTCCTGGAGTGCGCCGCCGAGGCGCGCCGGCTCGGCAAGCACGTCTGGGCGGACGGCGGCGTGCGCCACCCGCGCGACGTCGCGATGGCGCTGGCCGCCGGCGCCTCCAACGTGATGATCGGCTCCTGGTTCGCCGGGACCTACGAGTCCCCGGGCGACCTCCAGACCGCGGCCGACGGCCGCCAGTACAAGGAGAGCTTCGGCATGGCCTCGGCCCGTGCGGTGAGCAACCGCACCGCCCAGGACTCCTCGTACGACCGCGCCCGCAAGGCGCTGTTCGAGGAGGGCATCTCGCACTCCCGGATGTTCCTCGACCCGGCCCGCCCGGGCGTCGAGGACCTGATCGACTCGATCATCGCGGGCGTCCGCAGCTCCTGCACCTACGCGGGCGCCGCCAGCCTGGAGGAGTTCCACGAGAAGGCGATCGTGGGCATCCAGAGCGCGGCCGGCTACGCCGAGGGCAAGCCGCTGCACTCCAGCTGGGCCTGATCGCCGCCGGCGCCCGCCGCGCCCGCGTCCGTACCGCCGGCCGTCCGGTTCCTCGCCTCGGGGAGCCGGGCGGCCGCGGCCGTCACGGGGGCCTGACGCCCGGTGCCCGGCACGCCGTCCGGCCCGGTGCCCGGCACGCCGTCCGGCCCGGCGTCCGACCCGGGTGGGAGCAGTGCTCCGAGCGGGAGCAGCAGGGCGCGGCCGAGCAGTCCGACCGAACCGTCCAGCGCGGCGGCGAAGGCCCGGGCCGCGCCCGGCAGGTACCGCAGCTCCCACAGCGCCTCCACCGCGCTCCAGGCGCCCTCCCGGGCGGCCCCGACCGACCAGACGCCGAGCAGGTGGGGGAGCGGCTCGGCGAGCTCCAGCAGGTCGGGCCCGGGCATCAGCTGCTCCCGGACGGCCGTCTCCACCTCGGCCAGCACCCGGTTGATCCGGTGGTAGTCCTCCTCGACGGCGGCGGGCTCGCAGCCCCGGCGGCGGCAGGTGTCCACGACGGCCAGCGGCAGGTCGTGCTGGATGTGGGCGTTCATCCCGGCCAGTGCGAACTGCAGCGGGTGCACTCCCGGGTGGGCGCGCAGCGCGAACAGCGGCCGCCAGCAGGCGGGCGGCTCCCGTCCGGCCGCGTCGGCGGCCACGGCCCGCAGGTAGTACCCGGCGAACACCACGTCCAGCTCGGCCGTCGCCCGCGGGTCGACGAAGCACCCGCGGTCCAGCCGGTCGCGGACCGCCTGCGTCACGGTGAGGTAGATCCGGTTGAAGACCGCCACCCCGTCGGCCGGGGGCAGCCCCGCCCCGATCCGCCGCAGCCGGTCGATCACCCGCCCGACCGCGGCCGTCCTCGTGGCCGCCCGCGCCCCCGCTGCCGTCGTACGATCCACCGTCGTGCCGGGCATGCGCCACCCTCCGATGCCGATCGTGCACTGATCGCATCATCGTGACAGCGCGGGCGGGTGCCCGGTGGACGCAGCACGAGCCCGTCGAGCCGGTGTCACACGATCAGGCTGATTCCTTCCGTGGCACGGCACGTATTCGGTCATGACGTTGCAGGGGCTTTGCCGATCCCCCACCTCCTGCCATCATCCCTGCCGTGATCAACCGACGAACCCTCATCGCCGCGTTCGCCGCGGCCCCGGCCCTCGGCACCCTCGGTGCCGTCGTGGGAAGCACCCCCGCGAGCGCCGCCGCCGACCTGTACCCCTCCAACACGGCCCTCTACGCCAGCCCGACCGTGGTCGAGGGCGTGGACTACGGCCGCCGCTACCGCCGGCACCTGATGGACGACCAGAGCCTGCAGGGCCGCACGTCCGTCGTCCGGACGACCGTCATCGCCCCGCACGGCGGCGGCATCGAGGTCGGCACCTCCGAACTCTGCCTGGCCGTCGCCGGCTACCACCCGGCCGATCTCGCGCCGACGCCGGCCGCCGGGCCGACGCACGACTTCTGGATGTTCGAGGGCCTGCGCTCCTCCAACAACAGCGAGCTGCACGTCACCTCGACCCACTGCGACGACGGCGTGGCCCGGGCGATGTGCGGCGGCAGCCTCAACGTGGTGTCGCTGCACGGCTGCACCGCCGCCCAGGCCGGCCTGGAGGCCGGTGCCCAGGCCGTGCTGGTCGGCGGCCTGAACGCCACCCTCCGCCAGTACCTGATGGAGGAGTTCGCGGCGGCGGGCATCCGGGCGGTGACCGCCTCCGGCGAGGAGGAGATCGCGGGCATCTCCCCGGAGAACATCTGCAACCGCAGCCTGCTCGGGATGGGCGCCCAGCTGGAGATGACCACCGAGCTGCGGGCCGCGATGTTCGCCCCGGGCAAGAACACCCGCGCCGACCGGGCGACCAACACCCTGCCGCTGTTCTGGAGCTTTGCGACCGCGGTCCGGGCCGCGATCCGGCGGCTGGAAGCGGGCCAGCCCGTCCTCTGACGGGCCGACAGCCGGACAGTCGGACAGCTGGGCAGCTGGGCAGCCGGCCGCGGCGCGCGCGGCCGGCGTCAGCCCGGCTCGTACGCCAGGACGTGGCGTCAGCCCAGCTCGTACTCCAGGACGTAGGTGTGGGTGCCGGACCCGTCGACGGCCAGCCGGAACTCCCCGGTGATCCCGGCCAGCTCGCCCGCGCCCGTGCCCGGCACCACGCGTATCGTCGTGCCGGTGGCGTCCCAGGCCGTGTGCTGGAGCACGAACGAGCCCGCGCGCCTGTCCAGTTCACCCGTCACGTGCTCCACCGCGACGTACGAGGCCGGGCTGCCGGAGGGGCCCGTGACGGAGAGCATCCGCACCTCGCTCGCCCCGCTCAGCCCGCCCGTGAAGGTCTTGGCGATCCGGACCCGCCCGAAGGCCGCGCCCTCCCGCTCCTCCGTCTCCACCGGCTCGAACGCGGTGAGCTCGAACGACCCGCTCGCCCTGTTCCCCATGGCACCGTCCCCTCGTCGACCGTCCACTGCTGGGCGGTCGGCTCCCCGCCGACCGCGAACCGAGCCTTGCACACCCCTCTGACAATCGCGTCCGGGCCGCTCGCCGGAGCCGCCGGAGCCGCCGGAGCAGCCGGAGCAGCCGGAGCCGCCGGAGCGGCCCGGTCACGGCTCCCAGCGGATCGCCAGCACCGCCGCGTCGTCGGCCAGCCCGGTGGCCCCGACCCAGTCGCCGACGTCCTCCAGCACGGCGTCCAGCAGGTCCGCCGGCGAGCCGCCGTGCAGGCCGGGCAGCCGCTCCGCGATCGGGTAGAACCGGCCCCCGGCGTCCCGGGCCTCGGACACCCCGTCGGTGTGCAGGAGCAGGACGTCACCCGGCTCCGGCTCGAAGCGCCGGTCCGGGTACCCGCCGCCGGTGAGCCCGAGCAGCCCCAGCGGCGGCGCCGGGAACGGCGGCTCCAGCTCGCTCACCCGGCCCGCCCGGCGCAGCAGCGGGGGCGGGTGGCCGCAGTTCACCAGCCGCACCGGCCCCCGGTCCGCCGCCACGTCGAGCAGCAGCGCGGTGGCGAACCGCCCCTCGTCCGACGGACGGGCGGCGAGCGCCGCGTCCAGCCGCTCGGCGAGCCGGCCGGGATCGGGTTCGGTCCGGGCGGCCTCCCGGAACACCCCGAGGACGTCCGCCGCCGTCTCCACCGCCGGCAGTCCGTGCCCCTGGACGTCCGCGAGCAGGATGCGCACCCCGAAGCGGGTCTCCACCACGGCGTACAGGTCCCCGCCGATCCGCGCCTCGGCGGCCGCCGCCACGTACCGCACCGCCACGCGCAACGGCCCGATCCGCTCCGGCGGCGGGCGCAGCAGGGCCCGCTGCGCCGCCTCGGCCACCGTCCGGACCTGGAACAGCTCCCGCTCGCGGGCCGCCACCAGGACGACACTGGCGGCGCTGGCCAGGGTCGAGGCCAGGACGGTGACCGGCACGCTGATCCGGACCGAGAGCGGCAGCTGCGCGTTGGCCGACTCCAGCAGCCCGACGGTGAGCAGCGCCACCGCACCGACCAGCAGCGGCACCCGGGCCCGCCGGGTGGTCGCGCCGGCCAGCACCGGGGCCACCGCGAGCAGCGGGGCCAGGGTGGTTCCGGGCCCGATCGCCAGTGCGGCCACGACGGCGGCGACCAGCAGCAGGAGCGCGCCGTAGAGCAGCAGCCGGGTCCGCCTCGGCAGGTGCAGCGGCGGCACCCCGTCCGGGCCGTCGGCGGTCACGCGTCCTCCAGTGGTGCCGGTCGGTCGCTCCGGCGGGTCGATCCCGGGGGTGGTCCGGCCGGTCGGTCTGCTGATCGGTCGGTCGGTCGGTCGGTCGGGGCGGGTCCGGCCGGGTCGGTCCGGCCGCACCCCGGTCCGCCGGCCGCCCGGCGTACGGTCGGAGGCCCCCGGCGGAACGAGGGCCTCCGGTCCACTGTCCCCGCCCGGACCCGGGTCAGCACCTCGGCCGCGGGCCGCGCGCCGGCGCGCACTACGCTGGGCCGGGAGATGAGACGCAAGAGCCGCCGACCGGCCTCCCCCCTTCCGCAGCGCCACGGCGTGGACCCGGTGCACCTCCGGCTGCCGCTCGAAGGCCCCTGGCCGACGGTGCGGGACCACCTGGTGGACCGGCTGCCCGCCGTCCCGGCCGAGCGGATCGACGCGGCCCTGCGGGACGGCGAGATCGTCGGCGAGCACGGCCCCGTCGCCCCGGCGGAGCCGTTCCGGCCCGGCGCCCACCTCTGGTTCCACCGGGACCGGCCCGAGGAGGTGCGCGTCCCCTTCGAGCTGGTCGTGCTGCACCGCGACGAGCACCTGGTGGTCGTCGACAAGCCGCACTTCCTGGCCACCACCCCGCGCGGCCGACACGTGGCCGAGACGGCGCTGTCCCGGCTGCGGCACAGCCTCGACCTGCCCGCGCTCAGCCCCGCCCACCGCCTGGACCGGCTCACCGCTGGCCTGGCCATGTTCGTCGTCCGCCCGGAGGACCGCGGCGCCTACCAGACGCTGTTCCGGGACCGCCTGGTGCGCAAGGAGTACCGGGCGATCGCCGCGTACGACCCGGAGCTGAGCCTGCCGCGCACCGTGCGCAGCCACATCGTCAAGGAGCGCGGGGTGATCGCCGCGCGGGAGATCGACGCCCCGCCGAACAGCGAGAGCCGGATCGACCTGCTGGAGCGCCGCGACGGCCTGGCCCGCTACCGGCTGCGGCCGCTGAGCGGGCGCACCCACCAGCTGCGGCTGCACATGTGCGGCCTCGGACTGCCGATCCTCGGCGACCCGGTCTACCCGGTGGTGCTGCCCGAGCCGGCCCCGGACGACTTCCGCGGCCCGCTGCAGCTGCTCGCGTCGACCGTCGAGTTCACCGACCCGCTGACCGGCCGCGAGCGCCGTTTCGAGACCCGCCGCACGCTGGCCGCCTGGACCGACCCCCACGGCTGGGCCGACGGCGCCGCGACCGGGTCCCAGGACGTTCACGGCCCCTGAGGGGCGGTCCGCGCGGAGCGGGCCGCGGTCAGGCCAGCAGCGTCCGGGCCACGTGGTCGGTGTCCAGGTACTCGCGGACGGCGGTGATCAGGCCGTCCGTCACGGTGAACACCCCCAGGCAGTGGTTCTCGTACGCGGCGCCGTTGGCGGCCGTGCCGACGGTGGTCCACTCGGCCACCGCCTGCGGGCCGTCGGCGAGGACGTGGGTGAGGGTGATGACCGGCAGGCCGTCGGCGGCGAACAGGGCACCGACCCGGCCGAGGAAGTCCCCGAAGATCTCCTGCTTGCCGTGCCAGGTGCGGGAGAGCGGGAGGCCGCCCGGGTAGCTCCAGGTGGCGTCCTCGGCGAACAGGGCGATCGCGGCCTCGCGGTCGCCCGCCGCGAGGAGGGTGACGTAGTCGGTGACGACGGTGCGGGCGTCGGGGTGCTGCACGGTGGGCTCCTGCGGTTCGTCCGGGCGGGGCCGTCCCGCTCGTGGCACCAGACAACCGCCGGGGCGGCCCGCCGGGCCAACAACCGCGGGCGACGGCCCGACAACCGTCCGTTGTCCATGCGGGCGGGGCGGCCGCCCGGGCGGGTGGGCGGTTGCTCGCGCGGGTGGGCGGCCGTTCAGGCGGGCGGGGCGGTCCCCGGGGGCAGCTCCAGCTCGAACCAGACCACCTTGCCGTCCTTGGTCCGGCGGCTGCCCCAGCGGTGCGCGAGCTCGTTGACCAGGTGGATGCCCCGGCCGCCCTCGTCCTCGGTGCGGGCACGGCGGATCCGCGGTACCTCGGACTCCTGGTCGGCGACCTCGACGGTGAGCACCCGGTTGCAGTACAGCCGCAGCTGGGTGGGCGATCCGGCGTGCACCAGGGCGTTGGTGATCAGCTCGCTGGTGAGCAGTTCGGCCCAGTCGGCGAGCGCGTCGAGCCCCCAGGCGGTCAGCGTCTCGCGGGTGAAGCGGCGCGAGTGGGCGACCATGGCGTGGTCCCCGGTGAGCGGGAGGGTGGCGATCCGGTCGGCTCCCCGCGGCCGGACCTGCGCCATGATGACGGCGATGTCGTCCTCGCCGGTGGTCTCGGTGAGCCGGCTCAGGACGGCCTCGCAGGTCTGCTCCAGCGAGTCGCGCCGGTCGGCGACGGTCCGGCAGAGCAACTCCAGCCCCTCGTCCAGGTCCTGGCCCCGGCGCTCGACCAGGCCGTCCGTGTAGAGCGTGAGGATGCCCTCCTCGGGGAGGGTGAACTCGGCGTTCTCGAAGGCGACTCCGCCCACCCCGAGCGGAATGCCGGACGGCAGCTCGACCAGGTGCGCCCGCCCCTCGGTGTCGGCGACCACGGGCGGCAGGTGCCCGGCGCTGGCCGCGGTGCAGTGGCGGTCCACCGGGTCGTACACCACGCAGACGCAGGTGGCGAACTGGCCCTCGCCGACCGTCGCGGTCGCCTCGTCCAGCCGGTACAGCACCCGCGCCGGGTCCAGGTCCAGGGTGATCAACGTCCGTGCCACCGTGCGGAGCTGGCCCATCGTGGCGGCGGCCCGGATGCCGTGGCCCATCACGTCGCCGACGATCAGCGCGACCCGCCCGGAGGACAGCGGCACCACGTCGAACCAGTCGCCGCCGACCTCGCTGACCACGCTGCTCGGCAGGTAGCGGTAGGCGAGGTCCAGCCCGAGGGTGCGGTGCACCTCCTGCGGCAGCAGACTGCGCTGGAGGGTGAGCGCGGTGTCCCGCTCGCGGCGGTAGAGCCGGGCGTTGTCGATCGCCAGCGCGGTGCGGGCGGCCAGCTCCTCGGCCAGCGAGCGGTCCTCCGGGCCGAACGGTGCCGGGTTGCGGGTGCGGACGAACTCCGCGCCGCCCAGCACGTGTCCGCGCGCCACCAGCGGCACCATCAGGTACGAGTGCACCCCGGCGTCCAGGCTCGGCTGCACCCGGTCGGGCGAGGCGACGATCCGGCTCAGCTCCTCCTCGGTCACCTCGGCGACCAGGATCGAGCGCCGGGTGCGCAGGCTCTGCGCGTACAGGCCGGCCGACTGCGAGGTCTCGCCCACCTCGTCGGCGGCCTCGTGCATGGCGCCGTCCGAGCCGGTGTCGCCGACCGCGACCGCCCGCATCAGCACCGGTCCCTCCGCCGGGACGGCCCCGGGCTCCTCGCCGCTGAGCACCGCCTCGCGCAGGTCCACGGTGACGAAGTCGGCGAAGCGCGGGATCACCACCTCCACCAACTCCCGGGCCGTGCGGTACAGATCGAGCGTGGTGCCGATCCGGTTGCTGGCCTCGTTCAGCAGCGACAGCCGCTGCTGGGCGGCCCACGCCTCGTCCAGCGCCCGCTGCCGGGCGGCGGCCGCGTCGCGCTCGCGGGTGAACAGCAGCGCGTTGTCGATCGAGACGGCCGCCCGCAGCGCCAACTCCCCGGCCAGCGCCACGTCGGCCTCCTCGTACGGGCGCTCGACCAGGGTGCGGTAGAAGCCCGCCACGCCGACCGGCGTGCCGCGCGCGATCAGCGGGACCGCCATGAACGACTGCACGTTCTGCTCCCGGACGGCGGCCCGGCGCACCGGGTCCTCGGCGAACCAGGCCATGCCCTCCTCGTCCATCCGCGGCACCAGCACCGGCTTGCGGTGCGCCAGGCACCACGCGTACGGCGAACCGGGCAGGAAGCGGTGCAGGTTGCCGGTGCGGTCGATCGGGGCCAGGGTCGAGCCGCGCACCGAGTGGAAGGCCATCCGCCGCAGCAGCGCCGAACCGTCCACCGGGGCGGTCGCCTCGCGCTCGCCGCGGACCAGTTCCTCCAGCACCTCCACCACCACCGTGTCGGCCAGCCTCGGCGTCGCCACCTCGGCCAGCTCCTGGGCGGTCTGGGCGAGATCGAGCGTGGTGCCGATCCGGGTGGAGGCCACGTTGACCAGCGCCAGGCGCTCCTGCGCGGCCTTGGCCTCGCGCAGCGCCTGCTGCCTCGCCAGCACCGTCCGGTGCTGGCGCAGGTACAGCCGGGCGTTGTCGATCGCGACGGCGGCGCGCGAGGCCAGCTCGTCGCCGAGCGTGATGTCGGCCGCCGCGAAGGACTCCCGCGAGCCCCGCCGCGAGTACACCACCATGCCGAGCGTCGTGCCGCGCGCCACCAGGGGGGTGATCCGCACCGACCGCGGGCGGTCGCCGAAGAAGGCCTGGCGGCGGGTCTCGTTGAGGCGCTCGCTCAGCGCCGGCAGCTCCCAGGACGGCACCACCACCGTGCGCCCGCCGGTCAGCGCCCGGGCGTACGGGGAGTCCGGCGGCAGCTCGTACACGGCGTCCAGCGGCAGCGCCTCGGCCGGGTACTGGTTGTCGGCGGAGGCGATCGCCAGGCGCCGTACCAGCAAGGGGGCGTCCGGCGGGGACGGCTCGACGCTCCGGCCGGCCACCAGTTCCTCCAGCCCGAACACCGCGCTGATGTCGGCGACCCTGGGGACCATCGCGTCAACCAGTTCCCGGGCGGTCTGCCGCAGGTCCAGCGTGGTGCCGATCGAGGCGGTCGCGTCGACCAGCAGGGACAGCCGCTCCTGGGCGCGGGCCGCCCGGGCGTCGGCGTGGAACCGCTCGGTGATGTCGATGACGGTCGCGCACACCCCGAGCACCCGGCCGCCGCGGTCCCTCAGCCGGAAGTAGGAGGCCGACCAGGCGTGGTCGTGGCTCGGGTCGCCCGGGGTGCGGCCGTGCGCGAGGTCGTCCACCACCGGCTCGCCGCTCTCCAGCACCCGGCGCATCACCGCCTCGGACTCGGGGCCGTTGATCCTGGGCAGCACCTCGGTGAGCCGTCGGCCCAGCGGGCCTTCGACGCTCAGGCCGTTGGCGTCCGCCAGCGCCTCGTTCAGCCGGACGAAGCGCAGGTCGGTGTCGAACACCGCCATGCCCACCGGGGACTGGGTGAAGAACCCGTCGAGGAGGGCCAGGTCGGCCTGGAGCCGGTGCAGCGTGGTCACCTCGGAGGCGACCGCCAGCACCATCGGGGCGCCGCCGGGGCCGAGGATCGGATGGGTGCGGAACTCCAGGTCCACCAGGTGCCCGTCCCGGTGCCGGACCGGGAAGACCCCGGACCAGGGCCGGCCCGCCAGGATCTGCCGGAACAGCTGGAGCACCTCCGGCCGGTGCTCGTCGGAGGTCAGCAGGGTCGCCGCCCGGGCACCCACCGCCTCCCGCGCCGGGTGTCCGAGCAGTGCCTCCGCGTCACTGCTCCAGTGCAGGATGCGTCCGTCGGCGTCGATCAGCGCAGTGGCGATCGGCACCATCAGCAGGGCGTCCTGCCGAGGCTGCCCCGCGCGCTGCGCGTAGTGGTCCACCATGGCCAGAGAACCGTCCCAGAAACCGTCCGGAGATCGTTCCCACCAGCAACTGCCATCTTCGCACGCGCTCCCGGGCGGCCGCTCACCGTGGCAGCGGGCGCCCGGGGCGCTCCGGGAGGACGTCCGGCCACGGTCCGGGGTCGGCGTCCGGCGACCGGCCCGGGTGGCGCCCGGGCGGCGGCGCCGGTGGGAGCCCGGTCCGGTGGGAGCCCGGTCCGGTGGGTGGTCCGGTGGGTGGGACGTCGGGCGGGCCGACGTCCGGTGCGTCACCGCAGGGCCGTGCGCCGGCGGGCCGGCTGTGCGGTGTCCGTCCCCGCGCCCGAGCGGGCTTCGGCGGCGCGGGCGGCGAGGGCGAGCAGCGCGCCGGCCAGGCAGAGGGCGGCCGCGACCAGGACGGCCCGGTCGGCGCCCGCCGCCAGGGCGCGGGCCGCCGCCCCGGGGTCGGGCGAGCCGGGCCGGGCGGATCCGGCGACAGCGACCGTGACCGCCACGCCGAGGGCCGAACCCAGGTAGCGGGAGGTGTTGTTGGCGCCGGAGCCCATCGCCGCCCGGTGCGCCGGAACGCTGCCGATCGCCAGCCGGGCCAGGGCCGCGTTGAGCACCCCGCTGCCGACGCCCGCGACCGCGAGCCCCGGCACCAGCCGCAGCCAGGACGAGCCGGGCGCGAGCCCGTACAGTCCCAGCTCGCCCGCGCCGCAGACCAGCAGGCCGAGGGAGACCTGGGCGGTGGCGGACAGCCGGGCGGCCAGGCGGCGGGCCTGGAGCGCGGAGACCACCGACAGGCCCGACCACAGGGCCAGCACGCCGGCCGCGGCCGGACCGGACAGGCCGAGCACGCCCTGGAGCAGGCTGGGCAGGCAGCTCATGAAGCCGACCAGCGACAGCCCGGTGAACAGCGCCCCGCCGGTGGCCGCGACGAAGCCGGGATCGCGGAACAGGGCGAGGTCCAGCATCGGTTCCCGAACCCTCGCCTCGACCACCGCGAACGCCGCCAGCAGCAGCACCCCGCCGGTCAGCAGCGCCACCGCGGTGGGCCGCCCCCAGCCGTCGCGGCCCTCGGCCAGTCCGGCGATCAGGCAGGAGGTGCCGGCGGCGAGGGTGAGTACCCCGTACGGGTCGAGCGCTCGCGGCCGCTCGGCCCGCGACTCGGTGAGGACGGCGACGGCGAAGCCGGCCACCACGGCCGAGCCCGCCGCGATGCCGCCGCCGACCGCGCGCCACCCGGCCCACTGCTGGACCAGCGCGCCGTACACCGGCCCGACCGCGATGCCGAGGCCGACCGCCGCGCCCCAGACGCCGAGTGCCCGGATCCGGTCGGGCCCGGGCGGGTGGGCGTGGCCGATCAGGCCGAGTGCGGGGGCCAGGACGGCCGCCGAGGCGACGCCGAGGAGCACCCGGGAGGCCAGGTAGACGGCGCCGCCGGGGGCGAGTGCGGCCAGTGCCTCGGCGGCCGTGAACAGCAGCACGCCGAAGGTGAAGACCCGCTTGCGGCCGTGGTCGTCGGCGGCGCTTCCGGCGGTGAGCAGCAGCGCGGAGATGCCGACCAGGGTGCCGGTGAGGATCCAGGTGCGGCCGGCGGCGCCCAGGTGGACGGCCTGGGCGGTGGCGGCGAGCGAGGCGGTGGGGGCGGTGTACGCGACGGTGGTCAGGGCGGTCGCCGCCGCGGTGGTCGCCAGCGTGGCGGCGGGCCGGAGGAGCGGGCCCGGGGCTGTGGGGGAGGCGGGTGAGGAGCCAGGTGGTGCGGGGGACATGGGTGTTCCCTCCGGGGGCCGGACCCATTGGTCTGGTGAATGAACCTTCATCTCGGGCGGCACGCTACCACCGTCAGTCTGTTCATTGAACCCGTAATGGGGGTGGACTAGGCTGACGCCCATGGCCCTGGGAACCGACTACGAGCTGCAGGAGTGCGCACTGGCCCGCGCCCTGGAGGTGGTCGGCGAGCGCTGGAGCCTGCTGATCGTGCGCGACGCGTTCTACGGGGTGCAGCGTTTCAACGACTTCCTCGCCCACCTCGGCATCCCGCGCGCCGTCCTCACCTCGCGCCTCAACGCCCTGGTCGCGGCCGGGGTGCTGCGCAAGGAGCCGTACCAGCGGGCGCCGCTGCGCCACGGCTACCTGCTCACCGGGACCGGCCTCGAACTCTGGGGCCCGCTCTACCAGCTGAGCCGCTGGGGTGGCCGGCACGCCACCGACGGCGGCTCGTACCACCTCTTCGCGCACGCCGACTGCGGCACCGACCTCGACCTGGTCGGCGTCTGTCCCGCCTGCGGCGGCGGGCCCGTCCCGCCGACCGCGGTCGTCATGCGCCCCAACCCCGCCCGCGCCGGCTCCCACCGGGAGGACCCGGTCTCCCGCGCCCTGGTCCGCCCCCACCCGCTGCTCGAACCGATCGCCTCGGCGGCGTCCCCGACCGGCTGACCCGCCGGCCCGCACGCCGACGGGGCCCGCACGCCGACGGACCCGAACATCGACGGGCCCGCACGCCGACGGGGCCGCCGGCGTCGTGCCGACGGCCCCGCCCGGGCCGCTGTCAACCGGGAGCGGCGACCGGGGACAGCCCTCAGGGGGTGAAGCGCACCTCCGGGTTGGCGGCGCTCGGCCCGTCGAGCAGCGGCTGCGGGACGCCCTTCAGCTGGAGGTCGAAGAAGGCCCCGACGTACTGCCGGGTGAGCGCGAGGGCGCGCCCGCTCCCGAGGGTGGTGTACGGGCCCTTGGGGAGGCCGAGTCCCTCGAAGAAGACCGGGAGGTCGGTGAAGCTGCCGTGGTCGGAGCCGTCGACGGTCAGCAGGCGCTTCCAGCCGTCCAGCCGGGCCCAGCTCGTGACCCAGGACGGGTCCTCGGCGCCGTCGGCCAGCGGGTGGCCGATCATCATGAACGGCTTGCCGCCGAGGCCGGACTCGGGCACCAGGTAGTGCATGGTGCCGTCCAGGTTGACCCCGGCCCGGATCCGGTCGTCGGTGAGCAGGGCGGGGACGGTGGAGGCGCCACCGGCGGAGTGCCCGGCCATGCCGATCCGGTCGCGGTCGATCAGCCGGGCGTAGCGCCAGGCCGGGTGCGGGCGGTCGGTCAGCCGGTCGATGACGAAGGAGACGTCCTTCGCCCGGCCCGCCTCAAGGCGTGCCGCGGCCGCGTCACCGACGACGATGCCGCAGGCCGTGCAGGGGAGCGTCCGCCCGTCGGGGAAGGTGGTCCCGGTGTTCTCGTAGGTGTGGTCGATCACCGCGACGACGTAGCCGTGGCTGGTCAGGTCCTCGGCGAGGCCGCTGAGCGTGGCGCGCGGCATGGTGAAGCCGGGCGACAGGACCACCAGCGGGTAGTGGCCGCCCTGCGGGCGCGCCCCGGACTCCGACCACGTCCGGGTTCCGGACACCGCCTCGGTCGGGATGGTGTTGCCCGCCACCTTGCCGTCCAGCAGCGCCCGGGCGGCCGCGGGCGTCATGTACGGGGCGGGGGTGCCCGTCCCGGCGTGCGCGGGGTAGTACATCGAGACCATCAGCTGACGCGGACCGGAGGCGGGCACCCACGGGTCCGGACGGTTCCGGTCCACCAGGTGCAGGACCTCCTGCCCGACCGCGTAGGGCCCGGTCGGGCGGGGGAGTTCGATCCGGGCGGCGGCGGTGTCGGCGGCTGTGGTGCCGGAGTTGACGGGCGGCGCGGCCAGGGCCGGCGCGGCGGCGGCGACGGACAGCGGAAGTGCGAGCAGCAGGGCCGCCGCGGCGGCGGTCGTACGGAGTCGGCTCATGCCAGCGACGGTAGGTCGTGGGCAAGGGAACTGACGTCCACTCAGCGGCGTACTGATCCCTTCCGGGGAGGGCTGCCGGCGCCCCTTAGGGGTGGGCGCCGGAAGGGCGGGCGGGTGCCCGCCCGGCGGCGGTCAACCCGCGGCGGTAAACCGACCGGGGTCAACCGGCGGCGGCCGCCCGGAGGTCCTCCAGGAAGTCCGCGGCCGCACGGGCGTTGGGCACCGCGAGGGCCAGCGGGAGACCGGCCGAGTGGGTCCGGATCTCCAACTCGCCGAGACCGGACGCCCGGGCCGAGCGCACCTCCGCCCACCGGTGGGCCTCCGTCGCGGCGAGCGGGTGCGGCGGCCGGTGCACCAGCCCGCCGGCCGTCACCGTCAGCCGCCCCCGGACGAAGCGCACGCTCCCCTCGGTGCGCAGCGTCTCGTGCAGCGCGGCCCGGAACCCGGGGGAGAGGCGCTCCTCCAGCTCCCGGAACAACGCGCCCAGGCCGCGCAGGTGCGCCAGCTCCAGCGGCTCGTCCGCGCCCGCCGGCCATATTCGCCCGTGCTCGGGCACCCCGCGCGGCCCGCCGGGGGAGTACTCGGTGGCCTCCACGGCGCCCCAGGGCAGCGACGTCTCCCCGCCCTCGGCCGGGACCAGCACCAGCCCGCCCTCGTGGACCCGGACGGAGTGCAGCCCGGGCGCGGGGCGCAGCCGCTCGTACCCGCTCACCGCCACCACCGCGGCGGCGGCCAGCACGGGCGAGGGCCACCACCCGCCGAGTGCCACGCAGACCGCCACGGAGACGACCACCCCGCAGGAGTGCAACCACACCCGCGCCGGCCAGGACAGCGGCCGGCACCTCCGGTGCACCCGCACCACCGGGCCGAGTCGACCGGCACCACCGCTCGTCCCGGTGGTGCGGGAAGCGCCGGTCGCACCGGCCGAACCGGAAGCGCCGGCCGACCGCACGCGCGTCGGCGACCACGTCACCGCCATGGCGACCCCCTCTCACTCGGCGGAATCCCCCGTCGGAACCGCGACCGCCGGATCCCAGCATCAACCGCTCGTCGCCGCTGGCGACAGTGCCGATCGGCACCTTTTGGCCCGAATCGGCCCCGCCATCATCGCGCCCCGGCCGGGGCCGCTCACCAGCGGGGGTGCGAACGGGGCGGACCCGCCCTCACCCCGCCGTCGCGAACCCGTTCTGCAGCCCGCGCAGCAGCGCCGTGCCCGCCGGATCGGCCGACCGGCGGGTGTTGACCAGCACCACCACGCCCACCTGCTTCTCCGGGTCGAAGGCGACGAAGGAGCGGAAGCCGCCCGTGCCCCCGTTGTGCCAGATCTGGAGGTGCCCGCCCTGCTGGGCGCGCAGCCGGTGCCCGAGCCAGCCCAGGTGCGTCCAGGCGAACGGGTTGACCCGGTGGCGGGTGTCCCGGGTGAGGGCGATCGCCGGCGACAGCGGCGCGTCCGGCTCGCGCGCGGCGGCCAGTTGGGCCCGCAGGAACACCGCCAGGTCGGCGGCGGTCGAGCGGAGCCCGCCCATGCCGGGCACGGCCGCGAAGGTCCAGGGCGGCACCGGCCGGCCGCCCGGCGTGTGACCGTGCGCCAGGCGTGCGGACCGTTCCCCGTCCGGCCGCAGACCGGTGTCCGCCAGGCCCAGCGGCGCACCGACCTCGCGCGCCACCAACTCCTCGTACCCGAGGCCGGAGCGCTGCGCGAGGGCCAGGCCGAGCAGGCCCGCACCGAGGTTGGAGTAGCGGAATCCACGCCCGGGCGCGGACCGCAGTCGTGTCCGCGCGAGCCCGTCGAGCACCCGCTCGGCGGTGCAACCGGCGTACGGATCGGGCATGTTGGGGGACAGCAGCGACTGCAGCGCCATGCCCCGGGGCAGTCGGGGGAGCCCCGAGGTGTGGGTGGCGAGGTGCCGCAGGGTGATCGGGTCCAGGCCCTTGGCCGGGACGACGGCACGACCGCCCGAGGGCCCGGTGAGCACCTCGGCGAGCGGGTCGTCCAGCCGGACCGCACCGTCGAGGGCCAGCCGCGCGAGCACGAGCGAGGTGAACACCTTGGTGACGGAACCTATCTCGAACAGGGTGCGCGGCCCGGGCACCCCACCACCCGGACCGGTCCGCCCGGCGCCGCGGATCTCCACGTCACCACCGGCCAGCCCGGCGACCACCGCGCCGACGTGGCGGCCCGCGAGCCGGTCGGCCGTCTGCTGCACGAGGCAGGCGAGTTCGTTCATGGTCGCGAGCCTAGACACCCTCACCGGCCGGATCGTCCGCCCGGAAAACGATATCGACCCCCGCCGGTGCTCCCGCGGACGTATCCCCGCCGGTGTTCCCGCAGGCGCACGCCCGGCAGTGGCCCGCACGCCGGCGACGTCCTCGACCCGCCGCGCCGCTCAGTCCTCCAGCGCCTCCCGCAGCCGGCCCGCGACCTCCGCCGCCCCCGCCTCGTCCGGATACCGCCGCCGCGGCCAGAAGAACCCGCGCAGCCCGTCCTTCGGATTGCGCGGCACCACGTGGACGTGCAGGTGCGGCACCGACTGGCTGATCCGGTTGTTCGCCGCGACGAAGCTGCCCGCCGCGCCCAGCCCGCGTTCAACGGCCGACGCCACCCGCTGCACCCGCAGGAAGAACGGTCCCACCTCCGCGGCCGGCAGGTCGGCCAGGGTCGGGTGGTGGGCGCGCGGCACGACCAGCACGTGCCCGGGGAACAGCGGCCGGCGGTCCAGGAAGGCCACCGCGGTCTCGTCGTCCAGCACCCGGTGCGCCGGCTCCTCGCCCGCCACCACCGCACAGAAGACGCAGTCCATCCGTCCATTCAAACCACCGGCGGCCGCCCCGGCACTCCCGCCGGCCCCCGTGGATCCGGCTTCACCCGTCCGGCTCCCGCCCGGGTGCGGCCGCCCCGGCGCCGGGCGCACGGTGGCGCCGGGGCAGGACGGCGGGCGCATCGAGCGTTCCGCGAGGAGGCCCCGCGAGGAGGTGGCCCGGATGCCGGGCAAGTTCGAGGTCTATCAGGACGCCGGCGGCAAGTACCGGTTCCGGCTCAAGGCGGGCAACGGCGAGATCGTCGCCACCGGCCAGGGCTACGCCAGCAAGGACGCCGCCCACAAGGGCGTCGAGGCGGTCCGGCGGGCCGCCGACGGCGCGGCCGTGGAGGACCTGCCCAGGGCGGCCTGAGCGCGCGCCGCCCGGCGACCGGTCCGCCCCGGGGCCGGTCGCCGGGCGTCCCGCTGCGGAGCGGGGTCCGTACGGAGCGGGATCCGTACGGAGCGGGGTCCGTACCGAGCGAGTCCGCGCGGCCCCGGCACCTCACTCGTATCACTCGTACCGGTACAGCAGCGCCTCCCGCTCGTACTGCTCGATCATCTCCACGGTCAGCGACTCGTCCCGCAGGTGCGAGAGCGTGACCTCCGCCGAACTCGGCTGCGCGTCCTTGGCGAGCCAGTTCTCCGGCTTCCACGCCGAGGAGCGCAGGAAGGCCTTCGGGCAGTGCCCGTACACCTCCTCGACGGCGACCACGATCGCGCTGCGCGGCGGCTTGCCGACGGCGGTCAGCTGCCGCAGCAGCTCCGGGTCGGTCGAGACGCAGGCCCGCCCGTTGACCCGCAGCGTGGCGTCCCGGCCCGGGACGACGAAGAGCAGCCCGACCCGGCCGGTCTCCAGGATGTTGTGCAGGGTGTCCAAGCGCTTGTTGCCGGTGGCGTCCGGAATGGCCAGGGTGTACGGGTCGAGCACCGAGACCAGCCCGGCCGGCCCGCCGCGCGGGGAGACGTCGCAGCGTCCGGCGGCGTCGGTGCTGGCCACGAACACCAGCGGGGAGCAGGCGATCAGGCGCTGGGCGACCTCGTGCAGGCGGTCGACCTGCTTGCGGCGGGCCTGGTCGCCGGGCTGCTCGTAGATCTCCCGCAGCTGGGCGGGATCGCTGAGCGCGCCCGCGTGGAGGGCGTCGAACAGGCCGCCCGGCCGGTCCGGCGCGGAGGTTGACGAAACGGCAGATTCCGGTGTGGTCGTCATACCGGGAATGTAGCCGAGGCCGCTCGGCGCACCCCGCCCCCGCACTCCCGCGGCCCTCCGTGAAATTCCGCCCTCGCCCCTCCCCACCAGCGGTTCCACGCTCATAATGGGGGCCAGGGAGCACTGGGACAAGGCCCGCCGGGCAGCCGGAGGTGGTGGTCGTGATCGTCAGAATCTGGGCCGGGCAGGTCCTCGCCGATCGACTCGATGAGTTCTGCGCGCACCTGGCCGCCCAGGTGATCCCGCAGCTCGGTCGGACCGAGGGCTGCCTCGGCGGCGAGCTGCTGCGCTCGGTGTCCGAGGACCGGCACCGGGTGCTGGTGCTGAGCCGCTGGCGCGACGAGGAGGCCCTGCGCGGGTACGCGGGGCCGATGTGGCGGATCCGGCCGGTCTGGTCGGAGGGTGAGCTGAGCTACCTCGCCCACCCGCCGGAGGTCACCCACTTCTTGCAGATTGCCGCACCGGCCACGCTCTGAGCCGGGCTCTCACACCGACAGCGGCACCGAATGGATCTCGTCCGCCGGGTGCCCGGAGCGGTCGTGGACCCGCTGCACGGCCTCCTTGGAGGGTGCGTCGGAGAGGCAGTACACCGTGCCCGATTCCGGGTCCGCCCAGGCCTGCTGGAAGTGGACGCCCTCCTCGCCCTGGATCGCCAGGTCGGCCATGTGGGCCTGTTTGAGCTGCGCCTCCGTGATGCCGGTCATCCCGTGGTGGACGTCCATGAACTTCGCCATCGCCCTCGCCTCCGTAGCTTCGACGTGTCATCGGCAGGGCCCCGACTACCAGCCTCGCCCCCGCCGTCCGCCTGCGCCACCAGACCGCCGGGCCCGCGCCCGCGGACCGGCTCGCGCGAGCGGCGCACGGCACCCCGCCGCGCATTCCCGGCACGCCCGTGAAACAGACCACAGGCACGGGGCCTCCCTGCCGTTGCGCCGACCGTGGCACAATGACGGCATCAAGCAGTGACGTTCAGCGCACTCCGGGGTCGGTGAAAATCCGAACCGGCGGTTACAGTCCGCGACCCGTCCGCAGCCAGCGGCCGGTTGACCAGGTGAAATTCCTGGACCGACGGTTAAAGTCCGGATGGGAGGCGTGCGCGGGCGGACGAAGAGCAGTACCCGTGGGTCCAGTGGCGGAGAACCGTCCTCCGGGCCCCGGTCAGGTGAACGACGGGAGCGGTGTCTCCCGTGCCGGGCGAGCGATCTCCCGGCGGTCTCGGCATCCCCGGCGACGGGTGGTGTCCCGGGTCCGTACGCCGGTGCCCGTCCGTGTCATCTCCCATGCCGCCCCGGAGTCCGCGCCCCAAGCGCGAGGAGAACCCGGGTGTTCACCGGCATCATCGAAGAGCTCGGCGAGGTCGTGTCGATCCAGGAGATCGGCGACTCCTCGCGGATCCGCCTGCGCGGCCCGGTGGTCTGTACGGGTGCCCGGCACGGCGACTCCATCGCGGTCAACGGCGTGTGCCTGACCGTCGTCGACGGCCCGGCGGAACTGGCCGCCGGAACCGGTGAGTTCAGCGCCGACGTGATGGCCGAGACGCTGCACCGCTCCAGCCTCGGCGAACTGGCGCCCGGCTCCCGGGTCAACCTGGAGCGCGCCATGGCGCTCGGCGACCGGCTTGGCGGTCACCTCGTCCAGGGCCATGTCGACGCCACCGGGCGGCTGTTGAGCCGCGAGCCCGGCGAGCGCGACGCGGCGGGCGACCTGCGCTGGGAGGTGCTGCGGTTCTCGCTGCCCGGGACCATCTCCCGCTACCTGGTGGAGAAGGGCTCGATCACGGTCGACGGCGTCAGCCTCACCGTGGTGGAGGCCGCGCAGGACAGCTTCACCGTCAGCCTCATCCCGGCCACCCTCGCGCTCACCACGCTCGGCGCCAAGGGCGTCGGGGAGAGCGTCAACCTGGAGGTGGACGTACTGGCGAAGTACGTCGAGCGGCTCCTGGAGTCCCGCACCCTCCCGAACCTGCCGAACCTGTCCGACCTGTCCAACCCGTCCGTCCGGCCGGTCGACGGAACCCCGGGGGAGTCCAAGTGAGCTGGCTCAGCGGCGAGGCGTTCACCGTCCTCGGCGAACACGTCAAGTGGGCCGACATGTTCGGCAACATCCTCGGCCTCGGCGGGCTCGCGCTCGGCTGGCGCCGCTCGGTCTGGAGCTGGCCGGTCCAGCTGCTGTCCGGCGCCGTGCTGATCGCGGCCTACTTCGGCGGCCACGTCCCCGGCCTGATCGGCAAGCAGCTGATCGTGATCGCCACCGCCGCCTGGGGCTGGGCGCAGTGGCGTCGGGGCCGCCGCGACGGCGGCACGATCGCCGTACGGTTCGCGAGTTGGCCCGAGCGGCTCGTGCTGGCGGCGGGCACCGCGGCCGGCACCGTCGCGCTCGCCCTGCTCTTCACGTCCTTCCCCAGCCTGTCCTGGAGCCCCTGGTCGGACGCCTACATCTTCGTCGGCACGCTGGCCGCGATGGTCGCCCAGGCCCGCGGCTGGGTGGAGTTCTGGTTCGCCTGGATCGCGGTCGACGCGGTCGGCGTGCCGTTCGCCTTCAACAGCGGCTACACCTTCTCCGGCCTCACCTACTCCGTCTACTTCGTCCTGGTGCTGCTCGGCCTGCGTTCCTGGTGGCTGAGCACCCGTGAGCCGCGCGCCAAGTCCGCCACCGTCCCGCAGGGAGCCACGGTATGACCGAGATGACCGAGAACCAGTCCAGCAACGGCGCCACCGGGTCCGAGCCCGAACTCGTCCTCGACCCGGTCGAGCGGGCGATCGCCGACATCGCCCTCGGCCGCGCCGTGATCGTGGTCGACGACGAGGACCGCGAGAACGAGGGCGACATCGTCTTCGCCGCGTCCGCCGCGACCCCCGAGCTGATGGCCTTCACCGTCCGCTACAGCTCCGGCGTGATCTGCGCCCCGATGACCGGCGAGGAGCTGGACCGCCTCAAGCTCCCGCCGATGACCCAGGTCAACGAGGACCGCAAGGGCACCGCGTACACCGTCTCGGTGGACGCCCGCGAGGGGGTCGACACCGGCATCTCCGCCGCCGACCGCGCCCGCACCGTACGGCTGCTCTCCTCGTCCGGCACCCAGCCCGGCGACCTCACCCGCCCCGGGCACGTCTTCCCGCTGCGCGCCGTCGAGGGCGGCGTGCTGGTCCGCCCCGGGCACACCGAGGCCGCCGTCGACCTGGCCCGGCTGGCCGGGCTGCCGCCGGCCGGCGCGATCGCCGAGGTGGTCAACGACGACGGCAGCATGGCCCGGCTGCCCGAGCTGGTCGCCTTCGCCCGCGAGCACGGCCTGGCGATCATCTCCATCGAGGACCTGATCGCCTACCGCCGCCGTACCGAGCTGCACGTCGACCGGGCCGCCGTCACCGCCCTGCCCACCGCGTACGGGGAGTTCACCGCCGTCGGCTACCGGGGCACCATCGACGGCGTCGAGCACCTCGCGCTGGTGGCCGGCGGTCTGGACGCGCAGGGCCGGCTGCCGGACGACGAGGACGTCCTGGTGCGGGTCCACTCCGAGTGCCTGACCGGTGACGTCTTCGGCTCGCTGCGCTGCGACTGCGGACCGCAGCTGCAGGCCTCGCTGCAGCGGGTCGCCGCGGCCGGGCGCGGCGTGGTGCTGTACCTGCGCGGCCACGAGGGGCGGGGGATCGGCCTGGCCCACAAGCTGCGCGCGTACGAGCTGCAGGAGCGGGGGCGGGACACCGTCGACGCCAACCTGGACCTCGGCCTGCCCGCCGACGCCCGGGACTACAGCATCGCGGCGCAGATGCTGGTGGACCTCGGCGTCCGCTCGCTCACCCTGCTCACCAACAACCCGCAGAAGCTGACCGCGCTCACCGAGCACGGGCTCAAGGTCAAGGGGCGCGAAGCGGTCGAGATCGCGCCCGGCGAGCACAACCTGCGCTACCTGCGCACCAAGCGCGACCGGATGGGCCACGAGCTGCCCGGCCTCGATTCCTGACCCCGGCCCCGGGCCCTGACCACCCGCACCCGCACGACAGCCACCCGCACCCGCACGACAGACAGAACGGACGAAGAGACATGAGCGGCCACGGAGCCCCCGAGCTGACCATCGACGGCGCCGCCGACCTCAAGGTCGCCGTCGTCGCCGCCCAGTGGCACGACACGGTGATGAACGGCCTGCTGGACGGCGCCCACCGCGCGCTCAAGGAGCTGGGCGTCACCGAGCCGACCGTGCTGCGGGTGCCCGGCACCTTCGAGCTGCCGGTCGCCGCCAAGCGCCTCGCCGAGCGCGGCTACGACGCCGTGGTGGCCCTCGGCGTGGTGATCCGCGGTGGCACCCCGCACTTCGACTACGTCTGCCAGGCGGCCACCGTCGGTCTCACCCAGGTCAGCGTCGACACCGGCGTCCCGGTCGGCTTCGGCGTGCTGACCTGCGACAACGAGGAGCAGGCGATCGACCGCGCGGGCCTGCCCGGCTCCGCCGAGGACAAGGGCCACGAGGCCGTCACCGCCGCCGTCGCCACCGCCGCGGTCCTGCGCGCGGCGCTCTGACGACGAACCGCCCGGTCCCGGAGCACGGACGTCCACTGGACTGTCCACGCTCCGGGACCGTTTACCGTCCGTCCGCCCGCACGCCGTAAGGTGGCCCCATCATGGCTTCGAAGACATTCGAGGAGCTCTTCGCCGAGCTCCAGCAGAAGGCCGCCACCGGCGACCCCTCGTCCTCCCGTACCGCGCAGCTCGTCCAGCAGGGCGTCCATGCGATCGGCAAGAAGGTCGTCGAGGAGGCCGCCGAGGTCTGGATGGCCGCCGAGTTCCAGTCGGACGAGCAGACGGCGGAGGAGGTCTCGCAGCTCCTCTACCACGTTCAGGTGATGATGATCGCCCGCGGACTGACGCTCGACGACGTCTACAAGTACCTCTAGACACCCCGCTCCCCAGAGCACACCCATCCTCCCAACAGGTAAGGAAGCAACCTCCCATGCTGCGCATCGCCGTCCCCAACAAGGGTTCTCTCTCGGGTCCCGCGGCGGAGATGCTCCATGAGGCCGGCTACCGCCAGCGGAAGGACCCCAAGGAGCTCGTCCTCGTCGACCCGAACAACGAGGTGGAGTTCTTCTTCCTCCGCCCGCGGGACATCGCCGTCTACGTCGGCTCCGGCCGCCTCGACGTCGGCATCACCGGGCGTGACCTGCTGCTGGACTCGCACTCCAACGCGGAGGAGGTGCTCGCCCTCGGCTTCTCCGGGTCGACCTTCCGCTTCGCCCGCCCCGAGGGCGTGGACGTCGAGGACGTCAAGGGCCTGGAGGGCCTGCGGATCGCCACCTCCTACACCGGCCTGGTCGAGCAGCACCTCGCCGACCACGGCGTGAAGGCGACGGTCACCAAGCTGGACGGCGCGGTCGAGACCGCGGTGCAGCTGGGCGTCGCCGACGTGATCGCCGACGTGGTGGAGACCGGCACCAGCCTGCGCAACGCCGGCCTGGAGGTGTTCGGCGAGCCGATCCTGGTCTCCGACGCCGTGGTGATCCGGCCCAAGGGCGCGGGCGAGGACACGCGGGTGGAGCAGTTCCTGCGCCGCCTCCAGGGCGTGCTGGTGGCCCGCCGCTACGTGCTGATGGACTACGACATCCGCGCCGAGAACGTCGGCTCCGCCGTCGCGCTCACCCCGGGCCTGGAGTCGCCGACCGTCTCCCCGCTGCACACCGAGGGCTGGGTCGCGGTCCGTTCGATGGTGCTCCGCAAGGAGGCCCAGCAGATCATGGACGACCTGTGGGGCATCGGCGCCCGGGCCATCCTGGTCACCAACATCCACGCCTGCCGCCTCTGACCCGGGAGCCCGCCGCCCCCGAACCGCGCGTCCGGGTGACCTGCCCGCCGGCCCGCGGGTAAAGAACGGTTCAATGGGGCGGGGACGCCGACCGCGTCCCCGCCCCTCGTGCTGCCGCAACCAGAACCACCCCGGAGACCCCACGTGTCCACGCCGCCCGTCCAGTTCCCCGTCACCTGGGCGCCGCGCCGCACCCGCGCCGTGCTGCTGCCGGTCTGCGTGCTGCTGGTGGCGCTGTTCTCCGCGATGGCCGTGCTGCTCCCGGAGAACTGGCAGCTCAACGACCGGATCATGATGATGGCCAGCGGCGTCCTGTTCGCCGGCGTCGGCCTGATGCTGGCCCGCCCCCGAGTGAGCGCCGACGCGGAGGGCGTGACGGTGGTCAACTTCGTCCGCCGCCGCCGGCTCGCCTGGGCCGAGATCGTCCGGGTCAACTTCCGCCAGGGCGACCCGTGGGCCACCCTCGACCTCGCCGACGGCACCTCGCTCGCCGCGGTCGGCATCCAGTCCGGCGTCGGCAAGGACCGGGCGATCGCGGACGCCCGCGCGCTGCGCGACCTGGTCGAGCAGCACGCCCGGGTCTGAAGCCGGACCCGCCCCCACCGGGGGTTCTCCGTTCCCGGCGGGCCGAACAGGCTCCTTACCCCCATCCGGGTATGGTCTACGCTGGTAAAAGCAGGGCAAACTTCGCCCTGCCCGAAATCGAGTGCCCGAACCCGACCAGAGGAGTGACACTCCCCCTCGATGGACGATCCGTCCGGTAGTACCTGCGCCGCCTCGCTTCCCGATCCCGGAAGGCAGGCGGCACTGTGATCACCGCTTGGCTGCTGTTGCTCGCGGCCGTTCTCCTGATCCTCGCCAACGGCCTCTTCGTCGCCGCCGAGTTCGCCTTCGTGACCGTGGAGCGCGGGGAGGTCGACCGGTCCGCCGAGGCGGGCGACGCCAAGTCCCGCCGCGTCGCCGGGGCCCTGCGGCACCTCTCCTTCGAACTCTCCGGTGCCCAGCTCGGCATCACCGTCACCTCGCTGGTGGTCGGCATGCTCGCCGAGCCGGCGCTGTCCACCCTGCTCGCACCCGTGATGTCCGCCATCGGCGTGCCCGACTCGGCCGCCCGCGGCGTCTCCGTGATCGTCGGCATGGTGCTGGCCACCGTCGTCCAGATGGTGATCGGCGAGCTGGTGCCGAAGAACTGGGCGATCTCCCGCCCGCTCCAGGTGGCCCGCGCGGTCGCCGCCCCGCACATGGCCTTCTCCTTCGCCTGCCGCCCGCTGATCAGCTTCCTGAACGGCGCCGCCGACCGGACCGTCCGGGCCTTCGGCATCGAGCCGCAGGAGGAGCTGGCGCACGCCCGCACCCCGGACGAGCTGGTCTCGCTGGCCCGCCACTCGGCCAGGGCCGGCGCCATAGACGAGGAGTCGGCGACCCTTTTCGTCCGGACCCTGGGCCTGCGCGAGCTGACCGCGGAGTCCGTGATGACCCCGCGCGTCGACGTGGCCGCGCTCCAGCGCGACGCCACCGCCTCCGACGTCATCAACCTGACCCGGGCCACCGGTCTGTCCCGCTTCCCGGTCTACACCGACAGCCTGGACGAGGTCACCGGCACCGTCACGCTCAAGGACGCCCTGGCCGTCCCGGCCGCCCGGCGCGGCCTGGTGCGGGTCGGCGAGCTGGCCTCGCCGCCGCTGCTGGTGCCCGAGACGCTGCCCGCCGAGCGGCTGCTCGACCAGCTGCGCCGCCTCCAGCCGATGGCCATCGTGGTCGACGAGTACGGCGGCACCGCCGGCGTCGTCACCGTCGAGGACATCGTCGAGGAGATCGTCGGCGAGGTGCAGGACGAGCACGACCCGGACGACCACCCCGAGCTGCTCCCGCTGCCGCCGGTCAACGGCCTGCCGGTCTGGGAGGCCGACGGCCGCGCCCGGACCGACCAGCTGGAGCGGATCGGCCTGAACGCCCCGGACGGCCCGTACGAGACCCTGGCCGGTCTGGTCTCCGACCTGCTCGGCAAGCTCCCCGAGGTGGGCGAGCAGGCCGAGCTGCCCGGCTGGCGGTTCACCGTCACCGGTGTCGACCGCCACCGCACCACCGAGGTCCGGGTGGAGCGCACCACCGCGCCCGCGCAGTTCGACGAGGACCGGGAGGAGGGCCGATGACCGCCCTGCAACTGGCCGTCGCGCTGCTGCTCCTGCTCGGCAACGCCTTCTTCGTCGGCGCCGAGTTCGCCGTGGTGTCGGTGCGCCGCAGCCAGATCGAACCGCTCGCCGAGGCCGGGCACAAGCGCGCCCGCACCGTGCTGCACGCGCTGTCCAACGTCTCCGCGATGCTGGCCGCCGCCCAGCTCGGCATCACCGTCTGCTCGCTGGGCCTCGGCGCCCTCGCCGAGCCGACCATCGCCTCCCTGCTGGAGGGCCCGTTCCACGCGATCGGCGTCCCGTCCACGCTGATGCACCCGCTCTCGTACGGGATCTCGCTCGCCGTCGTGGTCTTCCTGCACATGGTGATGGGCGAGATGGTGCCGAAGAACATGGCCATGGCCGGCCCGGAGCGGGCCGCGCTCTGGCTCGGCCCGCCGCTGGACCGGCTGGCCCGCTGGCTCGCCCCGGTGATCCGGGTGCTGAACGCCCTCGCCAACGGCATCCTCAAGCTGTTCCGGGTGGACGCCAAGGACGAGGTCGAGTCGGTCTTCACGACCGAGCAGCTGATGTACCTGCTGGCGGACTCCCGGGACGCCGGGCTGCTCGACGAGGGCCGCCAGGAGCGCCTGGAGGACGCGCTGGAGCTGGGCCACCGCCCGGTCACCGAGGTGCTGCTCAAGCCCGAGCAGCTGGTCACCGTGGACACCAAGGCGACCGCCGCCGAGGTCGAGGAGCTGGCGCTGCGCACCGGCTTCTCGCGCTTCCCGGTCACCGACGGCGACCCGGCCGGCCACGGCTACCTCGGCTACATCCACCTCAAGGACGTCCTCGACGTGGAGGACACCTCTGCGCCCGTCCCGGCCCGCCTGTGGCGGCCGATCACGGTGCTGCGCGGCAGCCTCCCGCTGGACGACGCCCTCGGCGCGATGCGCCGGGCCACCTGCCACCTGGCCGCCGTGCTGGACCAGGACGGGCGCACGCTCGGCGTGGTCATGCTGGAGGACGTGCTGGAGGAGCTGGTCGGCGAGGTGCACGACCCGGACCACCGCGCCACGGCCTGACGCCCGCCCGGCAGGTCCGGGCCCCGCTGACGGTGTGTTCGCTCCCGGCGATTTCGCCCAGAGCATGCAGCCGTTCCATGCCGGCCACCCTGGGAGCAGGGTGGTCGGCATGAGACTTCTCCTGCTGGGTGGAACCGAGTTCGTCGGACGGGTCGTCGCCGAAGAGGCGCTGGCCAGGGGATGGGAGGTGACGGCCCTCAACCGCGGCACGCGGCCCGCGCCCGAGGGCGTCCGCACACTGCTGGGCGACCGCACCGCCGAGGGCGGCCTCGCGGCGCTCGGCACCGGGGAGTGGGACGCCGTGGTGGACACCTGGTCCTGGGCCCCCGCGGCGGTGCGCGACAGCGCCCGCCTGCTGAACGGCCGGGTCGGCCACTACGCGTACGTCTCCAGCCGGTCGGTGTACGACTATCCGCTGCGGGCCGGGGCCGGCGAGGCCTCGCCGGTGGTCGCCTCCTCCCCGGACCTCACCGGCGAGGTGCCCTACGCCGAGGCCAAGCGCGGCGCCGAACTGGCGCTGGAGGCGGAGTTCGGCGGGCGGGCGCTGCTGGCCAGGGCCGGGCTGATCCTCGGCCCGCACGAGAACATCGGCCGGCTGCCGTGGTGGCTCAACCGGATCGCCGAGGGCGGCCCGGTGCTCGCCCCGGGGCCGCGCGGGCTGGCCCTGCAGTACATCGACGTCCGCGACCTCGCGGCCTGGACCCTGGACGCCGCGGCGGCCCGCCTCGCCGGCCCGTACAACCTGGTCGGCCCGTCCGGCCACGCCACCATGGGCGAGCTGCTGGAGGCCTGCGTACGGGCCACCGGTTCGGACGCCGAGCTGCGCTGGACGGACCCGGAGCGGATCCTCGCGGCGGGCGTCGAGCCGTGGACCGAGCTGCCGATCTGGCTGGCGCCCGGCGAGCTGTACGACTTCCTGCACACCGGCTCGGTCGAGCGCGCGCTCGGCGCGGGGCTGCGCTGCCGCCCGGTCGCCGAGACCGTGGCGGACACCTGGGCCTGGCTGCGGTCGATCGGCGGCAGCGCGCCGCGGCGGTCCGACCGGGTCAGGGTGGGGCTGGACCGGGAGCGGGAGGCGGCGCTCCTCAACGGCTGAACGGGCGGGCGGGCCGGTCCCCGGGCGGGCGGGGGCCGGCCCGCCCGCAGACCGGCTCCGGCTCCGCCCGGCTCCGCCCGCCGGTCAGCTCCGGCCGTCGATCAGCTCCCCGTACGCCTGGACCAGGTCCGGCAGCCGCAGGGTGGCCAGGTCCTCCCGGCCCGGCGGCTCGCGCAGCAGCGACAGCCGCAGGTCCCGGTAGGCGCAGGACTTCTCGTACAGGGTGCGGATGAACCGGCCGTTGCCCAGCTCGTCGATCCAGCCCTCGCGGACCACGTGGGTGCAGATGCTGGCCAGCTCCTCGGCGGCGTCCTCGTCCCAGCCGTCGCCGTCCCGGCCGGCCAGCGAGGCGCCGATCGCGGTCAGTTCGCTCGGGCGGTAGCTGGGGAAGTCGACCCGGGTGGTGAAGCGGGAGTTGAGGCCGGGGTTGGTGGCGAGCAGCCGGTTCATGCCCTCGGGGTAGCCGGCCAGGATCACCACCAGCCGGTCGCGGTTGTCCTCGGCACGCTTGAGCAGGACCTGGAGCGCCTCGTCGCCGTACGCGTCGCCCTTGGTGTAGCCGGAGTTGGAGAGGCTGTACGCCTCGTCGATGAAGAGCACGCCGTCCAGCGCGGAGTCGATCAGCTCGTTCGCCTTCACGGCGGTCTGGCCGAGGAACTCGCCCACCAGGTCGGCGCGTTGGGCCTCCACCAGGTGGTCGCCGGAGAGCAGCCCGAGGGCGTGGAAGACCCGGCCGAGGATGCGGGCCACGGTGGTCTTCCCGGTGCCCGAGGGGCCGGAGAAGACGAAGTGGCGCTTCGGCGGCTGGACGGGCAGGCCCTGCTCGGCCCGCAGCCGAGACATCCTCAACTGCGCGGACAGCGCCCGCACCTGGCGCTTGACCGGCTCCAGGCCGACCATCAGCGAGAGTTCGGCCAGGGCCGCGTCCAGCTCCCGTTCGTCGCCGGCGGACCGGGGCTCGGGCACGGCGGCGGTCCGGGGCTGCGCCCGGCCGAGGGCGGGCAGCGGCGGGGGTGCGGCGGAGGCCGGCGGCGCGCCGGAGCCGGAGCGTTCCCCGGCGGCCTGCGCGGCGCCGTCGGCCGCACCGCCGTCCAGCAGGGCGCCGCCGGCGGTGAGGGCGCCGTCCGCCGGGGGCACGTCCACCAGTCCGGCGTCCACCAGCCCGGCGTCCACCGAGGGCCCGCCGCCCGACGGGAAGCCGCCGGGCAGGGCGCCGGTCGACACCCCGTCGCCGGAGACGGTCGGCCCGCTCGGCCCGCCCGCGTCCCCGAACTCCTCGCCGTACCCGGTCAGCTCGCCGTACCCGGGCAACCCGGCGAACCCGGCCTCGTCCGGGTACTCGGTGTCGAAGCCGGGGGCGTCCGGCAGGGCGGCGTCGGCCGCTCCCGGGCGCCCGCCGGCCGGCAGTCCGTCCGCGAGTCCGTCCGTGAGCCCGTCCGCGAGCGCGTCCTCGGCGGCGATGGCCGTCAGCCGGGTCGCGGTGTCCATGAACGCCGGGTCCGCCCGGTGCACCGCCCGGTAGAGCGGCAGCGCCGCGGCGCTGCGTCCGGCGCCCTCGTACGCCCGGGCCAGCCAGTACCGCAGCTCCTTGCGCTGGGGCTGTTCGGAGCGGCAGCGGGCCAGCGAGACGGCCAGCGGCGCCTGCGCCTGGGCGCACATGTCGAGGCGCACCCGCGCCATGCCGGCGAACAGCCCGGCCTCGATGCCGAGCAGCGGGTCGTCCAGCAGGCGGTCGGTGTCCCTGATCAGCTGCTCCCAGTCCTTGAGCAGGTAGGACCGGCAGGCGTACAGGAAGCGGGCGCAGGGGTCCTCGCCGGGTGCCGGGCACTGTTCCAGCGCCCGGTCCAGCTCGGCCAGGTGGCGGCCGTCCAGCCAGTGCGAGGCGTGCGCCAGCGCGAGGTCGCGGGCGTCCTCCAGCACCGGCTGCACCCACCAGCCCAGCCAGTACCAGGAACTGAGCGGCCGTCGGTGCAGCCGCCGCTGTTCGCCGAACCGCTTCTGGTGGCGGTACATGGCCAGCAGCGCGGCCGAGGTGTCGCTGCGCAGCGCGTGCAGTCCGAGCCAGGCGTCGGCCATGCCCGGGTCCAGCCGGACGGCGGCCCGGAACTCCTCCTCGGCCCGGGTGTACGCACCGGCCGTGTAGGCGTCCATGGCGCGCAGCCAGGCGCGGTCGGCGAGCCGGTCGGGCCCGCCCGCCGTGCTGTCGGAACTGTCCACCGTCGTCACTCACGCCCCCCGCGGTGCGGCCCGGGGCTCGGCCGGCGGGTTGCCTGCGCCTAGCCTGGCCGGTGGTCGTCGACCCCCTTGCGGCGCATCTGCGCCTGCCAGGAATCGTACCGGCGCGGCGCTGATCCGGAAGGGTGCCGAACAGGGTCAAATACGATCGCGCGAGCGGCCGTTGAGCGGCCGGGCGACGAAACGGGCTGCCGGGGAGCGAGTTTCGGAAGGGGACCGGACGGCGTCCCCGGCTCACGGGGGAACAAGCCGGGGGCGCCGGGTCCGAGGCAACCGGAAGCTTTCGTTCCGGCGGCTGAGGAGAACCTAGATCCTGGCGATGTCGCAGGTCAAGGCGATGGTTGAAGTTTCACCGACGGTGCCCGGGGCGATCCGGCCGGTCACCCCGTCGACCCGCGTCGCGGCGTACGGACGGCTCGGATCGGCGGCGAAATGCGCCGATTCGGCCCGGGCCCAGCCCGCCCAGAACTCGGCCAGTTCCGGACCGTCCCGCTCCTCCCCGCGCCGCCGGGCCGAAGCGGCGTCCAGCTCCATCCAGATCACCCGGGCCAGCCACGGCCGCACCGCCCGCCGGCCCGCGCCGACCCCCTCGACCAGCACCACCGGGGCGGCCGGCACCGCGGCCGTGCCCGCGAAGCGGCGCAGCGTCCAGTCGTACACCCGGTACTCGGCGTCCCGCCCGGCCGCCAGCGGCTCCAGCACCTGCCCGCGCAGCCGTCCGGTCCACCCGAACGGCTCGCGGTGGGTGGCCAGGTCGTCGAGGTGGACCACCGGGGCCCCGCCGAGCGCCGCCGCCAGCCGTCCGGCGAAGGTGGTCTTGCCGGACCCCGCGTGCCCGTCCACCGCGACCAGCCGCACCGGCCCGCAGGAGGGCGGCAGCGCGCGCAGCTCCGCCGCGAGCGCGGCCGGAAGGTCGTCCGGAGCGGGCCGGAGCGGGGGCGGGAACGGTTCGGATGCAGCCACAACGTCAACCCTACGGTGCCGTAGCCCGCCACTGCGGACAGTTCATCTGTGCAGGTCGTGACGGCAGCGCGGGTTTCGGGCATACTCGCCTTCGCCACGACTGTGAACGGCCGTTCACCGCAACCCGGTGCCGGTCGGTCCGACAAGCCGCACCCCCGCCGGGTCAGCCGACACCTCGGTCCGGCGCCCGATCGAGGAGGCGACCACCGCCATGACCCCCTCCCCTGTGAAAGCCGTGGAGCGCCAGCTGCCGAGCGAGGAGGCCCGCGAGCTGCTGAGCCTCACCCGTGACCTGGTCCAGCGCGAGCTCCAGCCGCGTGCGGCGGAGGACGAGGCCGCCGACCGCTTCCCGCGCGACGTCTTCCGCACCCTCGGCGAGGCCGGCCTGCTCTCCCTCCCGTACGACGAGAAGTACGGCGGCGGCGAACAGCCCTACGAGGTGTACCTGCAGGTGCTGGAGGAGCTCGCGGCCGGCTGGCTGGCCATCGGCCTCGGCGTCAGCGTGCACACCCTCTCCTGCCACGCGCTGGCCACCTTCGGCACCGACGAGCAGCGCGACGCGTGGCTGCCCGCCATGCTCTCCGGCGAGCAGCTCGGCGCCTACTGCCTCTCCGAGCCGCAGTCCGGCTCGGACGCGGCCGCGCTGCGCACCCGCGCCGACCTCGACGGCGAGGCGTACGTGGTGAACGGCACCAAGGCCTGGATCACCCACGGCGGCCAGGCCGACTTCTACAGCGCCCTGGTGCGCACCGGCGTCGACGGCCCCAAGGGCATCAGCTGCCTGCTGGTCCCCGGCACCCAGCAGGGCCTGTCCGCGGCCCCGCCGGAGCACAAGATGGGCATGCGCTCCTCGCCGACCGCGCAGCTGCACTTCGACGGTGCGCGCGTCCCGCGCGAGCGGCTGATCGGCGAGGAGGGGCAGGGCTTCCAGATCGCGCTCGCCGCGCTGGACTCCGGCCGCCTCGGCATCGCCGCCTGCGCGATAGGCGTGGCCCAGGCCGCGCTCGACCTCGCGGTCGACTACGCCCGCACCCGGCGCCAGTTCGGCCGCCCGATCGCCGAGTTCCAGGGCCTGTCCTTCATGCTCGCCGACATGGCCACCCAGATCGAGGCCGGGCGCTCGCTCTACCTGTCCGCCGCCCGGCTGCGGGACGCCGGCCGGCCGTTCTCCAAGGAGGCGGCGATGGCGAAGCTGTTCTGCACCGACGCGGCGATGCGGGTGACCACCGACGCCGTCCAGGTGCTCGGCGGCTACGGCTACACCCAGGACTTCCCGGCCGAGCGCTACATGCGCGAGGCCAAGGTGCTGCAGATCGTCGAGGGCACCAACCAGATCCAGCGCCTGGTGATCGGCCGCCACCTCACCAAGGGCTGACGCCCGGGGGCCGTCCGGCGGGGGAGCCGCCGGACCGCCCCGGTCCCCCCGTACGGCCTCCGGCCGTCACTCCAGGGTGCGGAGTGACGGCCGGAGGCGTTCCCGGCGGAGCGTCAGCTCGCCTTGGCGGTGCGGCCGGTCAGCGCCGGACGACGGCGGCGCTGCTCCGGGATGGCGGCCCGCAGCGCCGCGACGGCCGGGACGGCGGGCGCCACCGGGGCGGCCCCGGGGACCGCGGCGAGCCGTACCGGGCAGTGCGCGACGGCGTGCGAGAACGGCTGGGTGCGCCAGTCCAGCCCGCTCGGAAGCTTGAACAGCGCGTCGAAGCCGGCCGGTTCGGCGTCCTCCTGGGCCTCGACCTCGGCCAGGTCGTCCGTCGGCGTGCCCGAACCCGGGCAGATCGCGGGGGAGAAGGGGTTCCAGGCGGTCGGCAGCAGCGCGTGTTGCGGCAGCCGCTCCTCGTCCGCCACCAGGGCGATCGGGCGGCGGCACTCGGGGCAGTCGACCCGGAAGATGTCCCAGGTCTCCGCCTCGCCGGGGTCGGTGCCCGGCAGGTGGCCGACCGCGAGGTCCTCGCGGTCGGCCATATCGTCGGTCTCGTCGGAGCCCAGCACACGCTGGTCGGTAGCAGGCATGAGGATCCCCCTAGGATCGGGCCCGGCGTGGTCGTCCAGGGCCACAACCAGCACTTCCCTGTGATCCGGACTCATAATCCTGCGGTCCCGTGCACCGTGATGCACCGGGTGTGTCCTTGGCCACACCGGATGCCACATTCGCCCGGCATGTGCCCGCCCGGCACCTGCGAACCCGTCCTGTGCCACCGCGTGCGCCCCCCGTGCTCCCGACCGGGTAGGTTTGCGCACTGTGGAGGATCTCGACCAACGCATCGTCCAGCTGCTCCTCGAAGACGGCCGGATGAGCTACACGGACCTGGGCAAGGCCACCGGCCTGTCCACCTCGGCGGTGCACCAGCGGGTGCGCCGCCTCGAACAGCGCGGGGTGATCCGCGGCTACACCGCGATCATCGACCCCGACTCCGTCGACCTGGCGCTGACCGCGTTCATCTCGGTCAAACCCTTCGACCCGAGCGCCCCGGACGACACCCCCGAGCGGCTGGCCGGCCTGCCCGAGATCGAGGCCTGCCACAGCGTCGCCGGCGACGAGAACTACATCCTCAAGGTCCGCGTCGGCGCCCCCGGCGACCTGGAGGACCTGCTCGCGCGCATCCGCAGCGCCGCCGGCGTCTCCACCCGCACCACCGTCGTCCTGTCCACCCCGTACGAGGCACGCCCCCCGAAGCTCTGACCGCGAACCGGTGGGGTGCAGACTTGGCGGCATGACCGAACGCACCTCCTGGACCGTCCTGCTGCGCGGCGGCGCCGTCTACAGCCCCGCCGACCCCTTCGCCACCGCGATGCTCGTGGAAGGCGGGCACGTCGCGTGGGTCGGCAGCGACGGCGCCGCCGAGGCGTACGCCGCGACCGTCGACGAGATCGTCGAGCTGGACGGCGCCCTGGTCACCCCCGCCTTCGTGGACGCCCACGTGCACGCCACCGCCACCGGCCTGGCGCTCACCGGCCTCGACCTCACCGGCAGCCCCTCGCTCGCCGCCGCCCTGGCCGCCGTCACCGCCTTCGTCGACGCCCGGCCCGAGCCCGGCGGGGTGCTGATCGGTCACGGCTGGGACGAGACCGGCTGGCCCGAGGGCCGCCCGCCCACGCTCGCCGAACTCGACGCCGCCGCCCGTGGCGCCGCGCTCTACCTCTCCCGTACCGACGTGCACTCCGCG
Organism: Kitasatospora sp. NPDC048715; assembly: GCF_043198905.1. NCBI lineage: Bacteria > Bacillati > Actinomycetota > Actinomycetes > Kitasatosporales > Streptomycetaceae > Kitasatospora > Kitasatospora sp. NPDC048715. The sequence continues at coordinate 40,496 of NZ_JBICVH010000003.1, read as the reverse complement.
CTCGCCACCACCGCGCTGCGCACCCTCACCGAGGGCCTGGCCGAGGCGCCCGGCTTCGACCCCGAGGGCCCGCTCACCAAGGACGCCCACCACGCCGTGCGGCAGACCGCGCTGGCCCGCCTCACCCCCGAGCAGCGCCGCCGGGCCCAGCGCGCCACCCTGGCCCGCGCCGCCGAACTCGGCATCGGCGCCCTGCACGAGTGCGCCGGCCCGGAGATCTCCTCGGAGGCCGACCTGGCCGCCCTGCTGGCCCTGGCCGCCGAGGGGGACGGGCCCGAAGTATTCGGCTACTGGGGCGAGTTGGGCGGTGTCGAGACCGCCCGCAGGCTCGGTGCGGTGGGCGCCGGAGGCGACCTCTTCGTGGACGGCGCGCTCGGCTCGCACACCGCCTGCCTGCACGCCCCGTACGACGACGCGGAGCACACCGGCACCGCCTACCTGACCGCCGAGCAGGTCGCCGACCACGTCGCCGCCTGCACCGAGGCCGGGATCCAGGCCGGGTTCCACGCCATCGGCGACGCGGCGGTCACGGCGGTCCTCGACGGCGTCCGGGAGGCCGGCGCCCGGGTCGGCGCCGCCCGGGTCAAGGCCCTGCGCCACCGCGTCGAGCACGCCGAGGCCCTGGACGACAAGGCCGTCGCCGCCTTCGCCGAACTCGGCCTGACCGCCTCCGTCCAGCCCGCCTTCGACGCCGCCTGGGGCGGCCCGGAGGGCATGTACGTCCAGCGCCTGGGCGCCGAGCGGGCGGCCGCCCTCAACCCCTTCGCCGCGCTGCTGCGGGCCGGCGTCCCGCTGGCCTTCGGCTCGGACGCCCCGGTCACCCCGCTCGACCCCTGGGGCACCGTCCGCGCGGCCGCCTTCCACCGGACCCCGGAACACCGGATCTCGGTCCGCGCGGCCTTCACCGCCCACACCCGCGGCGGCTGGCGCGCGATCGGCCGCGACCAGGACGGCGTGCTCGTCCCCGGCGCCGTCGCCAGCTACGCGATCTGGGCGGCCGGCGAGCTGGTCGTCCAGGCCCCCGACTCCCGGGTGGCGGGCTGGTCCACCGACCCGCGCTCCGGCACCCCCGGGCTGCCCGACCTCACCCCGGGCCACCCGCTGCCGACCTGCCTGCGCACCGTGGTCCGCGGCCGCACGGTGCACCAGCGGTAAACCCCGTGGAACGTCGGGCGGGCACGCCCTAGGTTGATCGGCATGATCGAACTGGTGCCCGCCGACTTCACCGTCCCGCGCGAGCTGCTCGCCCCGGAGTTCCGACTGGAGCCCCTGGGCGAGCGGCACAACGCCTCCGACCACGCCGCCTGGACGAGCAGCATCGACCACATCCGCGCCACCCCCGGCTGGGCCGGCCGCGGCTGGCCGCCCGCCGACGGGATGCCCCCGGAGCGCAACCTCGACGACCTGCGCCGCCACGCCGCCGACTTCGAGGCCCGCACCGGCTTCACCTACACCGTCCTGGAGCCGGACCGCGACGAGGTGATCGGCTGCGTCTACATCTACCCGGACCGCGAGGACCCCTCGGTGGTCTCGGTCAGCTCCTGGGTCCGGGCCGACCGCGCCCACCTGGACGAGCCGCTGCACCGCGCCGTCTCCGACTGGCTCACCGCGCACTGGCCGCTGCGGGATTTCCGCTACGCCCCGCGCTGACCCCGCCGTCACCCCTCACCTCACGGGCCACCGACGTTCCGGGGTACCTTCTTCGCACAGCGTCCGAACAGCAAGCCCCAGGAAGATGGTGCGCCGGTGGCCACTCCCGTCACCCAGGAACGGCCCGAGGCCGTACCCGAGCCGCAGGAGCCGACGCCCCGACCGAGCCGCGGAGCCCGCGCGCTCGCCAGGATCCGCGCCGGGCTCCCCCGCACCGGCCTCGCCGTCCTGGCCGGCCTGCTGCTGGCCCTCGCCTTCCCGCCGTACGACCTGTGGCCGCTGTCGCTGCTCGGCGTCGCCGCGCTCTCGCTGCTGACCCGGGGCCGCACCTTCCGTCAGGGCCTCTGGACCGGCTTCGCGTTCGGCCTGCCGTTCTTCCTGATGCTGCTCAGCTGGCTGCGGGTGGTCGGCTGGGACGCCACGGTCGGCCTGTCCGTCGTGGAGGCGCTGTTCCTGGCCCTGCTGGGCGGCGCCCTGGCCGTCACCTCCCGGCTGCCGGGGTGGGCGCTCTGGGCGGCCTGCCTGTGGGTCACCCAGGAGTGGGCCCGCGACCGGCTGCCGCTCGGCGGCTTCCCCTGGGGCCGGCTCGCCTTCGCCAACACCGCCAGCCCGTTCACCCCGCTGGCCGCGCTCGGCGGCGCACCGCTGGTGACCTTCGCGGTCGCCCTCTGCGGCGCCCTGCTGGGCTGGGCCGCGCTGCGGGTGCGCGGGCCCGGCAGGGCTCCGAGGGCGGCCGCGCTGGCGGCGCTCGGCGCGGTGGCCGCACTGCTGGCCGGCTACCTCGTCCCGGTGCCCACGGCCGCGGACGACACCGTCAAGGTCGCCATCGTCCAGGGCAACGTGCCCAACCCGGGCATGGACTTCCTGGGTCGCCCGATGATGGTCCTCAACAACCACGCCTCGGCCACCGAGCGGCTCGCCGCCGACATCAGGGCCGGCAAGGTCGAGCGCCCCGACATCGTGATCTGGCCGGAGAACTCCTCCGACCTCGACCCGTTCAGCGATCCGCTGGCCCGCCAGCGGATCGACCAGGCGGTCAAGGCGGTCGGGGTGCCGACCCTGGTCGGCACCCTGGTGGACGGCCCGGACGCGCAGCACGTCCAGAACGAGGGCATCGTCTGGGACCCGGTCACCGGCCCCGGCGCCTCCTACACCAAGCAGCACCCCGTCCCGTTCGGCGAGTACGTGCCCTTCCGCGCCCAGCTGATGACGGTGATCACCCGCCTCCAGCGGGTCGCCCGGGACTTCTACCCCGGCGACCACAACGGCGTGATGCAGCTCGGCCCGGCCAGGATCGGCGACGTGATCTGCTTCGAGGTCGCGTACGACGAGATCGTCCGCGACACCGTGGACAGCGGCGCCCGGGTCCTGGTCGTCCAGACCAACAACGCGACCTACGCGAAGACCGGGCAGCCCGAGCAGCAGCTGGCGATGAGCCGGCTGCGGGCCGTCGAGCACGGCCGGGCGGTGCTGATCGCCGCCACCAGCGGCATCAGCGCGGTGATCGCCCCGGACGGCAGCGTCCAGCAGCGCACCGAGGAGCTGACCGCGGCCGAGCTGTCGGCGACGGTCCCGCTGCGCGACGGCACCACCGTCGCCGACCGGGTCGGCGCCGCCCCGGAGTGGACGCTGGCCGTCGGCGGCCTGCTGGCCTGCGGCGCGGCCCTGCTGGTCGGACGGCGCCGGAAGGCGTAGGGCGCGGCAGCCGAGCCCGGCCGCCGGAACACCGGCGGCGCGGGAATCGTTGGAGCAGGTGGTGCCGTAGCCGGCCCGGACCTCCCGTGCGGCGCGCAGAGCACCGCTTGGAGTGGATTCGTACCGTGACCCAGCAAGCTACCCCCACCCGTCCGGCCCCGCGCAGCAGGCTCCGCCGGGTGCTGCCGCTGCTGATCACCGCCTGGCTGGTGCTGGAGATCTGGCTGCTGGTCCAGGTCGGCTCCTGGCTGGGCGGCTTCACCGTCGTGCTGCTGCTCGTCGCGGGCGCCCTGATCGGCGGCTCGCTGATCAAGCGGGCCGGGCTGAAGGCGCTGTCGGCGGCGATCGAGCAGAGCAAGAACCCGCAGTCCCAGCAGCCGCAGACCGGTACCAGCATGACCGTGCTGGCCGGCCTGCTGCTGATCGTCCCCGGCTTCCTGTCCGACCTGCTGGCGCTGACCCTGATCCTCCCGCCCACCCGGGCCCTGTGGCGGGTGCTCGGCCGCCGGGTCGCGGACAAGGCTCTGCGCAGTGCCTCCGTGGCCGGCGCCGACCCGTTCGCGGACGCGATGCGGCTGCAGGAGCAGCTGCGCATCCACCGCCCGGACGGCAAGGTGATCCAGGGCGAGGTCGTGGACCCGGAGGCCGGCCCGCGTGGCCCGCAGGGCCCGGACACCACCTACCGTCCGCCGATCGCCGGCTGACCCGCCCGTTCCGACGGGAGCCCCCGGGGGCGCGGAGAACCCGCCCCCGGGGGCTCCTCGCGTGCACGGCACGGTCCGGCGGACGGCGCCGGGAAGGCGGACGGCGCCGGACAACGCGAAAGGGACCCTGGTGACCAGGGTCCCTTTTCGCGTCCTCCCGCTCGGGGCGGGAGCGAGGTGTCAGGCGCTCTTGCGGGTGTCTCGCGGGTGCACCGCGAGGTTCATCCCACCGGAGCGGAGCACGGCCAGCCGTTCGGCCAGCACCTCCTCCAACTCCTCGCGCGTCCGGCGCTCCATCAGCATGTCCCAATGGGTGCGCGTCGGCTTGATCTTCTTCTCCTCCGGCTCGTCGCCGTCGAGAAGTGCCGCCTCCTGGCCGCAGAAGCGGCATTCCCAGGTCGCGGGGATCTCCGCCTCGACCGAGAAAGGAACCTCGAAACGGTGTCCGTTCTGACATGCGTACTCGACGGTCTGGCGGGGAGCCAGATCGATACCACGGTCGGTCTCGTAGCTAGTGGCCCCGAGTCGCGTGCCGCGGAGAGCTCGCTCGCTCATGAATCGTGCCTCCCGGGCTTATGGCCCACAGGACTAGTGGTCGCTGTTCTTCGTCGTTCGGTCAACGCTCGGCTTCCGACGAAGATTCCCGTCCCGGGACATGCGTCGTCTTGTAGTGCCGCCCCTGTTTGTACCCACCCGCGCCCGATTTGTCACATCTGGCCGGTGATATCACCCCAGGTGTCACCTATTTCACATCTGGTGATCGTGCGGACTTTCTGTGACGAGCGTACCGGGACGGGATTCGGCGCCGGGCGCCGACCCCTGCCGGGAGCCGAGAACCGGCCGGGGGAGGCGGCCCGGGGAGGCGGCCCGGCCCTGCCGTCAGGAGATCGGCCGTGAACGGATCATCGGCTCGCCCTTGGCCAGGTCGACCGGACGGGCCGGATCGGCCGCGGGTACCACCGGCGGGCGGTCCGGGCGGGGTGGCTCGGCGGCGGCCGCCTCGGTGCGGGTGTCCCGGTGCGGCAGCAGGGCGATCACCGCGTCCCGCAGCGCGGCCGGGGCCTCGTCGTCCAGCGGATCGACGGTGGCCGGCACCTGGAGCCGGAGCGGGGCGCCGTTGCCGATCCGGGCGTAGCCGCGCCCGATCGGGGCCTGGGCGGCGGGCACGATGTCCAGCGGCGCGCCGAGCGCTTCGCGCCCCTCGTCCGGGCCGGCCGGGCCGAGCACCACGCGGGCCCGGGTGGTGGCGCGGACGGTGGCGGTGATCCGGTCCCGGGCCTCCAGGTCGTCGGCGACCACCACGGTGACCCGGGCGGCCCGGCCGTGGCGCAGCGGGAGCTCCAGGAGGTCCTGCGGGTCGGGGCGGCCCTCGGCCCGGGCGAGCTCGCTCAGCTCGGTCGGGTGGTCCAGCAGCAGCCACAGCGGCCGGGTGACGTCCTCGGGCGGGGCGGTTCCGGCGTGCCGGGCGGCGTTGAGCGCGGCGAGCCTGCGCTCGGTCTCGCCGACGGCCCAGTCCAGGGCGGCCAGCGCGCCGTGCAGGCTGGTCTCCACGGTGTGCACGCCGGGCCGGTTCACCAGGCAGGCGTGCTCGCCGGTGCCCGCACCGTCGACCACCACCAGGTCGGCGTACGGGAGGGCCTGGAGCGCCACCGAGCGCAGCAGGCTGGAGGTGCCGTAGCCGGTGACGCCGAGCACCAGCAGGTGCGGCTCGGCGGAGCGCGGGCCGGTGCGCCAGACCACCGGCGGCTGCTGGACGGTGGTGCCGCCCCGGACGACCGGGATGGTCCGGGCGGTGCCGCCCTCGTCGGTGAAGCCCAGCACGATCTCGCCGGGGGCCGCCACGAAGCGCTGGGCGGCGATGTCGGCGGCCAGCGGGGCGAGGGCGGTGATCCGCAGCCGGTTGGACTCCTCGTCCCAGTCGAAGCGGTACTCGCGGGCCCGGCCGGCCTTGCCCTGGACGACCTGCTCGATCCGGGCCCGGGCGGCGGGCTCGGTGTCGGTGAAGTAGGCGGGGTAGGTCATCTCCAGCCGGGAGAGCCGGCCCTCGCCGTCGAAGTCCCACGCGCTGAAGGCGTTCTTGTGGCTGCCCTCGAAGTGGTACAGCGGGTTGGCGTCCTCGGGTCCGCACAGGTACGGGGTGAGCGCCGCGTAGAGGGCCGCGAGCTTGAGGTCGGCGACGTCCGGTGCGGGCGGTGCGGGCGTCGCCCGGGGGGCCCGGCCGGCCCAGGCGGCGCTGGCCATCAGGGTGATCAGGGCGAACAGCAGGCCGTGCGGCAGCAGGTAGACGCCGATCAGCAGGGCGGCGGTCAGGAACAGCGTCGGCCCGCGGCGGTCCTTGGGGGTGGCCTGCCAGCGGGACTTCGCCCAGTCCGCGTGGTGGCGCAGGCCGCGGCCGATCACGGAGAGCGGGGCGAACATGTCCGAGGCGTGGTCCCCGGCGGTCCGGGCGATCGCGCGGCCCTTGGTGAGGTGGCGGTGGAGCGGCATTCCTTGACTCCCCAAACGGTGGGACGGGTGGGGTGGCGCGGGTGGGCAACGACGGGGCCCGGGGCGGTGGGATCCGCGCCCGGGCCGGTACGGAGGAGATCTGGACGCGGTCAGAACTTGATGCCGCTGAGCAGGCTGGCGAGGCTCGCGCCGCCCGCGGTGATGCTCGGTGCGATCGAGGAGCCAGCGATGTAGAAGCCGAAGAGGGCGCAGACGATGGCGTGGGAGACCTTTAGTCCGTCCCGGCGGAAGAAGAGAAAGGCGATGGTGCCGAACAGGACGATGCCGGAAATCGAGAGGATCACGTTCCGCTCCTCAGGAAGGGGGACAAGCGGGGGTGTTACGGAAAGTGCACCAATCGTGACAAAAAGTAATAGATGATGGAACGGTGCAAATGGGTGGTTCTGCCGTCCAATACCGTTCCGGTGGCCGGGTGGCGGTATGCGACCCGGCCGGGGTGGGGCCGGGTGCCGAGGGGATTCGATGCGCCGAGGCATTCCCGGGCGGAGGGCGGGAAGTTTCCGGGGGGTCCGGGAAGTTCGCTCGAATGGCTGCGCAACGCGCGCGGCCGTGTGTCGTGGCGGGCGCGGGCCGTCATCCGGATTCCGGACGCCCGCTGGCCCGTTCCGGCGCCGGCCGCTACCGTGCCCTGGGCGCAGCCCCGAGACCGCCCGACGACCCGACCGGAAAGGCCGCCCGCCATGACCGACGCCGCCAGCCAGCAGCCCGCCGACGCCCCCGACGCCGAGGTGATCGCGCTCGCCGGGAAGCTCTTCGACGCCGCCCGGACCGGGGAGACCGAGACCCTGTCCGCCTACCTGGACGCCGGGGCCCCGGCCGACCTCACCAACGGCCGCGGCGACACCCTGGTGATGCTCGCCGCCTACCACGGCCACGCCGCGACGGTGGCGGAGCTGCTCCGGTACGGCGCCGACCCGAACCTCGCCAACGACCACGGGCAGACCCCGCTGGCCGGGGCCGTCTTCAAGGGCGCCACGGACGTGCTGGACGTCCTGCTGGCCGGCGGCGCCGACCCGCAGGCCGGCGCCCCGAGCGCCGTGGACACCGCCCGGATGTTCGGCAAGGACGACCTGGTCGCCCGGTTCGAGGCCCGCTGAGCGGGGATCGTAGGCTTTTCGGCATGAGCACCAGCACCGCCCGGGACACCGGCGCCGTCGAGTTCCGCATCACCGGCTACGCCCACCCCGACGCCCAGACCCTGTCGGCCGAGGTGCAGCAGGAGTACGTGCGCCGCTACGGCGACCCGGACGAGACCGTCATGCGCCCCGAGGACTTCGAGGCGCCGGCCGGCCTGTTCATGATCGCCTACCTGGACGGCCGTCCGGTCGCCTGCGGCGGCTGGCGGGCCAAGCAGGCCGGTCCGGACGGCCTGCGCGACGGCGACGCGGAGCTGAAGCGGATGTTCGTGATCCCCGCGGCCCGCGGCCGCGGCCTGGCCCGCGCGGTGCTGGGCCGCCTGGAGCGGACCGCGATCGAGGCCGGGCGGACCCGCTTCATCCTGGAGACCGGCACCGAGCAGCCCGAGGCCGTCGCGCTGTACCGGTCCGAGGGCTACGACGCGATCCGGAAGTTCGGGATCTACAAGGAGCACGCGCAGAGCATCTGCCTCGGCAAGGAGCTGGCCGCGGCGGTCTGAGCGACCGCTGCGCGGGGAAGGCTCCCGTCGGCCCGAAGGGGGAGACGGATGAGTCACCGAGCACCCGGAGCCGACCGGCTCCCCGACCCGGCCGCGCCCGGCGGGGAGCTGGACCGGCTGGTCGGGGAGGGCGCGCGCACCGTCGGGGCGGGCGCCGTCTGGGCCGTCGGCGACGCCGGCGGCACACTCGGCGGCGGCAGCCACGGCGTGCTCGGGCAGGGGCCGTACGCGCGGCTGCGGCCCGGGCCCGACACGCTGTACGACCTCGCCAGCCTCACCAAGGTCGTCGCGCTCTGGCCCTGCGCGGGGGTGCTGCGGCAATCCGGGCGGCTTCCGCTGGACGAGCCGCTCGGCCGCTGGTGGCCACCGGCCGCCGGGCACCCCGCCGGCGAGGTGACGGTCCGTCAACTCCTCGCCCACACCGCGGGGATGCTCCCGTACACCCGCTTCGAGCAGCTCTACGGACGCGACCCCGCGGCGATCCGGGCCGGGGTGCTCGCCGCCCCGCTGCGCCGCCCGCCGGGCACGGCCGTCGAGTACACCGACCGCGCCGCCGTCCTGCTCGCCCACCTGGTCGAGGACCTCGGCGGCGCGCCGCTGGACGAGCTCGCCGCACGCTGGGCCTGGGGGCCGCTCGGCATGACCGACACCCGGTACGGCCCGCTCGACGGCGCGCTCGCCGCCCGCACCGCGCCCACCGAGTACGAGGAGGGTGCCGGCACCCACCTGTGCGGCGTCGTCCACGACCCCTCCGCCCGGCTGCTCGGCGGGGTCTCCGGCAACGCCGGGGCCTTCTCCACCGCCCGCGACCTGGCCCGCTTCCTCACCGCGCTGCTCGCCCCGCCGCCCGGGGCGCCCTGGGGCGAGCCGTGGATCGACGAATCGCTGCGCGAGCACACCGGCGGCCTCGCCCCCGCCCGCGGCCTGTCCTGGCTGCACGCTCCCGGCACCGACCCGGCCGAGGGCACCTTCGTCCACTACGGCTTCACCGGCACCGGCTTCTGGGTCTCCCGCAGGCTCGGCCGCTGGGCCCTGCTGCTCACCAACAAGGTGCACTACGACCGGGGGATCCAGCAGCTCACCGACCTGCGCAACGCCTTCCGGCGGGCCGTGTTCGGGCAGGCGGGGCCACCGGCACTCATTCGGGTGGATTAGGGGCCGATCGGCTCTCCCGGGGCCGTGATCGCGGCAGAGTGGCCGCGAGGACGGGGACCCGGCGGAGGAGGCGCGATGACGGACACCTGGGCACTCTCGGAGGAGGAGTGGCTCGCCGGGATGGTGCGCGCCTACGTCGGCTGCAGCGTCCTGCTCACCGACGAAGCGGGCCGGGTCCTGCTGCTGAAGGCCAGCTACCGCGACCAGTGGCAGTTCCCCGGCGGCGGGATGGACCGGGGGGAGGGGCCCGCCGAGTGCGCGGCCCGCGAACTGTACGAGGAGACCGGGCTGTTGGCCGGGCCGCTGCGGCTGCTCGTCGTGGAGTGGCGCGACTCGATCCCCGACCAGGGCGAACACGCCCACCCCGCCGTGCAGTTCATGTTCGACGGCGGGACGGTCGCGGACGGCACGGCGGTCCGGGCGCAGGCCGAGGAGGTCGCCGACCACGGCTGGGTCACCCCGGCCCGGGCGGCCGTCCTGCTGCAGCCCGGTGCGGCGCGCCGGCTCACCGCGGCCCTGGAGGCCCGGCGGACCGGCGCCGCCGCACTGCTGCACTCGGACGGGTACGTGGGGTGACGGACGGTCAGAGCAGCGTGCTCCAGTAGGACCAGAACCGGTTGAGGACCAGCAGCGCGATCACCGCCGCCCACAGCACCGGCAGCGCCCAGTGGTAGCGCGCCGCCTCCCGGACGACCACCGCCGACCGCGGGCCCGCCGGAATCACGCCCGTGCGCAGGTTGTGCAGCGTCGTGTACCAGAACAGCACCACCACCGTGGCCCACACCACCATGCAGTACGGGCACAGCGCGCCGATGTCGTACAGCGCCTGGTGGATCAGCCAGTGCGCGAACACCACGCCCAGCGCGGTGCCCGCGTTCAGGCCCAGCCAGAACCAGCGCCGGTACCCGGCACCGGCGAGCAGCCCCGCGCCGATCGCCGTCAGCGCGCCGAAGGCGGCCAGCCCGAGCAGCGGGTTCGGGAAGCCGAAGACCTCCGCCTGCTCGGTGCGCATCACCGAACCGCAGCTGATGATCGGGTTGATGTTGCAGCTGGGGACGTAGGAGGGGTTCTCCAGGATGCGGAGCTTGTCGAAGGTCAGGACGGCCGAGGCGGCCAGCCCGACCAGCCCGCCCAGGAACAGCAGGAGGGCGTAGGCCCGGCTCGCGCCGATCGGGGCCCGGGCGGCGGCGTCGGGAGCGGAGCGGGACGGGTGCACGGTGGTAGCGGCGGTCATGACAGCACACTCCGGTGGCTGGCTGGGAGGAGCCGGCCCGGCCGGGAGTTCGGCCGGGCCGGGTGGTGCCGTACGGTGCGGGGAGGGTGCGGCCTACTGGAGGCCGGCGGCCTGCTTCACCTGCGCGGCGAACTGCTCGGCCGGGACCACGGCGTTGCCGGCGAACAGGGTGATCTGCTTGCCGTCCACCTTGACGGTCGGAGTGCCGGTCACCCCGCTGCCGTTGAAGGCGTCGGAGACCTTGGCCGCCCACGGGGCGTAGGTCTTGTCGGTCACCGCCTTCACGAAGGCGTCCGTCTTCAGCCCGGGCACCTGGCCGGCCAGGTTCAGGATGTGGTCGACGTCGCCGAAGCCGTCCTCGCGCTCGTCCGGCTGGTTGGCGTACAGCACGTCGTGGAACGCCTTGAACTGGTCCACGCCCTCGTTCAGCGCGGCGCCGGCCGCGGCCAGCGCGGTGCGCGAGCCCTTGCCGCCGAGGTTCTTGTCCAGGAACGCCGCCAGGTGGAACTCCACCTTGATCCGGCCGTCCTCGGTGAGCTTCTTGACGGTCTCGCCGTTGGCCGCCTCGAAGTGCTTGCAGACCGGGCAGCGGAAGTCCTCGTAGATCTCCATGGTGTGCGGGGCGTCCGCCTTGCCGTAGGTGATCACCGTGCCGTCCGGGCCGGAGGCGTTGGCGGGCACGACCAGCGGCGCCGACGCGGCGGCGGAGGACTTGTCGTTCTTGTCCGAGGCCGAGTTGATCGCGACGGCGACACCGCCCGCGAGGGCCAGCACGACGACCGCGGAGACCGTCACGACGATCCGCTGACGGCGCTTGGCGGCCTGCTGCTCGCGGCGCTGCGCCTCCTGGATCCGCTCACGGGCACTGATGCGCTTGGCCTGCTGCTTGCTGGGGGCCTGAGCCATGGGGAAGTCAACTCCTGTACGCGGCGCGCGGGTGCGCGCGGGGAGCCGCAGCTGCTGCGGCGGGGTCGGTGAACGCGGGAGTCGTGCGCACTGCCTGCGGGCGTACCGGGTCCGTCCGGCCGGGTACGGGGGTGATCAGGTCGGGACGGTGATCAGCAGGCAGGCGCGAAGGCGGGCGGGCCGCGCCGGGGCGCCGGGCTCAGCACCACGTCCTCGCGGCGCGGCCGGGCACGGTCCGACACCGGCAGCGGCACCCGCAGCACCGGACGCACCGGCGCGGGGAGCAGCAGGACGACCAGGGCGCGCAGCGGGCCGGCCAGCGACTGCCGCAGCGCGCACAGCGCCCGGGCCAGGCCGGACAGGGCGGCGTCGCCCATCCGCAGCCAGGCCGAGGCGGCGAGGGCGATCACCACGTGCACCAGCAGGAGCAGCAGCTGGGTCGCGGCGGGGGCCAACTGCCCGGCGTGGCCCAGCGGGCCGCTCAGCAGCGAGCCGTCCACCGAACCGCCGCCGCAGACCAGCAGGTTCACCCCGCGGGCGGGCACCTGACCGGCCAGCACCGGCGAACAGCCGGCCTGGCCCAGGTTGAACGTGGTGTTGAGCAGCAGCTCGACCGGCACCATCACGCCGGAGATGTGCAGCATCCGCCGTTCCCCGCCGGCCAGGACGGCCGCGACCAGGAAGACGACGGCACCGGCCGAGGCCACCAGCGACAGCGGCAGCGGGCGGCCCGTGATGACGACCTGGCCCAACGCGGCCATCGGCACGGCGAGCGCGGTGAACACCGCGGCCCGCAGGGCCCTGGTCGCACGGGAGGAGGTCGTCACGCTCCGGAGTATGTCATGGCGCTCGCATCCGGCACGAGGGCCCGTAGGTCCCTGTTCCGGCTGACGTGCGATCAGTAGCCTGCAGGGTTCGACAGCGGGCCCGACAGCGGGCCCGGCCGCCCGCGGGGTCGCCCGCCCGGCTGCCGCGCGGTCGACAGCGGCCCGACGCGGATTAGCCTGGAAGGCGTTCCCGCTGACCCGACGAGGGGGCGAGCGTCCATGGCGAGACCCGACACCACGGTGGGGCAGGTGCTGCTGGCCCGCCTGGAGACGCAGGCGGCCGTGCTGGCCGGCCTGGACGACGCCGTCCGGGCGGACGAGCCGGACGCCGTGCACCGGATGCGGGTCGCCTGCCGGCGGCTGCGCAGCGCCCTGCAGACCTTCCGGCGGCTGGTCGCCCCCGGAGCGGCCGACGAGCTGGTCGCGGAGCTGCGCTGGCTCGGCGGCGTCCTGGGCCGGGCGCGGGACCGCGAGGTGCTGGCCGAACGGCTGGTCGCCGAGGCCCGCGAGCTGCCCGCCGGGTGCGGCCCGCAGCGGGTCGCCGCAGCACTGGACCGGTGGGGCGAGGCCGAGTACCGCGCCATCTGGCCCGAGGTGGTCGCCGCCCTGGACAGCTCCCGCCGCCGGGCGCTCGGCGAGGCTCTCGCCGCCTTCCTCGCGGATCCGCCGCTGCGCCGGCGTGCCGCCCGCAGCGCCGTCCCGGAGCTCTCCCGCATCGCCGCCCGCGAGCAGCGGCGTACGGCCGGGCGGGTCGGGGCGGCCCTCGCCGCCGCCCCCGACGAGCGGACCCGCGCGCTCCACGAGGCCCGCAAGGCGGCCAAGCGAGCCCGCTACGCCGGTGAGGCCGCCGCCCCGGCGGCCGGCGCCCGGGCCGAGCGCTACGCGCAGCGGATGAAGGCCGTCCAGGAGGTGCTGGGCGAGCACCAGGACGCCGTGGTGGCCGCGACCGCCCTCGCGACCCACGCGGTCACCGGTGGCGAGCCGTTCGGGTACGGCGCCCTGTACGGGCGTCAGCTGGCGTCGGCCGAGGCCGCCCGGCGGCGCCTGCCGGACGTCTGGCGGCGGGCGGGGAAGCGGAAGCTGGCCCGGTTCGGGTAGGGCGTGTCCGGCGGATCTCCGCCGGGTGCGCGAAGACCCGCAGGACACGCCCCGGGGCCGCCGCCCGCGCGCCACCGACCGGGCCGCGGTCGCGTGCGGTGCGCGCGGCGGCTACCCCGGGGCGGTGGCGGTCCGGAGCAGGTCCCCGCCGGCCGCCGCGAAGGCGTGCCGGGTGGGGCTGTCGGGCGGGGCGAGGAAGGCGAAGAGGTGGCGGCCGTCCTCGGGGAGGGGCAGGACGGTGTAGTCGAGGACGGTGGCGGCGAGGGCCGGGTGGCGGACGTGGAGGCGGCCGGGACGGGGCGGGGCGGCGCGGTGGCGGTCCCAGAGCTCGGCGAAGACGGGGCTGTCGGCCGACAGCCGGTGGACCAGGGCGAGCAGGGCGCGGTCGCGGGGACGGTCGGCGTGCTGGGCGCGCAGTGAGGCGACCAGGTCGGCGCCGATCGAGCCCTCGGCGGCCGTGTTGCCCTGCGAGCGGTCCCGGTACGGGCAGCAGAACACCTGCCAGAGCAGGTTCCGCTCAGGGGCCGGCCGTCGTTCCGGCCCGGCCAGCAGCAGGGCGGCGGGCCGGTTCCAGGCCAGCAGGTCGAAGGTGGGGCCGGTGACGAAGGCGGGCGCGGCGTCCAGGGTGTCCAGCAGGGCGAGGGTGGTCGGAGGGAGCGCCGGGGCTTCGGCGGGCGGCGGGGCCGGGCGGTGCGGGCGGGCGGCCAGCCGGTGCAGGTAGCCGCGCTCGGCGGCGGTCAGTTGCAGGGCCTCGGCGAGACCGTCGAGGACCGGGCCGGTCGGCACCCGTTGGCGGCCCTGTTCCAGGCGGGCGTAGTAGTCGGCCGAGATCCCGGCGCGGGCGGCGACCTCCTCGCGGCGCAGTCCGGGCGTACGGCGGCGTCCGGAGGCGGGCAGGCCGGCGTCGGCGGGCGCGAGTCGGGCGCGGCGGGCGCGGAGGAAGGCGCCCAGCGGGGTCTCGGGCATGCGCGTCAGGCTGCCACAGCTCGCCCGGGACAGCCAGGACCTGGCTGTCCCAGGAAGCCGGTTCCCGGGGAGCGTCCGGCCGCTGGTGGGCCGGCGGGCACGGCGGCAGGCTCGCCGCATGGGACTTCTCGACGACAAGGTCACGATCGTCACCGGCGCCGGGCGGGGCATCGGCGCGGCCGCCGCCCGGCTGTTCGCCCGGGAGGGCGCGCTGCTGGTGCTCGCCGCCCGCTCCGGCGCCGAGGTGGAGGAACTGGCCACCGAGCTGCGCGCCACCGGGGCCGGGGTGGTGGCGGTCGCCGCCGATCTGACCACGGCCGCCGGTGCGCAGCGGACGGTGGACACCGCGCTGGAGGCCTTCGGCCGGCTGGACGCGGCCTTCGACAACGCGGGCAACGGCCTGCCGCCGGCCCCGCTCACCGAGCGTTCGGAGTCGGAGTGGGACGACACCCACGCGCTCAACCTGCGCGGCACCTGGCTCTGTCTGCGGGCCCAGCTGCGGGCGATGACGGCGGCCGGGCGCGGCGGCGCGGTGGTGCTCAACACCGGTGTGGGGGCGCTGGTCGGGGGCTTCGGCGACGGCGCCCAGCAGGCCGCCAAGCACGGCCTGAGCGGTCTGGTGAAGGCGGCCACCGCCGATCACGCCCGGCACGGCATCAGGGTCAACGCCGTCGCGCCCGGGGTGGTGCGCACGCCGGGCACCGAGCCGTTCTTCGGGTCCGGGCCGGAGTTCGCCGCGCTGGTGGAGCGTTCCACGCCGCTGGGCCGGCCGGGTACGGACGAGGAGGTGGCGCAGGCGGCCGCCTGGCTGCTGAGCGACCGGGCCTCGTACGTCGCGGGCGTGACGCTGCCGGTGGACGGCGGGATCACGGCCACCCGGCGGTTCGACTGACCGGCCCGCGCCGGGAGCGGTTGCCCGCGGGCCGTGCCGGCGTGGGCGAGCGAGCGGGGTCGCGCGAGCGAGGCCGCCGGCGGGGGCGGGCTACCGGGGGTCGAGCCCCGCCGAGCGGGCCGCCTCGCGCAGCAGGTCCCGGAGCATCGCGGTGGTCAGCCGGCCGGTGTTCGTGTTGCGCGGGCTCACGTGGTAGCAGCCGTACATCCGCAGGTCCGGGCCGCCGTCGCGGGCCGGGAAGACGGCCAGGGCGGCGTGGCCGAACGCCGGGCGGGGGCGGGGGACCCGCCAGCCGGCGTCCGCGATCACCGGCAGCATCGCCTGCCAGGCGAAGCCGCCGAGGGCGACCACGGTGCGCACGGTGGGGCGCATCAGCTCCAGCTCCCGGGTGATCCAGGGCCGGCAGGTGTCGCGTTCGGCCGTGCTGGGCTTGTTGTCCGGCGGGGCGCAGCGGACCGGGTCGGTGATCCGGACGCCGGACAGTTCCAGGCCGTCGCCGTGGCGGACGGACTCGGGGCGGTTGGCGAGCCCGAGTTCGTAGAGGGCGGCGTAGAGCAGGTCGCCGGAGGGGTCGCCGGTGAAGATCCGGCCGGTGCGGTTGGCGCCGTGGGCGGCGGGAGCGAGGCCGACCAGGACGAGCGGGGCGTCCGGCGGCCCGAAGCCCGGGACGGGGCGGGCCCAGTAGTCCCAGTCCCGGTAGGCGCGGCGCTTGGTCCGGGCGGTCTCCTCGCGCCACCGGACCAGCCGCGGGCAGGCCCGGCAGCCGGTGACGACGCGGTCCAGCTCGGCGAGTCCGCCGGCCCGGACGGCCGCCTCGGCGGGATGGCGGGGGTCGTCGGGATCGTCGGCGGGGTCGTCGGCGGGTGAGGAGGACGCGGCCACGGTCGGCATGGCCAGGATCCTAGAGGCTCCGGGACGTTCGTTCCGGCGCGGACCGGGCAGGCGTAGCGTGGAATCAGTTGCTCCCGGCGGTCCCCGGCCGGTCATGGCCGGCGGCGGCCGGGCGCGCCGGTGCGCGCGCAGGCCGCGAGGAGGCCGCGATGATCGTCGATGCGGTGCTGGGTGTCCTCGGAGGGCTCGCCGGACTGGGTGTGATCTGGGCGGGCCTGAGCATCAGGGTCGTCCAGCAGTTCCAGAAGGGCGTGGTGTTCCGCTTCGGGAAGGTGCGCGACGAGGTGCGCGATCCCGGGCTGGTGGCGCTGATGCCGATCGCGGACCGGCTGCGCAGGGTGAACGTGCAGATCGTGACGATGCCGATCCCGGCGCAGGAGGGCATCACCCGGGACAATGTGACCGTGCGGGTGGACGCGGTGGTCTACTTCCGGGTGGAGGACCCGGTGAAGGCCACCGTCAACGTGCAGGACTACAACTTCGCGATCTCCCAGGTCGCGCAGACCTCGCTGCGCTCGATCATCGGCAAGAGCGAGCTGGACGACCTGCTGGCCAACCGGGAACCGATCAACCAGGGGCTGGAGTTGATGATCGACAGTCCGGCCCTGGGCTGGGGCATCGAGATCGACCGGGTGGAGATCAAGGACGTCGCGCTGCCGGAGTCGATGAAGCGCTCGATCGCCCGGCAGGCGGAGGCCGAGCGGGAGCGGCGGGCCCGGATCATCACGGCGGACGGCGAGTACCAGGCCTCGGAGCGGCTGTCGGACGCCGCGGCGGTGATGAGCAAGACTCCGGCCGCGCTCCAACTGCGGCTGTTGCAGACCGTGGTGGAGGTGGCCGCGGAGAAGAACTCGACGCTGGTGCTGCCCTTCCCGGTGGAGCTGCTGCGCTTCCTGGACAGCGCGACGGAGGTCCAGCAGCGGAACCTGCTGACGGCTGCCGCGGTCGCGGCCGGGGCGAAGGCCGTGGAGGAGGCGGTGGAGAGCGGCGAGGTGTCGGAGGAGGAGCTCGAACCGGAACAGCCCAGGCACGAACCCCCGCCCCTGGAGGAGGTGTTGGAGAAGTCGCCGCTGGTCGGTCCGGAGTCGCCGGACGGCCGGGTCGGGCAGGGCGACGGGGTCGAGCAGGGCGGTCGTACGGGCCCGGCCGGGGGCGGCTGAGCGCGCCGGCCCCGGTGGCGTCGGCCACCGGCCCGGACCACGATGGACGGGGGAAGGGAAGCCAGGCCAGGAGGCGGACCATGACCATAGCCAGCGACATCATGCACCCGGGCGCCGAGTGCATCCGCGAGCACGAGACGCTCGCGGCCGCCGCCCGGATCATGCGGGAACGCCATGTGGGCGCCCTGCCCATCTGCGGGCCGGGCGACAAGCTGCTGGGGATCGTGACCGACCGCGACATCGTGCTGCGCTGCGTCGCCGAGGGCCGTGACCCGGCGTCCGTGACGGCGGGCGAGCTGGCGCAGGGGCGCCCGATGACGGTGGAGGCGGACGAGGACTGCGAACAGGTGCTGCGGGTGATGGAGCAGTACCAGGTGCGCCGGCTGCCGGTGATCAACCACCCCGAGCACAAGCTGGTCGGCATGATCAGCGAGGCGGACATCGCGCGCGGTCTGCCGCGGGCGCGGGTCGCCGAGTTCGTCTCGGCGGTCTGCGCGGAGCAGGAGCCCGCGGGGGCCGCCCAGGGCTGACGCCGCCGAGCGCCCGCGGGCGGCGGGGCCCGCCCCCGTGAACGCCGGTGAGGGGCGGAGCCGCCGTCGTGCCGGTCAGACGGCCGGGGCGGTGGGGCCGTGCGCCTCCGCCGAGAGCCGGGCCCATGCGTCCCAGGTGGTGAGCCGGTCGGCGTAGGCCTGCCGCACCATGGGGTGGCCCCCGGTGCCGAAGAACACCCGCAGCGGCGGCTGATCGGCGTCGACGAGCCGCAGCAGGGCCCGGCCGGCCGCGGCCGGGTCGCCGACGTCGAGCGCCGCGGCCCGACCGGCGGAGGCTGCGCGCAGCCCGTCGTACCGGGGGTCGGCCTCGGCGTGCACGGCGGAGGCGACCGCGTCGGTGGCGTAGCTGCCGGGCTCGACGACGGTCACCTTGACGCCGAACCCGGCGACCTCCTGGGCGAGCGCCTCGCTCAGGCCCTCCAGGGCCCACTTGGAGGCGCAGTACCC
This sequence comes from Kitasatospora sp. NPDC048715, assembly GCF_043198905.1. Classification (NCBI taxonomy): domain Bacteria; kingdom Bacillati; phylum Actinomycetota; class Actinomycetes; order Kitasatosporales; family Streptomycetaceae; genus Kitasatospora; species Kitasatospora sp. NPDC048715. Next base: position 22,176 of record NZ_JBICVH010000003.1, on the reverse strand, counting down.
GCCGCCGAGCGGGAACGCGGCGACGCCGGCGACCGAGGAGATCTGGACGATGTGCCCGGAGCCCTGGGCGCGCAGCAGCGGCAGCACGGCTTGGACGACCCGCAGCGGGCCGAACAGATTGGTGTCCAGCTGGTCGCGCAGCTGCCGCTCGGAGAGTTCCTCGACGGCTCCGGACAGGCCGTAGCCGGCGTTGTTGACGACGACGTCGAGCCGGCCGAAGTGCTGGTGGGCCCGGAGGACGGCGCGGTGCACGGCCGCGCGGTCGGTGACGTCCAGCGGGAGCGGGAGCACCGCGTCCCCGTGGGCGGCGGCCAGTTCGGCGAGCCGGCCGGTGTCCCGGGCGGTCGCGGCCACCCGGTCGCCGCGGGACAGGGCCGCCTCGACGAAGGCGCGGCCGAGGCCGCGGGACGAACCGGTGACGAACCAGACCTTGCTCATGATTTCCGCTCCACTCTGTCCGAGGACCTGGTGACATCAGGACACCGTGGGGCGGGCCGGTGTGACATCCGGGCGCGGAAGCCGGGTGCCGGTCGGTCAGCCCAGGGCGTAGACGGCGGTGGCGTGGGCGGCGGGGTCCTCGGTGCCCCTGGTTCCCTCGGTGTCCTCGGTGCGTTCGGTGCCCCTGGTGCCTTCGGTGCCCTCGGGGAGGAGGGTGATGTCGAGGAAGGCGAGCCGGCGGCCGAGCCTGGTGATCCGGGCGTGCACCAGCACGTCCCGGGCGAGGACCGCGCGCTGGAAGGTGGTGGACTGCTGGACGGTGGTCATCGGGCCGAATCCGCCGCGGGCCGCGCACAGCGCGATCACGCAGGCCGTGTCGGCGGCGGCCATCAGTACCTGGCCGGACAGCGCGCCGCCCTCGCGGGCGAGCCGGTCGGACCAGGGCAGCCGCAGGACGGCGTGCTGCTCGCCGGCCTCGACGGTCGACAGGCCCAGGTCCCGCACCCAGGGCGCGAAGTGGTCGGCCAGAATCCTGTCCGCCTCGGCGGTGGTGAGGGTCATCGCGCCATTGTGCCGGGGGTGTTGGCGCGGTGTCAGGAGGCCGGAGCGGCCAGGGTGTCGAGGTGGCGGCGCAGCACCGCGCGCAGCTCGTCCGGGCCGACCAGGGCGGGGTGCTGGACGGCCTGGAGGGTGAGGCCGTCCAGCAGGGCGGAGAGCCGGCGGGTCTCGACGCCGAGGTCGAGGCCGGGGGCCAGGCCGCCGGAGCGCTCGGACTCGGTGAGGACGCGGCGGACCAGGTCGTCGAGTCCGGCCTGCATCTCGGCGGCGCGGGGCCGCAGGTCGGGCCGGGTCCGGGCGGCGGTGACGAAGGAGAGCCAGAGCGCGGACTCCTCCCGGCGTCCGGCGTCCAGCGGGAGGGTCTCGGCGAGCAGCCGGACGGTCCGTTCGCGCCGGTCGGTGCCGGCGGTGGCCGGGTCGAGCAGGACGGCGGCGTGGGTCCGGACGCGGGCCTCGATCCGGTGGGCCAGCTCGCCCATCGCGAAGATCATCAGCTCCGAGCCGCCGGCGAAGTAGTGCCGTACCGAGCCGATGGCCAGTCCGGCCTCCTCGGCGACGTTGCGCAGGGAGGCGTGCTCCAGCCCTTCCCGGGCCGCGACGCGCAGGACGGCGTCGGCGACGGCCTGGCGGCGCTCGGCGGGGTCGACGATCTTCGGCATGTTGCCGTTATAGCACGGGCGAGCTAAATTGCTGATTTAGCACGGTCGAGCTACAAAACTTCGGGGGAGTGGGAATGGACAACTGGGTGTACGTGGGGCTGGTCGCCGCCGTGGTCGTGGTGGTGGTGATCAGGCGGCTGCGCGGCGAGCCGCTCAACGCCCGGGACCTCTTCGCGGCGCCGGTGATCCTCACCGGCCTCGGCGCTTGGGCGCTCGCCCAGCGGCACGGCCTCGGTGCGGCCGACTACGGCTGGATCGCGGCGGGTGCCGCGCTCGGCCTCGCGCTGGGGGCGGTGCGCGGCGCCACCATCCAGGTCTACGAGCGGGAGGGCGTGCTGTGGCAGCGCTACACCGGGCGGACCTTCCTGGTCGCGGCGCTCTCGCTCGCGGTGATGGCCTGTTTCGCCGCGCTCGCCGGGCACTTCGGCCTGGCCCCTGATGCCAGGCCGGTCCAGCTGTCGATCGGCGTGGGCTTCCTGGGGGAGGCCCTGGTGGTGGGCTGGCGCGGGGTCTCCTCGGGCACTCCGTTCGCGCCCGAGCGGCGGGGTTCGAGCTCCCTCGACCGGCTCCGCCGGTAACTTTGGTTGTCAGAGCTGGATTTGGTAACTAAGGTTGTCGGCATGACGATCGCGGAGATCACCCATGAGGAACAGGCCGAGCTGGCCAAGGCCCTTCTCGACGCCCTCGGCCCCCTTGCCGCCGCCGTGCGCGCCCGCGCGACCGGCCTGCCCGCGGAGCGGATGTGGGACGCCGAGCCGGTCGAGGCCGCCCTCTCGGTGCTGTCCGCCTGGAAGCTGGTGGACGCCGAGGTCAAGCGGCTCACCGCGGGCGCGGCCGCCACCGCGGGCTCCTACGGCGCCGGGTACGAACAGCTCGGCGCCGCCTGGGGCATCACCCGGCAGGGTGCCCGGAAGAAGTGGCCGGAGGCCGTCAGCCGTCCGGTGGCGCGCCCGGGATCGCTTCGACTGTTCGGCGGAACGGTCGATTTGATCGAGGACGCGGCCGCCGGGGGCTGGCGCTGGACGGGCACCGGCGCCGACGGCACGACCGGCGGGGCCGCCGTCGGCCACCGGACCCGGGAGGAGGCCGCGGCGCACGCCGGGGCCTTCCTCGCGGCGCACGCATCCGGCAAGGAGCCGCAGGGCACCCGGTAGGGCGTGTCGGACACGCCCTCGTCACCTCGCGGACCGCAGCTCCCGGGCGATCAGCTCCGCCAGGTGCAGGGCCTGCCGCCCGTCGGCGAGTTGGGCGATCTGGGTGCGGCAGCTGAAGCCGTCCGCGAGGACCACCGTCCGCGGCCCGGCGGCCCGCACCTCGGGCAGCAGCACCCGCTCCGCGATGGCCTCGGACACCTCGAAGTGGCCCCGCGCGAAGCCGAAGTCGCCCGCCAGGCCGCAGCAGCCGGAGTCCAGCACCCGGTTGTTCAGGCTGAGCCGGGCCTCCACCCGGCGGTCGGCGGCGCTGCCGAGCACCGCGTGCTGGTGGCAGTGCGTCTGGGTGAGGGCGTCCAGCGGGATCCGGGGGAGCGGGGCGTCAGGGGCGTACTCGTCGAGGAACTCGGCGAAGGTGCGGGTGCGGTCGGCGAGCGGGCGGCCCTGTGCGCCGAGCAGCCGGGGCAGGTCCTCGCGCAGCGTCGCGGTGCAGCTGGGGTCCAGGCCGACCACGGGGGTGTCGGCCTGGATCCCGGATCCCGTCAGCGCCCGCAGGCTGCGCCGCAACACCCGGCGGGCGGTTCCGAGTTGGCCGGTGGAGTACCAGGTGAGGCCGCAGCAGACCGGTCCAGCGGGCAGCCGGACGTCGAAGCCCAGGTGCTCCAGCACCTCGACGGCCGAGCGCGGCACGTTCGGCTGGAGGTGGTCGGAGAAGGTGTCCGGCCACAGCAGCACCGGCCGGGCGCCCGCCGGGGCCGGGTGGGCGGCGCGGCGCCGCCGGTACCAGGCGGTGAAGGTCTCCGGCGGGAGGACGGGCAGCACCCGGCGCGGGTCGATCCCGCCGAGCCGCTTGATCAGCCCGCCGGCCCGGGAGCGGGCGATCGTGTTGGCCGCCCCGGGGGCGAGCGCGACGGCCCGCAGCCAGAGCGGCAGCCAGCCCATCGAGTAGTGCGCGAGCGGCCGCGGCCGGTGCCGGTAGTGCTGGTACAGGAACTCGGACTTGTAGGTCGCCATGTCGACGTGGACCGGGCAGTCGCTCGCGCAGCCCTTGCAGCTCAGGCAGAGGTCCAGTGCCTCCCGGACCTCCTCCGAACGCCAGCCGTCCGGGACGGCGTCCCCGCGCAGCATCTCGGCGAGCAGCCGGGCCCGCCCCCGGGTGGAGTGCCGCTCCTCGCCGGTGGCCAGGTAGCTCGGGCACATCACCCCGCTGCCCGGGGCCACGCACTTGGCGACGCCCACGCAGCGGTGCACCGCCCTGACCAGGCTGCCGCCGTCCTGTTCGTACGGGAGGGCCAGCGGCAGCGTGCGGCGCGGGGCGGTGACGAAGCGCAGGTCGGTGTCGAGCGGGCGGGGATCGACCAGGGCGCCCGGGTTGAGCAGGTTCTCCGGGTCCCAGATCCGCTTGAACTCGCCGAAGAGGCCGATGACTTCGGGTGGGTACATGCGTGGCAGCAGCTCGGCCCGGGCCTGGCCGTCGCCGTGCTCGCCGGAGAGCGAACCGCCGTACGAGACCGCCAGATCGGCCGCCTGCTCCAGGAACTCCCGGAAGACCAGCACCCCTTGGGGTTCGTCCAGCGGGAAGTCGATCCGCAGGTGCACGCAGCCGTCGCCGAAGTGCCCGTACGGGACGCCGCGCAGGCTGTGCCGCCGCAGCAGGGCGCGCAGGTCCCGCAGGTAGTCGCCGAGCCGCTCGGGCGGGACGGCGGAGTCCTCCCAGCCGGGCCAGGCCTCGCCGCCCCCGGGCAGCCGGGTGACGATTCCCGCGCCGGCCTCCCGGACGGCCCACAACTGGCGCTGCTCGACCGGGTCGGTGACCAGGGCGACGGAGGCCGAGCGCTCGCGGCGCACCGCGTCGCCCAGCCTGCGGGCGGCCTGGTAGGCGGCCAACGGGGTATCGCCGCCGGTCTCCAGGAACAGCCAGCACTCGCCGGCGGGCAGCCGGTCCAGTGCGGGCGGACGCGGGCCGGCGGCGAGCAGCGCGGCGATCAGGTCGGCCGCCATGCCCTCGGCGGTCAGCGGACCGTACGGGAGCAGTGCCGGGACGGCGTCGGCGGCGGCGCCCTCGTCGGGGTAGCCGGCCACCACCAGGGCCCGCGCGGGCGGGTCCTCGACCAGGCGGACGGTGGCGCCGAGCAGCAGTGCGCAGGTGCCCTCGGTGCCGGTGAGCGCCCGGGCCAGGTCGTGGCCGTGCTCGGGCAGCAGCGCGTCCAGCGGGTAGCCGGAGGTGCGGCGGGGCAGTTGCGGCATGCCCTGCCGGATGACGGCGAGGTTGCGGTCGGTGAACTCCTGCAGCTCGGTGTGGAGTTCGCCGACCCGTCCGGGCCGTGCGGCGAGCGCGGCGCGCTCCGCGGCGGTGAGCCGCCCGCCGACGGTCAGCTCGGTGCCGTCCGCGAGCAGCAGCTCCAGCCGCTCGACGTTGTCGGCGGTGCGGCCCCAGGCCAGCGAGTGCGAGCCGCAGGAGTCGTTGCCGATCATGCCGCCGAGGGTGCAGCGGCTGTGCGTGGACGGGTCGGGGCCGAAGCGCAGCCCGTGGGGCCGGGCGGCGCGCTGGAGGTCGTCCAGCACGGTGCCGGGCTGGACGCGCGCGGTGCGGGCCCGCGGGTCGAGCTCCAGCACCGCGCCGAGGTGGCGGCGGAAGTCCAGCACCACCGCCCCCGGGCCGATCGCCTGCCCGCCGATGCTGGTCCCGGCCCCGCGCGCCACCACCGGCACCCGGTGCCCGCGGCAGAGCGCCAGCGCGGTGCGCACGTCGTCGAGGTCGGCGGGTTTGACCACGCCGAGCGGCAACTGCCGGTAGTTGGAGGCGTCCTGACTGTAGACGGTGCGTTCGGCGGCGCCGAAGCGGACCTCGCCGCGCAGCACGGCGGACAGCGCGCGGGCCAGCTCGGCCCCGGGGTCGGCGGACGGACGGCTCACCAGGGACCTCCCAGGAGTACGGCTCCGCCGATGATCGCAGCCGTACCGCCGCACCGGTACCGGGCACGACGGGGGTACCGCCGACAGGGTGTCCTGTGGCACGCTCGGCGGTCATGATCGAAGAATCCGCGGCCGCGGACCCGGCCGGCCCCGACGCCTACCTCGCCCGCCTCCCGATCGGCGAGCCGCTGCCCTTCCCGGCGGACGGCGCGCCCTCCTGGGAGATCTTCCCGTACGAGGGCGAGCTGACCGTCCGGGAACTCCGGGCGCCGGAGCTGCCCGAACCGCCCCGGAACGGCGAGGACGGCCCGGAGAGCTGCCCGGACTGCGCCCGGCCGGACGCCGACTTCCTGTGGACGGACGATCACTGGCGGCTCGGCACCACCGAGGAGCCGGACGGACTGCCCGCCACGCTGCTCCTGTGGCCGCGCGCCCACCACGACCTGCTGGACCTGCCGGCCGAACTCTCCGCGGGGCTGGGCCCGATGCTCCAGAGGGTGGAGCGGGCCGTACGGTCGCTCGGCGGCATCGGCCGGGTCCATGTGAACCGCTGGGGCGACGGTTCCGCGCACCTGCACCTGTGGCTGCTCGCCCGGCCCGAGGGGATGGCGCAGCTGCGCGGCTCGACCCTGCCGCTGTGGATGGACGTGCTGCCGCCGATGTCCGTCGGGGTCCGGGCCGAGCGGGCCCGCCGGATCGCCGCCGCGATGGCCGCCGAGGGCGGCGTGGCGCAGGTCTGAGCGGGGTCATTTCCGCCCGGTGAGCGTGCCCCGCGCGATGTGGGAGAGCTTGGCCACCTCGAAGGCCGGGTAGGCGCCGCCCGCCAGCAGCGAGAACTTGATCCCCTCGCGGCCGCCCGGCCGGCGGTGGCCGGGCGGCTGGAAGCGGCGGTGGTGCTCGGCGGCGCGGTGGAAGAACTGCGGCCGCTCGGCACGGGTGACGCAGCCGGCCAGGTCGAAGACGAACAGGTAGTGCCGGATCATCCGGACGAACAGCGCGTCGCGCACCGCGTACAGGTGCGGCTGCTCCTCCAGCAGGGCGAAGCTGCGCTCGTACTGCTCGAACAGGTCGAAGACGCTGCTGCCCGGGCCGCCCGCCGGGTGGACGGTCTCCCGGCGGCGCAGCTGCACGCACTCGCGTGCCAGCACGGCGGCCTTCCGGGCGCCGAGCAGCGCGGCGTGCGCGACCGGGACCTCCTCGTAGCGGCCGGGCGGGAAGGCCAGGCCCAGTTCGGCCCAGTGGCCGCGGCGGATCAGCCGGTCCCAGATCAGCGGCGGCGCGCCGAACAGGGCGGGCCGGTCGAAGGGGGCGAACGGTTCGGGGCCGGCCTCGGCGAGCAGGGCCTCGGCCCCGCCGGGCCAGTCCCGGTCCTGGTGCCGGCGGGAGTGGCCGAACAGCAGCACGTCCACCGGGCCGGTCTGCCGGAGCCGGTCGGCGAGCGTCCGGAGCGCGTCCCGGGGCAGCAGGTGGTCGGCGTCCAGGAACAGCAGGTACTCGCCGCTCGCCCGTGCCGCGCCCGCGTTCCGGGCGGCCCCGACCCCGACCGCCGCGGTCAGGTGCAGAGCCGACACCCGCGGGTGCCGGGCCGCGTACGCGTCGGCGAGCCCGCCGGCCGTCCCGGGGGACCGGTCGGCGACGACGATCACCTCGACGTCGGCCAGGGACTGTGCGAGCAGCGAGTCCAGGCAGTCGGCGAGCTGTTCGTGCTGGTCGTAGGCGGGGAGCACGACGCTGATCAGGGGTGAGGGCATGACGCCGGAGCGTAAGAGGGCCTGCGGACCGTGGCAAAGGTCTGACGGTCCGTAATTCCGATCAATCAGTGGCAAATCGTACGAGTGCGCGCCATATCTTCACGCCGCCTTCCGGACGTGTCCACGCCCGTACCGGGCTCCCGGCCTGCGGGAACGTGCGCCGGGGCCCGCGACGCGGGTGCGTCACGGGCCCCGGGGAGCCGAACCGCTGGTTCGGCCTAGTACCAGTGGTGGGCCTGCCAGAACGACCAGGCGGCGCAGGGGCTGCCGTAGCGGGTGTTCATGTAGTTCAGGCCCCACTTGATCTGGGTGGCCGGGTTGGTGCGCCAGTCGGCGCCCGCGGAGGCCATCTTGGAGCCGGGCAGGGCCTGGACCAGGCCGTAGGCGCCGGAGGAGGCGTTGACCGCGAGCGGGTTCCAGCTGCTCTCGCGGAACACGATGTTGCTGAAGCACTGGAGCTGGCCGGCGGGGACGATCTGCGCGGCGATCTGCTGCGGGGTGCCGGAGTAGGCGGCCGGGGCGCTGGTGAGGTTCTGGCGCTCCTGGGAGCGGGAGGCGGCGGCGTCGGCGTCGGCCTTGGCCTTGGCGTCCGCCTGGGCCTGCGCCTCGGCCTGGGCGGCGGCGTCCGCCGCGGCCTTGGCCTGGGCCTCCTGGGCGGCCTGTTCGGCGGCGGCGGCAGTGGCGGCGGCGTCGGCCCGGCCCTGGTCGGCGACCGGCTCGCTGTCCACCGAGACGGCGGCCACGGGGGCGGCCCCGGTCGCGTTCCCGGCCTGCGGGATGGCGAGGGCGGCGGTGGCGGCGCTCGCGACCACGAGGGTGGCGACACCGGTGATCAGGGAGTTGCGGCGGGCATGGCTGAGCTGCATGGGGCGGGCGGTCCTTCTCCGTCGGGGGCCGTGCCGGTGGCACCGGGGGCGGGGCGTCGCACGGGCTCCGGGCGGGCGGGGCTCGTGCGGCCGCCCTGGGCGGCCGTGGCGCCCCGGCGGTAGCGGCGGGGGCGGGCGGGCCGTGCGGCGGCGGAGGTGGTCGGCTGCGCTGCCTGGCGACGGGCCATTCTTGGCAGGGCCGAGGACGGGTGGCAAAGGCGTTCGCTACTACGCGGCATCGTGGTTGCGGGGTGGCCGCGGCGGGCTTCGGCGATGGCTTTGGTGGTATTTGTCCGAATTGCGCACCCTGAGGTGGAGGCCGGGTCGGCGGCGACGGATCGCAGGGGCGGCAGCCGCGGTGGCCTGTGTTCTTCAGGCGGGGCGGGGCCGTGGGTGGTCCGGCCCGGGTGCCTCGGCGGCGCCGGGCGGGGCGTTCGAGGGGGCTCGTCCACTATCGGGGATCGTGGATGGCGATCCCCCTGTGGGCGGGCTCACACGCGGGCGGGGGCGAGGTCGGCGCAGCGTGACCGGCCGGTGACGGCCTCAGGGGGTCGCGTACGGGTTGCCCGGCACGGGCCGCGCGGTGGCGGTGGGGAAGTCGGGGGCCGGGCCCGGCTGCTGCTCCTCCTCCTTCTCCTCCTCCGGTGCGGTCGGGACGAGGTCGCGGGCCAGCAGGGTGGCCCCGGCGACGGCCCCCGGCATGGCGAGCACGGTGACCAGCGGCACCAGGAAGGCCAGCACCAGCGGCGTGCCGAAGCCCAGTGCCAGCCCGAGCCGGGCGCGCAGCAGTCGGATCCGCTCCGGCTGCGGCACCCGGCGCCGCTGCAGGGCGACGGCCGTCAGCTCGACGGTCAGGAAGAAGCCGGACACCAGGAAGCCGAGCGCGGGGACCACCGTCTGCCCGACCAGCGGGATGAATCCGCAGGCGAACAGCGCCACGCCGAACGCGGCCACCCGCACCAGCACGTACACGCTGTCGCGCACCGCGATCAGCAGCTCCCGCCAGAGCGCGGTGTCCGGCGGGGTGGGCGCGCCGCCCTCGGTCTCGTCGACCGCGGCGCAGAGCGCCTCGTAGAAGGGCTGTCCGACCAGCAGGGTGACGGCGGTGAAGGTGAGCAGGGAGAACAGCAGGCCGCCGCCGAAGACGACCGCCGCGAGCGCGTCGCGCAGCAGGCCCCGCCAGGGAGCGCCCCAGTGGTCGGCGAACGGGGTGGCCCAGTCCGCGAGGTCCCGGGACCAGGCGCCGAGGAAGGCGAGCGCGACGACGTAGCCGACCAGCGCGAGCAGGGCCGGCAGCATGCCGAAGCCCCACCAGCGGCCGTGCCGGCCCACCCACTTCTGGCCCTCGACCAGGTACTTCATCCCCGCCGCAAGATCTCGCATGGGCGATCACCTTAGGGCTTCCGCACCCGGAACCACGCATTGCCGTGTTCCTGCCAGTTCTGACCGGCAAGGACCGCCCCCTCCTGCCGCGCCGCCCGCCGGGCCACTCTCGGTCTTCCCCCACCTGCAAGGAGGATCTGATGAAGCGTCAATTCGGCAGAGTGGTCGGCCTGCTGGCCGGCCTGGTGCTCGGCGCCGGCATGCTCGTGCTGCCCGCCGCCGCCTCGCCCGCGCCGTCGCCGAGCGTGGTCGGCGGCACGCGGGCGACGCAGGGCGAGTTCCCGTTCATGGTGCGGCTCTCGATGGGCTGCGGCGGCGCGCTGTACACCTCGCAGATCGTGCTCACCGCCGCCCACTGCGTCGACGGCACCGGTGCCGACAGCAGCATCACCGTCACCGCCGGAGCGGTCGACCTGAACAGCGGCAGTGCGATCAAGGTCCGCTCCTCGTACGTGTACCAGTCGCCCTCCTTCACCGGCGCCGAGAACGGCGACGACTGGGCGCTGATCAAGCTGGCCTCGCCGGTGAACAGCAGCCTGGTCAGCACCCTGCCGATCGCCACCTCCACCGCCTACGACACGGGCACCTTCACCATCATGGGGTGGGGTGCCGCGCGCGAGGGCGGCGGCCAGCAGCGGTACCTGCTCAAGGCCACCGTGCCGTTCGTCGACGACGCCACCTGCGCCCGCGCCTATCCGGGCCTGAACACCGCCGGCTCGCTCTGCGCGGGCTACGTCGCCCAGGGCGGCGTCGACACCTGCCAGGGTGACTCCGGCGGCCCGATGGTCCGCAAGGACGCGGCGGGCCGCTGGGTCCAGGTCGGCATCGTCAGCTGGGGCAACGGCTGCGCCCGCGCGGGCTACCCGGGCGTCTACAGCCAGGTGAGCACGTACGCGGCCGACATCGCCGCGGCGGCGGCCGGCCTCTGAGCCCACCCGCCGGGCCCGGTCCGACCGGTGCGGCAGGGCCGGCCACCACTCCCGCAGGTGGTGGCCGGTCCTGCTGTTCCGTGGCGGACCGGGCGCCGCCGTGCCCGGGCGGTCGCCGCCGTGCCCCGGCAGCGGCCGCCGCGTCCGGGCCGGGGGGCTCGGCGCGGGCGTTCACCGGCGCAGCCATTCCCCGGCCCGCCGCTGCTCGCGGGCGATGCGTCCGGTGGTGGTCGGAGGCAGCCGGGCGAGCAGGGCGAGGGCGGCATCGGCGTGACCGGCGAGGGCGTGGGCGCCGGCGAGGCGGGCGGTGACCAGGGCGTGGTCGCGCGGGTGGGCGGCCCGGTCGAGGAGCCGCAGGGCCGCCTCCAGCCGGGCCGCCGCGGTGCGGGCGTGGGCGGTGCGGCCGGTGCGGAGGGCGAGGTCCCGGTGGCAGGTGCCGTGGGCGACGGCCAGGACCAGCTCGGCGCGCGCCGTCCAGGGCGTCGGCACGCCGGTGAGCAGTGCGGCGTCGGTCAGCCGCCGGGCGTCGGCCAGCGTTCGGTCGGCCTGCGCCGCCCGGCCGGCCAGTGCGTGGGCGTGGGCCTGGACGAGGGCGGCCCAGGCCCACAGCCCCGGCAGGGGAGGGGCTGTGGTCCGGGCGGCCTCGGCCAGGGCGAGTGCGGTGGCCGGGTCGCCGAGCCACCAGTACAGGGCGCTCTGGCGGACGAGCAGGGAGGCCGCGGTGGCCCGGTCGCCGGTCGCGCGGGCCCACTCCAGCCCGGTGGCGTACCAGCCGAGCGCGCGGGCGGGGCGGTCGCCCTCGAAGTGGGCCCAGCCGGCGAGCTCGGCGTACTGGGCGGCGAGCGAGCGGTCGGCGCCGGGGGCCTCGCGGGGGCCGGGGTGCCGCCCGCCGAGCAGGGTGTGGGCGTGGTGCTCCAGGACGGCGGCCAGCTCCTCGCCGCCGATCCGGCCCGCGGCGGCGCGGTAGGCGGCGAGCAGGTGGGCGAGCACCTCGACGGTGGCGGCGTCCGGTGGTGCGGCGCGGGCGGCGGGCGGTGTCCGGGCGGCGGCGCGTTCGCCGAGGCGTTCGCGCTCCTGCCGTACGGTCTGCCAGAGTTCGGCCAGCTCGCCGTCGGCGAGCAGGAGTTCGTCGGCCCGGGCGGGCATCCCCGGCGGCGGCCAGCGGCGGGCGTTCTCCACCCGGCTGATCAGCGAGTCGTGGTAGCCGAGCAGCCGGCCGAACTCGGCCTGGCTGAGGCCGCGGGCCTCGCGCCAGTGGCGCAGCCGGCGGCCGAAGCGCAGGCGGGCGGACTCGGGTTCCGTACGGGGCGGCGGCGGGGGTGGCGGGGCCGGGGGCGGTGGGGGCGGTGCGGGAGTGGGCAAGGGCGGCACGGGGTCTCCCGGAGGGGGCGGGGGAGCGCTCGTGGGGGAGCGTCATGCCCTGGTATCCCCGTTGACGTGCCTTGGTCAAACGAGAGGGGCGGGTGGCGGGCCGGGAACGGCGCCGGGCCCGGGAGCCTTCTCAACGGCTCCCGGGCCCGGCGTTCCCGCGCGGGGCGGACGGGTCAGGAGCCCGCCGCCACCGCGGCCCGCCGCCGTCGGCCCACCACGGCCGAGGCCGCCAGCACGATGGCTGCGGCGACCAGCGACAGGTACATCTGCTTGCGCCCGTCGGCGTCGGTGAACATGTACGCCATGACGAACCCGATCATGCCCATGGCCGTCCAGGTCAGGTACGGGTACAGCCACATCCGGACGGTGTGCCGCTCGGGCATCTCGCGCTCGATGATCTTCCGCATCCGCAGCTGGGTGGCGCAGATCACCAGCCAGACGAAGAGCGCCACGGCGCCGGAGGAGTTGAGCAGGAAGGCGAACACGGTGTCCGGCGAGGTGTAGTTGAAGAAGACCGCGACGAAGCCGAAGACCACCGAGGAGAGGATGGCCACCCGCGGCACGCCGCGCGAGGTCACGGTGGCGAAGGCCTTGGGCGCGTCCCCGCGCTGGCCGAGCGAGAAGGCCATCCGGGAGGCGGTGTACATCCCGGAGTTGAGGCAGGACAGCACCGCCGTCAGCACGATCACGTCCATCACCTGGCCGGCGCCCGGGATGCCGATGTGGTCCAGCACCGCCACGTACGGGCTGGACTTGACGTCGGCGGAGTCCCAGGGGAGCAGGGTAACCACGAGCAGGATCGAGCCCAGGTAGAAGATCCCGATGCGCCAGATGACGCTGTTGGTGGCCTTGCTGACCGCCTTCTCCGGGTCCTCCGACTCGCCGGCGGCCAGGGTGACGATCTCGCTGCCCATGAAGGCGAAGACCACGGTGAGCATGCCGGTGAACACCGCGCCCACCCCGTGCGGCAGGAAGCCGCCGTGGCCGGTGAGGTTGCTGGCGCCGACCGCGTGGGTGCCCGGCAGCAGACCGAAGGCGGCGAGGGTGCCGATCACCAGGAACGCGGCGATCGCGACCACCTTGATCCCGGCGAACCAGAACTCGAACTCGCCGTAGGAGGCGACCGAGAAGAGGTTGGTGGCGGTCAGCACCGCCATCACTATCAGCGCCCAGCCCCACTGCGGCACGCCGGGCACCCAGTTGTTGAGGATCTTCGCGCCGGCGGTCGCCTCGACCGCGAGCACCACGACCCAGAAGAACCAGTACAGCCAGCCGATGGAGAAGCCGGCCCAGCGGCCGAGCGCGCGGTCCGCGTACGCCGAGAAGGAGCCGCTCTGCGGGTCGGCCGCGGCCATCTCGCCGAGCATCCGCATCACGAGCACGACCAGAGCGCCGGCCAGCGCGTACGAGAGCAGGATGCCCGGGCCGGTGGTCGCGATGCCCGCGCCGGAGCCGACGAAGAGGCCGGCGCCGATCACGCCGCCGATGGCGATCATCGACAGGTGGCGGTTCTTGAGTCCGGCCTTCAGGTGGCCGTCGCCGCCCTCTCCGGTCGGACTCGGCTGGTGGGGGAGCCTGGTGGCCGTCGTGGGCTTGGTGGTGTCCGCACTCATCAAGGTGCCCTGTGCCTTTCCAGCGCGGTGTGACCCTCGGCTCGTCGCGCCGGAGGGTGGGGGACTTGCCCGCGCATTGCGTCGCAACCTAACTTCTACGCCCGAGTATCGGAACAATGCTTTGATAACTGTTCGCTTACCGGACGTAAAAAGCCTGGTCAGGGTGGGTGGAAAGGTGGCATGGAAACCTCAGATCTGACGCATCGTCAGTATTCGAAAAGGTTGCCAAGCTCTGTTGGGGCTCAAATCGCCCGCACCTGCGCGGTCAGATCGGCCGCGCGTCGAGGACGGTGATCGCGGCCCCGTCCGCCGGTCGCCCGGTCAGCCGGGCGGCCAGGATCCGGGGGATGTCCTCCTCCTGCGAGTATCCGGGCAGGACGGTCACCTCCGCGCGCCGTGTGCCGGGCTCGCCCCGCACCGCGTACGTCACCAGGTAGCCGTACCGCTCCGGCGGCGGCGCCTGGTCCCGGTCCTGCCGGTCCCGCCGGCTCCGGACGGTCATCCGCATCGACCTCCTCGGCCCATTGTCGGCGCGGTGTGGACGATCCGCGCGAATCCGGGCAGAGTGGGACTCTCGGGACATGCCGTAGGAGCATCCCGAGCGTGCTCGGCGCCGGCCGGTTCCCGGCGCCGGTCAGGAGCGACCCCATGCAGACCACCTGGAAGGGGACGATCAGCTTCGGGCTGGTCAGCATCCCCGTCCACCTGTACTCCGCGACCCAGGAGCACGACGTCCCGCTGCACCAGGTGCACGCCAAGGACGGCGGCCGGGTGCGGATGAAGCGGTACTGCGAGCAGGAGGAGAAGGAGGTCCCGTACGCGGAGATCGCCAAGGGCTACGAGTCCCCCGACGGGCGGACCGTCACGCTCTCCGACGAGGACCTCGCCGACCTGCCGCTGCCCAGCAAGAAGATCATCGACGTGCTGGCCTTCGTGGACGAGGGCGAGATCGATCCGCTGATGTTCTCCAAGGCCTACTACGTGGGCGTCGCCGACAAGGCCGCCGCCAAGCCGTACGCGCTGCTGCGCGACGCGCTCACCGAGTCCGGGCAGATCGCCGTCACCAAGATCGCGCTGCGCACCCGGGAGTCGCCCGCGGTGCTGCGGGTGCACGACAACACCCTGGTGCTCCAGACCTGCATCTGGCCCGACGAGGTCCGCCCGGTGGCCGGCATCGCGCCCGAGGGGGACGTCACCGTCCGGCCGCAGGAGCTCAAGATGGCGCGGTCGCTGATGGACACCCTCTCCGAGGACTTCGACCTGGCCCAGCTCCACGACGACTACCAGCAGGCGCTGCAGCAGGTGATCACCGCGCGGCTGGAGGGCGTGGAGGTCCCGCACGAGGAGGAGCCGGGCGAGGCTCCGGACAACGTGATCGACCTGATGGAGGCGCTGCGCAGCAGCCTCAAGCAGGCCAAGGGCGGGCGGGGCGCCGGAGCCGAGGGCGCCGGAGCCGGGGAGGCCGGCGCCGGGGAGGAGCCCGCGCCGCGCAAGCGCGCCCCGGCGAGGAAGACCGCCCCGAAGGCGGGCCCGAAGTCCGCCGAGAAGTCCGTCGAGAAGACCTCCGAGAAAGCCTCCGAGAAGACCTCCGGGACGGGCGCCACGAGGAGCCCGGCGGCGAAGAGGACCGCCACCCGGAAGTCCTCGGCCCCCCGCAAGGCCTCCTGACCCTCCCGGGTCAGGCGTTCCTCCCATCCAGCCGTCCAGCCTTGGAGGCGATCCCGATGGACCTGCTGACCTACCAGGAAGTCGAAGCCCAGGCCGACGCCGCCGAGGGTCCCGAAGCCCGCAGGGCCCGGGGTTTCGGGCACCGCGTCTGGCACTGGCTGCTCAGCCTCAGCCCCACCGTGGTGACGTTCATGATCGCGCTCTCGATCGGCCTCTGCATGGTGGCCGTCCAGGTGAGCCTGCTGCCGGTGCTGGTGCCGATGGCGATCTTCTGGGGCCTGACGCTCATCGCGATGGGCGGCGTGATCGCCCGCTGGATGACCCCCGGGCCGGGCCGGCACCGCATGGCGTCCTGACCCGGCCGGGACGGGCACGGGGCCGGGAGGTCCGGCTCAGCCGATCCACACCGTGGTGACGTTGCAGAACTCCCGGATCCCGTGCCCGGACAGCTCCCGCCCGAACCCGGAGCGCTTGACGCCGCCGAACGGCAGCGCCGGGTGGGAGGCCGTCATGCCGTTGAAGAACACCCCGCCGGCCTGGATGTCCCGGACGAAGCGCTCCCGCTCGGCCTCGTCGGTGGTCCAGACGTTGGAGCTGAGCCCGAACGGCGAGTCGTTGGCGGCCGCCACCGCCTCGTCCAGGTCGGCCACCCGGTGGACGGTGGCGACCGGGCCGAAGGTCTCCTCCTGGTGGATCCGCATCGCCGGGGTGATGCCGGTCAGCACGGTGGGCTCGAAGAACCAGCCGGTGTCCCAGCCCTCCGGGCGTCCGCCGCCGCACTCCACCCGGGCGCCGCGGGTGCGGGCGTCCTCGACCAGTTCCTCCAAGTCGTCCCGGCCCTGGCGGCTGGCCAGCGGGCCGACGTCGGTGTCCTCGTCCATCGGGTCGCCGACCTTCAGCGCCCGCATCGCCTCGGTGAAGGCGGCGGTGAAGCGCTCGTACACGTCGGTGTGCACGATGAAGCGCTTGGCGGCGATGCAGGACTGGCCGTTGTTCTGCACCCGGGCCCGGACGGCGGTGCGCACCGCGGCGTCCAGGTCGGCGCTCGGCAGCACCACGAACGGGTCGCTGCCGCCCAGTTCCAGGACGGCCTTCTTGACCTCGTCCGCCGCGGTAGCCGCGACCGCCCGCCCGGCCGGCTCGCTGCCGGTGAGGGTGACGGCGGTGACCCTGCGGTCCCGGATCACGCCCTCGACCGCGCCCGAGCCGATCAGCAGCGTCTGGAAGCAGCCCTCCGGGAAACCGGCCCGCCGGAACAGCTCCTCGATCGCCAGCGCGGTGCGCGGCACGTTGGACGCGTGCTTGAGCAGGCCGACGTTGCCCGCCATCAGGGCCGGCGCGGCGAACCGGACGACCTGCCAGAGCGGGAAGTTCCACGGCATCACGGCCAGCACCGGGCCGAGGGGGCGGTAGCGGACGTAGGCGCGGCTGGCGCCGGAGTCTGCGACGTCGGCCGGGGCCGGGTGCTCGTCGGCGAGCAGCGCCTCGGCGTTGTCCGCGTACCAGCGCATCGCCTTGGCGCACTTGGCGGCCTCGGCGCGGGAGGCGGCGAGCGGCTTGCCCATCTCCTCGGTCATGGTGCGGGCGACCGCCTCCTGCTCCCGGTCCAGCAGGTCGGCGGCGCGGTGCATCAGTTCGGCGCGGGCGGCGAAGGTGGTGCCGCGGTAGCCGTGGAAGGCGGCCTCGGCGCGGGCCAGCCGCCGCTCGACGCCGGCCGCGTCGAGCGGTTCGAAGGTCTGGAGGGTCTCGCCGGTCGCGGGGTTGACGCTGGCGATGGGCATGCGGGGCTCCCAGGTGGGTCGGGGTCCGGTGCGTCTGCCCTCACACCCTCCCTGACCGCCCGGCTCCGGGCACGCCTCGGCGCGCCCGGCGTGTCCCGGCGGGCGGGCGATCCGCTCCGCTCACTCCGGCAGCGACTCCACCCGGGCCGCCGCCTCCCGGGCCCTGGCCCCGGCCCTGGTCCGGGCCGCGGTGACCTGCCGGCCGGGGAAGCGGTGCAGGAACTCGGCCTCCAACTCCCCGGTGCGCAGCGTGTGCCGCTTCAGCGCCTCCTCCGAGCCGTACAGGAAGGTCTCGTGGCGCGTGCGGTGGAGCTGTTCCAGCTCGTGCAGGAGCGTGTCGTTGCCCAGGGCGTGCGGGGAGATGCCCGCGGGCCGGATGTGCGGGTCGTCGGCGTGCCGCATCTCGGTGCCTCCTCGGCGGAAGTCCCCTCCTCCAGGGTGCCCGGGGACCGTCGCGGCTGCACCCGGCCGGTGGGCACGGATCGTAGGATGAATCCTTCCGCGTTCCTCAGAAACCATCCCGCCGACGCTCGGACAGATCGCACATGCCGCTTCCCAAGGCCGAACTCCACCTGCACATCGAAGGCACCCTGGAGCCCGAACTCGCCTTCGAACTCGCCGCCCGCAACGGCGTAGAGCTGCCGTACGCCGACACCGAGGCGCTGCGCGAGGCGTACTCCTTCAGCGACCTCCAGTCCTTCCTGGACCTCTACTACGCGCTGATGGCCGTGCTGCGCACCGAGGACGACTTCGCCGACCTGGCCGACGCCTACCTGGCCCGGGCCGCCGAGCAGGGCGTCCGCCACGCGGAGATCTTCTTCGACCCGCAGGCGCACACCGCGCGCGGGGTCCCGCTGGGCGCGGTGGTGGACGGACTGACCCGGGCTCTGGAGCGCGGCGAGGAGCGGTACGGCATCAGCGCCCAGCTGATCATGTGCTTCCTGCGGGACGAGTCCGCCGAGTCCGCGCTGGAGACCTTCGAGGCCGCCCGCCCGTACTTCGACCGGATCACCGGCATCGGCCTGGACTCCGCCGAGGTCGGCCACCCGCCGGTGAAGTTCCGCGAGGTGTACCGCCGGGCCGCCGAGGCCGGGCTGCGGAGGGTCGCCCACGCGGGCGAGGAGGGCCCGGCCGCGTACATCACCGAGGCGCTGGACGTCCTCGGCGTCGAGCGGATCGACCACGGGCTGCGCTGCCTGGAGGACGGCGAGCTGGTCGCCCGCCTGGTGCGCGAGCAGATCCCGCTGACCCTCTGCCCGCTCTCCAACGTCCGGCTGCGCTGCATCGACACCCTCGCCGACCACCCGCTGGACGAGATGCTGGAGGCCGGGCTGCTGGTCACCGTCAACTCCGACGACCCGGCGTACTTCGGCGGCTACGTGGAGGACAACTTCCGCGCCGTGCGCGAGGCCCTCGCCCTCGACCAGGAGGCCCTGCGCCGGCTGGCCGCCAACTCCTTCCGCGCCTCCTTCATCAGCGAGCGGCGCCGGGCCGAACTGCTCGCCGAGGTCGAGGCGTACGTCTTCTGACCCGCCCGTCCGTCGCGCCGGCCCGTCACCCGTCCAGGGGAGACGGGCCGACGCGCTCGTAGCGCAGCAGCGTCACGCCGTTGGTGAAGCGGTGGGTCTCGGTCAGGGCGAGCGGGGTGGGGTGGTCGGTCGGGCGGAAGAAGAGCGTGCCGCGGCCGAGCACGACGGGGTGGACGTAGAGCCGGAACTCGTCGATCAGGTCGAGGGCGAGGAAGGACTCGGCCAGGTTCGCGCCGCTGAGGCAGAGGTCGCCGCCGGGGCCGGCGGTGAGGGCGGCGACCGACTCCGGGGTGACCTCGTGGACGACGGTGGTGTTCCAGTCGGCGTGGTCGAGGGTGCGGGAGAAGACGGTCTTCGGCATCGCGCGCCAGATGCCCGCGAACTCGGCCGTCGGACCGTCGGCGGCCGGGTCCTGGTCGGCGGTGGGCCAGACGGAGGCCATCAGCTCGTGCGTCACCCGGCCGGAGACGAAACCACCCATTCGGGCGAGCTCGCGATTGAAGTGGGTGTGCACCTCGTCGTCGACGAGGTTCCAGCCGAGGTCGTGGTCCGGGCCCTCGAAGTAGCCGTCCACGGACAGGGAGACGAAGAGGACGATCCTGCGGCGCATCGGCGGCCTCACCGGGAGACGGTCCGCCGCCCCTGCCGCGGGGGAAGGGGCGGCGGACGGGATCAGATCAGGGTGCTCCAGTAGTACCAGAACCGGTTGAGGATCAGCAGCGCGATCACCGCGTACCAGAGGGCCGGGACGACCCAGTGGTAGCGGGCCGCCTCCCGGACGGCCGTCCGCAGCCGCGGGCCCACCGGGATCACGCCCGAGCGCAGGTTGTGCAGCGTGGTGTACCAGAACAGCGGGATCACCGCGGCCCACACCACCATGCAGTACGGGCAGAGCGCACCGATCCGGTACAGCGCCTGGTACATCAGCCAGGTCACGAAGCCGACCCCGAACACCGTCCCGGCCTGCAGGCCGAGCCAGAACCAGCGCCGGAACGCCGCCCCCGCGAGCAGCCCGGCACCGACCGCGACGACCACCCCGAAGGCGACCAGCCCGATCAGCGAGTTGGGGAAGCCGAAGGCCTCCGCCTGCGCGCTGCGCATGATCGAACCACAACTGATGATCGGGTTGATGTTGCAGTTGGGGACGTAGGACGGGTCCTCCAGCAGCCGGATCTTGTCCAGCGTGAGGACCGCCGAGGCGAACAGGCCGACGGCGCCGCCGATCAGCAGCAGCCAGGCGAACGGGCGGCTCGCGCCGTACGTGGGCCGCACGGCGGGCGCGCCGGCCGTCATCCGGTCACCTGCTTGACCATCGCGGTGAACTGCTCGGGGGAGACGGCCTTGCCGTTGGAGAGGACGTCCAGCTTCCTGCCGTCCAGCTTGACGGTCGGGGTGCCGGTGACGTCGCTCTTGTTGAACTCCTCGTTGACCTTGGCCGCCCACGGCGCGTAGGTGCCGTCCTGGACGGCCTTCACGAAGGCGTCCGTCTTCAGGCCGGGCACCTGGCCGGCCAGGTCCAGGACGTGGTTGACGTCGCCGAAGGCGTCGCTGCGCTCGTCCGGCTGGTTGGCGTACAGCACGTCGTGGAAGGCCTTGAACTTGTCCACGCCCTCGTTCAGCGCGGCGCCGGCCGCGGCCAGCGCGGTGCGCGAGCCCTTGCCGCCGAGGTTGTTGTCCAGGAACGTCGCCAGGTGGTACTGGACCTTGTACGTGCCGTCGTCCGCGAGCTGCTGGATCGCCGTGCCGGTGGTGGTCTCCAGCTGCTCGCAGAACGGGCAGCGGAAGTCCTCGTAGACGTCCAGGGTGTGCGGGGCGTCGGCCTTGCCGTAGGTGATCACGGTGCCGTCGGTGCCGCTCGCGTTGGCCGGCACGACCAGCGGGCCGTTCGCGGCGCTCGAACCGGAGCCGGAGGAGCCGCCGACGGCGAAGGCCACACCCGCCGCGAGGGCGAGGACGGCGGCCGAGGCGCCGCCGACCACCACCCGGCGGCGGATGCGCTCGGAGCGCTCGGCCTGGGCGCGGGCGACGCGCATGCGGTCCGTGGCGGAGGCCTTCTTGGCGGTCTTGCGGGTGTTGCTCATGGGGTGTCGTCCTGTGCTCTCGGGCGTACGGGGCGGCGCGGCCGGTCGGGGCCTGCGCGGGGGGAGAGAACAGCCGACTGAGCGGGCGGGGAGGCCCGCGGCTCAGACGGCCAGGGCGAACACCGGCGGACCGCGCCGGACGGCCGGGCGGACGACGACGTCCTCGGCGGGGACCAGCGCGCGGCTGGCCCGGGGGAACGGCACCCGCGCCGGCGGACGGGCCGGCAGCGGGGCGGCCAGCAGCCGCAGCCAGCGGGCGGCGGCCGGCAGATGGCGGTGCAGGAACTCGCCCACCATCCGGACGGCGCCGGCCAGGCAGCACAGCGCGGCGTCCGCACGGCGCAGCCAGTAGGCGCCGGCCAGCGCGATCACCGTGTGCAGCAACAGGAGCAGCAGCACACCGGTCCGCGCGGAGACGCCGTGACCGAGCAGGAAACCGCCGAGCGAACCGCCACCGCACAGCAGCGGCTGGAGGCCGTGCCCGGCGCCGGGCGGCAGCGAGGGACACGTGCTCTGCGCGAGGTCGAACAGCGCGCCGGCGCCCAGCTCCAGGGGCAGGAACACCGCCGCGATCGCCGGGAAGCCGCGCTCGCGGCCGGCCAGCGAGAAGGCCACCGCGAAGACGGCGGCCGAGGCCAGCAGCATCGGGCCGACCGGGAGCGTGCGG
Organism: Kitasatospora sp. NPDC048715; assembly: GCF_043198905.1. Lineage (NCBI taxonomy): Bacteria > Bacillati > Actinomycetota > Actinomycetes > Kitasatosporales > Streptomycetaceae > Kitasatospora > Kitasatospora sp. NPDC048715. The sequence goes on along the minus strand of NZ_JBICVH010000003.1, from coordinate 815 downwards.
CCGGTGACCAGCACCTGGCCGAGCCCGGCGAGCAGCACGACCAGCGCGGCGAAGACCGCCGCGCGGAGCGTCCTGGTGACCGGCCCGATGTCCATGGCACCCGAGTCTGCCACAGGTTGAAACCGAAACGGTCTGCCGGACGGTGCGCTGTGAAGAGCCTCACCGCCCGCGCTGAGCTGGGCTTATCCGATGCTTACGGGTCGGCCCCGACGGCGTTCACCCGCGCCTCGACCAGCTCCCGGAAATGGTCCAGATCCTCGCGCACCGCCCGCTCGATCGCCCCGGCCTGGGCGAAACCGCGCGGCCCGCCGAACTCGCGCCGCACCGCCTCCGGGTCGTACTCCACCCGGATCTGCAACCGGGTGTGCCGGGCATCGAGCGGCAGCAGCGCGAAGGCGCCGCGCAGCGGAAGCGGACCCAGGGTCCGCCAGGCCATCACCCGGCCCCGGCCGCGGTCGGTGATCTCGGCATCGACCGAGTGCCGCTCGCCGTCGACCTCCACCCCGAGGTGCGCGAGGTTCCGGCCGTGCGGCTGGGCGCTGCTGACGCCGTCGACGAACCGGGGGTACTCGTGCACCCGGTGCAGTTGCTCCCAGGCGGCGAGGACGGGGGCGGCGATGTCGATCTGTTCCTCAAGGGTGCTCATTGTGCGCGGCACCTCCCTGGGTCCAGCGTGCGCCTCGGGGTGGGGGTGGGCAAAGGGGGGTGGTTGGTGTTGTTGGGGGCTTTCGGGAGGGTGGGGGGCCGGGGGCGGCTCCGGGGGGGGGTGCTCCGGGGGCTGGGTGATTTTCAGACTGCCGACCCTGTGGGTGGGG
>NZ_JBICVH010000002.1:174880-682274 GCF_043198905.1 Kitasatospora sp. NPDC048715 | reverse complement strand
GCTTCGCTGCCTCGACGGCCTCGGCCGAGACGGTCACGTCCTTCATCAGGTGCTACTTCCTTGATCGGGAGTTACACCGTTCTTTGTACAGACCCTGGGCGTTCCGCGTGGGCGTTCCACCGGGCCGACAGGCGGGGCGGAGTGCGGGACGACCTGCGGGCGGCGGGCCGACCGGCCGGGTTCCTCAGCGGCGGCTGAGGTAGGTGAGGACGGCGAGGACGCGGCGGTGGCCGCTGTCGGCCGGCGAGAGGCCGAGTTTGGCGAAGATGTGGCCGATGTGCTTGTGGACGGCGTTGTCGGTGATGACGAGCCGGGTGGCGATGGTGGTGTTGTCCTTTCCTTCGGCCATCAGGGCGAGGACCTCGCGTTCGCGCGGCGTGAGGGCGGCGATCGGGTCGCGGGCGGGCCGGGTGAGGAGCTGGCCGATCACCTCGGGGTCCATGACGGTGCCGCCGGCGGCGACCCGCCGCAGTGCGTCGGTGAACTCGCTCACCCGGCTCACCCGGTCCTTGAGGAGGTAGCCGACGCCGCCGCGGCCGTCGGAGACCAGCTCGCCGGCGTACTGCTGCTCGACGTACTGGGAGAGGACGAGCACGGGCAGGCCGGGGTGCAGGCGGCGGGCGCGGATCGCGGCGTGGATGCCTTCGTCGCGGAAGCCGGGCGGCAGCCGTACGTCGACGATGGCGACGTCCGGGCGGTGCTCGGTGACGGCGGCGAGGAAGCCGGGGGCGTCCGGGGTGATCGCGGCGACCTCGAAGCCCTTGGCGGTCAGCAGGAGTTCCAGCCCGTTGGCCAGCAGGACGTTGTCCTCGGCGATCACGACGCGCACGGCAGGCTCACGGTGATCGTGGTCGGGCCGCCGCCGGGGCTGTGCAGGTGGACGGTGCCGTCGAGCGCCAGGACGCGGTGGCGGATTCCGGTGATGCCGGTGCCCAGCGTCTCGTCGGCGCCGCCGACGCCGTCGTCGGTGACCTCGATCGCCAGCCGGTCGCCGTCGCGTGCGACGCGGACGGCGGTCCGGGTGGCCCGGCTGTGCTTGGCGGCGTTGGTGAGCGCCTCGGCGATCGTGAAGTAGGCGACGGCCTCGACCGCGGCGGGGACCGTGTCGAGGTCGCCGGAGCCACCGGAGCCGATGTCGAGGGTGGTGTCGATCGCCGAGCGGGACGCCAGCGCGGTCAGCGCCCCGGCGAGGCCGCGGTCGGCGAGGATCGGCGGGTATATCGTCCGGATCACCGCTCTCAGCTCCGTCATGGCCTCCTCGGTGTTCTCGTGCGCTTCCTCCAGGAGCCCGGCCACCAGCCCGGGGTCGTCGCTCAGCAGCTCACGGGCCACGCCCAGCCGCATCGCGATGGCCACCAGCCGGGCCTGGGTGCCGTCGTGCAGGTCGCGTTCGATCCGGCGGAGTTCCGCGCCGTGCGCGTTCATGGCGTGCACCCGTGTCTCGGTCAGGGTCTCCACCCGTTGTGCCAGCCGCGCGGCGGTCGAGGGGGACAGCAGCGCGACGCAGGTCCGGGCGTGCAGGCGGGCCAGCCGGGGAGCCAGCCAGTAGGTCAGGGCCGCGAAGGCGACGGCTTGTGCGGTCCCGAGGGTCAGCGCCGTGCCCCACCCGGTCAGGGGGACACCGGCGGCGAAGCCGCCCGCGCGGGTGCCGGCGGGCAGCGCCCACCACAGGGGCACCGTGACGGCCGTGGTCACGGCGTTGCCCGCGCACAACAGCAGGACGAGGCCGAACGCCAGGGCGGTCACGGTGCAGGCGCAGAGCCAGCCGAGGAGTCGCCACGGGCCGACCCGGACCGGGCCGGAGCGCGGAGAGCCCAGCAGCCGGTCGGCGCGGCGGCGGTGCCAGGACGCCCAGGAGCGGGCCGTGACCGGGACGGCGAGTACGGGCAGCGCCAGCACGGCGACCGCAGCGGTGAGCAGGCTCCCCAACAGGTAGCCCAGACCGCGCCACATCTCCGAAAGCCGACCGGCCCCATGGTGCTTCATCCGCACCAGTCTGGACCATGGGGGCCGGGCCGGGCATTACAGCCCACTACCCTCTTTTATGACGGGTGAGCGGTATCGTCCGGCCTCCCCACCCCGACCTAGCGTCAACGCCCATGACGACTTCACCGATGCGTGCCCCGCGGCGGCGCCACCGATCCGTCCGACGGAACGTCACGCTGGCCGCCGTCGCGGCCGTGACCCTCTCCACCGGCGCGCCCGCGGCGCCGGCCGCCCCGCAGTACGACGACCGGCTCCGGATCCGGCTCCAGCGCGACGCCGACGCGCTCACCGCGGTCGGCGCCACCGGAGTCCAGGCCCGCGTGGTCACCTCCGACGGCCGGAACCTGACCGCCGTCGGCGGCGTCGCCGATCTGACGGGACGCCAGCCGGTGCCCCGGAACGGCTACTTCAGGATCGCCAGCATCACCAAGACGTTCGTGGCCACCGTGACCCTGCAGCTCGCCGGCGAGAACAGGCTCTCCCTGGACGACCCGGTCGATCGGTGGCTGCCCGGCGTGGTGTCCGGAAACGGCAACGACGGTCGCGCGATCACTGTCCGCCAGCTGCTCCGGCACACCAGCGGCATCCATGACGACTACCCGGACTACACCTCGGCGGAGGACTTCCGGCAGCACCGGTCGGACGCGTACACACCCGAGCAGATCGTCGCCCGGGCGATGGCCCACGGCCCGGACTTCGACCCCGACACGGGCTGGAACTACAGCAACACCGGCTACGTCCTGCTCGGGATGATCATCGAGCGGGTCACCGGGCGTCCCTGGCACGAGGAGGTCGGGGACCGGATCGTCCGGCCGCTCGGCCTCGATCACACCTTCCACCCGGGTACGTCCCCCACCCTGCCCCGGCCGCACGCCGAGACCTACCAGAGGTTCGCGGCCGGCGAGCCGCTCGTGGACGTCACCGAGCAGGTCGGCTCGGGCACCAACGGCGAGGCCGGGCTCGTCTCCACCACCGCCGACCTCGACCGGTTCTTCGGCGCCCTGCTCGGCGGCCGGCTCCTGGCACCGGCGCAGCTGGCGGAGATGACCCGGACCGTCGAGGTCGGCGAGAAGTTCGAGCGGTTCATGCCGGGCGCCCGGGCCGGGCTGGGGATCTTCTCGCGCCGGCTGTCCTGCGGCGGGGAGTACTGGGGCCACGAGGGCGGTGACGCCGGGTGGATCAGCACCGCCGGCGTCACCGCCGACGGCCGGCGCAGCGTCACGGTCTCGCTGTCGGGCGTCCAGGCCGCCACCGACGGGGACGTCCTGCGGGTGGCGGAGGCGGAGAACAGGCTGGTCGACGACGCGCTGTGCACGAGTCCGAAGGCGGCCGGCCCCCAGCGCCGGTGACGTCCTCCGCGCGGACCCGTCCCCCGCGTCCCGCCCCGGAACGGCGTTCCCACCGGGCTGGTTCCGTCCGGCATGGACTTCTCCTCCGCCGGAACGGGCGGGCCGCGCCTGGACGCCGCCGCCCTGGCCCGCATCGAACTCGCCGACAACGTCCGGGGATCGCTGCCCTCGGCGGCGGACGCGGGACGGGCGGCCGCGCGCTTCCACGCCGCCGGGTGGCGGGTCCGGCGGTCGGGGTGGACCGAGTTCGAGGTGGAGAACGCGTTCGCCGAGCTGGAGCTGCTGCCGCTGGAGCCCGTGACGTTCACCGGGTTCGTGGACCCCGACCGGATCGACGTCCTTCTCGCGGCGCTGGCGGAGGCGGGCCTGTCCTTCGAGGTCGAGTTCACCGACGCGGACGAACGCGAGCACCTCCATCGCTCGGCCGACTATCCGGCATGACAAATGATTGTCAGGTTATCGACATGGGAAGGGGGCTGGCCACAGACCGCACCTCCGGAAGGACACCCGTGCACCGCACCACCCTCAGGACCACCACCGCCCTGCTCGCCACCGTACTCGCCGGAACGGTGCTGGGGGCCGCACCGGCCTGGAGCCGCCCCGCGGACGGCACCCCGCCGACCCGTCAGGTGGAGGTGTTCGCCGAGGACGGCGGCATCTCCCGCGCCCAGGCCCCGGCCGCCTCCCCCTACCTCGCCGGCCACCCCCAGGGCCTGGCGCCCGTGCAGGGGGACGGCGAGGTCACGGCACTGGTCCACAACGGCGAACCGGCCACCAAGCTGGACGTGGTGGTGATCGGCGACGGGTACACGGCGCAGGAGCAGGACAAGTTCCGTGCGGACGCGGACCAGAAGTGGCGCGAGATGACCTCCGTCGAGCCCTACGCCACCTACCGCTCACTGTTCAACGTCTGGGCGGTGAACGCCGTTTCCCCCGAGTCGGGCGTGACCGGGGACCCGGACCGGGCGACGGTGCGGCACACCGCGCTGGGCTCGTACTTCTGGTGCGACGGCGTGGAGCGGCTGCTCTGCGTGGACGAGAAGGCCGTCGAGTCGTACGCGGCGAAGGCCCCGCAGGCGGACCTGGTGCTCGTGGTGGCCAACACCGCCAAGTACGGCGGCGCCGGCTACAACGACGTCAAGTCCTCGGTCGGCTACGAGGGCATCGCCACCGTGGCGGGCGGCAACGCGAAGTCCGGGCAGATCGCGGTGCACGAGACCGGGCACTCGCTGGGCAAGCTGGCCGACGAGTACGCCTACGACGGCCAGGGGACGTACCAGGGCGACGAACCCGCCGAGGCCAACATCAGCACCCTGACCGCCGACCGGATGCGCGGCCAGGGCACCAAGTGGTCGCGCTGGCTGGGGCAGGCCTCGCCGGACGGCGGCACGGTCGGCACGTACGAGGGCGGCGGCTACTACCCCACCGGGCTCTACCGCCCGACCGAGAACTCGATCATGCGCTCACTCGGACGCGAGTTCAACCTGCCCGGGCGTGAGGCGATGATCGCGGGCTTCTACCGCCACGCCACCCCGCTCACCAGCCCCACCCCCGGCGGCAGCCGGCTCACCCCCGCGGACCGCCTCACCGTCGACCTGCCGGTGCCCGCCACCCGGCTCCGCTGGTACCTGGACGGGCGCGAGCTGCCCCGGCTGAACGGCCGCACCGCGCTGGACCTGGCCGAGCTCAAGCTGACCGGGCCGCGCTCCCGGCCGCACACCCTCACCGCCGTCGCCACCGACCCGACCCCGGCCGTCGCGGACCCGGCGCTGCGCGCGAAGCTGACCGCGAGCCTGTCCTGGGTGGTCACGCGCTGAGACGGGTCCTGGCGTGCCGTTCGACCGGACCGGCACCCGACGGAACCCCGCCCCGGCCCCTGGCACTCAAGGGGCCGCGGCGGGGGTCCGGTCGGGTCGGAGTTCCGGCCGGGCCTTCACAACATCCACCCGAGTTGAGCGGTTCGTGAGGCGGCCGTGACGACACCGTGCTAAAACCTTCGGCGGGCCGCAACTCCCGTTGTCGGCCCGCACGGTACCGCATGTCCCGTTGTTCCCGCGCCGGACCCCGTGTCCGGCCACGACCCTGGGAGAACCATGCCCACCGCACACGCGCACACCCGCTTCGCCCGCCTGCTGCTCGCCGCACTGGCCGCCCTCGCCCTCCTGCTCTCGGGCGCGGTCGCCGCGACCCCCGCGAAGGCCACCACCACCGGCCTCGACGGCTCCTGGGCCTGCGAGGTCCCGGCCGGGTACGTCTACGACCAGGTGTCGATGAACCGCAGCTGCAGCGGCGGCGGCAGCTGGAACTCGCCGCAGTTCCACCTGCGGACCCCGTACGACGGCCTGACGGCCTGTCGGAGCACGCCCGGCTTCGTCTACGACAACATCACCTGGGGTCTCGCCTGCAGCCAGATCAGCGGCGTGCAGTCCAACCAGTACCACCTGCGCAAGCCGGTCGACGGCCTGGTCGCCTGCGTGGGCACCCCGGAGTTCACCTACGACTACCTCGTCTGGGGCACCGCCTGCAACCTCACCACGGGCGGCGGCCAGTCCAACGCCTTCCACCTCCGCAAGCCGTACAGCGGCCTCTGGGCCTGTGACGTCCCCTACGGCTTCACGTACAGCACGACCACCCAGAACACCGACTGCAGCACCTACCGGAACACCCCGTCCACCAAGTTCCTGCTGCTCGGCTAGCGTTCCCGCCCCCACGAACGGTGCCGGTCTCCCCGCGGTTCGGGGAGACCGGCACCGTTCGTCGGGCCCGCTACGGCAGCGGGATGCGCACCACCTGCGGGTCGTGGTCGCTGAGCTGCGTGCTGAACTCGCTGTTGATGTGCACGATGTCGTAGCTGTACGCGGTGGCCGCGAGCGCGCCGGAGATCAGGATGTGGTCCAGCACCTGCGAGTTGCCCTCGTACACGTAGGTGTAGCGCTCGGGCAGCGGCAGGGTGCGCGGCAGGTCGGTGAGCGAGCCGCCGGCGGTGAGGATGTCGGCGGTCTGCGAGAACTCGAAGTCGTTGAGGTCGCCGAGCACGATGACCGAGGCCTTCGGGTCCACGGCCAGGATCCGGTCGGTGAAGTCCTTCACCACGGTCGCCTGGTCGTGGCGCTGGCTCTCCGAGGGGTGGGCCGGCTGCTGGTAGCGGCCGAAGAGGGGCTGGTCGCCGCCCTTGGAGTTGAAGTGGTTGGCGATCACGAAGACCGGCTTGCCGTTCCAGCGGAACTCGCCGGCCAGCGGCTTGCGGCTGGAGTTGAACGCCGCGTTGGCGGGGTCGATCCGTCCGGGCGAGTAGGCCAGCTGCGGCGTGCCGCCCGCGTTCACCACGGAGTCGGCGGTGGTGGAGCCGGCGCCGGGGCGGTCGGTGAAGGAGAGGCCGCGGTCGGTGCGGTACAGGAACACCTGGCGGATGTTGCCGCCGGGCTGCCCGCCGTCCTGGCCGTCCACCGGGTCGATCTCGCGGTAGGAGTAGGAGGGCCCGCCGGCCGCGGTGACGGCCGCGGTGAGCTTGGCCAGGGTCTGGGTGGCGCTCACCGTGCCGTCGCTGGTGGCGCCGCTGTTGTCCTGGATCTCCTCCAGGGCGACCAGGTCGGGCGAGCGCAGGTTGGTGACGATGCCCGTCGCGAGGCCGTCGAACTTGCTCTGCGGGTCGGACGGGGCGAGGTTCTCCACGTTGAAGGTCGCGACGGCGAGCTGGCCGGCCGTCGGCGCGGCGGTGACCTCGGGGGTGGTGGTGCCGGGGGTGACCGTCGGGGTCGCGGTGACCTGGAGGGTGAAGTTGCCGAAGGCGTAGTCGAGGACGCCGACGGTGGCGCCGGTCAGGGTGTCGCCGACGTTGGCGGTCGGGGTGGGGGCGAGCGCCTTCCCGAGGACGACCCGCTCCGGGTTGCCGTCGTTCGCCTGCAGCAGGATGCCGCCCCGGTTGGTGCGGGTGCCGCTGCCCTGCGGGACGACGGAGAGCTCGCCGTACTTGTTGGTCGGGCCGACCACGGCCGCGTCGTCGATCTCGACCCGCATGCCCTCCAGGGACTCCCAGAAGTCCAGGCCGTCGGTGGCGGGCTGGTAGTTCCCCGCGGTCTCGACGTCGCCGGAGGTGACGCCGGAGATGACCGCGGACGGGGGCACCCGCCCGCCCTGGCCGACCAGGGTGGCGGCGGGCAGCGGCGCGTTGTGGGCGACCACCGTGACGGCGGGCGCGGTCAGTTCGGTGATCGACAGGTTGGTGGTGCCGCCGGTGCCGCCCGGGCGGAACTGGCTGACGGTGGCACTCACCGTGACCGAGTCCCCGACCGCGACCGAGGGCGCGCCGGAGGTGTAGACGTAGACGCCCTCGCTGGTGCCGGGGTCGTTGTCGGGCTGCGGGTCCTGGTACCAGAAGCCGTTGGGGCCGACGGCCGTCACCACGCCGGGCACGGCGCTGACCGCGCTGCCGGCCAGCGGGGAGACCCGGGCGGCGCCCTGGATGTCGTGGATGCGGGTGCCGCCGGGGTTTCCGCCCCCGCCGGTGGAGGAGTTGCGCGGCGCGGGCGAGCCGATCACGAAGTCCGTCGCGTTGTTGTCGGTGTCGGTGGCGCCGCCGCCCGCGCGCAGGGCCGCGGTGCCGTTCGACAGGTTGCCGGTCGGCGAGCCCTCGGCGGAGCCGGCGCCGCTGCCGTAACCGACGAAGTCCTTCACCCCGGACTGGGTCGCGCAGCCGGTGGAGCAGGTCAGCGCCGTGCCGTTGGTGACGAGGGCGATCTTGCCGGAGGTCGCGGACATCGCGATCGTGCCGGTGGCGTCCGCCGTCGGCAGCGCGGCGCCGGTTCCGGCCCCGGCGGCCTCCTGGACGAGGAAGTAGTGGCCGGGCGCGATCGTCCCGGAGAGGGTGGTCCGCGACCAGCTGGACCCGGTGGCCGAGGCGTACTGCACCGTCCAGCCCGTGACCGACACCGGCGTGGTGCCGCGGTTGTACAGCTCGACGAAGTCGTTGGCGTACGGGGCACCGGAGTTGCCGCCACCGCCGTACACCTGGCTGATCACGATGTCGGGCGACGCCGCCTGCGCAACGCCGCCGGGCAGCGCCACCAGCGCCGCCACCACGGCCGCGGCGGAGACCGCCGCCGGCGTCCGGCGCCGCACTCGCGCCGCACTCTGGGTGATCCGGGGGTTCAAGGTGCTCCGCATGAGGCTTCCTCCTGACCACCGTCCGGGCTCGTGGCCCGGCGGTGTGACCACGGACAAGAAAGGTCGGGCGCTGCGGTTCTAACAGCGCCACCAGATCCCTACCGGGCGCATCGGGCAACGGCCAGACGTACGGCGGAAGAACGTTTCTACGCGCGACAAGTGGGAGGACGAACTCCGGATGCCCGGAGGCGACTTCCGCTCCTTACGGGGCCGCCGGCCCGACCGGGACAGCGCGGAGCCCGGGCCCGGCAGCGCCTCCGCCGCCGGACCCGGGCCGGTTCCCGCCCGCCGGGTGGTCAGCCCGGACGGTGCTGCCGCGGCGGCGTCACCGTCGGCGTCGCCCGGGGCGGGCGCAGCCGCAGCGGCGCGAGTTCGCGTTCCAGGGCCCGCACGTCCAGCGCTATCCGGGACGCGATCTCGCGCGGGCCGGTGCCGGCGGGCAGCCGGCGCGACCAGGAGCGGGGCTTGGCCGGGCCGTCCTGGACCATGTCGAAGTTGAGCCGCACCACGTCGGCGACGTCGACCAGGCTCACCAGGATCCTGGTGTCCGCGAGGTCGATGCTGACTTCGTTCCCGATGCACGAGCAGGCCACCAGGCCCTCGATGTCCGCCTCCGCCAGGTATCTGGCCAGGGGGACCGCCTTCCCCCGGACCAGAAACGGACGTTCCGCCGGATTCACCGGAACCGCCTCCTCCCCCAGCAGTCGAACGGCGCCTCGGCCGCGGCGCAAGCGCACCGCAACAGACCGGGCCCGGCCTATGCTCCACCACATCCGGCCGGTTCGCCAACTCGGGGTCCCACCAACTGAATTGGGAGAACGCACCGACCCGGCGCACCGGCGCACGCCCCCGCGCACCGACCGGGTCCGACGGCCCGCGGGCAGGGGCGCGCACACGGCCCGGGAACGCGCGTGTGCCCGCCCGCACGAGGCGGACGGGCACAGCGGCGGTACGCGGGACGGGCGTGGCTCAGCGGCCGCCGCGGCCGTTCAGCACCAGGGAGCGGGTCAGGGCGAGCAGACCCCCGGTGCAGAGCGCCGTGCGGAGCATGTTCGCCGGCACCCAGCTGTCCGCGAACCTGGCCCGCACGGCGGCGAAGTCGTGGATCTGCGACGGGTCGCCGGCCGCCGCCAGCTCGTTGTTGAGCGGGATGTTGACGCCCATGGTGACGATCAGCGCCACCACGTACAGCGCCGTCGCCAGGGCCGCCCACAGCGCCGCCCGGCGCCGGCCGGCCTTGTGCAGCAGCCAGGCCGCCAGGCCGGTCGCCGCGAAGGCGCCGACGAAGACCAGGCCGAACAGCCCGTTCTCGATCGACTTGTTGATGTGCTGCATCGCCGTCACGTAGGTACGGTCGTCCCCGGCCGCCAGGCCCGGCATCACCGACACGTCGAAGGCGAAGAACAGCCCGGCCATCAGGCCCATCGCGACGGTGGCACCCACCAGCAGCGGACCCGCGGCCCGGCTCTGTCCGACGCTCTGCACGGAACTCCCCACCCCCGCAACCCCGATGGCCGACGGTGCCGTGTACGACAGCGGAACCGCGGTCTGATCCGAACGCATCTCAGGACCCTCTCACTCTTCCGGCTCCGCGCGGTGCGGCGCCGGCGAACGTGGAACACTCGACACCGCCCACCGTGCGGCGGGCCGCGCAACGAAACCGCGACAACCGGAACCCCGTTCCCCGGCAGGGCACGTGTCGCGTGCCGCGGCGCCGCGCCCGGGGCCGGGGCCGGGGGGCGAGGTTCCCGGTCTCCTCAGAGCACCGGGTCCAGGCCGCGCCGGTACCGCCGGTCCAGGACCGTCCGCCCGAGCAGCCGCACCGGGGCCGGGATGGTCGCCGAGACCGCCCGGACCGAGGCCGCGTCGGCGCCGTCGAACATCCAGGGCTGGAGGTAGGTCATCACCTGCGTCGGCGCGCTCCCGATGATCCGGCGCTCGACCCGCAGGTACTCGTCCACCGGCAGGCCGGCCAGCGCCGGGAAGACCACCGGCTCCTCGTGCCGCAGGTGCTCGCGCACCAGGCTCTCGAACGCCCGGGCCGCCTCGGGGAGTTCGGCCCGCAGGCCGGAGCCCAGAACCCCGGCCACCCGCCGCATCGAGGCGTCCAGCGCCTCGTGGTCCTCCTCCAGGACCCCGCTGCCGTCGAAGCCCGCCACCCGGCCGCGCAGGTACGGCCAGAGGATCTCGTCCTCGCTGTGGTGGTGCCAGTCGATCACCGAGCGCAGCCGCCCGAACCACTCCGCGAGCGCCGCGGAGGAGCCCGCCGTGCCGCGCTGCGCCACGGCGGTCAGCCGTGCCGCGTCCCGGCGCATCGCGACGTGCATCAGGCCGAAGCCCTTGAGCTGCTCGGGCAGGGCGCGGAGCCCGTGCTCGGTCGACCAGATCGTCGTACCGTCCGTCATGACCAGACCTCCAGAGTCCGTTCGGATTATCGACCAACGCCCGCCCGCAGGCGGCCGGTCGGAGCCGCCCGGACGGGTCGGCTCACGCGTTCCACACGCCGGAGGCGGCGGCCTCGCGGGCGTAGTCGGCGAAGTCCCGCGGCTCACGCCCCAGCGCCCGCCGCACACCGTCGCCCAGCGAGGCGTTGCGGCCGTCCAGGATCACCGAGAACAGCTCCGCGAAGTCCGCCGGCAGCCCCGCCGCCTCCAGCACCCCCCGGTACGCCTCCTCCGAAACCGCCTCGAACCGCACCTCACGCCCCGTCGCCCCCGACAACTCCACCGCCACGTCCGCGAACGACAGCAGCCGCGGCCCCGTCAACTCGTACACCTCCCCCGCGTGCCCCGCCTCCGTCAACGCCGCCACCGCCACGTCCGCGATGTCCTCCACGTCCACGAACGGCTCCACCGCACCACCCACCGGCAACGCCAACTCCCCCGCCAGCACCGGCTCCAGGAAGAACGACTCACTGAAGTTCTGGTTGAACCACGCGCACCGCACCACCGTCCACGCGGCCCCCGACTCCATCACCGCCTTCTCCCCCGCCTCCGCGGCCTCCTCACCACGCCCCGACAACAGCACCAACCGACCCACCCCGCGCTCCGCCGCCAGCCGCGAGAACGCCCCCACCGCCTCCACCGCACCCGGGAACGCCAGATCCGGGTAGTACGTCAGATACGCCGCACTCACCCCCTCCAACGCCCCCTCCCACGTCCCCTCGTCGTGCCAGTCGAACGGCACCGCACCCGAACGCGACCCCACCCGCACCCCGAAACCCCGCGCCGCCAACCGGTCCGCCACCCGACGACCCGTCTTCCCCGTCCCACCGACCACCAGCACCACACCGGACTCGACCGCGAGATCCACCACACCAGCCATCACGAACACCCTCATTCCAAGACTCGGAGGAATCACCGGAGACCGATCCTCGAAGGCGCCGGTTGCGCCCGATCGGTTCGTCGTCGTGGCACCATTCAAATCCGCCCTGCCCGGACGATCCATAGCCGCCGCTCTCAGCTCCATGCGCGAGCGTCTACGCCACCGATGCGCCACCGACCAGCGGTGCTCCGCCCGCCCCCGGTCGTCGAGCCACCCGCGGCCCGGGCTCCCCGGCACCCACCACAACACACCGCACCCCCGCCTGAAAGCTCTTTCCAGCGCCTCTCGACCCTTCTTCGACCGCGCGGCGGGAAGCGCCGCGCACGGCGGCCGGAAACGGGCCGGCGGGGAAATCGCGGAGTGGCCGGAAATGAAAGCGCCGGTCCCGGGACCGCGGAATCCGTCGCCGGCACCGATCGTCCAGAGGTACGGGCCCGAAGGGATGCCGCCCGGTGCCGACGGCCCGCCTCCGGCCCGGGCGCCGTCCGCCTCCCCGTTCGACCCGCTCGGCCCCCGCTCGGCCCCCGCGAGGCCCCCGCTCGCCACCGGATCCCCGCCGAGGTGCTCGAACACGCCCGCCCCCCGAACCGGGCGGGCGCCCGGAACCTGTCGAATCCTTGAACGCCCATACCTGACGGATCATCAGACTTGTTGCTGCTTAGGGAGATTGTCCGTGCACGGGCTCCCGTTCCGTGGATAGCATCTGAATTCCATTCTGTTCGAGCGCTAATCGCCTGGGAGGGGCGGCGCCGGACAGACCGACAGGAGACTTCATGCGCGTGTCCAAGCACGTCCACCCCGTCAGCAACCGCCCGACCGCGGCCGACGTCGCCCTGCCACCGGCGCTGCCCTATCCCGACGGCTGGTCCGCACTCGCCTTCTCCGCCGAGCTCAAGCCCGGCACCGTGCTCACCCGCCAGCTCGCGGGCGAGGACGTCGTGCTGTACCGGCTGCGCAACGGCCGCCTCCGCGCGATCCGCCCGTACTGCCCGCACCTGGGCGCCCACCTCGGCCTGGCCTCGGTCGAGGGCAACGACCTGGTCTGCCCGTTCCACCGCTTCGCCTTCGACGCCGACGGCCACTGCGTACGCACCGGGTACGGCACCCAGACGCCCAAGGCCACGCTGACGCAGCTGCCGGTGCGCGAGGTGAACGAGGCGGTCTTCGTCTGGCGCCACCACGACGGCCGGGAGCCGGACTGGGAGATCCCCGCCTGGCACCGGCTCGGCGACGGACGGCAGCCGCTGCGGCACGCCTCCTTCGAGATGCCCGGCTACGCCCAGGACGTCATGGAGAACTCCTTCGACCTCGGCCACTTCGTCACCCTGCACGGCTGGCCCGAGGGCGAGCTGGCGGCACCGGTGGAGTTCGACGGCACCGGCTTCCACATCTCGATGCTGGTCCGGGAGACCTTCCCGCTCCTCGGGATGCGCGAGGTCCACGTCGAGGTGGACGGGTACGGCCTCGCCGCCCTGCACACCGACGTCCACACGCCCTCGCTCGGCCTGGAGATCTGCTCGCTGGTCATGGCCACCCAGGTCGCCCCCGGCCGGATGCAGCTGCGGCAGGCGAGCCGCTTCGTGATGGCGGAGCCCTCCGGGCTGCCGCCGGCCGTCGCCCGGACGGTCAGCCGGGTGGTGACCAGGCTGCTGGCGGGCCCGATGTTCCGGCGCAACCTGGAGTTCACCTCGGCGGACTTCCCGATCTGGTCCACCAAGCGGTACGTCTCCCCGCCCCGGCTCGCCCAGGGCGACGGGCCGATCGGCGCGATGCGGCACTGGGCCCGGCAGTTCTACCCGCCGGACCACCAGGCGCACCTGCCGGGGCCGGCCTCGCTCGCCGACCAGAACGGGCACGGCGCCCACGAGGCGAACGGGCACAGCGCGAACGGACAGGGCACGCCCGACGGCGAGGCCGCCGCGAGCCGAACCCAGGCCGATGCCTCCGGCAAGGCGTCCAGTGGAGCCGCCCGGAGCTGAGTCGGCCCCGGCCACCCGCAGACCCGCACCCGTTCCGCGGCCATCGGCCCGAACCGGAACCGCCCGTCCCGGCGGTACCGTCTGGCGTGGAGTACGGACGGGCGCGGCGAGGGGAGAGTCGGCGTGGAGGCACTGGGGGACGGGGATCCCCGGCAGGTGGGCGAGTACCGCCTGCTGCGGAGACTCGGTGCGGGCGGAATGGGCCGGGTCTACCTGGGCCGGACGGCGGGCGGCCGCACGGTGGCGGTCAAGCTGGTGCACGAACAGTTCGCGGCGGACCGGGAGTTCCGGGTGCGGTTCCGCAACGAGGTGGCCGCCGCCCGACGGGTCGGCGGCCGCTGGACGGCCCCGGTGCTGGACGCGGACACCGAGGGCGCCCGGCCCTGGGTGGCCACCGGGTACGTCGCCGGGCCCTCGCTGGCCGCCGCCGTACGGGAGTTCGGCCCGCTGCCCGTCGCCGCCGTCCGCTCGCTCGGGGCGGGGCTCGCCGAGGCGCTGCAGGCCGTGCACGCCCAGGGGCTGGTGCACCGGGACGTCAAGCCGTCGAACGTGCTGCTGGCGCTGGACGGCCCGCGCCTGATCGACTTCGGGATCACCCGGGCACTGGACGCGGCGACCGCGCTCACCCGGTCCGGCTTCGTGGTCGGCTCCCCGGGCTACCTCTCCCCCGAGCAGGCCGAGGGGCGCAGCGCCGGGCCCGCCTCGGACGTCTTCTCGCTCAGCGCCGTACTCGCCCATGCCGCCACCGGCACCGCGCCGTTCGGCTCGGGAGTGAGCGCGCCCGTCCTGCTCTACCGGGTCCTTCACGAGGAGCCGGAACTCGACGTGTCCGACCGGGAGTTGCACGCCCTGCTGACGGCATGCCTGGCCAAGGACCCGGCCCGCCGGCCCACTCCCGCCCAACTGCGCGAGCGGCTGACGGCCGCCGACCCGACGGCGGGCGAGCGGCTGGAGCGACGGGAGTGGCTGCCGCCCGCGATCGCCGCCGCGCTGGCCGCGCTCGCGGTCGAACTGCTGGACCTGGACAGTGACTCTCCGGCCCGACCCGGCGCTCCCACCGGGCAGTTCGGCCCGGCGGAGCCGTGGCACGCCGCACCGCCGACCCCGGGGACGCCGGCCCCCGGAACGCCCACGCCCGAGCCCCCGGGCACGCCGACGCCGTACTCCCCGACGCGGCCCCCGCCGTACCGGCCCCCGTACGCGCCCCCGCCGCAGCCGACCCGCGGCCGGCCCGGCCCCGGCGTGCTGCTGGTCGCCGCCGTCCTGGCCGTCGCGGCGGCCGGCACCGCGGTGGCCCTGGCCGTGCGCGACAACGACACCGGCGGCAACGGCGGCAACGGCTCCGGCGGCACCCCGCCCGCCGCCACCTCCGCCTCCCCGACGCCGGGCGGCGAGATCCCGGCCGCTTTCCTCGGCTCCTGGCAGGGCGACCTGGGCAGCCAACAGACCCTCGTCAAGCCGGACTTCTCGATCACCATCGCCCAGGGCCGGACCAACGACCCGGTCGCGCAGATCCACAACAACGAGGGAGCGGGCACCCGCTACTGCGACGCGACCGCCAACCTGGTCCAGGCCACCGCGGACCGGGTGGTGCTGCGCACCGCCCCGATGAGCACGCTCAGCGGCTGCGCCGCCGTCCCGTACGACCAGGTGTACACCCGCAATCCGGACGGCAGCCTGCACCTGCTGGTCGGCGGCTTCTCGGGCGACCTGCGCAGGAAGTAGCCCCCGGTTCCACTCGCGGCGGGGCGGCTCCCACTCCCGGGGGCCGCCCCGCCGCTGCCGTCCGCCGGAAGCCGCCACCAGAGCGCCCGGAACCCCGCTCGACGGGCACTTGAGGAATCCGGCCACCGCCGCCGGGCGCAACTAGGGTGCGACGCGTCCACCCCACCATCCCGCTGACTCGAACGCCCTTCCGCACGAACGAGGTTGCCGTCCCCGCGGCGCACCGCTCCCTCCACCGGGTCCACGCACCACGGGTCCCCGCGGCAACGAGTCCCCGCCTTCACACGTCACCGGCTCCACGAGTCCCCGACCCCCGAGTCCCCGACCCCCGCACGAGAGGAGAACCGCCATGCACCTCAGGGTCCTCGGCCCCCTCACCGCCGACCTCAACGGCATCTCCGTCGTCCCCACCGCCGCCAAGCAACGCCAGATCCTCGCCCTCCTGGCGCTCTACCCGAACCGGATCCTGCCGACGGCCACCCTGATCGAGGAGATCTGGGGCGACGACCCTCCCAGACAGGCGCTCACCACCATGCAGACGTACATCCTGCAACTGCGCCGCCGGATCACCCAGGCCCTCGGGCCGACCCCGCACACCACCGCCAAGGACATCCTCACCACCCGGCACGGCGGCTACCAGCTCACCACCCACCCGGACAACCTGGACGTCCACACCTACAACCTGCTGACCACCCAGGGCCAGCACGCCTTCAACCACGGCCAGGACCACCAGGCCGCCACCCACTTCCGCCAGGCCCTCGCCCTCTGGCACGGACCCGCCCTGGTCGACGTCCGGCCCGGCCCGATCCTCACCATCGAGATCATGCGGCTGGAGGAGAGCCGGCTGGTCACCCTGGAACGCCGCATCGACACCGACCTGCGGCTCGGCCGGCACAACGAGCTGATCCCCGAGCTCACCCACCTCACCCACCAGCACCCGCACCACGAGGGCCTGCACGCCCAGGCCATGGTCGCGCTCTACCGGGCCGGCCGGCAGACCAGCGCCCTGACCACCTACCACCACCTGCGGCACCGGCTGACCAGCGAACTCGGCATCCAGCCCTCCCCGCACCTCCAGCACCTCCAGCACGCGATCCTCACCCTGGACCCCACCCTCAACACACCCACCACGGCGCACCCGACCACCTACAACCTGTACTCGGCCTGAGCCCCGTCCGGACGGCCGTCCCCACAGACCTCTCCCAGCCCTCACCCACAGGACGCGTCATGACCACCGCACCCGAGAAACCCCTCGCCCTGATCACCGGCGGTACCCGCGGCATCGGCCTCGCCATCGCCCGCGAACTCGGCAGCCGCGGCCACCGTGTCTTCATCTGCGCCCGCACCGCCAAGGACATCGACCAGGCCCTCGCCACCCTGCGCGACGAGGGCCACCAGGCCCACGGCCTCACCTGCGACGTCCGCGACCCCACCCAGGTCGGCGAACTGATCCGGCACGCGGTGGCCGAGCACGGCCCGATCAGCGTCCTGGTCAACAACGCCGGCCGCACCGGCGGCGGCCCGACCGCCACCACCACCGACGACCTCTGGTACGACGTCATCGACACCAACCTGAACGCCGTCTTCCTGGTCACCCGGGAGACCCTCCGGCACGGCCACATCACCACCACCACGCACCCGCGGATCATCAACATCGCGTCCACCGCCGGGAAGCAGGCCGTCACCCTGGGCGCCCCGTACACCGCGAGCAAGCACGCCGTGATCGGCTTCACCCGGGCGCTGGCCAAGGAGCTGGCACCGACCGGCACCACCGTCAACGCCATCTGCCCGGGCTACGTCCAGACCCCGCACACCGCCAGGATCCACCACGAGTACGCGACCGCCTACAACACCACCCCCGAGACCATCCACCAGCACTTCACGACGCACATCCCGCTCGGCCGCTACACCACGCCCGAGGAGGTCGCCTCGCTGGCCGGCTACCTCACCAGCCCCACCGCGGCCAGCATCACCGCCCAGGCGCTGAACGTCTGCGGCGGGCTCGCCACCCAGTAACCCCCGGCGCGATCCTGGCCGGCCCACGGGAAGGATGAGGGCTCCGGTGCCCGCTGATCAGCCATGACGAACCGTCAGTTCTCCAGCGCACCCGTCACCTTGCGGGTGACCGGCGCCCCAGCGCCCTGCCTGCCCGTCGGCCGTCCGCCCGGGCCGCTGGACGCGGGGGCGGTGCGCGCCGCGCTGGCCGGAACCGCCGCCCGGCCCCGGCAGGCCGCCCAACGGCGCGGCCGGGCACCGGAGTTCGTCCTGGTCCAGCTGCACCGGACGTACCCGGCGCAGGCCCTGCGCGCCGCGCTGCGGACCGTCGCCGCCGAGGACTCCGCCGGGCCCGCGACGGAACTGCTGTGGCAGCGGACGGTGGACGGCCCGGAGGCGCTCGACCAGCTGCTCGCCGACCTCGGGCGCAGCCTGGCCGCCGGTCCCCGGCTGCGGGCGGTGCTGGTCGAGGACGCCGGCCACGGCAGTGCCCCGGGCGGCGGCCGGCGGCTGTTCGTCGGCATCGCGTCCGGCCCGCCCGCACGCGCCGCCGGGGTGCTGGAGGAACTGCGCGAGGCGCTGGCGCACCCGCCGGAGCCGGTCACCGTACCGACCAGCGCGCTCCAGCGGGAGCTGCTGCGCCAGGTCATCGACGCGGCCGAGCCCGCCGGGCGGCACGTCGAGCAGCTGTCCTGGCACTGGCACGGGCCACTGGACACCGAACGCTTCACCGCGGCCTGGCAGTCCGTCTTCGACCACGAGACGGTGCTGCGCGCCGCCTTCGACTGGGACGAGGACGGCACCGACGACCCCTGGATGGTGCTGCACGAGCACGCCGCCCCCGAGGTGACCCGGCACCGGCACGACGCCACCGACTGGAAGGACCTGCTCGCCGCGGACCGCCGGCGCGGCTTCGACCTGCGCCGCCCCGCCCTGCTGCGCGCCACCCTCGTCGACGACCCGCCGCACGCCGAGGACGGCCCCGCCACCAGGGTGCTGCTCACCTATCACCACGCGATGCTGGACGGCTGGAGCGTGCGGCTGCTGCTCCAGTCCTTCTACCGCGCCTACCTGACCGGCGGCGTCCTGCCCGGCGGCGAGCGCCGCCCCGACCTGCGCGACCACGCCCGCTGGCTGGCCGGCCGCGGCACCGACGCCGCACGGCAGTTCTGGTCCACCCGGCCGCCCGCCACCCCCGTCCTGCCGCTCGCCCCCGATCCGCACCGGCGCGGCAGCGGCCGGGCCCGGCGCCGCCTCACCCCGTACGAGGCGGTCCGGCTGCGCGGCTGGGCGGCCGCCTGGGGCGCGGGCGAGAGCAGCGCGCTCCAGGCGGCCTGGGCGCTGCTGCTGTACCGCGCCGAGCAGAGCGACCGGCCCCGCCGCCCGGCCCGGGCGGTACGGGTCGGCTTCGCGGTGACGGTCTCCGGCCGGGGCATCCCGCTGGACGGCATCGACCGGCTGCCCGGCGCCCTGCGCAACCCGCTGCCGATCTCCGTCCGGGTGCAGCCGGGCACCACCGTGCCGCAGCTGCTCGCGGCGCTGCGCGACGGGGTGCTCGACCTCGCGGCCTACGAGTGGGTCGCACCCGGCCAGGCCCACCGCTGGACACCCGGCGCGCGCGGGCAGCGGCCGAACTCCCTGGTCGTGCTGGAGCACCGGCCCGCCACGGCGCACCACCTGCGGCTGGAGACCGACCTGGCCGCGCACGGCATCCACGTGGAGAGCCCCGTCCCGGCCGGCACCCTCACCTCCTACCCGATCACGCTCGCCGCCCACTACGACGCCACCGGCGGGCTGGTCCTCACCACCACCCACGACCGCGCCCTGCTCGCCGACCGGGACGCCGCCGAGCTGCTCGACCAGAGCACCCACCTGCTGCGCTCCTTCCCGGACCTGCCGAGCGGGCTGGGCACCACCGAGGTCCTGCGGACCACCCTGGCCGGCCGGCCGGCGCCCCGGCTGGGCGAGCCCGCGGACACCGGCTCCCCGGGCGGGGATCCGGCCGCCCCGGCGGTTCGGCTGGACATGCTGCGCCGGGCCGCCCGCCCGGGCGCGGGCTGGGTCCTGCTGCTGCCCCCGACCGGCGCCCCGCACACCCGCTACCCCGGCGCCGCCCGCGGCTGGCCGGGCCCGCAGGCCCTCGGCGTGCTGCGCCCCGCCGGGGGCGACCCGCCCGCGGCCGCGTACCGCCCGGTGCTCGGGCCGCTGCTGGAGTCCCGCGCGCCGATCGCCCTGGTCGCCCCGCCGGGGCTCGGGGTCACCGCGTGCGAGATCGCCCGGCTGGGAGCGCCGGCGCACCACCCGCCGCTGGTGGTGCTGCTCGACCGGGGCGGCGACCTGGCCGCGGTGGCGGGCCTGCTGGGCGAGCTGCCGCGACGTCGCTAGAGCCGCCGCGACGTCGCTGGAGCCGCCGCGCTGCGGCCCGGGGCCGGCCGCGGCTAGGGTGACGACCGTGGCCCGCTTCGTCCTGATCCGCCGTACGCCGCTGCCGCCCGCCGAGTGCTGGGAGCGGCTGACGGCCTGGTCCCGGCACGGGGATCGGGTGCCGTTCACCCGGGTCTCCGTGGTGCGCGGCACCGGCCGGGCGGCGGGCGACGTCGTCCTGGCCCGGACGGCCCTGGGACCGCTGCGCTTCGACGACCCGATGGAGCTCACCGGGCTGGTCGCCCCCGGCCCGGGGCGGGACGGGCGGTGCCTGCTGGTCAAACGCGGCCGGCCGGTGCGGGGCTGGGCCGAGCTGCGGGTCCGGGCGGTGGGCGGCGGCAGTGCGGCGGTCTGGACGGAGGAGCTGACGGTCGCCGGCGTGCCGCGACTGCTCGATCCCGTCCTCGCCCGGACGGGGCGCCTGGTCTTCGGCCGGGTGCTGGACGACCTGCTCGGCGCGTAGGCGGCCGGGCCGGAACGGGCACCCGCCGGGTCGTCGGGTGCCTCTGCTTCCCGGCCCGTCGGGGCCGCGGCGGTGTCAGCGGGTGATGATGTCGAGGCCGGCGCGCACCCCGACGGTCGGGGAGATGTCACCGGCGAGGTAGAGGGTGTGGCCGTCGGGGCCGAGGCTCAGGGTGGCGGTCAGTCCCACGCTCGGCGGGTAGGCGGCCTCGGCGGGGACGAGGGCACCGGCCTCGGTGTCGTAGGAGAGGATCACGCTGGAGTAGTACGGGCCGGGTGGGAACGGTGTGCCCGGGCCCATGATGCCGGAGCTCTGGCTGACCACGTAAAGGCGGCGCCCGTCCGGGCTGATCACGGGGGCCCGCAGGGATCCGTGCCCCGGCGCGAAGTGGAAGCCCGAGGTGACCGTGTCGGTCGCGGTGTCGACGATGTAGTCGGAATCGGAGCCGCCGATGCCGTACAGCGTGCTGCCGTCGGGGCTGAGGACCGCGCTGCCGCCGGCCCCGTGGCCCTCGGTGAAGGTTCGGACGGTGGTGAGCGAGGTGGGGGTGGCGGCCAGGTGGACCAGGCCGGCCGCGGTGGTGACGTAGGCGTCCTGGCCGTTGGGGCGCAGGACGATCGAGCCGACACCGAAGTCGGCGAGGTCGAGCGAGGCGGTGAACGCCCGGGCGGCGGTGGAGTAGGCGAGGACGCGGCCCGGCCGGGCGCCGTAGCGCTGCTGCGGCCCGCGCTGGGCTAGGTAGACGCCGGCGCCGTCGGGGGCGACCACGAGGGAGCCGACCGTGCCGGGCACGTACCCGTCGGGGCGCGGCTGGTCCGGGATCGGGACGTCGGCGACGACGGTGTCGTCGGCGGTGTCGACGGTGACCAGGCGGGAGGTTCCGACGGCCGCGTACAGCCGGGTGCCGTCCGGGCTGACGGCCAGCGAGCCGACGTAGGTCCACGGGGTCGTGGACAGGGTGAGTCGGGTGGTGATCGCGCCGGTCGCGGTGTCGACGACCTTGAGGACCGTCGTGCGGCCGCTGTCGTTGTCGATGACCCCGACATAGGCCTTGGCACCGTCGGGGGTGACGGCGGCGACCGGGGCCGACCACCCCACGGTGACGGTGCGGGCGGTCCCGGCGGTCACGGCGCTCCCCACGGCCCCGGCGGTCGCCGGCTGCGCCGCCGCGGCGGCCCCGGGCACGAGCGCCAGCAGCAGCCCCGCGCCGGCCGCCGCGCCCAGCCAACGGGCCCTTCTCATGAGCGATTTCACGAGTTCCTCCCCTTGTGCGCACGATGCGTTCGCATCGGCGGCCGCCAGCGTACGAGGTGGCCGGAGCGCGCCGGGGCGGCCTCGGGGGAGCTGGGCGACAAACGCCGACCCGCAGTAGACGCCGCGTCGAACGTTCCTACGGCACATGACAGGGCGCAGCACGCGCAGGCCCCTACGCCGGGACCGGCGCGGTTCGCGGCTGCGCCGCGGGCGCCCGGCGTCGCCCTCTCCCCCGCTCGGCGTCGGCGGTGCGAGACTCCCCGCTCGGCGTCGGCGGTGCGAGAATCCCCGTCCGGAACGGTCGGCTCGTCGGCGGGGCGGCCGTTCCGTCCGGCCCCTTGCGGGGGCGAAGCGGCCTGCCCCGCCGACGGTGTCACGGACGGGTGGTCAGACGGCCTGGAGGTAGAAGAGGTCCGGCTTGCCGTCCTGGACCACCTGGCGGATCTCGTCGCTGTGGTCCGAGGCGGCGACCCACTTGCCGGAGTGCTGGGCCTGCAGCGCGATCAGGTTGGTGCCCGCCACCTTCGCCACCCGGAACGACTGGTTCGCGGGGATGTCGTCGCCGCAGCCGACCGTGAGGATCCAGGTGCCGCTCTCCGTACCCCACCGGTCGACGGCCATGCACCAGCCGCGCCAGGCGTCCTGGAAGTACACCAGATCGCTGCCGTCGGAGGTGTGCTTGCGACAGACGCGCCACTTCTGGTTCGACTCGTTGCCCCAGAAGTACTGGATGATCGAGCCGTGGTTCCCGGAGGAGAGCGCGACGGTCAGCGGCCGGCTGTTGCCGGCGGTGTTGAT
The DNA here is from genome assembly GCF_043198905.1 of Kitasatospora sp. NPDC048715. Lineage (NCBI taxonomy): Bacteria > Bacillati > Actinomycetota > Actinomycetes > Kitasatosporales > Streptomycetaceae > Kitasatospora > Kitasatospora sp. NPDC048715. The sequence continues at coordinate 659,814 of NZ_JBICVH010000002.1, read as the reverse complement.
GCGGTAGAGCCCGGGATCGCAGGAGTAGCTGCTCGCCGGATCGCCGGTGAGGGCGCCCGCCGACGCGGGGGCGGCCAGGGCCACGGGGGCGGCGGTGAACAGCAGGGCGCCGGCGGCGGCCACCGTGCCGAGGACGTTCAGCGGGCGGCCGGCGCGGGAGCGCTGACGGTGCGGGTGGGGCATCGTGGACTCGCTTTCGCAGTGGGCGGGCCGGGCGGGTTCGGTGGTTCTGGTCATCAGCAGACGAGCCGCGCGCGGGCGGCCGCGCGCAGGGAACCGGGGGTCTCCGGGTGGGCACAGGAGACGGTGCCCAGCTCCGGGACGTCGAAGGTGGTGAAGGAGCCCGGGCCGTTCGGGCTGGTGTTGATCCAGTAGCCGGTACTGCCGGCGCGGGCACAGACGTAGCGCACCCACTGACCGGTGACCTTCCGGGTGCCGCGGTAGAGGCCGTAGTAGCCGGGGCTGTTGAAGTTCACGGTCTCGCTGATGGTGGTGGTGCGGGTGGTCGACTGGGAGTCGGACACCGAGAATCCGACCTTGACGCTCACCTTGGCGAAGATCGCCTTGAATTCGGTGCCGATCTCGACGCTGGAGTTGACCGTGGTGCTCACCGAGGTGACCTCGCTGAGGGTCTTGGTGTAGCTGCCCGTGGTGCCCGGGACGATCGCGACCGCGAGGAAGTCGGTGATGGTCGGCTCGACCCGGGCCGAGACGATGTCGTCCCAGTAGACGTCACGGGCCGGGTCGCAGGTGATGGTCGGCGGTACGGGATCGGCGTGCGCGGGCGCGGCGCCGAGGCCGAGTCCGGTCACCGCGACGAGCGCGGCGACCCCCGAGGTGACGACGGTGCGCCTGGTGCGCGAACTCATGAGCATGCTCCTCCGGTGGAAGGGGTGCGCTGCGAGACGCCATGTACATGACGTGAACCTCGTGAAGGAAATCTTCACGGTCGCGGCGGGCCCCCTCCATCCCAGATTTCTGGGGGGCGCGTGGCGGGGCGCACTCGACCGGGGCGCGGGTCAGAGCCCCTCGCCGAGCATGATCCGAGCGATCAGCTCCTGGCGGCTGCCCACGCCGGTCTTGGTGAAGACCGACTTCAGGTGGTCCTGCACCGTGTACGGCGTCATCGCGAGCAGCCGGGACACGTCCCGGGTGTCGCCGCCGCGCACCAGCAGCAGTGCCACCTCCTGCTCACGGGCGGTCAGCCCGAACGCGGCCAGGTGGAGCGGTATCACCTCGGCCGGCGAGGCGAGCGAGGCCACCACCGTCACCGCGTCCTCCGCCCCGCCACCGCGCAGTGCGGCCCCGTGCAGCAGGTACCACCGCTCGTCCCTGGTCCGCACCCGCACCGGGAGCTGCGGTACGGCCAGCCCGTGCGCCGTCCGGCGGGCATGCTCGGCGGCCATCGCCACGCTGGTCGGGACGGTGAGGGAGCTCGGAGTGGGGTCGGCCAGCCGGGCGAGCAGTTCCTCGGCCGGCCCGGACCGGGCCTGCAGCCGGTTGCGGCGGTCGAGCACCAACACGGCCGGCCCGGGATCCGCCTCCACCGGCGCCCCGGCCGGCACGTGGCACGCCCTCAACGCATGGCCCAGGTGCCGGGCGGCGATGTCGGCGAGCTCGCGGTGTCGCTCCAGGTAGGGGCCGCGGTCCGGGGCCCGCAGGAAGGCCGCGCACCCCCACATGCCGCCCGCCGCGTCGAACACCGCCCGCAGCTCGTCCCCGAACCCGGCGGGCGCGACCTGCTCCCGGAACCGCACGCTCTCCTCGATCCGCCCCCGGGTCGCCCGGCTCAGCGTCTCGGCGTGCACCCCGCTGCGCCGGATCTTGGGAAAGGTCGCGACGTCGTCCGCCCACACTTCGAGGCGTACGGCGTGCTCGAACTCGTCGAGGGCGAGGTCCTCGCTCTGCACCGAGTTCACCAGCCCGGTGGCGGGGTCCGCGGTGTGCCAGCACACCGCGTCGAACTCCAGCACCGGGCGCAGCAGTTCATCCGCCCGCCGGAAGACCTCCGAAGCCGTCAGCCCCGCCCCCGCGAGCTCCCTCATCCCCTCGATCGCCGACCGTGCCGCCACCCCACGAGCCCTGCATCGCCCCATGCCGGGAAGCTAGCATGCCGTTCGCACTCGTACCCACGCGTCCGGGCACGCCGGCCTCCCGCGCACGGAGGTCCGGGTCCGCACAGGATGTCATATCGTCAGAAATGCTCATGGATCATCTGCTTCGCTCTCCGCGCCGCACTCGGGCGGAGGTCCGGCGCCAGTCCAGGTACTGCTGGCGGACGTATGCGCGCGCGTCGTCGCCGTCGGCGGTGACGCCGTCGTGCTCGGTCAGGTGCCCGGCCGCGATCCATGCCCCCACCACCTGCCCCATGTCCTCGTCACCGTCCGCCAGCGCCAGGCGGTCGGCCCGGGCGGCGGTGCGCAGCAGGTACTCGCGCCGCTTGCGGGGCGGGCTCTTGGCGGTGCTGCGGCGGGCGGCCAGGTCCTTCTCCTCCTCCTCGACGCCCGGGGCGTCCGCGTAGGCCTGGGCCGCCGTGGGCACCGGACCGGCCGGCACGGTGCGCACCGGCCGGGACGGCAGCGGCGGCAGCCCGCGGACGTGGAGCACCTCGTTCGCGAACTCCGGCCGGTCGACGGGGAGTCCGCGCCGGCCGAACACGGCGAACAGCTCGGCGAGGGCGCGCGGTTCGGTGCCGCGCGGCAGGTCGTCCCCGGTGACGCCGATCCGGCCGAGCTGCGGGCCCCAGAACCGGCCCGGCGGGTCCGCGAGGCGCAGCCGGAGGGTGACGTGGTGGCCGCTGGTCTCGACCTCCTCCCCGAACTCCATGGCCAGGCCGCGGATCTCCGACCAGGGGTAGCGGCGCGGAACCAGCAGCCGGACCAGGGTGAGGCCCTGCTCGTCCTCCCGCAGCCAGCAGGTGTGCGGCACCGCGACGGCCACCGCGACGGCGATCAGCGCCCCGATCAGGGTGGCCTCGCCCGGGCCGGTGGCACCGGATCCGACCAGCGCGGGCATCGCCACCACGGCCAGCACGAGGCCGATCCCGATGTTGCCTCCCCACTGCCGCATGAACGCCAGCCGTACCGTCCGCATCCCGCCCCCTGCTGTCCCCGGTGTGTGGCTCCACGCTCCCGGGAGCCGCCGGGCCCGGGCAAGCGTCGGCGGAGAGCTGTGACGGCCCCGTGACGAAGCCTCGGCGCCGCGCTTCGACGGCCGGCTACCGCCCGCGCAGCCGCCGGACGAGGTTGCGGGCGGCCTCCGGCCAGCTCGGGTGGTCGAAGGCGAAGCCGGCGTCGAGCAGGCGGGTCGGGACGACGCGCCTGCTCTTCAGCAGCAGCTCGGTGTCGGAGCGCAGCGCGAAGGCGCCCAGCTCGGCCATCCAGCGGGTGGCGGGCAGGGCCAGCGGCATGCCCCAGGCGGCCCGCAGCTCGCGCATGAACTCGCGCTGGGGCAGCGGGTTCGGGGCGGCGAGGTTGACCGGGCCGGTGAGGTCCTCGCGGGCGATCAGGAACTCGACGGCGCGGGCGAAGTCCCGCTCGTGGATCCAGGAGACGTACTGGGCGCCGCCCGCGACGGGGCCGCCGGCGCCGAGCCGGGCCAGCCAGGAGAGCGCGTCGAGGGAGCCGCCGCGTTCGGGGCCGAGGACGGCGGCGGTGCGCAGCGCGACCCGGCGGGTGTGCGGGGTGTCGGCCTCCGCCTGGGTGCGCTCCCAGGCCCGGGCGACGTCGATGCTGTGCCGCCAGGCGGGCGGGGCGTCGGGCTCACTGCCGCCGATCAGGCCGTCCCGCTCGTCGTTGGGGGCGTCGTGGCGGTGGGCGTAGACGGTGGCGGTGCTCATCTGGAGCCAGGACGCGGGCGGGCGGCGGGCGGCCGCGACGGCCTCGCCGACGACCCGGGTCGACCGCACCCGGGAGTCCATCATCTCCTGCCGGTTCGTCTCCGTGTAGCGGCAGTTGATGCTGCTCCCGGCGAGGTTGAGCACGACGTCGGCGCCGTCGATCTCCGCCGCCCAGGTGCCGAGGGTCCGCCCGTCCCAGCCGACCTGCCGGGGCCCGGCGGGCCTGCGGCTCAGTACGACGACCTCGTGTCCGGCGGCGGTCAGGCTCCGGTCGAGCAGCGCCCCGAGCGCACCCGATCCGCCGGGAATGACGACCTTCATGGGCTCCCCCTCGTGCCTCGGTTCCTCGGAACCAGCCTAGCCCACCCTTCTGAACGCGTTCAATTCCACTGCTCGATCCGTTGCCGCTCGATCCTTACTCGGACCCGCCGCCGACCCGCCGACCCCGGGCGACCGACCCGCCGACCGACCCGCCGACCCTGGGCGGCCCCTGGCGACCCCGGGCGACCCCGGGCGACTGAAACCGTGCTGAAACCGCGTTGAAGGCGGACCCCGGCAAGCTCCTGGCCATCGGAAAGCCCGCCACGAGGCGGCAGAGCGCTGAAGGAGCACCCGGCATGACCACCACCCCCGTCCGGCTCACCCCCGAGGACATCGAGAACCCCGCCGGCGCCTACGCCCGCTTCCGCGGACAGCGCGAACTGCCCCAGGTCGTCCTGCCCGGCCTGGACACCCCGGTCCGGCTGGTCACCCGCTACGCCGACGTCAAGGCCGCCCTCACCGAACCGCGGCTGGTCCGGGACCGCACGGGCATCGCCACCCCGGCCGGCACAGAATCCGACCCGCAGGACGAACTGATGGCCGCCGCCTTCGACGGCTTCCCGGCCGAGTACGCCAAGTACCTCTCCGGTCACCTCGCGCTGTTCGACGGCGAGGAGCACGCCCGCCGCCGCGCGCCGCTGACCCGCGCCTTCACCGCCCGCCGGATCGCCGCCCTGCGCGGCTTCGTCGAGCGCACCGCCGACGAGCTGCTGGCCGACCTCGCCGCCCGGGACGAACCGGCCGACCTCCTGGGCGAGTTCGCCTACCCGCTGACCACCCACCTGGTCTGCGAGCTGGTCGGCGTCGAGGAGGCCGACCGGCCCCGGGTCTGCGACTGGATCCGCGACTTCGCGTACGGCGACGGCAGCCGGATGATCGAAGGCCTGGTCGGCATCGTCGACCACGTCAGGGAACTGGTCGCCCGCCGCCGCTCCGAGCGCACCGAGGACCTCGTCTCCGCCCTGGTGCACGACACCCGCGAGGGCGAGCAGCCGCTGGACGAGGACGACCTGATCTCGATCGTCGTCCTGCTGATCAACACCGGCATCACCCCGCCCGCCCTGTTCCTCGCCCACGGCCTGCTCGCCCTGTTCGACCACCCCGACCAGCTGGCCCGGCTGCGCGCCGAGCCGAAGCTGCTGGAGCGGGCCGTCCCCGAACTGCTGCGCCACATCACCCTGGTCCGGATCGGCGCGACCCTGTACGCGGCCGAGGACTTCGAGTTCGCCGGGACGGCGCTGCGCGCCGGCGACCCGGTCACCGTCGCCCTGCTGGCCGCCGACCACGACCCGCAGGAGTACGGCGAGGCGCCCGAACGCCTCGACATCACCCGGGAGTTCGGACGCGGTGACGGCCACCTGGCGTTCGGCCACGGCGCGCACTACTGCCTGGGCGCGGCCCTCGGCCGGCTGGTCACCTCGGTGGTGCTGGAGCAGGTGGTGATCCGGCGGCCGGAGGCGGCGCTGGGAGTCGCCCGGGACGAGCTGGAGTTCGGCCACTGGCCGGCCGACGGCTTCCACCTGCTGCGGCTGCCGGTGCGGCTCTGAGCGGCTGCCGTCGCGGCGGGCCGGGGCTCAGGCGTCCGGACCGCACGGTCGGACGCCCGCCAGTCGGCGGGCCTCGGCCGCCAGGGCGGTGCGGTCCGCCGCCCCGTACTCGGCGATCGCCCGACGGCACTCCCCCGGGTCGGCCCGCTCGGCCTCGGCCCGGGCCTCCGCCGAGCCCATGGTCGGCCGGAAGTTGCGCAGGCAGCGGAACCGCTCGGCCAGCACGACCAGCCGCACGCCCGCCCTGGTCCGCTCGGGATCGCCGTCGCGGGCGCCCCGGTCCAGCGCCGCCAGGCCGAGTGCCAGCAGCAGCGCCCCGGCGAGCGGGCCCTCCACCAGGGCGGCCGGCCGGTCGAGCAGTTCGGTGAGCCGCTCCGGGAGTCCGGTGGCCAGGGCGGCCACCCGGTCCGGCTCGCCGTGCCGGGCGTGCGCGGCCACGCAGGCCGCCACCAGCTCCAGCGCCCAGGACGGGTCGGGGAGGGGCACCGCGGGCGGCTCCGCACCGCGGGCGAGCAGTTCCGTGGGCAGTTCCGCGGCACACGCGAGCAGTTCCGCGGGCGGCTCCGCGGCACGCGCGGCCATGGCGGCGGACCGCCGCCACAGCGCCAGCCCGGTCCGCACCTCGCCCCGGGCGAGGGCGATCTCCGCCCGGGCGCCCAGCTCGGGGGTGAGCAGGTCGACGGCATCGGCCGGCCGGTGCCGCACCGCCAGCTCCAGCCAGTGTTCGGCACCGTCCGGGTCCCCGGCCTGCAGACTGCCGATCACCATGCCCCAGCGCAGGCCCAGCATGTCGCTCCAGTCGCCGAGCCGGTCCAGCTCGGCCATCGCCGCACGCAACAGCGGCAGCGCCTCGGCGCCGCGCTCGCCCTGCAGGTGCAGTTCGCCGAGGCGGGCGAGCGCGAGCACCCGCAGCCAGGGCACCGGCAGCGCCTCGACGGCCGCCAGCGTCCGCCGCGCCGAGGCGGTCGCCCGCTCCGTCTCCTGGGCGCGCTCCCACCGGTAGCCGGCCACCGCCTCGGCCACACCGGCGAGCAGCGGTTCCGGGGCGGCGCACAGGACTGCCAGCGCGCCGCCGTCCGGGCGGCCGTCCAGAGCGCTGTCCGGACCGTCCGGCGTGGAGCCCAGCACCTCGGGGACGGCCGCCATCACGGTGGCGATCGCCCGGACCGGGGTGTCCGGCGCGGCCGGGGGCAGCCGGCGCAGGGTGGCGAGCAGGCGCAGCGCGCCGGTGCCGGTGCCGAGCCCGCCGCCCGCGGCCAGCAGGGTGTTGACGGTGCTCAGCGCGGTGAGGGTGCGCACCGGCTCCAGCAGTTCGGGCCCGGGGCGCAGCCGGGAGACCGGGCCGCCGGTGTCCTCGGCGAGGGCGAGCAGCCGGACGTAGTTGCCCTCGGCGGTCCACAGCCCGGCGAGGACGGCGGCGGTGGCGGCGACCGTCGGCCCGTCCCCGGCGGCGAGGGCCAGGCGCAGCGCGCGGACCAGGTTGTCCTGTTCGGCCCGGACCAGCCGCCACTGCGGCACGGCCGCCGGGCCGAACGGGCCGTCGTGGTGGGCGATGCCGAACTCCCGTGCCCAGGTGAGGAATCCGGCGGTGACGGTCTCGTCCTCCGCCGCCTTCGTCCGCTCGGCCGCGCCGAACTCGCGGACCGTCTCCAGCATCCGGAACCGTCCGCCGCTCGGGGTGTCGGCCAGACGCAGCAGGGACTGGTCGACCAGGTCCTCCAGGACGGTCAGGACGTCGGCACCGGTGCTGCCGGCGGCGCCGAGCAGCCGCTCCGCCGCCTCGGCGGTGAAACCCCCGGGAAAGACGGACAGCGCGCGCAGGGCGGCCCGGCCCGGCGGGTCCAGCAGGTTCCAGCTCCAGTCGACCACGGCCTGCAGGGTGCGGTGGCGCTGCGGCGCGTCGCGCGGTCCGCCGCGCAGCAGGGCGAAGCGGTCGGCCAGCCGGTCGGCGATCCCGGTCACCGTCAGCACCCGCACCCGGGCCGCGGCCAGCTCCAGCGCCAGCGGCAGCCCGTCCAGCCGGGCGCACAGCCCGGCGACCGGACCGGCGGGCAGCTCGACGTCGGGCCGGGCCGCGCGGGCCCGCTGGGCGAACAGCTCGACGGCGGCCGCCCGGTCCAGCTCGGGGAGCAGGTACAGCGATTCGGCGGAGATCCCGAGCGGCGTGCGGCTGGTGGTGAGCACCCGCAGGTCGGGGCGGGCGGCGACCAGCGCCCGCACCAGGTCGGCGACGCCGCGCACCACCTGCTCGCAGTTGTCCAGCACCAGCAGCACCGGCCCGGGGCCCAGGGCGCCGGCGATCCCCGCCCGGTCCCCCGTGCCGAGCGCGGCCGCGACCGCCCCGGCCACGTCCTGGTCGGCGGCCACTGCGGCGAGCGGCACCAGGTGCACCACCCGCTGCGTCGCCGCGCGTGCCACGGCGGCGGCCAGCCGGGTCTTGCCGAGCCCGCCGGGGCCGACCACCGACACCACCCGGGCCACGCCCAGCAGTTCCGCCACCGCGGCGAGGTCGGCTTCCCGGCCCACCAGGGCGTTCGGCTCGTGCGGCACCCCGTGCCGCACCGGCGCCGCCTCGCCGCGCAGCAACTCCTGGTGCAGTTGCCGCAGTTCGGGGCCGGGGTCGGCGCCCAGGGTGTCCCGCAGGCCGCGGCGGTAGCGGTCGTACCGGCCGAGCGCAGCCGCCGCCCCGGTCGTCCGGGCCTCGCTGCGCAGCAGTTCCAGCAGCACCTCCTCGTCCCTCGGCTGCCCGGCGGCCTCCCCGGCGAGCGCCTCGACGGCCTCCGGGTGCCGCCCGGTGCGCGCCAGCGCGAGCGCCCGGCCACGCCGCAACGCCCGGCGGGTACGGTCCCGTTCGACGCGCAGCGCGGACGCCGGGTCCGTCCCGTCGGGGTCGGCGGGCCCGCTCTCGCCTTCCCAGAGCTCCAGCCCCGCCTCGGCCTCGGCGAGCGCCCCGGCGTGGTCCCCGGCCCGCGCCTTCTCGGCGCAGGCGGCGGCGTGCAACAGCACGGCGGAGGCGTCCACCCGCTCCTCCCCGAGCCCCAGCCGGTACCCGGTCGGCGTGCTGACGATCAGGTCCGCCCCGAACTTCGCCCGCGCCCGCGACACCAGCACCTGCAGCGCCTTCTCCGGCCGCTCGGGCCCGTCCTCCGGCCACAGCCCGTCCAGCAGGCTCCCCCGGCCGCACCCGCCCCGCACCTCCCGCGCCAACAGCGCGAGCAGCCCCCGCAATCCGGGGGCGGTGACCTCCTCGCCCCTGCAGGAGACGGTGGACAGTATCCGCAGTTCGATCGTCACCGCGTCAGGCTAGCGATCACCCACGGGCCGGCGTCGCCGGGCTCCGTGACCATCCGCCCGCGCACCGGTCCTGATCCCCGGTCGGCGGACGTGGGCCTTGTGCCGCGGCACTCCGGTGCCTAGGGTCTCGATGTATCGGTTCGATACATCGCACCGATACATCGTGCCGTCCGGGTCGGGTCGACCCCGGTCGGCCGCAGCGCGCTGTGCCCCCACCCGGCACAGACCGCCGATCCGAAGGAGCTTCGATGACGGGGACCGACCGCACCACCGGGCGCCACCAGGACGCCGCACCGGGCCACCTGCGCACCGGGCAGCCGTCCGCACAGGACGAACGGCGGCTGCACAGCTCGTCGTTCGGAAGGGCGGCGGTCGCCTACGCCGAGCACCGCCCGGACTACGCGCGGGCCGCCGTGCGCTGGGCCCTCGAAACCGCGCCGGGCCCGCGGGTGCTCGACCTCGGCGCCGGGACGGGCAAGCTCACCGCCGCGCTGGTCGCGCTCGGCCACGACGTCGTGGCGGTCGAACCCGACCCGGCGATGCTGGCCGAGCTGCGCGGCACGCTGCCGGACGTGCGCGCGCTGGCGGGCAGCGCCGAGGCGATCCCGCTGGCGGACGGCTCCGTCGACGCGGTGGTGTCCGGCAACGCCATGCACTGGTTCGACATGGACGTCGCGGGCCCGGAGATCGCCCGGGTCCTCGCGCCCGCCGGCGTGCTGGCCGGACTGTGGAACGTCTTCGACGACGGAGTCGACTGGGTGGCCGGCCTCGCCCGCGTCACCGGCCCCGCCGCCATCGGTCCGCGCGACGTGCCCGCCGGCTGGCGCACCGAGACGGCGCGGATGCACCTGCCCAGGTCCGGCGGGGGCGCGTGGTTCGACTCGCCGGAGCAGGCGGAGTTCCCGCACGGGCAGCAGCGGACCGCGGAGTCCCTCGCCGCCACCCTCGCGACGAAGGCGGGCGTCCTGGTCATGCCGGAGCAGGAGCGGAAGGCCCTGCTGGACGCCACCCACGCCTATCTCGCCGACCGCCCGGAGACCGGCTCCGGCGAGTTCACCCTCCCGATGCTGACCAGTGTGCTGCGCGTCCGCCGGATGTGAGCCCCGCCGCCGCGCCCGTCCGACGACCGGCGGCCCCCGCTCTCCGGTGATCCGGGAGCGGGGGCCGCCGAAGGGGCCGTCAGCTGTCAGCTGTCAGCTGTCAGCTGTCAGCCCGGAACGCCCCGTGGACGCGCAGGTTGCCGTTGATCGCCACCTTGTCGTCGGCAGTGTGCAGGATCCAGGCGTCCCCGGTCCGGACCGACAGGTGCCCGTTGGCGTTCACCTTCCCGACGAACATCGACTCCCCACCGACCCGCAGGCCGCCGTTGATCGAGATCCGGCCGTCGTCGGTGTGCAGGACCCAGGCACCCCCGTTGCGGACCGACAGGTGCCCGTTGGCGTTCACCTTCTTCTCGAACTCCGACTCCCCGTGGACGACCAGCCGCGGCGGGCCGTCCAGCGTCTCCAGCACGTTGTCGACGGTCAGCCCGCCGTGCAGGGTGAGTCGCTCCTTGACCTGGGCCCGCTGGGTGACCAGGTCGTTCAGGTCCGCCTTGTCGGCGGCGACGGTTCCCCACTGGTTGCTTCCGGCGCCCTGGTACACGTTGAGGCCGGCGGGCGGGAACTCGATCCACCCGTCGCTCGCCGAACGCCCCTGCACCCACTTCGTGTTGACACCGTTCAGATCCGCCTTGTCAGCGGCCACCGTCCCCCACTCCTGCTGTCCGTCCTTGCGCACGTTCACGCCGGACTGCGGGAAGTCGATCCACCCCTTGCCGGAGTCGCGGTCCCCCACCCACGTGGTGTTGATGCCGTTCACGCTGATCTTCTCGGCCGTGACCGTTCCCAGGTCGTTGCCGGCGCCGTGGCCGACCTTGATCCCGTCCGACGGGAACTGGATCCACCCGGCACTGCCGTCCCGGCCCCGCACCCACGCGGCGGTCACGGTGTCGACGTCCGCCGTGGCGGCGGAGACCGTCCCGGGCGCGTCGGAGTCGTTCCGCACCTGCGCACCCTGCGCGGTGAGGACGACCCGGCCCCGGTCCGTCGTCCCCTCCACCCACGGGGTGTGCACCCCGTCGGTCGCCGTCACGCCCTCGAACTCGGGGCTGCGCAGATGGACGGTGGTGGTCAGGATGTAGCCCGGCTGCTGCCGGCTCGGCGAGGTGGCGATCAGGGTGTAGGTGGCGTCCCGCTTCGGCTCCTGGCCCGGCTTCGGCGACCACTGCCAGCCGGCCGCCGTCCCGGTCCTCGGCGGGACCGGTTCCGGGGGGCCGTCCGGGCCCTGGATCTGGTACGTGAGGTCGTCGGGGCCGCTCCACTGCAGGACGACGTCCTTGCCCGCGGCCACCAGGGACGCCCTGGGCCGGAAGTTGCGCGGCACCTTGGGTTCCCGCTTGAGCAGGCTCAGGGTCACGGGGTTCGTCTTCACCCAGGGGCCGTTCGCGGCCCGCTCCGCCACCCGCAGCAGGACCAGGCCCGCCTTGGCGGAGACCGGGAAGCCCTCCAGCACCAGGACCAGCGAGCCGCTTCCCTTGAACACGGAGCGGCCGGGGTCCCGGGCGGCCACCCTGAGGAGACCCGTCGTGGGGTCCCAGCCGACCGTCGGCTCGTCCGCCGGGTCCGTCGCGCTGTTCTGCGCGATCCGCACGGCGACCGCCTTCGGATCCGGCGTCAGGTCGCCGTCCTTCTCCCCGAAGGGCACGCGCACCTCGGTGGAGAACCAGAGCGCGTCGTCGGTGGTCGGATTGGAGACGACGAGGTAAACGGCTCCCCGCGATTCCTCACCCGCCTCCGACACCTGGAGCGGAGCCGGGTCGGTGAGGATTTCGTAGTTCAGATATGCCACCGCTGAAAACCCCCTGCTTCTGCTGTGCGGGCGCTCGCCCCCACGGGCACGGCCCCTGTACCAGCACTGTCCTGCCGGACAGAAAGCGGGGAAGCCCGATTCACCGCATGCGGCGAGAACCGGACCCGCACTGGCCGAAAGCGGGATCGCCCGATTTCCGGCCTCTCGGTTTCCCGGTTTCCCACGCGGCACTTCAGACCCGGAGAATGCGCAATCACCCGGCGGCATCAGCGGTTGTCATCGATTGTCGGCCGTTCGATCCCACTGGTCGGCCCGCAGCAGCGGGGATTCACCCTGCCGGAATTCCGTGGAGGCGCAGCCGGCCCGGGTGTCCGGGCGCGAGGACCGCTCCGGTGAGGACGACGAACCGGGCTCCGTCCATCCTCGCCGTTCGGGGCGTCCCGGGTTTGGGCACGGCATTGACCTTTCCGGTTCACGAGGGCGCCGTCTCCACCGGCCGCGCGGCAGCCGGCACCGCCACGGTGCCGGTGCCGTCCGGGGCCTCGAAGCGCACGGTGGGTTCGAAGTTGGCGCGGCGGGCCGCGCGGCGGAAGACGGTCAGGACGGCGGGCCCGACGACGAGGACGGCGGTGAAGGTGGTGACGGCGCGGCCGGTGTCCCAGCCGAGCGAGGTCGCGAGGTCGAACAGCAGGTAGCGGTGCCACTGTTCGGTGAAGGGCAGACCCGGCAGGTAGGCGATGGAGCTGTTGGGGTCGGTCGAGAACGGCCAGAAGGAGAGGTTGAGCAGGAAGCCGAACAGGTAGCCGGAGAACGCGCCGTAGGCGGCCAGCATCGGCACCTCCACGCGGCGCCGCCGGGCTTTCGGCAGCAGACCGGCGAGCATGCCGACGAAGGCGCAGCCGAACATCTGGTAGGGCATCCAGGGGCCGACGCCGCCGGTGAGCAGGGCGGAGGCGAACAGCGAGGTGCAGCCGAGGGTGAAGCCGAAGCCTGGGCCGAAGACCCGCCCTGCCAGGACGAGGATGAAGAAGACCGTCTCCACTCCGGCGGTGCCGGCGCCGAGCGGACGGAGTCCGGCGTTCACGGCCGACAGGACGCCGAGCATGGCCAGGGCCTTGGCGTCGATGCCTCCGGCGGAGATCTCGGCGATGACGACGGCGAGCACCAGGACCAGCAGGGCACCGAAGATCAGCGGTGGGGCGTAGTTGGAGCCGAACTTCCCGGGGGCGACGAGGAACGGCCAGGTGAAGGCCACGAGCCCGATGAAGGCGGCCAGGGCGACGACGATGCGGGCCCGGCCGGGGATCCGCAGGGCGGTCATCGGGCCGCCTCTGCCGGTTCGAGGGCCTCGGCGACCTGCCGGCCGGTCAGGTAGGGCAGCGGGGCGAGGATCTTGGCGGTCTGCGGGGCGAAGGTCGGTGAGGCAACGATCACTTCGGCGGTGGGACCGTCGGCGACGACCTCCCCCTCGGCCATCACGACCACGCGGTCGGCGGCGGAGGCGACGAACTCGACGTCGTGGGTCGACACCACGACGGCGCGCCCCTCGGTGGCGAGGGCGTCCACGATGCCGGTGAGCGCCTCCTTCGCCTGGTAGTCCAGGCCCCGGGTGGGCTCGTCCAGCAGCACCACCGTCGGTGCGGCGGACAGTTGGATCGCCAGCACCAGGGCCAGCTTCTGGCCCTCGGAGAGGTCCCGGGGGTGGGTGTCGTCCGGGATCCCGGGGGCGAGGCGGTCGAGGATCCGCCGTGCGGTCGGCCCGCCCCCGCGGTCGGCTTCGAGGTCGCTCTGGGCGAGTTCCTGGGCGACCGTTTCCAGGTAGAGCAGGTCGGTGGGGGTCTGCGGGACGAGTCCGACCAGCTGCCGGGCCCGGGCCGCGGGCAGGCGCTTGGGGTCCTCGGCCTTCCCGCCCGCCGTGCCGGTGACCTCCACACTGCCGCGCTGGCGGGGCCCGGAGCCCTGCAGGGCCCACAGCAGCGAGGACTTGCCGGAGCCGTTGCGGCCCATCAGCGCGGTGACCTCGCCCGCGCGCAGCGCCAGGTCGACGTCCCGGACGGCGGCCACCGGACCGTACCGGACGACCACCCCCCGGGCGTCCAGCACCCGTTCCCCCGCCACCGCTGCCCGGCGCGGCGGAGGAACGGGCACGTCGGTGAGCCGCTCGCGCAGGGACACGGCGGCGCGGCGGGCGTCCCGGACGGACAGCGGCAACGGCTGCCAGCCCGCGAGCCGGCCGAGGTCGACCACGGGCGGCGCGATCGCGGTGTCCCGGAAGACCTCCGCCGGCGGCCCGTGCACGACCGTCCCGTCACCGGGCAGGTAGGCGACCCGGTCGGCGTACTGGACCACCCGCTCCAGCCGGTGCTCGGCCAACAGGACGGTCACGCCGAGGTCGTGCACCAGCCGGGTGATCGCGGCCAGCACCTCCTCGGCGGCCGTCGGGTCCAGGGCGGAGGTCGGCTCGTCCAGCACCAGCACCCGGGGGTGTGCGGTGAGGACGGAGCCGATGGCGACACGCTGCTGCTGCCCGCCGGAGAGCTCGTGCAGGGCGCGGTGGCGCAGCTCGGCCAGGCCGAGCAGGTCGAGGGTCTCCTCGACGCGCTTGCGCATGACCTCCGGCGGGATCGCCAACTGCTCCATGACGTAGGCCAGTTCCTCCTCCACCGTGTCGGTGGTGAAGCCGGCCAGTGGATCCTGCCCGACCACGCCGACCACGTCGGCGAGTTCACGTGGCGGGTGGTGGGCGGTGTCGCGGCCGTCCACGGTTACGCGCCCGCGCAGGGTGCCGCCGGTGAAGTGCGGCACGAGGCCGTTGACGGCGCCGAGCAGAGTGGACTTGCCGGCGCCGGTGCGGCCGACCACCAGGCAGAGCTCGCCCTCCGGGATGTGGAGGTCGACGTCGCGCAGGACGGGCGTCGTCGCGCCGTCGTACACCACGCCGACCTGGTCGAATCGGATCACGTGGTCACCTCGGTGTGCGAGCGGTCGGTCCTGGTGGGAGTCGGGCGGAGGCTGCGGGTGTTCGGCCCGGCGGTGGGGAGACGATCCCCGCGGCGCCCGCCAGCAGCAGGGCGAGGACCGGGACGAGCGGCAGGGCCGGCCAGGTCAGCGGGTAGAGCGAGGGGTTCAGGTCGGTGGCGTCGTAGCCGACGGTGGCGAACAGCAGTACGGCGGCGGTCACCCCGCACCCGGCGACCGCCCACTCGGCGGCCCGCCAGCGGTCCGGGCGGTAGGTGGTGCGCCGGACGCGCCGCCCGCCGAGCAGCAGGCCGGCCACGCACAGCACGGCGCCCGCCAGGAAGGCCGGCAGGCCCAGTGCGGCGGGCGCCGTGCCGTCCAGCAGCCCGTACACTCCGGCGCACAGGCCGCACATGCCGAGCAGCATCAGCGCGCCGGTGAGCCGGCGGGAGCGGCGCGAGGCCGTGCCGGAGCGCCCGTAGCCGCGCGAGTCCATGGCGGCGGCCAGGCTGAGCGAGCGCTCCAGCGCATCCTCCAGGACCGGCACCACGATGCCGCGCAGGGCGCGAACGCCCTTGCGTTGCCCGGCGCGCAACCGCCGGGCCCGGGCGACGCGTTGGACGCTCTGCACCAGCTGCGGCGCGACGCTCAGCGACACCGTCACGGCGACGCCCAACTCGTACAGCGCACCCGGCAGGACCCGCAGCGCCCGCTTGGGGTTGGCCAGGGTGTTGGCCGCCCCGATGCAGCAGATCAGGCAGGCCAGCCGCAGCCCGTCGAAGGCCGCCGAGACCGTGGCCTCCAGGGAGACCGGGCCGCCGATCCGGATGCCCGCGTACCAGGCGGGGGTGGGGATGTGCGGCAGGGAGAAGAGCAGGTGGTCGTGCGGGGTGATGCCGGTGGCGAAGACGCAGCGGAAGACCACCCGGATCGCCACCACGGTCAGGGCCACCCACAGGTAGTAGCCGAAGCCGCGCGCCCACGGGGCTTCGCTGCGGCGGGCCGTCACCACATAGCCGAGCACGGCGAGGACGAGCAGGAGCAGCAGCGGGTTGGTGGTGCGGCTGGCCGCCGTCGCCAGGGCGAGCGCCCAGGCCCACCAGGCCAGCGGGTGCAGGTTCCGCGGGGCGCGCCCGCTCCCCGCCGCCCGCCCGGGGACGGACTGCGGGGAAGAGCCGGCGACGGCCTTGTCGAGCATGGTCACCGGATCACTCGGCCCGTCGGCGGCGCAGCCGCGCCGCGATCACGGTGGCCGCCCCGAGCACCACGACGAGGACGACCCCGACCACGGCGGGGACCATCGAGCCGGAGTCGTGCGGGGCGTCGGCCACCGGGTCGGCGTTCACCACTCCGCCGGGTACGGCGGGGGCGGGCGTCGGCGCGGCCACGGCGGGCTGCTCCGTCGGCCGGTCGCTCGGCGTGTCCGTGGGCAGCGCGGTGAGCGGCTCGACCGGTACCGGTGTCGCGGGTACCGGCGTCGACTCGGGCGCACCCGGCGGGGTGATGCCGTCCTCGGGGGTGCCGGCCGTGCCGGGGGGCGTGCCGGGCGCGGGCGGACGGGCTCCGCCCGCCGGGGGCTTGGTGGGAGCCGGGGCCCGACCGGTCCCGGAGCCACCGGTCGTGCCGGTGGACCCGCCGGAGCCGCTGCCGGAACCGCTGCCGCCGGTCGTCCCGGCACCGCCACTCGTCGACCCGCTGCCGGAACCGCCCGAGGCACCGCCGGAGCCGCCCGCGGTGCCCTGGCCCGGGTCGGCCGGCTGCCCACCGGGGCTGGAGTCGTGCGCCCGGACACTGTCGGGCGAGAAGGTCGGGCGGCCCTCGGTGCCCTCGATGTCGGTGCCGCCGAAGATCCACAGGTCGACGCTGCCCGGCTTCGGCTGGTAGAGCATCGCGCCGAGCTGGCTGTACGACCAGGTGTTCTGGCCCGGGTCGGCGTGCCAGTACGACCAGTAGGCGGTGGCCGGGGGCGTCAGGACGCACTTCTCCTGGTCCGGGGTCGGGTACTGCTTGCCGCCCTGGAACCCGCTGTAGCCGATCCGGCAGATGAAGGCCGGGCCGTCGTGGCCGGTGCCGGTGGTCTTCCAGCCGCCCTGGTTGAGCAGGGTGTAGCCGGTGGTGGGAGTGGTGCCGCAGGAGCGCAGCAGCGGACCGCCCCACTTGCTGAAGTCCACGGCGAGCACGACACCGGAGGTGGTGGTGCACTGGTCCATCGGCAACGGCGCCGCGGACGCCGGGGCGGTGCCCACGGCAACACCCCCGAACGCGACGGCCAGCGTCGTGGCGGCTGCGCCCGGCAGCCGGCCGAAGCGCCGGATCACCGGTGACGCCCCGGGCCCGAGGCGGTGCGACGGCGGGCGGCCAGGACGGCCGCGGCGCCGAGCACGGTCAGCAGACCGGCGGCCCCCGTCAGTGCGAGTGCTTCGCTCCCCGTGGCCGCAAGGCCGCCGGTACCGGACCGCCCGGCACCGGCACCGGCACCGGCACTGATGGGAACACCACCGCCGACCGGGCCACCGGCGAGCGGGGCGTCGGACGGACGGGTGGTCGAGCCGTCACCGGGACCGGGCGCGACGGAGGTCGGGGACGTCGTCGCGGTCCGCGTGCCGGTGCCCGTCGGGGTCGGCGTACCGGTCGCGGTCGCGGTGCCCGTGGGCGTGCCGGTCGGTGTCCCCGTGGGAGTCCCCGTGGGCGTGCCGGTCGGCGTCCCCGTGGGAGTCGGCGTCGGCGTACCTCCGAGGTTGCGGCTCAGCGTGCCGAAGGAGATCCCCGTGGCCCCGCCGAGCACCTGTGTGGAGGCACGGACGTCCGAGCCCTGCTGGCCGCCCGAGGCGACGTTGAACCCGCCGTCGCCGTTCTGCTGCCCGGCGAGGAAGTCGAGCGCCTTGGCGATCTGCGCACCGTGGATCGACCGACGGAGCGTCATGCCCTGGATCGCGAGCGCGGCCGAGTTGGTGGAGTCTCCGGCCGCGCCGGGGAATCCGCCGTCGGGAAGCTGCCGCGCGGCCAGCCAGGTGGTCCCCCTGTCGACCGCCTGCGCCGCCTCGTCGCCCGGAACCAGGGCCAGGGCCATGACGGCCATCGCCGTACTGTCCACATCCGAGTCGCCGGTGGCCGGGATCAGGCTCGGCCAGGAGCCGTCCGGGTGCTGCAGGCCCTTCAGGTAGGCGATCGCAGGGGCTGCGCCGGCGGCGTCGCCGGCCCGGAGCTGGGCCATGACGGCGAGCGCCTGGGAGAACACCGAGGTCGCGTAGACGTAGTTGCCGGGGGCGGCGCAGCCGGTGTCCGCGTCGGCCTTGGTGCACACCAGCGCGGCGAGGGCGGCGATCAGGTCGTGGCCGCCGAAGGCGCGCGGGTCGCGGCCCACGACCTCGGCGAGCAGCGCCTCCTTGCCGATGGACCCGCCGCCGGCGTACTCGGTGCCGATGGCCGTCCAGTCGTTGACGGTGCGCTCGCTCGCGTCCTTGCCCTGCTGGTCCAGGAAGTCGACGATCCGGCGCAGCGCGGCGTCGTCGGTGCCGGTGGCGGCCAGGGCGTAGGCGCCGTCGATGGTCAGGCCGAAGTCGGCGAAGGCCGGGAACCCCTCGTAGTAGTGACCGTCGATCAGCCGGGCCGGGTCGGTGAGGTAGGCGCTCCCCTTCGCGGCGTCGGGCTTCCTCCCGGCGGGCGTGGTCGGGGGCGTGGTGGTCGGCGTGGTCGGCGTGGTCGGCGGGGTGGTGGCGCCGTCCGGGTTGTGCCGGACGCTGGTGAGGTCGGTGTCGGTCAGGGCCAGGATGGCCTGTTCGGTGGCGGCGGCGTCCGGGTCGGTGGTCGACTCGTCGGGGCCGAAGCCGCCGTCCTTGCCCTGCCGGGCGGCGAGCCAGGCGGTGGCGGCGGCCTGTCGGGCGCCCTGGCCGGTGGCCCGGAAGGCCTGGGCGGCGCTCGCGGTGCTGGTGGTGTCGCCGGGGGCGCCGGCGTAGGGAAGGAGGGAGCCGTCGGGCTGCTGGCTCGCCGCGAGCCGGTCGGCGGCCTTCTCGGCGGCCGCCTCGTAGCCGGGGGCCGTGCGCAGGGCGAGGACGGCGATCGCGGTGGTGAGCGGGTCGGACTCGCAGTGGTCACCCGCGACGATCATCGAGCCGGCCATGCCGCCGTCGTCGCACTGGAGGACCGTGAACCGGGCGAGTGCCGGGGCGGGTGGGGTGATGCCGGCGCGCTGGAGCGCGATGACCCCGAGGGACTGGACCCAGGGCGAGGCCGCGCCGAGGAAGTCCCCGGCGGCGGTGCACTTCCCGTTCTCCCCGGCTGCCGTGCAGACGTGGTCGGTGAGCGCGGCAAGCGGGTCCCGCCCGCCGAAGGTGCGGGGGTCGCGGCCGGTGCTCTCGGCGACGAGGGCCAGCAGGGCGGCGGCTCTGGTGTCGGGTGCGCCGGCGGGGCCGTCGGGGTACAGGAAGGCATCGATGTGGTCGGCGAGGAAGCCGACCACCTTGCGCAGTGCCGGGTCCTGCGTTCCGGCGGCGGCGAGTGCGACGGCGGTGAGGGCGGTCCGGGGGTAGTCCGGCCCCGGGGCGGCCCAGTTCTCCATGTGGTCGCCGCCGACGAGCTGACCGGCCAGCCAGGCGGCCGCGGCGGCCGGATCACCGATGGGGGACGGCGTGCCGGTGGGGCTCGGCGTCCCCGGGGACGTGGCGGACGGCGAGGCGCTCGCGGAGGGGGACGAGGAAGGCGAAGGGGACGCCGAGGAGCCACCGTTCTTCGCGCGGACCGAGTCCGGGGTGAAGTCCGGCGCCCCGCTGGTGCCCCCGATGTCGGTGCCGCCGTACACCCAGGCCTCGACCTCGCCGGGCTTGGGCTGCTGCGTGCCGGCGCCGAACCGGCTGTAGGACCAGGTCTGTTGGCCGGGTGCGGCGATCCAGTACGACCAGTACGCGGTGGCCTGCGGGGTGTTGACGCACGGCTCCTCGGCCGGAGTCGGGTACTGGACACCGCCGTTGAAGGTCCCGGTGCCGAGTCGGCAGATGAAGGCGGGCCCGTCGTGCTCGGTGCCGGTCGTGGTGAATCCCGCGTTGTGCAGCAGGTTCATCCCCGTCGTCGGGTGGGCGTCACAGCCCCGGACGACCCCGCCGCCCCAGTGGCTGAAGTCGACGGCGACGATCGCGCCCGTCGTCGCCGTGCACTGCTCGATCGGATCGGCTGCCGCGGAGCCGGGGTGGCCCAGCAGGACGGTTCCTCCCGCGGCCACTGCGACGGCCGTGGTGATCAGAAGCGAGCCCAGTTCTCTGCTTCTGTGACGCGTAGGACTGCTGCTGACCCTCACCGGCGACTCCCCGATCGGTCGTCGGGGTCCCACGGCGCAGCCGACGGCTCTCCCCGGCACGGGGCGCCGTCGCGACCGCGTCGTAGTCCACGACGACGCATGTACTCATGAACAAGGCCCCGGCGCAGGCATTCCGGCTCACCGGCCCTTGCGGGCGGGTCTACGGTTGCGGGTCAGCGCCGGAATCGGACCGGCTTCCCCTGACTGCCGAGGACTAAAAAGCGGTTCATCACACCATGTGCTCGGAGTCGTCGTCAACGAGTCGTCATGTCACTTTCGCCACCTCGTAGATCCGTTCACGGGTGCGGTAACGTCCGCGGTGGCCGAGCGGGGGAATCCGGTGCGAATCCGGAGCTGACGCGCAGCGGTGTGGGGCGGTGGTTGCACCGGCCCCGAGCCCGAATGCCCGCGCGGTCGTGCAGCACCAGCACCAGCCCGCCCACGCGATCCGGGCGGCCGCCGCCCCGTACCACCGCGCTCTCGGACGAGCGCTGGGGTCCCGGGGCAGGACCGGCGCGCCCGTCACCCCAAGGAGCCCGTTCCGTGTCCGTTCCCGCGCACTCGCGCTTCGTCTCCTCACGCCTCGCTTCCGCGGCGACCGTCTCGATGGCCGCCTGCGCCCTCCTGATGTCGGCCGTCCCTGCGCACGCCACCGCCTCGCCGAGCCAGATAGCCACCTCCAGGACCACCGGCGTCACGTACCTCAAGTCCCTCCAGGCCGCCGACGGCAGTTACGTCACCGGCGGCGGGCTCTCCAACGAGTGGGCCTTCAGCGCGCTCGCCGCCGCCGGCACCGCCGCGGCCGATGTCGCCCCTGGCGGTGACACGAGCAAGAACGCGCGCCTGGTCTACCGCAACCAGCTCGCCGCGAGCAGTTGGCCGAGCACCTCGCCGGTCGTCACCGACTACGAGCGTGGCATCCTCAACTCCTACGCGGCCGGCATCGACCCCGCGCGGATCGGCCCGGGCCGCAACCTCGTGGCCGACCTCGCCGCCTACTGGCAGACCGCCGAACCCGGCTACTACGGCCCGTCCGCGAACTTCAACGGGACCGTCTTCGGCCTGCTCGCCCTCGGCGGCGCCAAGACCCGGAGCGGCGGACAACGCGTCCCGCAGTCCCTGCTGAACGCCTCGGTCGCGACCGTGCGCGCCAACCAGCACAACGACGGCGGCTGGAACTACAGCAAGGCCGCCGGCGACCCGACCGCGCTCGCCCAGGGCAGCGACATCGACATGACCGGTGCCGCCATGGCCTCCCTGTGTGTCGGCGGCGTCCCGGGCACCGACGCCGCGATCGTGGCCGCGAAGAACTTCCTCAAGGGCAAGCTCGCCTCCTCCGGCGCCTTCAACGCCATGTTCGGCGTCAACACCGACTCCAACGGCTGGGCCGTGTCCGGCCTCAACGCCTGCGGCATCAACCCCCAGGGCACCGACTTCACCAGCGGCACCGGCAAGACCCCGGTCGACTTCCTCGTCGCCCAGCAGTTCAAGCCCGGTGGCGGCTTCAAGTACCTGCCCACCGACACCTCCCCGTCCCCGTACGCCTCCGTCGACGGCCTGCGCGCCGTCGCCGGCGCCGGGTTCACCGCCACCCCGCCGGCGCCGACCACCGCGGGCGAACCCGCCTGGGCCGCCACCACCGGCTTCACCGCGGGTACGGCCGCCCGGCTCGCACTGGTCGTCGACGACGGCACCAGCAACCTCAAGGTCTGCGCCGTCACCCTCACCCCCACCGGCACCACCACGACCCTCGGCGACGTCCTCGACGCGGCGGCCACCGCCACTCCGAGCGGCTGCGTCACCTCCGTCACCCCGTCCACCGGCGGCGGCACCGTCACCGCGCTCAACGGCACCGCGAACAGCGGCTCCTCCACCTGGCAGGTCGGCCTGGACGGCGCCACCGCCACCGCCGCCACCCGGGCCGCCACCGTCCACCTCGGCGACACCGTCTCGCTGAGCTACGGCAGCTGATCCACCGACAGGGCGAAGCCGCGGCGGCAGTCCCGCGGCGGCCGTGCGTGCTCGGCTGCGGCGGTCGGCAGCGTACTGCTGCACGACCACCTCGTCCGGCGCCGGCGGTCACCTCACGCCCGACCCCTGTGCCCCGGCCTCCCTCGTCGGGGAGGCCGGGGCGTCGACGTGTACGGGCAGGCGGGTCAGGGAGCGGTGATGCCGGGTTGGGCGCCGGCGCCGAAGGACCAGCCCTCGACGTCGCCGGGGGCCGGGTTGTAGCTGCCCGCGCCGAGGCCGCTGTACGACCAGGGGCCGCCGTGCTGGGCGTGCCAGTACGACCAGTAGGCGCTGCCGGTGGGGTTGGTGCAGGTTGTCGGCAGGCTGTTGACGGTGCAGACGAAACCCGGGAAGCGCGGGTGGAAGGCGTAGCTGAATCCGGCGCCGGTCAGCGCGGCCAGGCCGCTGGCCGGGTCGCCGAGCGCGCAGCCGGTCTGGATGCCGCCGCCGACAGCGGCGAAGTCGACCACGACCGTGACGCCGGTGGTCCCGCCGCAAGCGGCGGCCCGAGCCTGCGGGGCCTGGACGGCGGAGACGCCGAGCAGACCGGCGGTGAGGGCGGCGGCCGCGGCGATCGAGCCGAGCGTACGGCGGACCGGGCGCGCCGGAGTGAGGGTGTCGCTCATCGGTGAACTCCTCCTGGTGTCGGGCGTGTTCAGTACGCGGCCGGGGCCGGGCAGGCCAGGGTGGGCGCGTCCGGGCGGGCCCCGGCCGCGGAGAGCGTGGCGAGCGGGGTGCCGGCGAGGCCGAGGACGGCCTGTGCGGTGGCCCGGGCGCCGTTGCCCGCGTTGAAGCCGGAGGCGTCGTAGGCGACCGCACCGCGCACGGCAGGGTCGGCCGAGCAGCCCTGCTGGAACTTCACCAGCCGGCTCCAGCCCTTGAGGCCGGCGCCGAAGCGCCCGCCGGCCAGCAGCGCCTGGGTGGCGAGGCCGGTGGTGTTGGCGTTGGACGTGGTCGCCCCGGCGGCCGCGAACCCGCCGTCGGCGTTCTGGTGCGCGGCCAGCCAGCCGAGGCCCGCGTTCGCCTTGGCGGTGCGGCCGGTGGCGGCGAGGGCCTGGACGGCGAGCGCGGTGGCGTCCGGGTCGCCGGTGCAGGTCGCCTGGCCGAAGGAGACGGGGAAGCCGCCGTCCGCGCACTGGCTGTTGGCGAGGTAGTCCACGGCCGCCGCCGGGGCGTCACCGGGCGTGCGGTGCAGGGCGATCAGGGCCAGCGACTGGCCGAAGGCGTTGCTGTAGTCGCCCCACTGGGAGCGGTCCGAGAAGCGGCCCTCGGCGGTCTGGAGCGAGCGCAGCCGGGCCGGCAGATCGACGCCACCGAAGGACGCCGCGTTCCCGCCGCGCACCTCGACGGCGAGCAGCAGCTTGGCCGTCGCGCCCGCGTAGGCCTCGGTGGTGCCGTCGCCGAGGTAGCCGCCGATGACCTCGGGCTTCGCCAGCCAGGCGGTGGCCTTCGCGGCGGCCTCGTCGGAGCCGTGCGAGGCCGCGAAGGCCAGCACGGCGTCGATGGTCAGGCCCTGGTCGGGGTAGGCGGTGCCGTTGAACACGGACTCGAAGTGGTCACCGTCGACGAGCTGCCGGGCCAGCCAACCGCCGGCGGCGGCGTCGGGACGGACCGTCGGCGACGAGGTCGCGGCGGCGGGAGCGGCATGGGCGGTGGCCGCCGCCGGGAACAGGGTGGCGAGGGCGAGGACGGGTATCGCGAGCGGGCCTAGGGAGCGGCGAACGGCGGGCATGGGCTGCCTTTCCGGGCCCGCGCGCAGGGGCCCGGAAGGCGTCGGCGAGCGCCGAGGGGCCAGCGGGCTCCGGCCCGCAGACCACGACGGGAGGAGGGGTGACACACCTCCGCCGACGGGTACTCGGGCTCGCCGCCGACGCGGGGTCGGCGGCCTACCGTTGCGGGTCAGCGCCGGATTCGAACCGGACTTCCCCCATCGGCGGAGTCACAACATGACGGCCCATCATGGCGATGCCCCGAACAGCGGGTCAAGAGACCCCGGGCCCGAATCCCCCGTTGAACAGTGGCCTCGTCATCACCGAGCCGAGGCCGACGAGGCCGACGAGGCCGGCCAGGCCGACGACCTGATCACCACCGACGACGGGGCCGTCCGGTTCGCAGTGAGGCTCGCCCTTGGTCCAGGCCTCATGACGCTTGAGCGGGGTGGGTAAGGGTGTGCCAGGCGCTGTAGCCGCCGAGGAGGTCGGAGACCTCGGCGTGACCGTGGTGGCGCAGCAGGCTGGCGGCGATGGAGGAGCGGTGGCCGCTGGCGCAGTGGACGACGAGGGGGCGGTCGGTGGGGATCTCGTCGAGGCGGCCCGGGAGTTCGGTCAGGGGGATGTGCAGGGATCCTTCGATGGAGCCGGTTTCGCGCTCACCGCAGGTGCGCACGTCCAGGACGGTGGGGGGCTGCGCGTCGGTGAGGGCGGTACGGAGCTGGTCGGCGGTGAGGCGGCCGGCGGGGGCGACCTCGTCGGCGAGGGCGGGCAGGGCGTTGCCGGGGTTGCGCAGGTAACCGGCGATGCGGTCGAAGCCGATGCGGGCGAGGCGGGTGACGACCTCGCCCTCGCGGTCCTGCGGGGCGATGATCGCGATGCTGCTGTCGGGGGTGAGGACGGTGCCGGCCTGTTCGGCGAAGCGGCCGTCGACGGGGACGTTGATGGCGCCGCGGATGTGTCCCGCGCCGAAGTCCTGGGGGCTGCGGGCGTCGAGGACGACGGCGCCCGCGTTACGGGCCTCCTTGAAGCCCTCGGGGCACAGCGGGCGGGCTGCGTTCGCGGGATCGAGCAGCGGGCGGTCCTGCCGGTTGAGGGCGGCGTCGTGGCCGAAGTAGGCGGGGGCGGTGGACTGGCCGGCGGTGACGATGCGGACGAAGGTGTCCTGGTCCATGGGCCGGCAGGCGTAGTTGGTCAGTCGCTGCGCCCCGATGGTGGACTGGCGGTCGGCGGAGAGGTTCTTGCCGCAGGCCGAGCCGGCACCGTGGGCGGGGAAGACGAGGGTCTCGTCGGGCAGAGCGAGCAGCTTGCGGTGGACGCTGTCGTAGAGCATCGCGCCGAGTTCGGCGGCGGTGACGCCGGCCGAGGCGAGCAGGTCGGGGCGGCCGACATCGCCGATGAACAGCGCGTCGCCGGTGAGCACACCGTACGGGACGGTGTCGTCGGGCTGCTCGAAGACCAGGATGCTGATCGACTCGGGCGTGTGGCCGGGGGTTTCGAGGACCTGGACGGTGACGTCGCCGAGTTCGATCCGCTCACCGTCGGTGAGCTTGCGGATGGGGTACTCGGTCTCGGCGCGGTGACCGTAGCCGATCCAGGCGCCGGTGCGGGCGGCGAGTTCGAGGTGGCCGGCCAGGAAGTCGGCGTGGAAGTGGGTGTTGATGACGCCGACGACGGTCAGGCCACGCGACATGGCGTCGGCGAGGTACTCGTCGACGTCCCGGCGGGGGTCGACGATCACGGCCCGGCCGGTGCGTTCGTCGGCGATCAGGTAGGAGGCCTGGGAGAGGCAGTCGAGGTAGTACTGGCTGAAGATCACGGGGTTGTCTCCTCCGGGTCGGGCCTCGGCCTTCTCCTGGTCGGCGAAGCCGGATTCCTGGGCGCCACAGCGCCATCGTGATACCCCCCTCGGTATATTTGCGAGCATACGGCTTCGGGAGCCGATACGGGCGGGGGTATGTCCGAACGATTTCGATAATACCCCCGGGGGTACTATGGTGAAGCCATCGAGGGGGCCGGCCACCGCCGCCGAGCCGATACGGGCGGGGCCGAGGACGCACCGGCCACGCCGCCGTACCGGGCCACCGGGCCCGTACGGACGCCCGCGCCGCCCCCGACCTGCCGGACCACTGCGGTCCGGTCTGCACCACTGGAGACACCGCATGCCTTTGCTGCCGCGCGCCCACGGGTCCGCTCCCCACGAACACCGCGCCCACGGACACCGCACCCCCGGGCGGACCACCCCCGCCGAGGCCCACGAGCTCGCCCGCACCGGCGCCGCCGTGCTGCTCGACGTCCGGGAGGCCGCCGAGTACGCCGCCGGGCACGCCCCCGGCGCGCTGCACCAGCCGCTGATCGGCCTGGTCGCCGGTGTCCCGCTGCCGCCCGCGGCGGCCGGCCGGACCGTGCTGGCGATCTGCCGCTCCGGCCACCGCTCCCAGCGCGCCGCGGAGTTGCTCGCCCAGCGCGGCGTCGAGGTGCTGAACGTGGCCGGCGGCATGAACGCCTGGGCCCTGTCCGGGCTCCCGGTCACCACGCCCGACGGAAGCGCCGGGCACGTGATATGACCACGCTGCTCCTGGCACTCGCCGCCGGCGCGGTGGTCGGGCTCGCCCTGGGCGGGCTGGGCGGCGGCGGCAGCATGCTCGCCGTACCCGCCCTGGTCTACCTGCTGGGCTTCAGCCCGGCGCTGGCCACGACGGCCAGCCTGGTGATCGTCGCCGCGACCTCCCTGACCGGCCTGATCGCCCACGCCCGGGCGGGCCGGGTCCGCTGGCGCACCGGCGCCCTGTTCGCCGCCGCCGGACTGCCCCTCGCCGCGGCCGCCGGGGCGCTGTCCGCCCACCTGCCGGGCGCGCTGCTGACCGGCGCCTTCGCGGTACTGGCGGCGCTCGCGGCCTTCCGGATGCTGAGGCCGCCCAAGGCCGAGGCGCAGGAACGTTCCGCCGCAGGACTCGGCCGCTCCACGGCCGCGGGCGCCGGACTCGGCGCCGTCACCGGACTGCTCGGCGTCGGCGGCGGCTTCCTCGCCGTACCGGCCCTGGTCTCGGTGCTCGCCTTCACCATGGCCGAGGCGGTCGGCACCAGCCTGCTGGTCATCACCGCCAACTCGCTCGCCGCCCTGCTGCCCCGCCTGGGCGCGACCGGCGCGATCGACTGGGCCGTGGCCGCCCCCTTCACCGGAGCCGCGATCCTCGGCGCCTGGGACGGCAAACGGCTGGCCGACAAGCTCAGCGGGCG
Source organism: Kitasatospora sp. NPDC048715 (assembly GCF_043198905.1). Taxonomy (NCBI): domain Bacteria; kingdom Bacillati; phylum Actinomycetota; class Actinomycetes; order Kitasatosporales; family Streptomycetaceae; genus Kitasatospora; species Kitasatospora sp. NPDC048715. The sequence continues at coordinate 632,757 of NZ_JBICVH010000002.1, read as the reverse complement.
CACCCTGCGGAAGGCCTTCGCCGTCGCCCTGCTCGCCGTCGCCGCGCTGATGCTGATCACCACGCTCGCCTGATTCACCACGCCGGGCCGATCAGCACGCCGGCCTGATTCAGCACGCTGCGCCGATCAGCACGCCGGGCCGACCACCGCGACGGGCCGACGCCCAGCCCCCGACCCCCCAACCCCCAGCCACACCCCCTTCCGGAGAGGACCCCACCCCCCATGACCACGCCGCTGACCGTCGAGCAGCTCCAGCCCCGCCTCGGGCAGCTCACCCTCATCGACGTCCGCTCCCCCGGCGAGTACGCCGCGGGCCACATCCCCGGCGCCCTCAACGTCCCGCTCGACCAGCTGGACCGCGCCCTGCCCACGCTGCGCGAGGCCGCCGCGCACGGCGAGATCGCCGTCGTCTGCGCCGCCGGGCCGCGCGCCGACAACGCGTGCCGCCAGCTGTCCGACGCCGGCATCCCGACCCTCACCCTGACCGGCGGCACCAACGCCTGGGCCGATGCCGGCCGACCGCTGGACCAGGTGGCCGGCGCCCGCCGGGTGTGGGCGCTGGACCGCCAGGTCCGCCTGGTGGCCGGCTCGCTGGTGCTGGCCGGGGTGCTGATCGACCTCGCCCTGCCGGGCGCCCGCTGGGTCTCCGCGGCCGTCGGCGGCGGGCTGGCCTTCTCCGCGCTGACCAACACCTGCGCGATGGGATCGATGCTCTCCAGGCTCCCGTACAACCGGCCCCGCCCCGGCACGCCGAGCCTGGACGAGACGCTCGCCACCCTGAAGCGCTGAACCCCGTCCCAGGACGTGAAGGCTCCCGCCCACCCCCGTCGGGCGGGAGCCTTCACCATTCGTCCCGGTCACCTCCCGGAAGCCCTTACCGCACATCCCGTTGACGCGACCGAAACAACCATGTGAAATGTCACCCATCACATGCGATGCATCATAGCTCGGCTTTCCCATCTGATTTGAACGTTCCAACGCGACCACCCACCGACCGACCGGAGGTTGCTCAGCCATGCCGCCCCGCCCCCGCGCCTTACCCACCGGTCTCGCCCTCCTGACCGTCCTCACCGCCCAGGCCCTCGGCGCCGCCCCGGCCCCGGCCGCCGCCGGAGCACCGCTCGTCGACGGCGGCAGCTACCTGCTCGGCTCCGCACTGGACGGCTCCTGCCTCGGCCCCCAGTACGCCCAGCCCGCCCCCGGCACCCCGGTGCTCGGCGCGGCCTGCGGACGGCTGCTCAGCCAGCGCTGGCAGCTGCGCCGCACCGGCGGCGAGTACCTCCTGGTCAACGCCGCCAGCGGCCGCTGCCTCACCCTCGGCGGCCCGGACCGCCGCCCCGCCACCGCCGACTGCGGCTCCGCCCCCGAGGCCGAGCGCTTCACGGTCTCCCGTGCTCCGCAGGGCACCTACACCCTCACCGTCCGCGGCACCGACGCCTGTCTGACCGCCGGCCCGGCCCCGGCGAACCGCCACTGCGACAACCGCCCCGCCCACCGCTGGACGCTCACCCGCACCGAGCCGCTGGTCCTCGCCGACCCCGGCTTCGAGCAGAGCAGCGGGAGCGGCGCCCCCACCACCGGCGCCCCCACCGCCGACGGCTCGTCCGCCACCGGCGCCCCCACCGCCGACGGCTGGACCTTCACCGCCCACACCGGCACCGCCACCAACAACCCGCACGGCGGCAGCCGCCTCGCCTACCTCGACGCCGGCCCCGGCTACACGGTGAGCCAGCAGGTCACCGCCGTCACCGCGGGCACCTACGACCTGTCCGCCTGGATCGCGACGGGCGGCGCCGGCGGCAGCCTCTCGGTGAGCGTCAACGGCACCGCGGTGCGCTCCCTGCCGCTGCCCGAGCAGTCCACCTACGCGAAGTACACCCTCCCCCGGGTGCGGGTCGCCGCCGGCGACCGGCTCACCCTCACCATCGGCTCCTCCCCGACGGGCTGGGTCAACGTCGACGACGCCGCCGTCGCCCCGTCCGCCCCCAACGACCCGGTGATCAGCTCCTCCGACCCCGAGGTCGTCGCCCTCTTCGACTGGGCCAAGACCAAGGCCAACAGCTGGGTGCAGCAGCCCGGCGCCACCGGCGTGCTCGACCAGGACGAGAACCACCCCGGCGGCACCGGCACCACCACCTACGACGCCTCCTACTGGGCCGGCTACCCGTTCCGCTCCGCCTTCTACAGCCGTGACTTCGCCCACCAGCTGGTCGGCGCCCACCTGCTCGGGCTGGACGCCGAGAACAAGACCATGCTGCGCGGCTTCGCGGCCTCCGCCACCGACGTCAACCGGCTCTACCCGGTCTGGGCGCTCAACTTCGACGCCCGCAGCTACGCGGCCATCGACTACCGCGGCCCGGACCGCTTCGTCCGCGAGCTGCCCGCGCCGTTCGAACTCGTCCAGCAGGCGGGCGAGGCCTTCCGCTGGACCGGCGACCGGGACTACGCCGAGGACCCGGGCCTGGGCCGCTACGTCCGCAACACCCTCGGCCCGTTCATCGCCGCCCGCCCCGGCCCGGTCGACAACGGCGGGGTGCCGATCCCGCAGGCCACCAGCCGCAGCATCTTCGCCGGCACCGCCAGCTACGCCGAGAACGCCACCCGCACCTACGCCGAGGCGGGCGACGCGGTCGGCGCCCAGTACCAGGCCTACCTCGCCGCCGCGACGCTGGCCGAGGCCCGGGGCGACGCCGCCTCCGCCGCCGGCTACCGGAAGGCCGCCGACCAGTTGCACACGTACGTCAACTCCACCTGGAGCGTGGACGGTTCGCAGCCCGGCGAGGTCGTCCACGGCTACGACACCACCGGCAGGCCGATCACCGGCTGGGGCTACGAGGCGAGCGTGCTGATGCCGGTCAAGCGGCTGCTCGACCCGGGCCCGCGCCGGGACGGCTTCCTCGCCGCCGTCGACGCCGCCGACTCCGGCCCGGAGCGCTCGGCCAACCTGGAGGCCTACACCTACCTCCCGGACGCCTTCTTCGCCAACCACGACGGCACCACCGCCTGGAAGTGGATGCGGCACATCTACGAGAGCACCGGCGAGCCGCACGTGAGCGGCGCGATGCTCAACGGCGACTACCCCGAGGTCCCGTTCACGCTGCTCGCCCAGACCGTCCAGGGCCTGCTCGGCGTCACCCCGGACGCCGCCGGCCACGCGCTCACCACCGCCCCGCAGCTGCCCTCCCCGATGGGCTGGCTCCAGGTCGCGGGCATCCCGGTGGGCGCCGGCACGGTGACCGTCCGCCACGACGGCACCCAGCGCAGCACCGTCACCAACACCGGCACCGAGCGGCTGACCTGGGAGGCCCGCTTCCCCGGGCAGCACGCCCGCGTCACCGTCGACGGCGCGCCGCGCGAGGCCCGCACCACGACCGTCGACGGCGTGACCTACACCTCCACCACCGTGACCCTCGCCCCGGGCCGCTCCGCGACCGCGACCGTCACCGACTGACCCCCACACCGCCCCACCCGCGGCCGGCCGGCCCCACCCGGCCGGCCGCGATCCCCTCTCCCCCCATGAGCTTTCCCGACCAACCGGTCCCCCCACATCCTCAGGAGTGCGCACATGCGCCGAACCCGCCGCCGTCTCGCGGCATCCCTCCTGTCCCTCGCCCTCGCCACCGCCGGCCTGGGAGCCGTCGGCCTCGGCACGGCCGCACCGGCCGCCGCGCTCGGCAACGGCAACGCCCTGACCCCGCCCATGGGCTGGAACTCCTGGAACTCCCTCGGCACCGAGGTCACCCAGGAGCAGGTCGTCCAGACCATCGACTTCATGGCCGCGAACGGCCTGGTGGCGGCCGGGTACGACACCGTCACCATCGACGACGGCTGGTCGCTCTGGCACCGCGACGGCCAGAGCACCGACCTGGTCCGCAACGCCGACGGCGGCATGCAGCTGTACGACAACGCCGGGAACCCGGTCAGCGGCACCGACGGCACCGGCAACGACCCCACCTCCGGCCACCTGATCCCCCGCCCCGACCACTTCCCCGCGCAGACCGTGGACGGGCGCAGCGTCAACGGCATCGAGTACCTGGCCCGCTACGCGCACGGCAAGGGCATGAAGTTCGGCCTCTACGCCACCGACACCTACCTCACCTGCCAGATGCACCCCGGCAGCCTCGGCCACGAGTCCACCGACGCGGCCGACTTCGTCTCCTGGGGCGTCGACTTCGTCAAGTACGACGACTGCCCGTACGGCCCGCAGATCGTCGGCCCGGACGGGCACAACTACTACACCCAGGGCGAGGGCAAGGAGCTGACCCGCTCGGTCTACGCCCGGGTGCAGACCTTCCAGCGCGCCCTGGACGCCGCCTCCGCCGCCCAGGGCAGGCCAAGGGTCACCCTCAGCGTCTCCGCCCAGCCCGCCCACACCGGCGTCCCGTACCTGCTCGCCGCCGACGACCCGGCCCGCACCGACCCGGTGGTCCAGGCCGCCGGGACGGCCCCGTTCCACGCCCCCGGCTACGCGCCCACCGGCGTCTGGTGCGGCCAGGTCGCCAACCTCTGCCGGATCGGCGGCGACCGGGACAGCGAGCTCGACGGGGTGCTCTGGAACGGGCAGTTGCAGACCGCGCTGCAGTACCCGGGCAACGTCCGCCCGGGCAGCTGGAACGACCTGGACATGATGTTCACCGGCTGGCAGGACGTCTACGGCCTGTGGGGCACCACCGACACCTGCGTCTGCCACAAGCCCTTCACCGACGACGAGTCCCGCACCGAGACCTCGATCCTCGCCATGCTCGCCGCGCCGCTGATCTCCGGCGCCGACCTGCGCACCGCCGCGCAGTCCCGGCACAGCGACGGCGGCTACACCTGGTCCACCGGGATCAACGACGCGAGCCTGGCGATCCTGAAGAACCGCGAGGTCATCGCGATCGACCAGGACGGCCTCGCCAAGCCCGCCACCCTGGTCGGCGCCAAGCCGGCCGACGGGCGCGCGCCGGTGGTCCTCAAGCGGCAGCTCGCCAACGGCGACACCGCCGTGCTGCTGGTCAACCAGGACCCGTCGGCCGGCCGCAGCGTCTCCACCAGTCTCACCGAACTCGGCCTCGGCGGCTCCGGCTACCGGGCCAAGGAGCTGTGGACGGGCGCGAGTTCGACCGTCACCGGGCCGATCGGCGCCTCGCTCCCGGCGCACGGCGCGGCCCTCTACCGGCTCACCCCGACGTCGACGGGCGGGCCGTCGGGCGTCGTCGACGACGGGAAGTACCACACGCTGACCAGCGGCGGCCTCGCGCTCTCGCTGCTCGGCTCCTGCACCGCGCCGATCGGCTCGATCACCGACCTGGAGCCCGCGCGCCCCGGTGACGCCGCGCAGCAGTGGACCTTCACCACCAACCCCGACGGCACCGTCCGGATCACCGACAACTGCGCCACCGCCACCCACCGGCACACCGTGCTCTCCGCCGGGAGCTCGGCCGGCTACAGCGCCTACCTGCTCGACCTGTCGCCCGGCAACCCCTGGCAGGAGTGGAAGCTGACGCAGGGCCCGGCCGGCGTCACCGTCACCAACGTCGCCACCGGCCTCGCCCTCGACGCGGGCGCCGGCACCGCCGGCACCCCCGTCACCACCCGCCCGGCCGCCGGCCAGAGCTGGACCCCCGGCTCCTGAGCCGAGCGCGTCAGGAGGACCCGGGGCCGGCCGTCCGCACGGAGCGGGCGGCCGGCATCCGGACCAGCACGGCCACGCTCAGGCCGAAGATCAGCACACCCAGCGGGACGTGGACCGACGGCACGTGCGCGACGCCGAGGACGACCTGCGCCGAGGCCAGCACCAGGAAGCCCGACGCGTGCAGGATCGGGCGGGGCGAGCCGCCGCCCGGCCGCCAGGCCAGGACGGCGGCGAGCACGTACAGCATCGAGGCCCCGTACATCACCCGCGCGCCGATGCCGTGCAGCAGTTCGCCGTAGGAGGTGGAGAGCAGCAGGCCGGCCGAGACCGCCTGGAGGAGGACGGTCGCGGTCTGGAGCGCGACGGAGACCCGCAGGAAGGCCCGGGTGCGCTGTTCCACCGCCGTTCCTGGCACCGTCCCCGTCGCCGCCCTCGCCGTGGTGCGGATGGCCATGTCGTGTGCCCCTCTTCTGCCTCGCGGCGGTTGATCGATAGTGTCCCGGTGATCCGACGACACAGGCCGGCGAAGTGTGAGGCGGGGTCCGTCCCGGGCCGGACATCGCAGGCCGGCCCGTGGTCGGGTCGCAGCGGCGGGAACGGCAGGAGCCGCGAGAGCGGCGAGAGCGCCGGCGGACGAGACGAGGCAGGGAGCGGCCCCGACCATGAACACCCCATCCGAGCCGGTGCGGGAGCGGCCCGTACCGGAGCTGAGCGTGATCGTCGGCGAGCGGCGGCAGCTGATCAACCTCGCCTACCGGCTGCTCGGTTCGCTCGCCGAGGCCGAGGACGCGGTGCAGGAGACGTACGCCCGCTGGTACGCGCTGCCCCGCCGGCAGCAGGAGGCCATCGCCTCGCCGGGCGCCTGGCTGACCACGGTGGCCACCCGGGTCTGCCTGGACCTGCTCGGATCGGCGCGGGCCCGGCGGGAGCGCTACGTGGGCGAGTGGATCCCCGAGCCGCTGCCCGACCGCAGCGAGTGGATCGGCGGGCCGGCCGGCGGCAGCGGCGGACCGGCCGACCCGGCGGACTGGGTGACCCTGGACGAGTCGGTGAGCATGGCCTTCCTGGTCGTGCTGGAGGCGATGACCCCGGCCGAGCGGGTGGCGTTCATCCTCCACGACGTCTTCCGCTACCCGTTCCCCGAGGTCGCCGGGATCGTCGGCCGGACCCCGGCGGCCTGCCGGCAGCTGGCCGCCTCCGCCCGCCGACGGATCAGGGCCGCGCAGGCCCCGGCGACGCCGACGGGCGCGCAGGCCGGTCTGGTGCGGCACTTCAAGGAGGCCTGGGAGGCCCGGGACATCACGGCCCTGATCGCCCTGCTCGCCCCCGACGCCACGATGACCGCCGACGGCGGCGGCCTGGCCGGCGCCGCCCTGCGCCCGGTCCGGGGCGGCGAGCGGATCGCCCAGTACCTGGTCCACCTCGCCGACCGGGCCCCCGGGCTCACGCTCCTCGAACGGACCGTCAACGGCCGCCCCGGCCTGGTGGCCCGGCACGGCGGCCGCACCGCGACGGTGGCGGCGTTCGAGCTGGCGGACGGCCGGATCACCCGCATCTGGGCGGTCCGCAACCCGGAGAAGCTGCGCCCGTGGACGGAGGACGACCCGCACGACGGCTGAGACCCCGGCCTACAGCTCCTCCACCACCTCCACCCCCGGGCACTCCCGCGCCAGGTCGGCGAAGAACCGCTCGCCGTCGATCACCGCCTCCGGCGGGTGCACCCCCGCCGCCCGCACCGTGCCGTCCAGCAGCTGCGCCAGCGCCAGCCCCGCCGGGACGCCCGTGGCCTCCGCCATGTCCGCCAGGAACCGCTCCGCGCCGTCCAGGCGGGCGAGCGCCGCGGCCGGTCGGCCATCGCGCGTTCCGGTGGCGGCGGCGAAGAACGGCGGGAGGGTGCCCGGCCCGCGCATCCGGGGGGCGCGGGCGGCCGCGCGCAGGGTGCGGCGCAGGGTGGGGCGGTCGAGGTCGGCGGCGGCGGTCTCGTTGGTCAGCCGTCCGGCGTCGAGGTCATCGCGCAGCACGCCCAGGTAGGCGGCGGTGCCGACGGAGACCACCATGAGGTTGGCCGCGTCGCCGCCGGGCCGCAGGCTGCGGTGCAGGGTGACCGGCTCCGGGTGGCCGACGGTGTAGGCGGTGCCGCGGTGGCCGCCGGGCAGGTCGAGGGCGACCGGGCGCAGCGGGGGCCGCCGGACCGGCCGGCCGTCCTCCACCGTCGCGACGGTGCCGCTGATCTGCTGCATCCAGTGCACGGCGGCGGCCGAGACCGCGCCGTTCGGGTCGCGCAGCGAGGTGTCGGGCCGGGAGGAGTCGGGCCGGGAGGAGTCGGGCATGGAGCCGACGTCCACCGGCCAGGCGGTGTACACGTCGGCCAGGGTGTCGAGGCGGGCGGCGGCCCGGGCGGCGAGCAGGTTGCTGACGCCGGGGCTGGCGCCCGCGCCGAGCACCGCGCGCACTCCGGCGGCGCGGGCCTCCTCGTCCAGTTCCAGCATCGCGACGGTGGGTTCCCAGTCGTCGCAGATGTCCAGGTAGTGGGTGCCGGTGCGGATCGCGGCGCGCAGCACGTCGAGGCCGTAGCGGTAGTACGGGCCGACGGTGTTCAGCACGGCGTCGGCGTCCGCGAGGGCGGCGTGCAGCTCCGGGCCGTCCGTGACGTCGACCCGGCTCGCGCGGACGGGCACCGGTGCGCCGGCGGCGAGTGCGGCGGCGGCGCGGCGGGCGGCGTCGAGGTCCCGGTCGGCGATCACCAGTTCGTGGACGCCGGGCAGGGCGGCCGCGACCCGGGCGGAGACCCGGCCCATCGCGCCGGCCCCGCCGAGGGCGAGCAGCTTCATCGTGGGTCAGCCCTTCCGGTGGTCGAGCGAGGTCAGGAAGTCCCGCATGCCGTCGAGGTAGCCGGGGGTGAACAGCGAGCGCGGGGCGGCGACGGCCAGGACGGTGCTGCGCAGTTCGGAGTCCTCGACGTCCTTGGGCACGATGTTGTGGGTGGAGTCCGGGAAGCGCAGGACCTGGAGCAGGCCCGGGGTGGTGACGAGGCGGCGGTAGCCGGCCTCGGTGTCGTCGCTGTCGACGTTGACGTCCCGACCGCCGAGGATCAGTTGCACCGGGATCCGGAGCGCGGCGAGGTCCTCGGTCGCGTCGGAGAGGTGGTTGCGCTTGTTGAACGCCCACCGCTCGGGGGTCAGCCCCTCGGTGTCGCCGCCGGCGGCCCGGTACTGCTCGAAGGTCGCACTCGCCCGCAGGGCGGCCAGGTTGCGGTCGCTGCGGGCGACGGCGGCCGCGGTCTCCTCGGGCGAGGCGTGCCGCTCGCCGAGCTCGGCGAGCAGGTTGTAGCGGCCCTGCTGGAGCCAGTTGACGGCGGTGCCGACGGCGATCAGGAACTTGACGTCCGGGGACTGCCGGGCGGCCTTGGGCATCACCCAGCCGGCCTGGCTGGCGCCCCAGAGCCCGATCCGGTCCGGGTCGATGCCGGGCTGGGCCTTGGCCCAGCGGATCGCGGCGAGGGTCTCGTCGACGCGGTCCTGGATGCTCTGGTCCAGCCAGTTGCCGGGGGCGTTGCGGACGCCGGGCTTGTCCCAGGACAGCGTGGCGTACCCGGCCTTCGCCATGGCTTCCCAGAGCGGCCGGTAGAAGGTGTCGTGGGTGGCGTCCACGGGCCCGTCGCCGTGGACGAAGACCACCAGTCCGTACGGTCCGTGGCCGCCGGTGGGGCGGGCCAGCACGCCCTGGAGCGGCTGCTTGCCGCCGGTGACGGTGACCCGCTCCTCCGTGAGGTCGTACTCGTTCTGGTACACCACCCAGCCGCCCGCGCCGACCAGCAGCACGGCCACGGACAGCAGTGATCCCCAGAGCCACCGGCGCTTGCCGAACAGCTTCATATCGTTCACTCGCCAATCGTTCGTTTCTAAAACGACCGTAGCAGATGCGAACGATATACATGGGTCACCCGGTCCCCACCGTTGTCGGTGGGACGTGGGAGGCTGGGAGGCATGTGCGGCCGCTTCGTCTCCACCACCACGCCCCAGGACCTCGTCTCACTGCTCGGAGAGCTCCGGTGGGACCCGGCCGAGACCTTCGCCCCGAGCTGGAACGTCGCCCCGACCGACCCGGTCCCGGCCGTCCTGGAACGCGTCGACCGGGACACCGGCGAGGTGCTGCGCCAACTGCGGCCGCTGCGCTGGGGATTGGTCCCGTCCTGGTCCAAGGACCCGTCCGGCGGCGCCCGCATGATCAACGCCCGCTCGGAGACCGTCGACACCAAGCCCGCCTTCCGCAAGGCCTTCACCGCCCGCCGCTGCGTCATCCCCGCCGACGGCTACTTCGAGTGGCGCGAGGTGCCCGCCACCGCCGGACACAAGAAGTACAAGCAGCCGTACTTCCTCAGCACCGGCAACGTGATGCTGATGGCCGGCCTCTACGAGTTCTGGCGCGACGGCACCCGCGCCGAGGACGATCCGCTCGCCTGGCTGGCCACCGCCACCGTCATCACCACCGACGCCACCGACTCCGCCGGCCGCGTCCACGACCGGATGCCCCTCACCATCGCCCCCGACGACCTCCCCACCTGGCTCTCCCCCGCCCACACCGACCGCGCCGAACTCCACCACCTGCTGCGCCGCCCCGCCGACGGCGACCTGCGCGTCCGCGCCGTCCCCACCACCGTCAACAGTGTCCGCAACAACGGCCCGCAACTGCTGGACCCGGCCGACGACCCGCTCGGACTGGCCGACTGAAGCCGAACCAGGGAGACCGCATGAACCGCACCCCCGCGAGCATCGTCGAGGCAGCGTTCCGCTGCTACCGGTCACAGGACCGGGAGGCGGCCGTACCGCTGTACGCCGAGGACTTCACGTTCACCAGCCCCCAGGACGACCGCATCGGCAAGGAGGCCTTCTTCCGCCGGTGCTTCCCCACCGCCGACCGGTTCACGGAGCAACGGCTGCTGCGGGTGACGCCCGCCGACGGGGAACTCGTCTTCGCCTACTACGAGTACGAGCTGACCACCGGCGACCGCTACCGCAACGTCGAGGCGATCACGGTCCGGGACGGGCTGATCCGGGAGGTGCAGGTCTTCTTCGGCGGCCGGCAGCCGGCGCCGAGCCCGCCCACGGCACCCTGAACCGGCCTCTCCGGATCGTTCCGCCTCGCCGACCCGTCCCGGGCGGCACCCCGGCGCCCGGCGGCGTCAGCAGATCCCGCCGGGCCGGGCCGCGGTGGCCCGGAGCAGGTCCCGCAGCAGGCCGAAGTCGACGTTCTCCGGCCTGCGGAACCGCAGGCAGCCCTTGCCCATGTCCTGCCCGGCCAGCCGTTCCTCGAACGCCTCACGGACGTCACCGCGCATGAGGTAGAAGGAGATGTACTGCTTCTGGCTGGCGAACGCGATCTCCGCGGCGCCGTCCCGCTCGTACGCGGGCATCCCGTACGCCATGACCTCGTCGAAGCCCACCAGTTCCTCCCGGCACAGCTGCCGCAGCGCGGCCAGCACGGCCCTGCGTTCCTCGGGAACCCCGGTCAGGTAGCCGTCGACGTCGCTCGCCCCGCTCTGCACCATTCCAGGAGGCTATGCCGGATGCGGAACCCGCATCAACATTTCAAGCTCCTCCCGGACGTTGTGGGATTCCTCCAAGATCCGGGCGGCGAGCCGGTCGGCGCCGGTGATCACGCGACCGGCCGCCCGGGCGTGAGGATCGCTTCGCAGCGGCCCGGGAAGAGGGCCGGCACCCAGTCGAGGCAAGGGGAACCCGGATGACCCACGGGTACTCGGTGTTCGCGGAGACGATGGCCGACCTCACCTGGCCGCAGGTCGAGGCGGCGGCCGCCAGGGGCGCGCGCGTGCTGCTGCCGACCGGCGTCATCGAACAGCACGGCCCCCACCTTCCGCTCGGCACCGACGCCTACGGCGCCTACCAGCTCTGCCGGCTGGTGAAGACGGAACTGGAGCGGCGCGGGGAGGAGACCCTGATCGCCCCGCCGGTGCACTGGGGGATCAACCAGGTCTCGGCCGGCTTCGCCGGAACCTTCCGCACCCGCCCCGAGACGGCGGCGGCACTGCACACCGACATCCTGGACTCCCTTGCCACGGACGGCTTCCGGCGCATCCACCTGATCAACCACCAGGGCGACCTCGCCCACAACCTGATGCTGCTGGACGTCGTGCGCGAGCAGCACCGGAAGGGCCGCACGGGCGTGGTGCTGGTCGAGCCGGACTTCGTGGCCGACCGGCTCGCCGACGCCGCCGACGGGACTCCCGCGGCCCTGGGCGTGTTCGCGATGCGGCCACTGTTCGAAGGCCTGGAGCTGAGCGGCGAATTGGGCGTGCACGCGGAGGAGATCGAGGCGGCGATGATGATGCGCTGGTTCCCCGAGACCGTCGACCACGAGGCGATGGCCGGGCTCAAGCCGACCGGCCTCGGGACGGACGACCTCGCGGAGTGGCGGAAGGGCGGCGAGCACGCCCGCCGGGTGACCCCGCAGGGCTACTTCGGCGCGCCCTTCCCCAAGGACCCGTTCCTGTTCAGGTTCCATGAGCGGATGGCCCGCGCGATGGCGGACGTGGTGTCCGCGCGGTCGTGAGTGACGGACCGGCGGGCCTGGGGGAGCGAAAAACCGGTTGGGCCCGCACGGGCGGATCTGCCACGCTCGGCGGATGGGTGCATTGGATGGGGTGGCGGCCAGGGTCGCCGGCGGAGCCACCGTCGAGTTCAGGCCGAGCGGTTCGTCGATGGTCCCGCTGATCCGCAGCCGGCAGCTGGTGGCCGTCGCCCCGGTCGACCCGTCCAAGCTGGAGCTCGGCGACATCGTTCTCGCCCGGGTCGCCGGAACCGTGTACCTGCACCTGGTGTCGGCCCTCGATCCGGCCAGGCGGCGCGTGCAGATCAGCAACAACCGGGGCCGCATCAACGGCTGGACCGGCCACGACCGGGTCTTCGGCATCTGCGTCGCCGTCGAGGGCACGCCCCGGGCCGGGGCGGCGGACAAGACCTCGGCTGCCTCCCCCGCCCGGCCCTGAGGCGCGCGGGACCGCCTCGGACCGAGGGCGTGTCTCATCCAGGAGGCCCGTTCGGGGCCGTCAGGAAGAGGTCCCGGTGCCGGGCGGCCAGCGGTGTCCGGCTTCGTGCAGGCGCTGCAGGGCCATGAGGTCGTTGGCCACCATCACCTGGGCCAGCCCGGCCGCCGCGGAGACGACGGCGGGCCAGCCCGGCGAGTCCAGGTAGTCCTCGTCGGGGGCCCGGGCGCCGACCGCCTCCTGGACCGCGCCGTAGGCCGCACCGAGCCGGGCCATCAGCTCGACCTCCTGCTCGGTGCGCAGGCTGTACCCGAGGGACCGCCCCGGATCGTTCGCGTCGCAGAAGTCGTCGAAGAGCACGTGCACGGTGTGGGCGAGGTCCTCGAACTCGTCCCGGTCGAGCCACACCTCACGCTGCCAGGTCGGGCTGGCCAGCGCCACCACGGCGGGCACGACGTGGAGGCGGAACGCGGGGAGGGCGATGCCGTGATCGGTCACGGGCCGAGGGTACTCACTCCATGATCACCGGTACAGTCCCCGGCCGGCCGAGCGGGAGCAGGTACTGGATCGGCTCGCCGAGGTCGTCCAGGCCGAGGAGTTCGTGGGCGAGGTCGTCCTGGAGGCCGCCGAGGGGGGTGGTGCCGAGGCCGAAGGCGGCGGAGGTCAGGAGCAGGTTCTGGGCCAGGTGTCCGGCTTCCAGGACGCCGAGGCGCAGGGCGCGCAGACCGTAGCGGCGGCGCAGCCGGGCGAGGTCGAGGTACACGGCGAGGACGGCGGGGGCCCGGTCGACGCCGATGGCGTCGGGGTCCTCGGCCGGGCGGGAGAGGTAGGAGGAGAGCGCCTTGAGGTCGTCGAGGGCGGGGGCCGGGCCGATCGGGCGCAGGCTGCGGTGTTCGGGGAGGCAGTGGTAGGTGCCGGCGGGCAGGCCGTCGACGGCGAGGGCGAGCAGGCGCAGCCGGACGGTGTGCAGGGCGCCCGCGCTGGGGTACGGGCGGTGGCCGGTGTCGGGGGCGGGGGCGAAGGCGGACCAGAGCAGTCCGCCGAGCGCGCCGGCGGTGAGCGGGCCGGTCAGCGGGCCGCGGGTGGAGCGGCGGGTGCGCAGGGCGTCGGCGAGGGTGACGGGCGGCAGCGGGTCGGCGGGCAGCGGGAGGTCGCCGGGGCGGGGGCTCGGGGCCGGGTCGTGCGGCAGGTCGCGCAGGGCGGTGTCCTCGCCGCGGCCGATCTGGAACTTGCTGCGTTCCAGGTACTGGTGGTCGGGGGCGTGGTGGTCGGCGGGGAAGAAGGTGAACGGCTGTCCGGTCTCCAGCAGGGTGCGGGCGGCGAGGCGGCAGACCGCCCGTTCCTCGTCGGGGCCGACGCCGAGCCGGTTGAACAGCATGTGCAGCTGGGAGGCCCAGATCCACTCCAGGTGCTCCTCGGCCTCCTCGGCGGCCGAGGCGGGCGCGGCGGCCTCGGCGGCCGCGACGGCCCGCATCCGGGCGGCGCCCTCGGCGGCCCGCGCCGCCCAGTCCCCCAGCCAGGGCGTGGCCGTGCCGGCGTCCAGTGCCGCGCGCAGCTCCCGGGCGCGGCGGGCCAGCGTCTCCCGCTGGCGGGCGAACACGGTGTTGACCCGGGTGTGCACGGCGGCGCCCGGCAGCGGCCGGAACTCGGTGACCCAGCGCCAGGCGGCGGCGTGGCGGCGCAGCCAGCGGGAGGCGGCGAGTTCGTCGAGGCCGAGCGCGTACGCGGTGGTGTGGGCGAGGTCGAGGGCGAGCTGCAACCGCTTCTCGGGGGCCGCGCCGAGGGCGTGCAGGGCGCGGACGGCGGCGCGGGTGGAGTGGGTGAACACCTCTTCGGCGATCGGCAGCAGGGCCGCGCCGCCGTAGCGCTCGGTCTCGGGCTCGTACGGGACCTCCGTCACGGTGCCGTGCCCGTCCGCGAACGGGCCGTCGGGCGCGGTGCGTCGGGTGGCGAGGCGGGTGAGGTCGGCGGCGAGGGAGGCGGGCGCCGGGCCCGGGCCGCGGTGGCGGATGCGCAGGTGGGGGCCGCCCTCGCCGTAGCGGATGAAGAACCAGTCGGTGCCGGCGAGCCCGTCCATCAGCGGGGCGAGGTCCTCGGTGAGGAAGGCGTCGGCCTCGCGGGCGGGCAGCGGCAGCGCGAGGTGCAGGCTGTGCCAGGTGGTGGCCGGCAGCGCGTGGGTGGTCATCGTGTGCTCTCCGGTGGGCCAGGGGCGTGTCTTTCGGATCACGTCGGACAAGCGGGCGGCGTGATCCGGAAGACACGCCCTCAGGGGAACGGGTGCGGGTGGAGCGGGAGTTCGTCGTGGCGCAGCGGCGCGGGGGTGCGGCCGAGGCGGTACGGGACCTCCAGCAGGCGGGACAGGCCCCGGGTGCGGCGGTTGGCGTGGCCGAAGGTCATCGGCAGCGTGCCGGGGACGACGACCTTGGCGCAGTGCAGGCCGAGCCGGTCGCGGACGCCGGGCTCGTCCTGGGTGACCACGAGGACCTCCAGGTCCTCCCCGGCCAGCCGGGTGACCGTCCGCTCCAGCAGGTCGGTGAGGTCGGTGACCGGCTCGGGGTCGCCGGGCCAGCGCTCGGTCCAGGGCACCGGTGGCGGGCCGGCGAAGAGGAAGTCGAGGCGGGGCTGGGCCTCGGGCAGGGTGTTGAGGCCGACGTGGTCGTCCAGGGAGACGACGAGCTCCGGGCGCTCCAGCATCGGCCGCAGCCGCTGCGGGTCGCGCGGCCCGCCCGGGGCGGTGGAGCGGTGGGGCGCCTCCTGGACGTTGGTGACCACCTCGGCGACGGCGGAGCGGATCGCCGTCCGGGGGTCGTGGTGGGCTCCGGCGGCCAGGAGGGTGCGCGGGGCGTCGGGGTGGTCGCCGCGGTGGCGGCAGAGGGCGATCACGGCGGGTACGCCGAGGTCGTTGGTGGCGTCGAGCAGGGTGAGGTGGTAGCCGAACAGCTCGGCGCGGTCGGCGAGTTCGGCGATCTGCGGGTCCTCGGTGGGGACGGCGACGCCGGGCAGCGGGGTGCGGGCGTACCAGGCCATCAGGAAGGCGTCGCGCTCGGCGACCTCGAACAGGCCGTAGAGCGCGGCCTCCTGGGGGCTGTTGCCGAGTCCGCAGCCGTTCGAGGACTCGTAGACCACCCGGGGGCGGTCGCGGCCGGGAACCTCCCAGTAGGCGACGCGCTCCGGGACGGCGACCGGGCGGCGGCGGGTGAGCGACCAGCCGTGCACCCAGTCGAGGACCAGCTCGGGGGTGTACGGGGCGGTGGCCGGGGTGGGGTGCCCCTGATGGGGGTCGTCGGGCAGGCCGAGCCGGGCCGGGTCCAGGACGGCGTCCGGGCCCAACTCGCGTGCCAGTTCGGCGTAGGAGGCGCGCAGGACGGTGCGGCGCCCGAGCGGCCGCATGCCGGCGTGCCGTTCCACCGCCTCGAAGAGCGCGACCCGCTCGCTGGAGCGGAAGTCCGCGGCGCGCCCGTACCCGCCGTCGTCGAGCGCCCGGCCGTCGGTCACCCAGGCGGTGGTGAGGGCGAAGGCCGAGTCCTCGGTGCGGAACAGCCGGCGGACCGGGCCGAACCGCTCGTCGTACAGTTCGGCCCGCAACTGCCCCGCGTCGGTGCGGTCGTTGGGCCCGCGCAGGACGGCCGGGTCGGGCAGCGGGCGGGGGGTGGCGGGCAGCCGGGCGGCCTCGGGCGTGTCGGGGGGCAGCGGCCGGCAGACCTCGCAGCCGCCGACGGGGCGGACCCGGTGGGTGGACCAGGTGGCCCGGCCGCCGTGCACCACGTGGACGGTGGCGCCGTCGGCGCTCTCCGCGGCCTCGGGGCTCCCGGCGCTCTCCGCGCTCTCCGCGGCCTCGGGGCTCCCGGCGCCCTCCGCGCCCTCCGCGGCCTCGGGGCCCTTGGCCAGCTCGGCGGCGAGCGCGGTCACGGCCTCGGCGAAGGCCGGGGTGCCGGTGCCGCCCAGCGCCAGGGCCGGGCTCTGCCAGGGCACCCGGCCGCCGGCGGTGGCGAGCCGCTGGTACTCGACGCAGGCGAGGCAGGCCGGTGCGCCGGGGGCGAGCACCGGCCCGACCACGGTCAGCGCGCCGTCCTCGCGCACCGGCACCAGGCGTACGGGGTGTGCCAGGGCGTGCCGGCTGAGCCGGGCGGCCAGGCCCAGGGTCCATTCGGTGAGGTGGACGACGGCGGTGCCGCTCGTGGCGGCCAGCGCCTCGACCGGGGTCAGGACCGGCAGCTCGCTCATGGGCGGCCTCCTTCGGCTGTGAGGGCCGTGAAGCCGCAGCCGTCCAGGGCGTCGGCGAACGGGCGGGCCTCGGGGGTGGCGGGCCGCCAGCGGGCGGTGCGCAGACCGGTGATCCGGACCAGGGCGGCGTGCAGGTCCGCCTCCCGGTCGGCGATGTCGGCGAGCCAGCGGTCGGCCCAGCCCAGGTCGGTCCAGGCCGCCGGGGTCCGGCCGGCGGCGGCGAGCGGGGCGGCGGCGCCGGACAGGACGGTGTGGTGGACGGCGGCGAGGCCGGCGCCCCGGGCCATCAGCCGGGTGAGGGCGGCCAGTGCGGCGTGGGCGACGGCGTCGGCGGGCGTGGCCTCGACCGCCCTTCCCTCCTCCACCTGCGCCAGGTACACCGACTCCCCGGAGAGTTGACGGATCGTCGGTTCAGGTGCTCGGCCGAGCCGGCGGGCCAGGACGCCGTACCAGTGCCCGGCCTGCGGGTGTTCCCGCCAGGCGGACTCGGGCACCGTCCGGTCGCCCCTCGCCGCCCGGTCATCCGGGAGCGGCCGGTCGCCCCGCACCGCCCGGGCGAGCACGGCGCGGCGCAGGGCCAGGCCGAGGGCGTGGTCCGGGTCGACGCCGACCACCGGCACGGCTCCCCCGCCCACCGCCGCCAGGTGCAGTTCGGCGGACCGACAGGCGGCGGCCAGCCGGGCGAGGTCCGTCCGCACCGCCCCGGCCGCCAGCGGGCCGGCGGGGGTGGCGCAGGAGACCAGGGCCACGGGCAGCTGCGGGAGGTCGCCCGCGGAGGGTGCGTCCAGCACGCCCAGCCGGGGGTCACCGAGGGCGTTCACCCGGCGCAGCGCCTCGGCGAGGCTCCCGGGCGGCGCGGCGACGGCCCCGGGGCCCGCCGCCCACGGGTGGTGCTCGGCGTGCGGCGGAGCGGCGTCGGCGATCAGGACGGTGGGGCGCCCGTCGAGCAGCCGCGGATCATCGGCCGGCTCGCCCGGGTCCGGCAGGCCCGCGACGGCACAGAGCAGCCGCTGGGCGCCGGCCGCGGCGAGCAGCGCGAGGAGCACGGGCGGCGGGTCCGCAACGGGGGCGGGTTCCAGCCGGGCGGCGAGCGCCGCCGCGTCCGTCCGGGCCCGGGCCGGGTCGGCGGGCTCGGTGACGAAGCCGCCGTCCGCACCGCACTGCACCGCGACCGCCAGCTCCGTTCCCGCCGGACCGTCCGCCGTGGCCACCACCCGGCCGGCGGGCAGCCCGGGCTCGGCGACCACCGCCGGGGCCGCCGTACCGCCCCGGGCCAGGGCGCGCGCCATCGCGCGGGCCGACGGGCCGTCCGGGTCCGCGGCGGCCACCACCGGGCGGGCGGCCGCCAGGGCCGCCTCCGCACCGCCGGGGTCGTCCGCCACCGCGCCCGGCCAGGGCGGCAGTCGGACCCCGTCCGGGTGGTCCACGAGCAGGCCGTGCTCGCGAAGCCGGGCGGTGACGGTGGCCAGCGCGGCCGCCACCCTCGGCTCGACGGTCGCCTCGACGGCCGCGTCGGCGGCCTCCGCCTGCGGCCCGAGCCGGGCGGCGAGCACCTGCCACAGCGCCGGGAGCGCCCGGCTGCCCTCCAGGGTGACGCTGCTCTCGCGCCCGCGCAGGTGCAGCCCTTCGCGCAGCGGCGTCACCGCCACCCCGGGGCGCAAGCGGGGCCGAACGGCGTCCGGTTCGGCCGTCATGCCGCCCCCTCCAGCTTTGTGCGCCCCGCGCCGCCCGTCGCCCCCGCGGCGCCCGACTGCTCCGGGCCGCCCGGCTGCTCCGCGGCGCCGAGGAGCGTCTGCCAGCGGTGCCCGGTCAGTTCGGGCACGCTGCGCACCAGCAGGTGGGCGGCCAGGTAGCGCTCCATCGGGCGGACGTCGCAGATCGCGAGCAGCCGGTACAGGCCGTTGGTGCCGGCCCGGTTGATCAGGTAGTCGGGACGGTGCCACATCCTGCCGTCGGGGTCGGCGCGCTGCAGCAGTCGGTGGAACTCGCTGTAGCGGGTGCGCAGTTCGGCGTTCCAGCGCTCGGCGGTGGCCGGGTCGCCGAGTGCCTCGGCGCGCTCCCGGTACTCGGCGTGGCGGCCGCCGAGGTCGGCGCCGGCCGTCAGCCGCCGCTCGGCCAGGCTCCAGGCGGTCGCCGACCAGTGCGCCCAGTCCCGTTCCCAGTCGCGCGCGCCGCCGTCGGCGATCCGGCCGACCAGCGCGGTGACCGCCCGGCCGCTCTGCTCCCAGCGGCGCTCGAAGGCGGCCCGCAGGCTGCCGTCCGGGTCCTCGTGGACCAGGAAGTCCTCCAGGTGCGAGAGCACCGAGTAGTGCGCGCCGACCAGCCCGTCCGGGTGCGCGGTGGCGTGTGCCGCGAGCGCCGTCACCACCAGCTGCACCCGCGCCTGCGGGGTGTCGCCGTGCGCGCCGAGGAAGTGGCAGGCCGAGTCGAGGGCGGGCAGGCCGGTCCGCAGCAACTCCTCGCGCAGCTCGGCGGATTCGGCGCCGATCAGCGCCCGCAGGGCGTCTTCGGCGGACCGGTCGGCGGGCGCCGCCACCACGGTGTTGTCCGGCACCAGCGGCGCGTACGGCGGCGCGATCAGCTCCGCGCGTCCGGCGACGGCGGCCTCGGCGAGCAGCTGCTCGTCCGACCGGTCGGCCACGGAGGGGTGCGCGGCCGCCCACGCCCGCAGCGCCTCGGCGGCCCGCTGCGCCGCCCCGGCCACCCGTGCCTCCGGGCCGCGCAGCCGCAGCCGCAGGTGCGGTCCGAACCGCCAGTGCCGCTCGACGTGGGCGGCCAGCCCCTCGGCCGCCGCCTGCCGGGCCAGCGGCAGGACGGCTTCGCGCAGCGCGCGGGCCTTGTCGGGCCGGTAGTGGTACAGGACCACGTCCCAGGCGGTCACGGCCCCTCGGCCGTCGGCCGGGTCACTCATCGGGCGCCTCCTCGGCGATGGCGGTACGGACGGATTCGAAGGCGCCGGCCGCCTGCGCGCTGCCCCGGCCGGGCCGGTACGTCTCCACCACGAGTTCCACGGCCCGGGTCGGCTCCGGGTGACCCGCGATGGCCGGGAGGGCCTCCTCCAGCACCGCGCCGCGCGGGTGCCGGGTGAGCCATTTGGCGAGGTGGCGCAGGTGCAGCGGGTTGCCGAGGTCGACGGGCTGCGGCTTGGGGGCTCGCAGGTGGGCGACGAAGGCGTCGCCGGGCGTGCCCGCGGGGTCGGCCGCGGCCGGTGCGGGGTGGAGGAAGAGCTGTTCGGGCAGGTCGAGCCGGGCCCGCCAGCGGGCGACGGCCGCGGCCGGGACCCCGTCGGGGCCCGCGTCGGCGGCGAGGTCGGCCCGCAGGGCGTCGAGCACTCCGGCCGGCAGGAGCCAGCGGCGGCGGGCGAGGACGACGTGCCGGTGGCGCAGCCGCGGGGTGCGCAGCACGGTGCCGCCGGGCGCGGCGAGGGTGGTGCGCGGCAGCAGCGGCCGGAAGTCGACGACTCCCTCGGGGTGGTCGTTGAGCAGCGGGCCGAGCCGCCGGGGCAGCATGACCGGTGCGAGGAAGCCCAGGTAGAGGACGTCGAGCAGCTCGCCGGTGGTGCGCAGCCGCAGCCGGAGCTGGTCGTCGACCGGGTCGTGCACGAGGTCGAGGTCGGACTCGGCGAGGCCGGTCCACTGTCGGTCGGGGCCGATCTCGTCGGCGAGCAGTCGCGGGTGCAGGTTGGCGTTGAAGCCGCCGACCGGCCGGATCTGGGCGGCGCGGGCGCCGGCGCCGAGGCCGGACCGCAGCTGCCGGGCGACCTCGGTGGCGGCCTGCGGGGCCAGGCCGTCGAGGAAGCGGCTGGTGAAGCGCCCCCAGCCGCCGTAGACGTGGTTGACGCACAACAGGCCGTCCGCGGAGCCGCGTTGGACGAACCAGGAGTAGCTGAGCGGGCGGGCCGCGGTCCAGTGGGGCAGTCGGGCGGCCAGGGCGCGGATCCGCTCGGCGGGGAGCACGAGTTCGCCGTCCTGCTCCGGCAGCTTCGCGAACTCCTCGCGCAGCGCGGCCAGTTCGTCCGGGGGTGTCGGATCCGCCCAGGAGTCCGCCAGGGCGGCAGCGAAGTCCCAGGGGGCGTCGCACACCCCGCCGACGCCGTAGCGGGCGACGAAGCGGCCCCGGGCAGCCCGGCGCATCAGGTGAGCGTGGTCGAACAGCTCGGCGAACGCGGTGAGTTCGGCGAGCGCCGCCCGGTCGGCCGCGCCCGGCCGGGGCTGCGGCGGAGCCGGCGCGTGGACGTCCTCGCTGAGGACGCTGAGCGGCGCGGCCTCCTGCGGCACCGGCCGGCCGGCGTCGGCCAGCAGCAGCCGCCAGCGCTCGGCGAGGACGGCCAGCAGTTCGGGGCGGTGCTCGCCCGTGGTCACGGCCAACTCGGCGTTCTGCAGGTCGAGTTGTTCGATCCGGTGGGCCAGCTCGGCGTCCTGCGGCCACTGCCGGAGCCACCCGGCCAGGCTGCGGAGCGGGTGCCGGTCCTGCGGGTCGACCGGTTCGGTGGGCACCAGCAGCCGGGCCGTGACGAGCTGGTCCACGAAGCGCTGCGCGCCCGGGTCGCCGCCCGGCCGTCCGAGGGCCTCGGCGAGCCCGGCGGCGAGCCGGTCCGGCGGGGCCGGGGTGGCCGCGAGCGAGGCGAGCAGGGCGAGTTCGGGCCGGGCGGCGAGTTCGACCTCCTCCTCCCGGGTGACCAGGAAGCGCCCGCCCGCGAACAGCGCCTCCGCGCGGGCGTAGCGGGCCCGGCCGTCGGCGACCCGGGCCGCGCTGGTCATCCGGTGCGGCAGCGTGCGGCTGCGGCGGGGGTCGTCGAGCAGGGCCTGGACGAGCGCGGTGACCAGCGCCCGGTTCTCCCGGACGCAGGCGCGGGGCTCGCCGGCCGCGGCTTCGCCGTCCTCGGAGGACCAGCCGACGGCGGTGAACCAGGACAGCGGGCTGGTCTTGGCGGTGGCCCGCAGGGCGTGCCGCAGTACGGCGGCCTCCTCCTTGCGCGCCCGGCCGCGCGGCGGTTCCCCGGTCACGCCCGCGGTGTTGGCCACCGCGCGCAGCAGGTCGGCGCTGGTGAGCGCGACGGCCCGGGTGAAGGCGGGCTCCCGGCAGATGTCCGCGAGGGCGGCCCGTTCGGCGGCGAGGGCGGGCGGGACGGCGTCGGCGAGCGCGTCCAGCAGCCGGGCCCGCAGCCGTCGCAGCTCAAGCCACTCGGCGAGCCGCGGGATCCGGCGCGGCAGGTCGGCGAGCCGGTCGAGCAGCGCCGCCCGCGGCGTTCGCCCGTTGTGCAGGTCGCGGCGCAGCGGCAGCACGACCCTGCGGTGGAACTCCTCGTCGTGCCCGGCCCGGCCGGCGTACAGGTCGTCGCAGAGGGCCGGCCGCAGGGCCTCGGCCGCGGCCTCGGCGGCGGCGAGGTCGCGCAGCAGCGCCCGGGTGTGCGCCGTGGCGGCGGACTGGGCGGGCCGGGCGAGCACGGTGGAGCGCACCAGGGCGTGGCGCGCGGCGTACGCGGCCGGAGCCGGTGCGGGGACCGGCGCCCGGGCGTCCCGGGGCGGGGCGGCGCGGTTGGGCATGGGCGGTTCCCTCCGACGGGGCCTGGGGGCGCGTCTCGTGGGACTGGTCGGTTCCGGCCGCGGCGCCGTCGGCCCGACCGGGTCCGCGCGACAGGTCCTGCGGACCCGCGGCAGGCGCTGTGGACGCGGGACGAACCCGGCGCGTCCGGTGGACGCGCCGGGTCCCTCCTGGCACCGTGGCCGCGGCCTCAAAGGGCCCGGCCGACGGGTTCGGGCTGTTCCTTACATGTCCTGCGGCTGCGCGCAGGAGGACGAGGCCTGGCAGGAACAAGAGCCCCAGGAGGCGCCGTTCTCGGGCAGCGCGACGGTGTCGCGCAGCGAGGTGACGGTCAGCTCGCTGAGGTCGAGGTCCTGAAGGTCGAGGCTCTCGACACGGGACGCGGTGATGTCGGACATGGCGTTCTCCCTCACGTTGGCAGGCCTGCCGGTCGAACCGGAAGGACGGGCCTGCGATCAGATGTTGCGGGATGTGCCGGGCCCCCCGTGGGTGCGCCGCCCGCGGGTCGCCCGGACCCGGGCTTCGCACCGCCCGACGGCGACTCTAGGCGGCGGGCGGCGGGCGGCGGTACGGGCCACCGCCACCTTGGCCGGAGCCCGCGCCTGGTCGGCTCAATACCGTTTCCACTCAAGCGGAACCCCAGTCCTCACGGATCCCCGCCCCATCGGCGGGTGCGGTCCACCGGGACGGTCCGGGGCACCGAGGCAGGGGGCGGCCCGGACGGGCGGCCCACGGATCCCTTTGCCGCACAGTGAAACTGACGAAACGTCACCATTCGGCCCGGACCGGTCGGGGCCGGTCAGTGCAGCGGCAGCAGTCCCGGCACCGGGCCGCCGCGCCGGGCGAGACGGCGCAGGAAGGTGGTGACGCCGGGCGTGCCGACCGCCCAGGCCCGGGCCTCCGCGTCCGGCCGGCGGCCGGGCAGCAGCGGCCGGTCGGGCGGGCCGCCGGCCCGGGTGAGGATCAGGGCCGCCAGTTCCTCGGCGGCCGCCCAGTGCCGGGCCTCGCCGGTGGCCACCGCGAGGTCGACGAAGAGGTCCCCGACGCCCGCGAGGCCGCAGCAGCGGAACACCTGCGCGGTCCTCGGGGCGAGCGTCCGGCAGGTGTCGGCCGCCTCGGCGGCCAGGGCGATCAGCGCGTCGTCGCCGTCCCGCCGGCCGGCCTGGACCAGCAGGGTGCCGAGCCCGGCCAGGCCCCGGCACCAGGACAGGTAGCGGCGGGTCGCCCCGGGCGCGCGGGCGGCGGCGGCGATGCGCGGGAGGTCGGCCGCGAGTCCGTCCACGATCTGCCGGGCGGCGTGCCGGGACGCCTCGTCGGGCATCGCGAGCAGGAAGTGGGCGACGCCCGCGCGGCCGTGGGCGAAGCCCTCGGCCAGGGCCGCGGTGCCGGGGTTGGGATCCTCCCCGAGGTCGTCCAGCGGCCGGCCGGCCAGGTCGGCGGCGCAGTCGGCCGCCGCCGCGCGGTGTGCTCCGGCCGCCGGGCCGAGGGCGGCGAGCAGCAGGTGCCCGGTGCCGATGCCGGCGGTGCCGCCGATCTGGTCCACGCCCGTCCCCACGTACCGGCGGTGCCGCGGGGGCTCGGTGCCCAGCGCGGCGGCGGCCTCGGCGAGGAACAGGTCGACGCCCGTACGGCCCTGGTACAGCGAGCCGTCGAGGTGGTCGAGGGCCGGGTGGGCGGCCGTCCAGCGGGCCAGTTCGGCGGCGGCGGCCCGGGCGTCCGGGCGCTCGGGGTGCTGGAGCAGTTCGAGGCCGAGTCCGGCCGCGCCGTCGTACAGCGAGAGCAGGGTCCGGGGGCGCTCCGCGCCGGGGTCGGCGGCGACCAGTTCGCGGGCCATCCGGACGCAGGTGGTGACGGTGTGGTCGAGGGCCTCGGCCGGCCGGCCGCCGCTCCGTCCGCCGGGGGCACCGCGTCGGACCGGGCGGGGTCCCTCCCGCAGCCGGGCCGCCGCGGCGGCGCGGTGTACCGGGTCGAAGCTCAGCAGGCCCTCGACCAGCTCCGCCGCCGGGTGCCCGGGCTCCGGGAGGGCGGCGCGCAGGCAGGCGAGGGTGCGGTCGCGGTTGGTCGCCGGGTCCTGGTCGATCACCACCGGGTCGAGGCCGGTGAGGGCGTGGTGCAGGGTGGCGCCCAGCGCGTAGTGGTCCTCGGTGGGGTCTTCGCCGGTGGCGCCCGGCAGGCCGTACCCGGCGGTGGCGCCCGGGGGGCGGTCGCCGGCCAGGGCGCTCACGCCGAAGTCGACCAGCGCGGGCCGGCCGTCCGGGTCGAGCACCACGTTGGCGGGCTTGAGGTCGCAGACCACCACGCCGCGGGAGTGCACCGCGTCGAGCACGTGCAGCAGCCGGCGCGCCAGCGTCCACCAGTCCCGTCCGCCCGCTGTCCCGGCACCGGCACCGGCACGGGCACTGGCACCGGCGTCGTACGGGCCGGCGGTGAGCACCTCGCGGCGCAGGTCGATCCGGCCGCGGGCGGCACTGACCAGGTACTCGTCGGTGCCGTGCCGGAAGTAGTCGACCAGTGCGGGCACGCCGGGGATCCCGGCCAGCGCGTCGAGCACCCGCTGCTCGTGCCGCAGCCGGCCGCGCGCGTCGGTGCCCGCGCCGTCCTCGGCGACGAAGGCCCTGGCCTGCTTGATCACCACCTCGCGCCCGGTGGCGAGTTCGACCGCGCGGTAGACGTGGCCGCTGGGCGCCCGGGTGATGCCGGCGGTGATCCGGTAGCGGCCGGCTCCGACCCGGGTGGTCGCCGGGCGGGCGGGGGCGTCGGCCGCTTCGAAGGGGTCGTCCGCCCACGGCGGCCGACGGTAGCGGGCCTCGGCCAGTCCGGGGAACAGCGAGCCGTCCGGGCCCGCCATGCCGGCCTGCGCCTCGTCGTCGGTGACGCGGAACGGCCCGTAGCGGTAGTGCACCGGGGCGTCGGGCCGGACGGGGCGGTCGCTCACCACGGCGGGGCCTTCCCGGCCTGCCAGTGCCTGCGCCAACTCCAGCCCCAGGGATCGGACTTCCTCCGGCCGGGGGTAGACCGTGACGGCCTTGCCGACGGCGGCGGCGCCGAGCCGGCCGCTGTTGAGTTCCCACAGTGCCGCGGCGCTCACCGCGAACTTCACGTCGCAGACGCGGCCGAGCAGGATGGGAAGGACGGTGTCCAGCAGGGCCGCGAAGCCCTCCGGTCGGGCGGACAGGTGGAGTTTCCAGCCGTGGGCCAGCTCCGGCATCCGGGGGTCCGGGAGGTACCACCACTGGCCGTCGGTGCGCAGCGGGCGGTGCGGGCCGGGCGCCCGGGCGGCCAGTTCCTCGGCCCGGCGCCGCAGTTCCTCCTGTCCCAGGACCGCGGCGGAGCCGGGGTCGGGCGGTGTGCTCATCGTTGCGTCCTTCCCCGGTCCGCCGTGGTCCGCCGTGCTCCGGGATCCGAAGGGATCAGGAGTTGAACTCGCAGGGGAAGCTGGTCGGGACGTAGGTCACCCACACGTCGTCGATGCAGGCCACGGGGGTGAGGTCGGCGTCGAGCTCGTCCTCGAAGACGATGGCGTCCTCGTCGATGTCCAGCAGGCCGGCGTCGCGGATGTCGGTCATCAGGGCACTCATGGGGGTCCTCCCAATGATTGGAGTTTTGGGTCCTACGTGCTGACCGCGCTCGGAGCCGGGGTCGGGCGGGGCGCTCGTCCTTCCGCCCGTCCCCCGGTCCGCCGTGCCTCGGGATCCGGACGGATCAGGAGTTGAACTCACAGGGGAAGCGGGTCGGGACGTAGGTCACCCACGGGTCGGCGAGGCAGGCCACGGGGGTGAGGTCGGCGTCGAACTCGTCCTCGAAGACGATGGCGTCCTCGTCGATGTCCAGCAGGCCGGCGTCGCGGATGTCGGTCATCACGGCACTCATGGGGGTCCTCCCAATGATTGGGGTCTTTGGGTCCTGCTTGCTGAGCGCGCTCATGCTAGCCAGGCCGCCCCACTCGGGACAGGGCGCCGACCGACCTGCCGGATCGCCTACGACAAAGGGAGGTTCCGTTTGTGGACACCGGCTCCGACGGCTCTCACCGGGGCCGCACACACCGGATCGCCGCCTCCGGGACCGGAGGCGTTCACGGGCCGGCGACCGGTCAGCCGCGCGGGCGGCGCGCCCGGAGGTACTCGCGGGCCAGCAGGCGCAGCGCGGCGGGCTTGGCCGGACTGGCCGAGCGGCGCAGCAGGGCGCCGAGGTCGGCGCGGGCGGCGGCGCTGGTGAGCTCCTCCACGCCGACGATGCAGCGGACCATCGGCCGGTGGGCGGGCGGCACCCGGTCGATGACGGCCCTGCCGTCGGCGAGGGTGCGGTCGGCGCGGTCGAGCAGGGCGGCGAGCAGGGCCCGGACGGCGGGCAGGTCGCGGGCCCGCTCCAGGTCGGCGCGGGTGACGCCGTGCTCCTTCAGGGTCTCTTCGGGGATGGTCAGCCGGCCGTCGGCGAGGTCCTCGGCGAGGTCGTTGACGAAGTCGAGCCGCTGGCTGCCGTCGATGAAGGTGCGGCAGGCGGCGCGGTAGCCGCCCTGGTCGCCGTCCGGGCCGATCAGGCCGGCGACCACCATGAAGCCGGGCAGCGAGTACCCGTCCACGTAGGCCTGGTAGTCCTCCTCGGTGGCGAATCCGGTGAAGTCCAGGTCGGCCCCGGTCGCGGCGAGGAAGTCCAGCACCCGGTCCCGCAGGACGGGGTGGGCGGCGACGCTGTGCAGCAGCGGGCGCAGCTCGGGGTCGTCGGTGCGGCCGGCGGCGAGGCCGTCGGTGACCCGCTTCCGCCAGCGGGCGGACGCCGCCCGGCGTTCGGCGAGCGGGCCGCTGTCGAGCAGGGTGTCGGTGCGGTGCATGAAGGCGGCGGCGGCGATCACGTGCGGGACCATCCGCGCGGGCAGCAGCAGCTCGGTGGCGAGCGCGGCCTCCCGCCGGTAGCGGGCCATCTGCTGCCGCTGCCGGCCGTAGTCGGCCCGCAGGCCGGCCTCCCGCACCCCGGCCGCGTCCAGCGCCCGCTCCCACCTGCCCACTCGGTCCACCCCATCGTTCGTTCGACGGGGCCGAGCGTAGCCGGTGGGAGCGGGAGGACCTATTCGGGGCCCTGCGGCCCCGGGGCCGCGGCGGCGCCGGTCAGCGCTGGCGGATCGTGGCGAAACCGCAGGCCGGGGTGCAGAGGGTGACGATGCCGCTGTAGCGGTGGGTGGTCCGGCCCCGGGTGACGCTGTGCACGGTGTGCTTCTCCCGCAGGTTGAGCTCCCGGCAGCGCGGGCACGCGGCGCCGACCGGATCGCCCCAGGGGCGGTTGGGGTTGAGCTTGGCGATGGAGACGACCATCAGGACGGCGGCCACGCCCGCGCCGCCGAAGCCGATCACCCGCCACACCCCGTTGCCGGACTCCCGACGGTCGATCATCTCGTCGTAGGAGTAGGTGCCCCCGCCGCCGCGGCTGGACCAGATCCGGCACTCGCTGTGCCGGGTCATCGTCTGGCCGTCGCAGGTCGGCGGGGTGTCCGGGTCCGCCTTCCCGACCACCAGGGCCAGGAAGAAGCCGAGTGCGATCAGCAGGCCGAAGACGACCACGGCGACGGTCCGGCTGCGGCCGGTGTGCAGCCGCTTGCGTTCGTTGTACGCCATATCGATCACAGCCTGGGCCATGTTGCCCCCGTCGACCGCCACTGGTCTTCTCCCGTTGTCCACGCCGCCCGCCGGGCCCGGGTGACGGGCCGGACGGGACCCCCGTCCGGGGGCGAGAAGAACCCACCACGAACGGTGCCCGCTTGTCCGGGACTTGGGAAGATCTTGACCCTTCGGTGGTCCGCCCGGCGTCCGCTCAGTCGCCGACGGCGACCGAGGCCAGGTAGGAGCCCGCCCGGGCCGGGTCGAAGTACCACTCCTCCAGGTCCGCCGGCTCGTCGAAGGCGTTGGCGAACCGGTGGGCCACGGCGGGCGACCGGCCCCCGGCGCCGAGGATCTGGAGGACGTGCGGGGGCGGTGGGGCGAGCAGTTGGTTGCTCCAGGTGGTGGCGGGGGCGGCGAGGTGCCAGAACCTGTCGAAGGCCTCCTGCTGGAAGGCCCGGTCGAAGGGCCTGTCGCCGTGGTCGAGGATCGCCTCCAGGTAGACGGCGGCGCACTTGGCGGCGTTGTTGGAGCCCTGGCCGGCGATCGGGTCGTTGAGGACGACCACGTCCGCGACGCCCAGCACCGAACCGCCGCCGGGCAGTTCGCCGATCGGGTGGCGCACCGCCGGGGCGAAGCGCCCGGCCAGGGTGCCGCCCGCGTCGGTGAGTTCGACGCCGGAGCGGGTGCGGTCGTACTCCCAGGGTGTGAAGGTCTTCATCAACTCCAGGGTCACCCGCAGGTGTTCGGCCGGATCGCGGATCCCGTCGAAGGCGTCCGCCGGGCCGCCCGGTCGGGCCTCCCAGATCATGATGTCGCAGGGCCCGGCCTCGGTCAGGGCGGGCACCATGAACAGCTCGCCGACGCCGGGCACCAGGTTGCAGCGCACCGCCGGGTAGTCGTGCTCGGGGCGCGGCCCGAGCCCGTGCACATAGCTGGCGGCCAGCGCGCGCTGCGGCCGCTCGTACGGGGAGCGCGCGTGGTCGCGCTCGAACAGCGAGGCCAGCGCGCCCTTTCCGGAGGCGACCAGCACCAGGTCGTAGGAGCCGGCCAGGTTCTGCAGGTCGGCCGCGGTCACCTGGCGCAGCTCCACCCGGCCGCCGCGTCCGGCGAACAGCTCCAGCCAGGTGGACATCTTCAGCCGCTGGTCGACGGACTGCGCGCGGGCGTCCAGCCGGGCGACCCAGTCGATCGCCCGCTCCGCCTCCGGTCCGGCGACCGACACCCCGAGGCCCTCGATCCGGGGCGCCCGGTCGGCCCACAGGTCGAGGCCGAGGGCGCGCTCGGTGCGCAGCGCGGAGTCGAACATGCACTGGCTGGACATCACCCGCCCGCCGCGCACCTCCTCCGGGCCGCGGTCGGTCAGCACCGTCACGTCGTAGCCGTGGGCCTGCAGCCCCAGGGCCAGTTGGAGTCCGGCCTGCCCGGCGCCGACGATCAGAATTCTGCGCATCGCCCCTGCTCTCCTGGTGGTACGTCCCGGACGGCGGCCCGCACGGCCCGGCCGCCACCGGACTGCTTACCAGTCATCGGGACGCCCGTCCACGGGCCGTGCCGGTGCCCGTCGCCCGCCCTCCTGCCGGAGCTCCCGGGCCCGGCGGGACGGCAGGTGCGTCACCCCGTGACCAGCTGCCGTCCGCTGACCTCCTCCGGGCGGATCCGCACCCAGCGCGGCCGGTCCCCGCCCGCCCAGGGGGCCGCGCCGGGCAGGCCGGCCAGGCGCTCCAGTTCGGCGGGGTCGTCCACGTAGTGCGCGGGGCCGAGGGCGAGCACGCTCCAGCCGCGCCCGAGGTACTCGTCGATGTGGTCGACCTGGAAGGAGACCGCGGCCCCCTCCTCCGGGGAGGCGGCGCCGTGCTCGCCGGTGCGGTAGGCGAAGGAGCCCCGGTCCACCACGTAGTTGACCGGCAGCACCACCGGCCCCGGCTCGACCGGCAGGGCGATCCGGCCGATGCCGTGGTCGCCGACCAGCTGCCAGCACTCCTGCTCGGTGAGGTCGAGCAGCCGGGGGCGCGGGCCGGGGCCGCCCTGGCCGGGCGGGGCGTCGGCGCGGCCGGACACCAGCTCCTCGGGGGTGCTGTCGAGGGCGGCGGCGATCCGGACGAAGCCCCCGGGGTCGAAGGAGGGACCGGCCTCCAGCAGGCACCGCAGGTAGCGGGGAGCCATCGAGGCCCGGTGGGCCAGGGCCTCCTCGCCGAGGCCCAGTTGCTCGCGCCGTTCGGCGATCCGACGGGCCACGACGGCGGGGTCGGGGGTGTCGTTCACAGGGGTGACTCCTCGGCTTGCCGGGGGCCGTCCGGCCGCGTCCGGGTGTTGACCAGGCCGGATCCATCCAAGCGCCCGGCCTGCGGCAAGTCGAGCAACAGCACGGCCCCGTGCGTGTCGGTCCGCGCCCGGGGCCGGCCGCTGCCACCGACGTGCGGTCGACCAGCCGGTGCCACCCGACCGACACGCCGCCCGACCGAGGCGCCGCACCCCGACGCCGCCGGGCGGGCCCGGGCCGCCGCGCTCGCCAGGGCGCTGCCGGAGAGACCCGGACCGGGCCGCTCAGCGGCGGGCGGGCGTGCTCGCCCCGGCCCGGCGGCGGTCCCACCGGGCCGGGGCGAGCGCGGCGAGCATCACCGCCGCCGTGAGCACGAACGCCCACGGGTAGCCCGT
Source organism: Kitasatospora sp. NPDC048715 (assembly GCF_043198905.1). NCBI lineage: Bacteria > Bacillati > Actinomycetota > Actinomycetes > Kitasatosporales > Streptomycetaceae > Kitasatospora > Kitasatospora sp. NPDC048715. The sequence goes on along the minus strand of NZ_JBICVH010000002.1, from coordinate 602,126 downwards.
CCCGCCCGCGACCGCCCCGAAGGCGGCCGCGCCGATCCCCATCCCGCCGTCGTACGCGACGTTCCACAGCGCCGTCACGGTGCCGTAGCCGGCCGGCGGCACCCGCGCGTACATCAGCGCCAGCGTCGCGTTCTGCGCGACACCGAACCCCGCGCCGAACACCGCGGCGCCGGCCACCACCGCGACCGGGCTGCCCGTGGCGGCCAGCAGCAGCACCCCGGCCGCCGAGACCAGCAGCGCGGGCAGCACCAGCCCGGCCGAGCCCCGGCGGTCCCCGTACCGCCCGGCCAGCCAGCGGGTCAGCGTCGCGGCGCCGGGCTGGACCAGCAGCGCCACCGCGACGGCGGTGGCGGACGGCACGGCGAGCGGCAGGAAGGTGACCAGGATCCCGGCCGCCAGCGCCGTCGCGCCGAACACCGCGGCCGGCCGCAGCAGCGCGCCGCTGCGCAGCCCCTCCCGCACCCCCACCGTCGGCCCGTCGGCCCGGGTGCGGTCCGGCAGCGCCGGGACGGAGGCGACGGCGGCCAGCGGCGCCGCCGCCCCGATCGCGAACACCCAGTCCCAGCCGAGGTGCTGGCCCAGCCAGACGCCGAGCGGCAGGCAGGCCAGGGCGGGCAGCCCGGAGACCAGGCCGACCAGCGCGAGTCCCTCCCCGCGCCGCTCGGCCGGGATGAGCGCGGCGGTCAGCGCCCCGCCCGCCACCAGCGCGACCGCGAAGCCGAGCCCGCGCAGCAGACAGACCGTCACCACCGCCGCCATGCCCCCGGTCCACGCCAGGAGCGGCGTGGGCGCGCCGAGCAGCACCAACCCGGCCGCCAGCACCGGGCGGTAGCCGAAGCGCGCGGTCAGCCACGGGGTGGCCAGTTCGCCGACCACGGTGGCCAGCATCAGCGCGCCGGTGGCCAGGCCCGCCGCGTGCTCGCCGCCGGACTCCTGGGCGCACAGCGGCACGGCGGAGAGCAGCAGGTTGAACCCGACGGAGGTGCCGAGCAGGGAGACGAAGCGCAGCAGCAGTGCCCGCGTCAGCAGTGGCGGCCGGGCGCAGCCGGAGCCCGCCGCGGAGTCGATCGTCGTGGTCACCCGGCGACGCTACCGGCCCGAACAGGCTGCCGGTAGGGCTCACTTCGGCCCGCGGCAGCGGCCCCGCCGACGCTCCGTCGGAATACCCGCGCACGACGCTGTCCACCGCCCCGGCCCGAGCGCATACTGGCCAGCGCGGCTCGCACCGGGCGACGGGGCCACTCCGGTCCCCGGCCCGGCTGTGCCGCGACGGGGGAGGCCGGAATCGTGGCAGTTGTCGTGATCGTCGCCGTGGTGCTCCTGCTCTGGCTGGCGACCGGTGTGCGGGTGGTCCAGCAGTACGAGCGCGGTGTGGTGTTCCGGCTCGGCCGGGTGAGCGGGCAGGTCCGCCAGCCGGGTGTGAGTCTGCTGCTGCCGGTGCTGGACCGGATGCGCAAGGTCAATGTCCAGGTCGTCACCATGCCGGTTCCGGCGCAGGAGGGCATCACCAAGGACAACGTCTCGGTGAGTGTCGACGCGGTGCTGTACTTCCGGGTGGTGGATCCGGTCAGGGCCACCGTGGACGTCCAGAACTACTCCTTCGCCATGCTCCAGGTCGCCCAGACCTCGCTGCGCTCCGTCATCGGCAAGAGCGAGCTGGACGACCTGCTCTCCGGCCGGGAGAACCTGCACCAGGGGCTGGAGGTGATGCTGGAGAGCCCGGCCACCGGCTGGGGCGTGCAGATCGACCGGGTGGAGATCAAGGACGTCAGCCTGCCGGACTCGATGAAGCGTTCGATGGCCCGCCAGGCCGAGGCGGACCGTGAGCGCCGGGCCCGGATCATCACCGCCGACGGCGAGTTCCAGGCCGCCACCAAGCTCGCCGAGGCGGCGAGCAGGATGAGCGAGACCCCGGCGGCGATGCAGCTGCGGCTGCTCCAGACCGTGGTCGAGGTCGCGGCGGAGAAAAACTCGACGCTGGTGCTGCCGTTCCCGGTGGAGCTGCTGCGCTTCTTCGAGGCCTCCGCCGCCGCCCGGGCCGCCGACCCGGGGGCATAGGCCGGGCCTATGGCCCCATAGATCACCACCGCCTACTTCGCAGGTCATCCGTAGGGTTTGCTACAAAGGTTCGGCTAACCTTTGTTGCATCGCGCCCGACCGGAGGACCACTCGTCATGCCCCGCCCGATCCGAGTCGCGATCGTCGGAGCCGGCCCCGCCGGCATCTACGCCGCGGACGCCCTGCTGAAGTCCGACGCCGCCCAGGACCCCGGTGTCTCGATCGACCTGTTCGAGCGGATGCCCGCTCCGTTCGGCCTGATCCGCTACGGGGTCGCGCCCGACCACCCGCGCATCAAGGGCATCGTCACCGCCCTGAACCAGGTGCTCGACAAGCCCCAGGTCCGGCTGTTCGGCAACGTCGACTACCCGAACGACCTCGCCCTGGACGACCTGCACCGCTTCTACGACGCCGTGGTGTTCTCCACCGGCGCGACGGCCGACCGCGCCCTGGAAATACCCGGCATCCACCTCGACGGCTCCTACGGCGCGGCCGACTTCGTCTCCTGGTACGACGGCCACCCGGACGTGCCCCGGACCTGGCCGCTGGAGGCCGAGAAGGTCGCCGTCCTCGGCGTCGGCAACGTCGCCCTGGACGTCGCCCGGGTGCTCGCCAAGACCGCCGACGAACTGCTGCCCACCGAGATCCCGCCGAACGTGCACGAGGGCCTGAAGCGCAACCGGGCCGTCGAGGTGCACGTCTTCGGCCGCCGCGGCCCCGCCCAGGCCAAGTTCAGCCCGATGGAGCTGCGCGAGCTGGACCACTCCCCCACGATCGAGGTGATCGTCGCCCCCGAGGACATCGAGTACGACGAGGGCTCGATCGCCGAGCGCCGCTCGGTCAAGCACGTGGACCTGGTCGCCTCGACGCTGGAGAACTGGGCGATCCGCGACGTCGGCGACCGCCCGCACCGGGTGTACCTGCACTTCTTCGAGTCCCCGGTGGAGGTGCTCGGCGAGGACGGCCGGGTGGTCGGCCTGCGCACCGAGCGCACCGAGCTGGACGGCACCGGCAATGTGCGCGGCACCGGCGGCTTCACCGACTGGGACGTGCAGTCGGTCTACCGCGCGGTCGGCTACTACTCCGACGAGCTGCCCAAGCTGCCCTTCGACCCGGCCTCGGGCACCGTTCCGCACCAGGCCGGACGGGTCCTGGACGGCGACGGCTCGCACCGCACCGCCACGTACGTCACCGGCTGGATCAAGCGCGGCCCGGTCGGCCTGATCGGCCACACCAAGGGCGACGCCAACGAGACCGTCGCCTGCCTGCTGGACGACCACGCCGCCGACCGCCTGCCCGGCGCCGTCGAGCCGGACCCGGCGGCCGTCGAGCAGCACCTGCGCGCCCAGGGCGTCCGCTTCACCACCTGGGAGGGCTGGAAGCTGCTGGACGCCCACGAGCGCGCGCTCGGCGAGGCCGAGCAGCGCGAGCGGGTCAAGGTCGTCGAGCGCGAGGACATGCTCCGCCACAGCGGGGCCTGAGCCCCCGCAGGAGTCCGGGCCCGGACGTCCGAGGGCCCGGGCGGCGCCCTACGGGATCCCGGACGTGTCGGTGATTCGAGGTCCTGATCATTTCGCCCCGCCGAGCCGGTGCTCGGCGGGGCGGTCCGGAGGTACAAGGGCCGCCGGGGACGGCTCACAGACCTGGCACGTGGTAGCCGTTGAGGCGCCAGAGCGCGGCGCTGTACCAGAGCAGGGCGATCAGGACGAGCAGGGCGCCGCCTGCCGTGGGCAGGGCCCAGCCGGGAAGCCGGCGGTGGCGGACCACGATGACCTTGGCGACGAACGCGCCGTAGAGGAAGCATCCGGCGAACGAGTGCAGGGCGATCCGACTGTCCGTCAGCTGCACGCCGTAGGCCCCGAGGCAGTGGTAGGCGATCGGGAGGGACAGCAGGAACGCGGCCAGGCCGACCAGCCGGTGCCCGGTCCGGACCGACCGGGGTGCGGTGGGCAGGCCGGGCAGCCGGCCGTACATCCAGAGCGCCAGCGGGAGCTGGGCCAACGCGAGGCCCAGCAGGGCGGTGCCGAGCTGGGCCTTGAGCTGGTTGGCGTCGTCGAACCGGCGGCCGAAGAGGCTGCTCGCGTAGTCGGGAGTGTGCGCCCGGCCGTACCAGAAGAGGCCGGCCGTCACGGCCACCGGCAGCGATGCCCACAGGAGGCCGGAGGCCCGCCGAGGGCGGGACGACCGTTCGACGCCGTTCATCCGCTCAGCCGCCCTCGACCTTGTTGCCCGAGGTGTTGACCACGTACCACGTGGCACCGAAGGCGCTGGACTCCTCGCCGTTGGTGTCGCCCTGCGCCGTGTCGCCCTCGAAGAAGTAGAGCGGGTGGCCGTTGTAGACGATCTGGGTCGTGCCGTCCTTGCGGGTGCTCGTGGAGAGCTTGGCCTGGTCGACGCCGTTGGCGGCGGTGGGGGTGCCGGTGGTCAGGGCGGGGGGCCAGGCGGTGGCGCAGGCGTCGTAGCAGGTCGAGGTGGGCGAGGTGTCCGCCTCGAACAGGTAGAGCGTCTTGCCTCGGGCGTCGACCAGGATGTTCTGGTACTTGCCGACGGTGGTTGCCGAGACCGTGGCGGCCGCACCGCCGGCTCCGGCGGAGGGGCTCGGGCTCGCGCTCCCCGTCGGGGTCGCTTCGGCGGACTGACTGCCGGAGGGGCTCGCCGCGGAGGTCGGGCTTGCCGCAGGTGTCGACTTCTTGCTGCTGGAGCAGCCGCCGCACACCACGGTGACCAGGGCGACGACGGCGGCCGTGGCGGTCACCGTACGGGAAATTCTCATGGGCTTCTCTCCGGCCGGGGTGGGAACTGGTGCCACCACTTCAGCGCGAACAGGCTCGGCCGCTTCACCAGGCACGCCAGCAGGCGGGCCAGGCGAGGCGACCGTTAACCCTGATGGCCGACGGCAGCGGCCGTGGCCCGGTCCGCGCGCCCGTCAGGGACGGACGATCGGCAGCAGCAGCTCGTCCACGATCTCCGCCGGATCGAGCCGCACCGCGTCCCCGCCGCACATCTTGATCCGGTACAGCATCAGCGCCGGCACCAGGTCGGTGACCAGCGGGGTGACCGCCCCGGGCCGGACCTCGCCGCGGGTGGTGCCGCGGTCCAGCACCTCGGCGATCAGCGCGGTCGTCGGCTGGACGACCCGCTCCAGCACGATCTCCAGGAAGGCGTGCGCCCGCTGGTGGTCGAGCTCGCTCATGACGGCCCGCACGGCGGCGCCGATCTCGCTGACCATCGCGGCGCGCAGCCTGGTGACCACCTCCAGCAGGTCCCCGCGCAGGCTGCCGGTGTCGGGGGCCGGGCCGGACGGCGGCAGGCTGGCCCGCAGCGCGTCCTTGACCAGCTCCTCCTTGGAGGACCAGCGGCGGTAGAGCGCGGCCTTGCCGGTCTGCGCGGCGGCGGCCACCCCCTCCATGGTCAGCCGGGCGTAGCCGTCGGTGGTGAGCTGCTGGAGGACCGCCTCGTAGATGGCGCTCTCCAGCGCCTCGCCGCGCCGCCGCAGCGGGGCGCCCGTCACCGGCCCGTGCCCGGTGTCCGTCTCAGCGGTCATGGTTGCGCACCTTCTTCAGTCGCCTTTCCTCGGTCCCGTCGCTCCACGCGTTCGGCCGCCGTTCCCGGGAAGGTCCCGGGCCGGCCGCGCGAACGGTGAAGCACTTCCCCTGTCGCGGAGATCACCTGGACCCCACTGTCGATGTTAGTGAACGAACCCGTTCCCGGCGTCGCCCCCGGCCGCACGATCCGTTCTGGTGTTCGAGTTGCGATGGGTTTCCCCCTCGATACGCTTCGAGAAGAGGCTCCCTGAGCCCGGACCCGCGCCGCCCCCGGCGCACCCCTTCCGCACGACAGGACCGGGACAGGACCGTGGCCCCATGCGGCTGGGGCGGGACCGGCGGTGGCATGGAGGAGCAGGTCGAAGTGGACCCGCCTGCGGAACCCCGTGGAGGACCCCATGACCGAAAGAACGGCCGGCATGGCGCTGGCAGCCGCCGGCGCCGCCGCGGTCTTCGCCGTGGTGAGCATCGTCGCCGCCGCCAGGGCGTGCAGGTGCCGGATCTCCGGCGCCGAGAGCGCCCCCGGAGCGGAACGGCCCCACGGCCCCAGCTCCGGCACGACCGGCACCAGCCACGGTCGCTGCACACCCCCGAACGTCTGTTGACCCCCTCTTCCCCGTATCCCCTATTCCTGGAATTCCCGTCCCGCCCCCGGCCGTCACCCGTCGCGCCGGGGGCCCTTTCACGTGCCGGGCGCCCGCACCGCGGGTGCACACGGCGCCCTCGCCGCACCCACCGCACCGGACCGCTGCGGACGGGCCGCTCGCCGGTCACCGGCCCGCGGGCCGGCGCGGGAGCACCGCGTGCACCCGGGTACCGCGCCGCAGGGCGTCCACGGTGCAGCTGCCGCCGATCTCCGCGGCCCGCTCGGACATCGACTGCAGTCCCACTCCCGGGTGCACGGGAAGCCCGTGGCCCGGGCCCTGCCCGTCGTCCTCGACGTCGAGCACCAGCCGCCCGGGCTCCGCCCGGACGGACACCGTGGCGCTGGCCGCCTGCGCGTGGCGCAGCACGTTGTTGAGCGCCTCCGCGGTGATCCGGTAGACCGCGACCTCGACGGCCGCGGGCAGCGCCGGCAGCGGGTCGGGCTCAAGCCTGGTGGTGACGGCGAGGTCCGGGCCGCTGAAGGTCTCGGCGAGGCGGCTCAGCGCCAGGGACAGGCCGTAGTCGCCCAGCGCGGTGGGCCCGAGCCGGTCGGTGATCCGCCGGACCTCCCGGACCGCCGAGGCGAGGTCGTCCGCGACCCGGTCCAGCACGCTGGAGAAGAGCGCCGGGTCGTCCACCGCGGCGGCGGCCTGCAGACGCAGCCGCAGGCCGGCCAGCATCGGGCCGAGGCCGTCGTGGATGTCCCGGCGCAGCTGGCGGCGCTCCTCCTCGCGGGCCGCGACGATCCGCTCGCGGCTGGCCCGCAAGTCCTCCATCAGCTGGAGCGAGGCGACGGCCGGCGCGGCCTGGTCCGCGAGCGAGCGCAGGATGTCGCGGTCGCTGTCGTCGAGCACCCGCTGGCCCTGCCGCGGGGCGACGGTGAGCCGGCCGATCTGGTCCCCCCGGTGCACCAGCGGGAAGCCCTCGCCACTGCCGGAGAGCTCCCCGACGGCGGCCAGCGGCCGTTCGCCGCTGCGCGTGGAGACGGTCAACTCCACGCCGGGCAGCCGCAGTTCGTCGCTGACGGTACGGCACAGCACGGCCGGCACCTCCTGCGGGTCGACGGTCTGGCTGACCCTCCCGGCGAGACTGCGCAGCACCTGGTACGGCTGCGCGCGCGAGCCGTAGTACCAGCGGTCGACGAGGCCGGAGGCCCCGCGCACGCCCCGGGGCAGGCCGATCGCGAGCAGGAAGACCGCGGCGACCACCACCAGGGCCCCGAGGCCGCGGCCGGGCATCAGCATGGTGGAGAGCAGACAGGCCACCACCACGAACACCATCGCCAGCCCGGCGGCCACCAGCAGGCCGACCAGGACCCGCCGGGCCGCCCGGTCGAGCCGCCAGGAGCCGTCCCGGACCACGACGGCGGCCAGGGTGATCGTCCACAGTGCCGACGTGACGGCGAACGCGATGTACGAGGGCGTGCTCTGGTCGAAGAAGTAGCCGAGTTCGGCTCCGCCCCACAGCAGGTACACGCCGAGGGCGATCAGGACGTTCTGCCGGCGACGCCGCGACACCCCGCGGATGCGGGCGAGCGGGACGAGCACCACCAGGACGGTCAGCACGACGTACACCACGAGCTGGGCGTCGAGCAGCCGGTCGTCGAGCGCCCCCAGCCAGTTCGCGAAGGCGCTGCCGGCGAACGGGTTGGGCCGGCCGAACACGGTGGCGTCGGAGAAGGAGTAGCCGGCCGGGGCCAGCCTCCACAGGCCCACGGCGGCGATCGCGAACCACCACCACCTGCTCGGCAGCGTCCCGTTCGGCAACCACAGCGGCAGCGCGTGCCACAGGGTGGCACTGACCGCGTAGCCCACCGACACCAGGACCACCACGGCCCCGACCACGTGGGGGCCGCCCCCCTCCACCCACAGCGGGGTCTGCGCGGCGAGCGGGACGATCAGCGTCGCCCCGTACACGAGCAGCACCCAGCCGAGCTGGTTCCCGGGCCGGTGGGCGTGCAGCAGCACCCCGCCGGCGACGGACGCCAGGCCGTAGCCGAGAACCGGTAGGAGACGGGCGGGTGTGGAGATCCCGGGCGTTCCGAGGTGGCTCACCACGTACCCGGCCCACAGGCCGCCGGCCACCAGGCAGACGAGCGCGCACAGCCCGGCCGCGGACAGCTGCCGCTCCGCCGGACCGGACCGTGGCCGCCACCAGGCTCTGTGTGTGCTGTCCGCAGCCATGTCCGCCCTCTCGTCGCCGGGCACCTCCGGATCTCTGCAGTCTGCGCCACCTGTTGTCCCGGGCGCATGAGGCAGCGGCCCCGCAGGCCCCGTGGCGGCCCCGCAGGCGCGGGGCCGGGCCCCGGGCGCGGGGCCCCGCCCCGGGCCGGTCAGACGGGCGGGTTGGGGCGGGTCAGACCGCGGTCGTAGGCGAAGATCACGGCCTGGACGCGGTCCCGGGCACCGATCTTCGACAGCACCCGGCTGACGTGCGTCTTGACGGTCGACTCGGCCAGCACCAGGCGCTGGGCGATCTCGTTGTTGGACCAGCCGTGGGCGATGGCGACCAGGATCTCGCGCTCGCGATCGGTCAGGGCGTCCAGCCGCGGATCCGCGACGGGCTCGGCGCCGGGCGGGCGGACCGGCAGGCGGTGGGCGTAGGCGTCGAGCAGCCGCCGGGTGATCGCGGGGGCGACCACGGCGTCGCCCCCGGAGACGGCGCGGATGCCGGCCAGCAGTTCCTCCGGACGGGCGTCCTTGAGCAGGAAGCCGCTGGCACCGGCGCGCAGCGCGGCGTGCGCGTACTCGTCGAGGTCGAAGGTGGTCAGCACCAGGATGCGGGAGCGCCCGCCGGTCGCGACGATGCGGCGGGTGGCCTCGATCCCGTCCATGCCGGGCATCCGGATGTCCATCAGGACGACGTCGGGGCGCAGGTCGGCGGCCAGCCGGACGGCCTCGCCGCCGTGGGCCGCCTCGCCGACCACCTCGGTGTCGGGCTGGCTCTCCAGCAGCATCCGGAAGCCGTAACGCTGCAAGGGCTGGTCGTCCACGATGAGGACGGTGGTCACGTCGGGCCGCCTGTCGGGTCGGGGGTGAGGTCCGGGCCGGCTCCGGGGCCCGGGCCCGCTCCGGGGCCGGGGTCCGCGGTGGGGCCCGCGCCGGTCGGGTCCGCGCCGGAGGTGGGGTCCGGCCCGGGGGTGAGGTCCAGAACGGCCTCCACGGTCCATCCTGCACCGGGGACGGGACCAGCCGTGACGGTGCCGCCGTACAGGGCCGCGCGTTCGCGCATCCCGGCCAGGCCGTGGCCGTACCCGTCCGTGCGACCGTGCCAGCGGGGGCCGCCGGGCCGGCCGGTGTCCTCGACGCGGATCCGCAGCCGCTCGGCGTCGACGGTCAGCGTCACATGGGCGCGGGTCTCGGGCCCCGCGTGCTTGAGGGCGTTGGTGAGCGCCTCCTGGACGATGCGGTAGGCCATCAGCTGGACCCCGCGGTCCGGTCGGTCCAGGGCGCCGGCGGCCGTGTACACCACCTGAGGGCCGGCGGCGCGGATCCGGGCGCACAGCCCGTCGAGGTCGGCGATGCCGGGCTTCGGCGTGTACTCGGCGGCCTGGTCCCCCTGGTCGCGCAGCACGCCGAGCATCCGCCGCAGTTCGCCGAGCGCCTGCCGGCTGGTGTCCCCGATCAGCAGCAGGGCCTCCCTGCCGCGTTCGGGGTTGGCCTGCGCCGCGTACGCGCCGCCGTCGGCCAGCGTGACGATGACGGACAGGTTGTGGCCGACGATGTCGTGCATCTCCCGGGCCACCCGGGCACGTTCGGTCGCGGTGGCCAGCCGGCTGCGCTGGTCGCGCTCGATCTCCAGCCGGGCGGCCCGCTCCCGCAGCCCGGCGAGCTGGGCGCGCCGCACGCGCACCGCGATGCCCAGGGCCACGGCCGCCGTCGCGGCGCTGAACAGGAAGAACAGGGCGTCGCCGACCGGCAGCCCAGCACCGGAGACGGCCACCGCGACCAGCGCGACGGCCACCGCCATGGCCGCACAGGACCACGCCAGGTGCCGCAGCCGGCCGTGCAGCGCCAGGCTGTAGAGGGCGACCAGCAGGGCGGCGTCGGCGCGCAGACCGACGTCCAGCGACCACTGCAGGACGAAGACGGCCATGATCGTGGCGAAGGCCGCCGTGGGCCGTCGGCGGCGCCACAGCAGCGGCAGCACCAGGCCGGCCTGCAGGGCCATGGTCTGCGGCAGCGGCAGCCGGGCGAGCACGATCCGGTGCTCGCGCCCGCCGGCCTCGACGTGACCGGGAAAGAGGTCGGGCAGGCAGAACAGCAGGAAGGCGAGGGCCACCACCGCGGCGTCCAGCGCCCAGGGGCGGTCGCGGTCCCCCTGTCGAAGCCGCTGGCCGATTCGGGCCAGGCGGGCGAACAGCGGGTGGCCGGACAGGACGTCGGCGGCCGCCGCGTCGGTGGCCCGGGGGTCGGAGGCTCGGGGGTCGTCGGCCCGGACACCTCCGGCCGCGAACGGGCTCGTGGTGGTGGCGTGCTCGCTCACCGGTGGCACCTCCCTGGTCGGCCGGGCTGTCGAGGTCGTGGGTGCGGCGCCGGTTGGTCCCGGCGCCGCGATGGATCGTCTCCGCTCCGAGTCTCTCAGGCGTCGGTGCGCACCAGCCGCACGGCCGCCGCGCCGAGGGCGAGGACCATCCAGCCGAGGAAGACGGCCAGCCCCACCGTCGGCGAGAGCGTGGTCGAGTCGTGGTGCAGGGCGAACATCGCCTCGCCCGCGTGGCTGGGCAGGTAGGGGCTGAGGTGGCTCTGCCAGGCGCTGGGCAGCAGCGAGGTCAGCCCGGGGACCAGCATCAGCGTGGCCACCAGCACCGCGATGCCGCCGGCCACCGAGCGCAGCAGCGCGCCGAGCGCGACGCCGATCACACCGACCAGCGCGAGGTAGAGCCCGGCGCCCAGCAGGCCGCGGACCACCCCGGCGTCGGAGAGGGTCATCGCCACCCGGGTGCCGGAGAGGACGCCGCTGTCGGCGACGAAGACCGCGAACACCCCGACGGTGCCGAGCACCAGCGCGATCAGCCCGTACACGGCGGCCTTGGACCAGAGCACCGGCAGTCGGCGCGGCACGGCGGCCAGGGTCGAGCGGATCATGCCGGTCGAGTACTCCCCGGCGGCGACCAGCACACCGAGGACGCCGAGGGCCAGCTGGGCGAAGTTGGTGCCGAACAGGGAGAGGCTCAGTGTGCTCGCGCTCGCGAAGTCCCGGTCCATCGGACGGCCGGAGGTCATCCGTGACTTGAACTGGTAGGCGGCGATCAGGCCGAAGCCGACCAGGAAGAGCAGGGCCAGCCCGAGGGTGATCCAGGTGGAGCGCAGCGACCACAGCTTCGCCCACTCGGAACGCAGCACCCGCACCGCCGTCACCCGGTACGCGGGGCGTGTGGGCCGCAGGTCGCCGGAGGCGGGCATCGGGCTCGGTGCGATGGTGGTCATGCCGCACTCCTCGGGGTCTCGCCGGCGGCTGCGCCGGCGGCGGTGGTGGTCGTGCCGTGGTACTCGACGGCGTCGCGGGTCAGGTCCATGAACGCCTCTTCCAGGGAGACCGTCCGCGGGGTGAGTTCGAACAGGGCGATGCCCCGCTCGGCGGCGGCCAGGCCGATCTCGCGGGCCGTGCGTCCGCTGACCAGCAGTTCCTCCGAGCCCGCCCGGCCGGTGACCTCCACACCGGGGCCGGCCAGCGCGGTGCGCAGCAGGGCCGGGTCGGCGCTGACCACCTTGACCACGTCGCCGCCGGCCTGGCGGACCAGGTCCTGCACGGTCGTGTCGGCCAGCAGCCGGCCCCGGCCGACGATGATCAGGTGGTCGGCGACCAGGGCCATCTCGCTCATCAGGTGCGAGGAGACGAAGACGGTGCGGCCCTCGGCGGCGAGCGAGGTGAGCAGGTTGCGGATCCACAGCACGCCCTCGGGGTCGAGGCCGTTGACCGGTTCGTCCAGCATCACCGTGGCCGGGTCGCCCAGCAGGGCCGAGGCGATCCCGAGCCGCTGGCCCATGCCGAGCGAGAACGCCCCGGCGCGCTTGCGGGCCACCGACGACAGCCCGGTCAGCTCGATGACCTCCTCGACCCGTCGGCGCGGGATGCCGTGGGTGTGGGCCTGGGCCATCAGGTGGTGGAAGGCCGAGCGGCCCGGGTGGATCGACTTGGCCTCCAGCAGCGCGCCGACCTCCTGGAGCGGCGCCGCGTGCTCGGCGTAGCGGCGGCCGTTGACCCTCACCGAACCGCTGGTCGGGGCGTCCAGCCCGACGATCATCCGCATCGTGGTGGACTTGCCCGCGCCGTTCGGCCCGAGGAAGCCCGTCACCGTCCCCGGCCGGACCGTGAAGTCCAGCTGGTCCACGGCCGTCTTCTCCCCGTACCGCTTCGTCAGCCGGTGCGCCTCGATCATCGCTCACCTCTGTGCTCCGGGGCCGGTCCGTCCGGCCGCCCTCGTGCACCACGCTACGTGCGGAGTCGGCTCCGATCCGTGGTACCGGAGTCCGATCATCGGCGCGCCCGTAGTACCGCGGTACCACCCCGGCACCCCACCGCAGCAGCCGGTCAGCGGTGCTCCGCCAGCACCGCCCGAACCTCCGCCAACAGCGTCCGGTGGTCCTCGCCGTACGTCGCCACCGCCGCGAACACCGCGCGGCCGCTCGCTCCGGGAGGCGGCGGGCGCGGCGTCCGCCGATACTGGGGCCGCCCGGATTCTTCTGGAGGAACCATGGACTACGGTCTCGGCGTACGGCTCGACCGGCCGTTCGCGCAGGCGGTGGAGACGGTCACCGCCGCGCTCAAGGAGCAGGGCTTCGGCGTCCTGACCACCATCGACGTCCGGGCGACGCTGCGCGAGAAGATCGGCGCGGAGATCGAGGACTACCTGATCCTCGGCGCCTGCAACCCCGCCCTCGCCCACCGCGCCCTCCAGGCCGACCGCCGGATCGGGCTGCTGCTGCCCTGCAACGTGGTGGTCCGGGCGGACGGCGGGGCCACGGTGGTGGAGGCCGTCGACCCGCAGACCATGGTCACCCTGGCCGGCCCGGCCGGCGGGCTGGGCGAGGTCGCCGAGGAGGCGGCGCGGCGGCTGAACGCCGCCCTGGACGCGCTGCGCGGATGAGGAGCAGACGATGACCGCACCCGTCGTCGCCGGATTCGACGGCTCCCCCGAGAGCCGCGCCGCCACCGAGTGGGCCGCCCGCGAGGCGCAGCGGCGCGGCTGCCCGCTCGATCTCCTGCAGGCCTGGCCGTGGCCGCACCACGACGTGGTCGGCAGCGAGGAGACCTACCGGCACGCGCTGGACCAACTCGCCCTCCGGGCCGATGAGTTGCGCCCGCTGGCCGGCGTCGGGCCGGTCACCTCGGCGATCGTCCCGACCGATCCGGCCGAGGCGCTGGAGGCGGCCGGGAACTCGGCCGGCCTGCTCGTCCTGGGCTCGCGCGGGCTGGGCGCGGTGCGCGGCTTCCTGGTCGGCTCGGTGAGCCATGAGGTGCTGCGCCGGGCGAGCTGTCCGGTGGTGCTGGTCCGGGCGGAGGCGGTCGAGTCGGACGGCCCGGTGCTGGTGGGCCTCGACCTGACCCGCCCGATGGACGACGTGCTGGCCTTCGCCTTCGACGCGGCCGCCCGGCGCCGGGCCCCGCTGCGGGTGGTGCACGTCTGGTCGCCGCCGGTCTCCAGCCAGTACACGGCGCTCCAGGCCGTCGGCGGACTGGGCGAGCTCTCCTCCGTCGACCGGGACCGGTTCGCCGAGCAGCTGGCCCCCTGGCGGGAGCGCCACCCCGAGGTCTCGGTGACCGCCGACCTGATCCAGGGCAGCCGCTCCGTCGACCTGGTGGACGCGGCGGAGGGGGCCCGGCTGCTCGTGGTCGGCCGCCGCACCCGCCGCACCCTGTTCGGCGCCCACCTCGGCCCGGTGGCGCACGCCGCGATCCACCACGCGGTGTGCCCGGTCGCCCTCGTCCGGCACACCTGAGTGGCGAGGGGGCGGCGAGGGGGCCGCGGCGGAGCGGCGGCCGGCCCTACGCCGGACCGTCGGCCGGCACGTGCGCGGCGTAGAGCCGCTGGAGCAGCCCGTTGAGCTGCCGGCGTTCGGCCGCGGTCAGGGCGCCGAGGAACCGCTCCTGCTCGGCGGCGGCCGCGGCCGCGATCGTCCCGACCAGGGCGCTCCCCCGGTCCGTCGGGGTGACGACGCGGCGGCGCCGGTCGGTGTCGTGCGGACGGCGTTCGACGAGCTGCCGGTCAGCCAGCTGGTCGAGGACCGGGACGAGGTTGCGGGCATCCACGGCGACGAGTTCGGCCAGCCGCCGCTGGACCACCGGACCGTGCCGGTCGAGGGCGACCAGCACGGCGTACTGGCCCTGGGTCAGCCGGTGCTCGCCGAGGAAGGCCGTCCAGGAGCGGGCCGTGAGGGATCCCAGCCGCGCCAGCAGGAAGCCGGTGCCGCGCTCGAAGGCCGGTCGCTCCGGTGCGTCCGGTGCGTCCGGTGCGTCCGGTGCGTCCGGCCGGTCGTTGTCGCCGCTCATGGGGCCAGCCTAGTCAATGGACATGCCTCATGTCGTTTGATAGACATGAATCATGTCTATTGAGCTGCGCCACTCGACCGTGGCCGTCGGCGACCGCTCGCTCCACGTGGTGGAGTCCGGCCCCGCCGACGCCCGTCCCTTCCTGTTCCTGCACGGCTGGCCGGAGTCCTGGCGGACCTGGCTGGGGGTGATGGAGGCGGCCGGCGGCGAGGCCCGGACCATCGCCGTGGACCTGCCCGGGATCGGCGGCTCCACCGGGGCGGTCGAGGGCGGGTCGAAGCGCCGGCTGGCCGGGACGGTCCACGCACTGGTCCGGGAACTCGGTCTCACCGGCACCACCCTGGTGGGCCACGACGCCGGCGGGATGGCGGCCTACGCCTACCTGCGGAGGTTCACCGGCGTCGAGCGCGTCGTCGTGATGAACACCGTGATCCCCGGCGTCGACCCGTGGAACGAGGTGCTGCGCAACCCGTACATCTGGCACTTCGGCCTGCACGCGGTGCCCGACCTGCCGGAGACCCTCGTCCAGGGCCGGCAGGCGGCCTACTTCGACCACTTCTACGACGTGCTGTCGGCCGACCCCGCCCGGATCACCCCCGAATCCCGCGCGGCGCACGCCGCCGCCTACGCGAGCCCCGCCGCGCTCACCGCGGGATTCGATCTGTACCGCGCCTTCCCCCAGGACGCCCGGGACAACGCCGAGGCCGCCGCCGTCCCGGCCGGCACACCGCTGCTGTACGTCCGCGGCGACCGCGAGGGCGGCGACATCGAGGCCTACGCCCGGGGCTTCCGCGCCGCGGGCGTCCGCGAACTCGCCACCGCGGTGGTCGCCGACGCCGGGCACTTCGCCCAGGAGGAGCAGCCCGCCGCCGTCTGGGCCGTCCTGCGCGACTTCACCGCCGCACGGCCGACGGTCTGAGACCCGCCGCCGACGCACGCGGGACGGCCCGGCCGGGCGCGGCCGGCAGGGGACGAGGCCCCTGGCCGGCCCGGCCGGGCCGGCCGCTCAGCGGATGCCGCGCCGGCGGGTGATGCGGGTGAGCACCGAGCCGGACAGCAGCGCGGCGGCGCCGACCGCGCCGACCGCGGCGACGGCCCGCCCGTGGGAGCCGGTCGCCGCGAGCTCGGCCGGGGCCGCGGCAGCGCCACCGGCAGCGCCAGCGGCGGCGCCCGCGGCCTCGCGGATCTGGCGGACGATGTCCTCGGGGTGGGACATCATCGACACGTGCGAGGAGTCGATCTCGACGGTGCGCGACTTGGCGCGCCTGGACTCGAAGCGCTCCAGGTCGGGGGCGATGGCCCGGTCCTGCCGGGAGACGACGAACCACGACGGGATGTCGCGCCAGGCGGCGGCGGTGGCCTTCTCGGCGAACCCGACCTGGGAGACGGGGCGCTGCTCGGCGGCCATCAGCCGGGTGCGGGACTCCGGCAGGTCGGCGGCGAAGACGGCGCGGAACTTCTCGCTCTGGATGTAGAGGTCGACTCCGCCGCCGCCGGTGCCGGTGAAGGGGACGGGGTTGAGCGCGGTGGCGAGGTCACTGCCCGCGAACTTCGTCGACAGTTCGGCCGCGGACTCTCCCACGTCGGGCGCGAACGCCGACACGTAGACCAGAGCCCTGACGTTCGGGTTCCCGGCGGCGGCCTGGGTGATGACGGCTCCGCCGTAGGAGTGGCCGGCCAGCACGATCGGGCCGCTGATGCTCTTGAGCAGACTGGCCACGTAGGCGGCGTCCTCGGTCAGACCGCGCAGCTCGTTGGGCGGGGCGAGGACGGTGAATCCGTCGTCCATGAGGCGCGTGGCGACGTCGTTCCACCCGGAGGCGTCCGCGAACGCGCCGTGCACCAGGACCACCGTCGGCCTCCCGCCGCCGCCCGGCCTGCCGCCGTCCTGGGCGGCCGACGCGGGCGGCGCGGTGGCGGCGACCGCACAGGTCGCGAGCGCCACCACGGCGGCGGAGGAGATCGAACGGCGGGACAGCGATATGCCCATGGTTCCTGCCTTTCAGCGAGGTGAGAGGGGGTTGGAACCACCCTGCTCACACGCTTGTCCGGGCAGCACACCACGCTGCGCACACGGGTGAATCCGCACCGCTGTTCGAGTTTCGGTGCGAGGGCATCCGGTTTCGACGGAGGTCCGCTCCATGTCGATCGACGCGGGCGGACCACCGTTCGGCCCAGCGCGTTCAGAGCTCTCCGGACCTGAACCGGGCCGCCTCGTCCTCCAGGTCCGCCAGGTCGGGCGTGCGGTGGCGGATGGCGCTCACCCACTGGTGGACGAGTGCCCAGAGCTCGGCGAGACGACCGGGGACCGGGGCGCCGAGGAGGGTGAGGAGGCCGGTCGCCGCCGGGTCGCCCTCGTCGCAGGCCGGACAGAGAGCGGTCTCCTTGAAGCCGGTCACCTGCTTCCCGGCCTGATTCGGCCAGGAGTGCGGGTAACGGGCGGTCAGGAGGGCCGGGATTCCGCAGCGTCGACAGGGCGGGAGGACGGCGGTGCGGACCATGACGAGGGGACAGGGTTCGTTGGGAGGCGTCATGCCGGACCCACCCCGGCCTCGGCAGCGACACCGGAGGCGGTCCTCGGGGAGTCGCGGCCGCCGCCCCCGGGTGGGAGGGACCCGCCGATCCGGTCGGGCGGCAGCACCTTGACGGTGCGCCCGCCCCGCGCGCGGGCACGGCCCGGGCTGCGGGAGGAGTCCTCGACGGCGTTCATGGCCTTGGTCCTGCCGAAGGTGTTCACCCGTACGGTCTACCCGTCACCGCGCGTGTCGATGACACGGCGGACGGTGCGGTGTGCCGCCGGTCGTCGAAGAGCCGGCCGCGCGCGGGAGTTCCGGCGGAGCGCACCGGGCCGGTCCGCGCCCGGACCGGCGGCGGCGTGTCGCAGGGCGGCGCGGCGGTCACACTACTGCGGAGAAGATCGCGACGGGCAGGACGAGCTGCCCGTGCGACCACCACGCACACCGGAGGCAGTGACCGTGAAGCGCGTCGGCATCATCGGAGTGGGCGAGATCGGCCGGGCCATCGTGACGGGCCTGCGCCACGGGGACGACCCGGGGCCGGAGGTCCTGCTCTCGCCGCGGGGCGCCCGGACCGCGGCCGAGCTGGCCGAGCGGTACCAGGACGTACGGGTGTGCGCCGACAACCAGGAGGTGGTGGACGGCTCCGAGCTGGTGATCATCGCCCTGCGCCGCCAGGACTGGCGCGAGGCGCTGACCGGCCTGCACGTGCCCGACGACCGGGTCGTGGTCAATGTGGTGCCCGGCGTCGGCACCGGGGAGCTGCGCCGGGTGCTGGCCACCGACGCGGCGGTGACCCACGCCATCCCGCTGCCCACCGTGCGCGAGCGCCGCTGCCTCACCGTGGTACACCCCTCGCACCCCGACGCGGACGCCTTGTTCGAGCGGTTGGGCGGGGCGCTCCCGGTCGCGGACGAGGTCGCGCTCAGCGTCCTGTCCGCACTGACCTCGACCCAGACCACCCACTACGCGTTCCTCACCACGCTCGTCTCCTGGGCCGTCGACCAGGGCATTCCCGCCGGGGACGCCGACCGCTTCGTCCGGGGCATCTACCAGGACGTCGGCCGCTCGCTCGGCGACGGGACCCGCTCGCTGGAGCGCCTCGCGGCCGAGCACGAGACCCCGGGCGGGAGCAACGAGCGCATCCGCACCAGCTGGTTCGACCAGGCCAACTCCGGGGCCCTGCGCACCGCCCTCGACGGCCTGGTCGGCGACCTGCGCACCGGCCACCGGTAGGCCGGGAACCCCGGAATCCCGCGATCCGTCGGCCCCCGCGGGAGCCGGCGGATCGGGGCTCGGCCGGGTCGCGGCGTATCACGTCCGGCTGACGACCGTTAGCATGACGGGTATGGCGCCGGTGATTGGCGTCGGTTCGCACAGATTCCACAATGGTGTCGAGGAGTTGACGATGAGTCGCGCATTCCCTCTGTTCCGGACGACCGATCCCGTCCCCGAGGAGGAGCGACGCACCATCCTCGCCGCACCGGGGTTCGGCAAATTCTTCTCCGACCACATGGCCACGGCCACCTGGACGCCCGCCGAGGGCTGGCACGACCGCAAGGTCACCGCGCTGGTGCCGTACTCGCTGCACCCGAGCGCCGCCGTGCTGCACTACGCCCAGGAGATCTTCGAGGGGCTCAAGGCGTACCGCCACGCCGACGGCAGCGTCTGGCTGTTCCGCCCGGAGTTCAACGCCCGCCGCTTCGCCCGCTCCGCCGAGCGGCTCGCCCTGCCGGTGCTGTCGGAGGAGGACTTCCTCGACAGCATCGGGGAACTGGTCCGCGCGGACGAGGCGTGGGTGCCGGACTCCGCCGACGAGAAGAGCCTCTACCTGCGGCCGTTCATGTTCGCCTCGGAGGCCTTCCTCGGCGTCCGGCCCGCCGAGCAGATCGCCTACTCGGTCATCGCCAGCCCGGCCGGCCCCTACTTCGCCGGCGGCGTCACCGGTATCACGCTCTGGGTCAGCAGCAACTACACCCGCGCCGGGCGGGGCGGCACCGGCGCCGCCAAGTGCGGCGGCAACTACGCCTCCAGCCTGGCCGCGCAGTTGGAGTCCCGCAAGCACGGCTGCGACCAGGTGCTGTTCCTGGACGACACGGGCGGCGAGGGCGACCTGGAGGAGTCCGGCACGATGAACCTGTGCCTGGTCACCTCGGCCGGCGAGCTGGTCACCCCCGCGCTGGGCAACATCCTCGACGGGGTCACCCGGGACTCGATCCTGGCGCTGGCGGGCGAGTTCGGGCTGACCCCGGTGGAGCGCCCGATCACCCTCTCCGAGCTGCGGGCCGGTGCCGCCGACGGCACGATCACCGAGGTGTTCGCCGCCGGGACGGCCGCGGTGGTCACCCCGATCGTCGGATTCAAGGGCGAGGGCTACGAGTTCACCGTCGGCACCGGCTCGCCCGGCAAGCAGACCGTCGCGATCCGCGAGCACATGCTGGACATCCAGTACGGACGCGCCGAGGACGTCCACGGCTGGATGCGGCGGGTGGTCTGACCGCCCCGGGCGGCCCGACCGGGCCGCCCGACCCGCCGGGGCCGACCGGCGCCGGGGCCTGTTCGGCTCCAGCGCCCGCCCAACTCCCGGTCCCGCTCAGCTCTTGAGCCGGCCCGACTCCTCCTCGGGCACGA
This sequence comes from Kitasatospora sp. NPDC048715, assembly GCF_043198905.1. Taxonomy (NCBI): domain Bacteria; kingdom Bacillati; phylum Actinomycetota; class Actinomycetes; order Kitasatosporales; family Streptomycetaceae; genus Kitasatospora; species Kitasatospora sp. NPDC048715. The sequence continues at coordinate 582,238 of NZ_JBICVH010000002.1, read as the reverse complement.
CGACCTCGCGCTTGAGGATCTTTCCGGTCGGCCCCTTGGGCAGCACGTCGACCGTCCAGACCAGCCGCGGGTACTTGTACGGCGCCACCCGCTCCCGGACGAAGCCGCGGATCTCCTCCGGGGTCGCCGAGGCGCCCGCGCGCAGGACCACGGCGGCGGCCACCTCCTGGCCGAGCGTGGGGTGGGGGACGCCGATCACCGTGGCCTCGGCGACCGCCGGGTGCTCGTACAGCACGTCCTCCACCTCCCGCGGGTAGACGTTGAAGCCGCCGCGGATCACGACGTCCTTGCGGCGGTCGACGATCCGGAAGTCGCCCCGCTCGTCGCGCGTGCCGAGGTCACCGGTGTGCAGCCAGCCGTCCCGGACGGTCTGCGCGGTGGTGTCGGGGCGGCGCCAGTAGCCCTTCATCACGTTGTGGCCCCGGATCACCACCTCGCCGACCGTGCCGTCCGGCACCTCGGCGCCCGACTCGTCGACGATGCGCATCCGCACGCCCTCGATCGGGATGCCGATGGTGCCCGCGATCCGCTCCCGGTCGCTCCGGTTGGCGCAGGCCAGCGGCGAGGACTCGGACAGCCCGTAGCCCTCCAGCACCACGCAGTCGAAGCCGGTCTCGAAGCCGCGCAGCACCTCCGGCGGCATCGACGCGCCGCCGCCCAGGCACACCCGCAGCGAGGAGACGTCGTACCCGGCGCGCTGCGGGTGGGTCAGCATCAGGGTGTACATGGTCGGGACGCCGAGGAAGACGCTCACCCGGTCGCGCTGGATCACCGCGAGCGCGGCCTGCGGGTCGAAGCGCCGCACCAGGGTCATGCAGGCCCCGACGGCCACCGCGCAGTTGAGGCCGATCACCTGGCCGAAGGAGTGGAACAGCGGCAGCCCGCCGAAGATCACGTCCCGCTCGACCATCCCCAGCACCTGGACGCCGGCCCGGACGTTGGCCACGATGTTGCGGTGGGTCAGTTCGGCGCCCTTGGGCGCCCCGGTGGTGCCGGAGGTGTAGAGGATGACCGCGGTGTCCTCTCCCCCGCGTCCCGCGGTCCGCGGCGGGCCGTCCGGCTGTTCCGCGAGCGTCGCGGCGAGCGCGGAGGGCTCGACCGGGACCAGCCGGGTGCCGGTGCGCCGCGCGCCCTCGACCGCCTGCTCGGTCCCCGCGTGCCAGGCGAGCAGCACGGCCGCCCCGGCGTCGGCGAGGCAGTGCTCGATCTCCCGGGCCTTGAGCAGCGGGTTCATCGGGACGACCACCGCCCCGGCGCGCAGGATGCCGTAGTACAGCACCGCGAACTGCGGCACGTTGGGCAGCAGCACGGCGACCCGGTCGCCGGGCGCGACGCCGAGCCCGGCCAGCCAGTGCGCGGCCCGGGAGCTGGCCGCGTCCAGGTCGGCGAAGCTCAGCACCTCCTCGTCGAGCCGCAGGACGGGGTGCTCCGGGCAGCGCGCGGCGGTCGCGGTGAGCAGGTCGGGAATGCCGTGCGGGTCGCCGGGGAGGCCGGGCGGCCGGCCGGGGCCGCCGTGCGGCGCGTCGGCGTTTCTGTCGGACGGGTCGGGGACGGCGGGCATGCGGGCGCTCCTCGGGGCGGCGGGGCTCGGTCTCATCGTCATACGGTCGGTCGGACGCCGCCGCGCGGCGCGGCGCTCTCGCCGGTGCGCTCACCGACGCCCTCGCCGGCGCCCGAAGCGACGCCGGCGGCGGCGGCGAGCATCCACGGCGCGATCCGCTCCACCAGCCCGCGGTTGTGCCGGATCCAGCGGAAGTGGTCCAGCGGGCGGCCGTCCGCCTGTTCGGCGGTGTAGCTCCAGCGCTCCACCCGGGCCGAGGGCAGCTTGGCGCACAGGTGGTCGACGGCCCGCGGCGGCGCGAGCTCGTCGCCCTGCACGTCCACGGCCAGCACCGGCAGGTCGACCCGGGCCAGCGCCCGTTCGTAGTCGGTGACCGCGCCGCGCACCCGGTAGCGGCCGGTGCGCATCTGCCGCGCCCAGTCCCGCATCAGCCGGGCCGACTCGCGGCCGCCGAACCCGAACCGCTCGCCCGGCCAGTACCCGACCACCGCCGAGGCGACGATCGAGAACTGGCTCAGTGCCAGCCGTCGCAGGCCCGCCCGCGGGCCGAAGGTCCGGTACCAGGCCGATCCGCTGGCCACCAGCACCGCGCCGGCGAGCCGGGGCCGGAAGACGCCGCAGTGCACCAGGCCCAGCTGCCCGCCCAGGCTGTGCCCGAGCAGGAGGCGCGGCGCGCCCGGGAACGCCCCGGCGACCGCGTCGAGCACCGCCCCGAAGTCGTGCTCGACCAGCTCGCGGAAGCCGAAGGCGACCCCGTGCCGCGGCACCGGCCGGCTCTCGCCGTGGCCGCGCAGGTCGCAGGTGGCCACGCTCAGGCCGGCCGCGTGCAGGGCGCGGACCAGCGGGGTGTAGTGCCGGGCGGCCGTTCCCATCGCCGGCAGGACGATCACCACCGGGGCGGCCGGTTCGGGCCGGGCCAGTGCCCGGACGGTGAGCCGGGCCCCGTCGGGCGCGGCGATCTCGGCGATCACGGGGAACCGGGGGGTCTTCACGGCCGCGCCTCCCGGTCGGCGCCGGCGCCCGGCCGCCAGCCGATCACCCCGGCGCCCCAGGTGATGCCCGCGCCGAAGGCGGCGAGGCCGAGCAGCTTCGGGCCGTCCAGCAGGCCCTCCTCGCGGGCGTGGGTCAGGCCCAGCGGGATCGAGGCCGCCGAGGTGTTGGCGACCCGGTGGACGTTCAGGTAGAGCCGCTCCGGGGGCAGCCCCACCTCCTTCCCGACCGCGCGCACGATCCGGGCGTTGGCCTGGTGGGCGACGAACAGGTCGAGGTCCTCGCAGGTCAGGCTGCGCCGGGCGAGCACGTCCCGGGTGGCGGCGGACATCTTCTCCACCGCGTGGTCGAACACCTCCCGGCCGTCCATCCGCAGCTTGCGGTCGTCCCGGTCGGCGTACAGCAGCGGGATCTGCTCGCCGTCGCTGCCGAGCGAGAAGCACGGTTCGGGCGCGCCGGGCACGTCGGCGACCACGGCGGCCCCGGCGCCGTCGGCCAGCAGCACCGCGGTGCCGCGGTCCTCGTGGTCGGTGATCCGGGTCAGCGCGTCGGCGCCGCAGACCAGCACCGCCCCGGCCCGGCCGGTCTCGATCAGCGCGGCGGCGTGGTCCAGGCCGTAGACGAACCCGGCGCAGGCCGCGTGCAGGTCGAAGGCGGTGGCCTGCGGCATCCCGAGCCGGGCGGCGACCTCCACCGCCACCCCGGGGGTGACCCGGTCGGGGGTGATGGTGGCGACCACGACGTGCCGGATGCTCGCGGCGGTGCGCCCGGCGCTGCGCAGCGCCTGCTCGGCGGCGGCCACCACGAGGTCGGCGAGCCGGCCGTCCGGCGCGAGGAAGCGGCGCTCCTCGATGCCGGTCCGTTTGACGATCCACTCCGGGGAGGCGCCGATCCGCTCGAAGTAGGCGTTGGGGACGACGCGTTCGGGCAGTGCCGCGCCCACGCCCACGATGGCGGCCGTCATGCCGCGCCCCCTTCCGCGAAGGCCGGGCCGGTGCCCATCCGGACGGCGTGCATCCCGCCGTCCGCGTGCAGGATCTCCCCGCTGACGGTGGCCGCGAGGTCGGAGAGCAGGAACAGCACCGGTCCGACCACCACGGCCGGGTCGCTGCGGTCCCAGCCGAGCGGGGCCTCGGCCTGCCAGCGGTCGGCGATCCGGTCGAAGGTGCTGATCGCCTGCCCGGCGACGGTCTCCACCGGGCCGGCCGCCACCAGGTTGACCCGGATGCCGGACGGCCCGAGGTACATCGCCAGGTAGCGGCAGACCGCGCCGAGGGCCGCCTTGCTCACGCCCATCCAGTCGTAGCCGGCCCAGGCGCCGCTGGCGTCGAAGTCCAGCCCGACGACGCTGCCGCGCCGTCCGCCGGCGGTGAGCAGCGGGGCGAGCGCGGTGGCCAGCGAGTGCAGGGAGACGGCGGCGGTGTGCAGCGCCTGTCCGGCGGCCTCGGGCGGGGTGGTGAGGAAGTTGCCGCTCAGCGCCGTCTGCCGCGCGGCGGCGACGGCGTGCAGCACGCCGTCGACCCCGCCCCAGCGCTGCTCCAGTTCCTTGACCAGCCGGGTGAAGTCCTCGGGCCGGGTGACGTCCAGTTCCAGCACCTCGGTGGGGCGGGGCAGGACGTCCGCCGCCTTCTCGGTGATCCGCCGGGCCCGGCCGAAGCCGGTGAGCAGGACCTCCGCGCCCGCCTCCTGGAGCGCCCTGGCGGTGTGCCAGGCGATGGAGTCCTGGTTGAGCACCCCGGTGATCAGATAGCGGCGTCCGTGGAAGCCGAGCATCACTCCTGGCCTTTCGTCGTACCGATCGCGTCGGCTGCCGCCAGCACCAGGGCCGCGTTGTGTCCGCCGAACCCGAAGGAGGTGGAGAGCCCCGCCCGGCGGCCGCCGGGCAGGGTGGGGGCGGCGAGCGCGGTGGCGCGGTGGATCAGGTTCAGCGGGCCGAGCTTCTCGTCGGGCTCGCGCAGCCCGACGGTGGGCGGGGCGGTGGCGTGGCGCAGCGCCTGCAGGGTGGCGATGGCCTCGACCGCGCCGGCCGCGCCGAAGAGGTGGCCGGTGCAGGACTTGGTGGAGGACAGCGGAATCCCTTCCAGGGCCGGTCCGAGGGCCAGCCGCAGCGCCTCGCACTCCGAGCGGTCGTTGAGGACGGTGCCGGTGCCGTGCGCGTTGAGGTAGCCGAGCTGTCCGGGGGTGGCCCCGGCCGCGTCGAGCGCCAGGGTGACGGCGCGGGCCGCGGGCTCGCCGGTCGGGTCCGGGGCGGTGAGGTGGTGGGCGTCGCAGGTGGCGCCGTAGCCGAGCACCTCGCCGAGCACGGTGGCGCCCCGGGCGGCGGCGCCCGCGGCCGTCTCCAGCACCAGGATTCCGGCGCCCTCGCCGATCAGCAGGCCGTCCCGGTCGCGGTCGAAGGGCACCGAGCGGCCGCTCTCGGACAGCGCGCCGGCGGTCCGGAAGGCGGCCCGCACCAGGTCGGAGGTGGAGGCCTCGGCACCGCCGACCACCACCGCGTCGGCGGCGCCGGCGGCGAGCAGCAGCAGGGCGGTGCCGATCGCCTGGGTCGCGCTGCTGCAGGCCGAGGCCAGGCAGAGCGCCTCGCCCCGGAAGCCGTACCGCTGGGCGATCTGCGCGGCTCCGGCGTTGGCCATCATGGCGGGCACCATGAGCGGGGAGACGAAGTCGCCGCCCTGCTGCCGGAGCACCTCGGCCTGGCTCTCGAAGCTCGCCGTCCCGCCGAGCGCGCAGCCGACCACGCAGGCGACCCGCTCGGCGGGGTAGGGCGGCGGGCCGTCCGTCCATCCCGCCTGGGCCAGGGCCTCGGCGGCGGCCACGAGCGCGAGCTGGGTGAAGCGGTCGGTGCGGCGGATCTGCTGGCGCGACAGGTGGTCGGCGGGCCGGAAGTCCCGGCACAGCCCGAGCCCGTCGGCGAGCCCGCTCTCGCCGGCCACCGCGCGCCGGTGCAGCTCGTCGGCGCCGACGCCCAGCGGGGTCACCGCGCCCAGGCCCGTGACGACGGCCCGGGGCGTCACTCCAGCCCGGCCTTGTGGCGGCACAGGGCGAGCACCTCGCCGACGGTGTACAGCTGGTCGAAGTCCTTGGGCTTCACCGGGATGCCCAGTTGCTTGCGGATGGACTGGCTGAGCTCGACCATGTCGAGCGAGTCGATCTCCAGCTCGTCCAGGGCCGCGTCGTCGACGATGCCCTCGCGTTCGACGCCGAGGTCGACCAGGGCGTCGACGACGAAGTTCTCGATGGCGGTGCGGTCCAGTGTGTCGGGCATGGCTCTCCTCGTCCGCGCGGGGCGGCGGTGGCGGTGCGGTGGACGTACGGGCGGTGCCGTGGGGGCGGTGGCCGGGGACGGCGCGCAGGGGCGGTGGGCTCAGGCCGTGGTGCCGGCCTTGCTCGCGTGGTACGGGGCCCAGTGCCACTGGCGCCAGTAGCTCTCGGCGATGTCCAGCCACTGCTCCAGCCGGGCCGCGTCGTCCAGGAAGCGGTTGGCGCTGACCACCAGCCAGCTGTAGACGGCCTGGCTGTCCCGGCAGCCGCCGCAGTCGCCGGAGGTGCAGCAGAACTGGAGCGACTCGTAGTCGGCGCCCCAGACGTTGAAGCCGGGGATGACCGGGTTGCCGTTGGCGACGCGGTCCTCGTGCTCGGGGGCGTCGACGCTGAGGCTGGGGCAGACGTCGTAGCCGAAGCGGCCGCCCCAGTGCGTCCGGCCGGTCACCAGGGTCCGGATGAAGTACGGGTGGCTCACCACCGCGTGCGGGTAGAGGTCCTTGACCCGCTGCGCCTCGTCCAGCACCCGCTGCTCGTTGGCGATCTTCAGCGGGGTCTCGGTGCCGTGCTCGCTGTAGAAGTTGAAGGTGACGATGTTGCCGTTCTCGGCGATCTTCCGCACGGTGGGCTCGATGTGCTCGACCCCGGCCTCGGAGAGCGCGTAGATGAACAGCACCCGCTGGTCCTCGCGGTAGTGCTTGAGCGCGGTGTCGAACAGGCCGGTGAACTTGGAGCCGTTGACCCGGATCGCGCGCAGGTCGTCGTCGAGCGGGCCGCCGCCGAAGATGCTGACCGCGATGGCGATCTTCTCGAAGCCCTGCTTGGGCATCGGGCGCAGGCCGTTGGTGGAGATGGTGATGTACGGCAGCTGTTCGACGAAGGCCTCGACCCGGCGCGGGACGAGGGTGGGCTCGCCGCCGATCAGGGTGGCCTGGTTGACGCCGTCGTCGGCCAGCTTGCGGGCGAAGGCCCGGATGCGGTCCAGGTCGGAGAGTTCCTTGACGGCCGTGTCGAAGCCGCCCTCGAAGTACCAGCAGCCCTTGCAGCGGATGTTGCAGGTGTTGGTGAGGTGGACCTCGCAGGACCGGACCTCGCGCCCCAGCCGGCGCAGCCGGTGCAGGCGTTCGGCCAGGTCGGGCCGGTCGGCGAGGAGTTCGGCGGTTCGCGCCTTGGCCTCGCGCCGGCTCAGCGGGCGCTGTTCGATGGTGACGGGTGTTGCCATGGCGGTGGGCTCCTCGGGAGTCGCGGGATCGGCGTGCTGCTGCGACTGCTACTCCGGGAGGCGCAGACCCAGGTTCTTGATGCGCGGGGTGACCTTCTCCCGCCACAGGTCGCAGGCCTGGCCGTTGGTGGTCTGTCGCAGGCCGAAGCGGACGGCCAGCCTGGCGCGCTCGGAGCGCGGGCTGCCGAAGATCCGGACGAAGGTCGGCCACAGCCGGTCCAGGGCCTGCTGGAGCTGCTCGCGGCCGTCGTCGGTGGCGGCGAGGTTGCGGCACACCCGGGCGCCGTGGGCGATGTGCACCTTCTCGTCGAGGATGATGGTGCGCACCGCGTCGGCCCAGGGGCGGTAGCTGCTCTGCGCGAACTCGGAGATCATCACCATGGCCGTCTCCTCCCCGATGTAGGAGAAGATCCCGCGCTCGGCCCAGGTGGTGCAGTTGTGGAACTCCTGGGCCCGGAACAGGTTGCGCTCGGCCAGGGTCTGCTTCTCCATGTAGCCGGTGTCCACGCCGATCTCGGCGAGGACCCGCTTGCCGATCTTGTAGTGGTCGTACTCCTCGGCGGCGCGCTCGGCGCAGACCTGCCGCTCCTCCGCGTCGGGGGCCAGCGGCAGGAAGACCTGCACGTAGTCGTCGCCGCCGGAGAGCTCGCCCTCGGTGTTGACCACCATGCCGCGGATCGCGATCTCCCGGTACTCCTCCGGCATCGCGAGGAACTCGTCGGGCGTGCGGACCACCACCGCCTCGTCGTCCAGAATGGAAATCCCCATGGCACAACACCCCGTCTCTGAAGCAGGAATCCGAAGCAGGACATGGTCGGGTGGGAGCGGCCGGGGCGGTTTCCACCGAGGCTCTCGATGACGACCACAAGGAAAAGGACGCCGCCCCCCAGCGGCCGGCGGAGCCCCGTGGCGGCTCCGCTGAACTTCCTCGGAGCGTAGGTGCTGCATTTTGGGCCGAACAAGGTCCCTCACGAATCGTGCCGAACGGATTCGGCCACCCGACACCGTCGGAGGGACTGTTCCGGCCATCGCGACACCGGCGCGACATGCGCAATTATCGTTCCCGCAACGGATCTTGGCGGTTGACCACGGAAAACGAAGCTGGCCGGAAGCAGGCCTGGACCACTCCGGGCGTACCGCCGGGCCGACGGTTACGCTGACCCCCATGACCACCGACTCGAACACGGGGGTCGCCACCGTCGACGTCCTCCTGGGCCCCGACCGGCTCAATGAGCTGATCACCGACCAGTTCCCCGACTACGCCGCCTGCCGGGTGACCGACGTGGACGGCCACGCCCTGACCATGGCGGTGGACGGCGACCGGCTGCGCACCCGCCCGGGCGGCACCGTCTCGGGCCCGGAGCAGGCCGGGCTGTGCGACCTGGCCGCGTTCCTCCTGATCAACGCCCGGCTCGGGCCCACCCTGATGGCGCTGACCAGCTCGCTGCAGATCAGCTTCCTCAACCGGCCGCACCCCGGGGCACTGCGCGTGCACGCCAGGACGGCCAAGTTCGGGCGCCGGCTGTGCGTGGTCCTGGCCGAGCTGCTGGACGCCGACGGCGTCCTGGTGGCCAGCGCCACGCTGACCTACGCGATTCCGCAGGCCCGGCCCGGGACGGCCTGACAGCCCCCTCCTCGGCGCCCCTTCTCGGCGCACTCCTTCTCCGCACGCCGGTTCCCCGCGCTCCGACCCTCCGCACTCCGACGCCCCGCCACGCCGGCTCTCCTCGCACCGGTTTCGCCCTGCCGCCGTTCCGGCCCCGGCGGCCGGACGAATCCGACATTACGAATACGGGGTGGGGTATATTGACAGGGCGGCCCCACCCCTGGGGGCCCGGAGAACGGAGAACGAGATGTGCCGACGAGTCGCCTGCCGCACCTGCGGGAAGCCGACCTTCGCCGGGTGCGGGATGCACGTGGAGCAGGTCCTGGCCGGGGTGCCCGCGTCCGCCCGCTGCGACTGCGCCGCCCGGGGCAGCGCGGGCAAGGGCTGGTTCGGCAGGCTCTTCGGCCGCCGCTGACCCCCGCGTCGACCATCCCGCCCGTCTGTCCGTACGCCAACAACTGGCCAGAGTGGCGCGAAAGATGACAGTAAGTCGGCCGAGTGCGCGATCTTTTGGACAGGAAATGATCTAAGCATTGATCTGGAACCCGTTCACCCTCTAGGTTGCGGTGCAATGTCACACTGAACCGCCATATATGGCGTGCCCGGGGGGACCACGGTGCCGGACACCGCATTGGAAGCAACGCACCAGACCGCGAGCAAGCTGCCCCGGGTCTTCTACCGGCTGGCCGCGGGCGACGCCCTGAACATGTACGGGAGCCAGCTCGACCTGGTCGCGCTGAGCCTGTTCGCCTACGAGGCCGCCGGCAACGCCCTCGGCACGGCCGGGTACCTGGTCCTGCGACTGGGCGGCGGCCTCGTCGGCGGGCTGGTCGCCGGACGGCTGGTGGCCCGGCTGGAGCGACGGCGGCTGATGACGGGCTGCGCCCTGGCCCAGGCGCTGGCACTGGTCGTCGTCGCCCTCGTCCCGGCCTCGATGCGCATCCCCGTGCTCTACCCGCTCGCCCTGGTCCTCGGCGGCGCCGCCGCGGTGGCCTCCGTCGCGCTGCGGACCAGCATCCCCGAGATGGTCGGTGCCGAGCGCCGCGCCCGGGCCAACAGCCTGATGGCGAGCTGCCGTTCGACGGCGATGGTGCTCGGCTTCGCCTCCGCGGGCGTGGTGGTGGCCTGGGCCGGATTCCGGGCCGCGCTGCTCATCGACGCGGCCAGCTTCGTCCTGTTCGGGGCGCTGGTGGTCCGGCTGCCCCTGCCCACCCGGGCCGCCCCGGCGGAGGAGCCCGAGACCCGGCCGGAGGAACCCGCCCCGGCAGCCGGGAAGCGCGGCCCCCGGTGGCAGGCACTGGTCGTCCTGCGGGCCGCTCCGGTGGTGGGTGCCATGGCGGGGATCCGACTGCTGGACGCCTTCGGCTCCGCGGCCCACAACATCAGCCTGCCGGTCTTCGCCAACCTGTCCTCCCCCGACAACCCGGCCGCACTGCTCGGCACCTTCTGGGCCACCTGGGCGATCGGCAACCTCGGCGCCCAGCAGCTGGTCTCCCGGTTCATGCTGCGCCGGGGCATCGAGCCCGGCGAGCGCGGCTTCGCGCTGGGCACCTGCCTGATGTCCGCCTGCTTCATCCTGGTCTTCACCGACCTCCCGACCCCGCTCTTCCTGCTGGTCGCGATCGGCGCCGGCCTCGGCGACGGCTTCACCGAGATCTCCTACACCACCCGGATCCAGGCCCTCGCCGACGAGCGGCGCGGCGAGGCCTTCGGCATCCTCGCGTCCGCCGAGAACGTCGGCATGGGCACCGGGATGCTGCTGAGCGGCTCACTGCTGGCGGTGGTCAGCCCGCTGACCGTGGTCGGGGTCTCGCACGCCGTCCCCATCGTGCTGGCGCTCGCCTTCCTCGTCCTGGTCGCCCGCACCCGCCGCCGCCGCTGAGCGGCCCGCCCGCCGGCCCCCGCCACCACCCCGGCGTCCCGCGCCGTACGCGACACCGGCCCGACGCACCACTTCCGCGACACCCCCACGCCGCACGCGACACCGCTCCTTCGCACCACCCTCCGGCGCCCGCGCCGTAGGCGACACCGAGCTTTCCCTCGCACTCCCCGGCGCCCCCGCGCCGTACGCGCCACCCGTCTCCGCTCCCCTCCCTGACCCGGGGCGGCCCACACCCGCGCCCCGGCACCGATCCGAAAGGTGCCGAACGTCATGAGCCCCACCGGTCCCGACCACGGCCGGCTGCGAACCCTGGAAGCCCGACTGCTGCTGCGCCCCGAGATCGCGGACTGCGCGCTGCTGCCCGTCGAGCACGGGAACGGCCGCCCAGGCCTGCGGGCCTACCTGGTGCCCGCCGTCGACGGCGATCCCGAGGCCCTGCGCCGCCGAGCCGCCGCGGCGCTGCTGGACGCCGACCCGAGCGCCGAGGTGCACCTCCTGGACGGCATCGTCCGCACCCCCGAGGGCGAACCCGACGCCGCCGCCCTGGCCGCGGCGCTCACCCGGGCGCCGGCCGCGCCCGGACCCGCCCTGCGCCACCTGCGTGAACTCACCGACCGCTGGCGGCCGTTCGGGGAGGCGTCGGCGACGGCCGGCACCGCCCCGACAGAGCCGGCCGCCTCGCCCGCGGGCCCCGGGACGGAGGCCGTCGGCGCCCCGCTGCCCGCACCCGCACCGGACGCGCCCCGGACGCTGCCCGAGGCACTGCTGCGCGCCGCCGAGCTGCACCCCGACCGGGGGCTGCACCTGGTCCGGGCGGGCGGCGAGGCGACCCGGCTGACCTACCGTCAACTCCTCACCCGGTCGCGCGAGATCCTCACCACCCTGGCCTCCGCCGGAGTGCGGGCCGGGGACCGGGTGATCCTCCAGGTCCCGGACCCGGAGCTCTACTTCCCCACCCTGTGGGCCTGCCTGCTGGGCGGGGTCCAGCCGGTGACGGTGGCACGCCCGCCGGACTACCACGAGCGCAACCCCGTCCTGGAGAAGCTCTGGCACGCCTGGCAGACCCTGGAGGAGCCGCCGGTGCTCGCCTGCGGGCCGGCGGTGGACGGCCTGGAGCGGCTCGGGGAGCTGTACCCGGCGCCGGGCCTGCGGGTGATCGCCGTCGACCGGCCCGCCGACCGGCCCGTCGACGGCGACCGGCCGGCGGCCGCCGAACACGCCCCCGCCCCCGGCGACGTCGCGATCCTCCAGCTGTCCTCCGGCAGCACCGGGCGGTCCAAGGCGGTGCAGATCACCCACCGCGGCATCCTGGAGTACACCGCCGGCGCCGTCGCGAACGGCTGCGATCCGGCCGACACCACGGTCAACTGGCTGCCCCTGGACCACGTCGCCGGACTGCTGATGTTCCACCTGCGCGACGTGGTGCTGGCCGCCGACCAGGTGCAGGTGCCCACCGAACTCGTCCTCGCCGACCCGCTGGTCTGGCTGGACGCGCTGGAGCGCTACCGGGGTGCGCACTCCTGGTCGCCCAACTTCGGCTACCGGCTGGTCGCCGAGGCCGTCCGGGCCGCCGGGCCCGGACGCCACTGGGACCTGTCCGCGGTCAAGTCGCTGATCAACGCCGGCGAGCAGTGCACCGAGGCGGTGCTGGACGAGTTCCTGGCCGCCACCGCCCCGTTCGGCGTCCGCCCCGAGCACCTGCTGCTGGGCTGGGGCATGGCCGAGACCTGCACGGTGATCACCTACAAGCGCTACCACGAGGACGGTTCCCGCCGGCTGGTGCGCACCGACTCGCTCAGCGGCCGGCTGGAGCCCGCCGACCCGGACTCGGCCGAGCGCGGCACCGGCTTCCTCAGCATGGGACGGCCCGCGCCCGGCACCCGGATGCGGGTCACCGACGACAACGGGCGGGCGCTGCCCGAGCACTGGGTCGGCCGGCTCCAGGTCCGCTCCGGCCGGGTGACGCCGGGGTACCTGAACAACCCGGCCGCCAACCAGGAGGCCTTCGTCGGCGACGACTGGTTCGACACCGGGGACCTCGCCTTCCTGACCGACGGCGAGGTGGTGCTCACCGGCCGTCGCAAGGAGATCATCATCGTCAACGGCGTGCACTACTTCTGCCACGAGCTGGAGGACGTGGTGGCCTCCGTGGCGGGGGTGCGCTCCGGCCACGTCGCGGCCTTCGGGGTGCCGGACGAACGCACCGGCACCGAGCAGTTGGTGATCGCCTACGTCCAGAGCGACCCGCAGGCCCCCGCGCCGCCCGTCGCCGCCGAGGTGCGGCAGCTGCTGGCGGCCCGCCGACAGCCCGCGCCCGCCCTGGTGCTCCCCGTCCCGGCGGCCGAGTTCCCCCGCACCACCAGCGGCAAGATCCAGCGCACCGCGCTGCGCCGCCGGCTGCTGGACGGCGAACTCGACGACCACGTCGTGGCGCTGGACCTGGCCGAGGCCAACTCCCGGACGCTGCCGGACTGCGTGCGGCGGCTCGGCTGGGAGCCCCGCCCGGTTCCGCAGGCCGTGGCCGCTCCGCTGGCGGACGAAACGATCCTGCTGCTCGGCCCGTCCGGCCCCGGCACCCTCACCGAGGCCCTGGCCGCCGCCCTGCCGAACGCCCTGGTGGTGGACCGGCCGCCTACCACCGACCCCGAGGACTGGCTGCGGGCCCTCGGGGACCGGACGGCCGACCGGCTGGTCTACCTCTGGAGCGCGACGGCCGACGGACCGGACCGGCCGGACGAGGCACTGCTCGCCCTGCTCCGGGCGCTCCCGGCCCGGCCGCCGCTCCGCGAACTGGTCTCCGTCAGCGCCGGGCTGCACGCCGTACTCCCCGGAGAACTCCCCGGGCCCGCGGCCGCGTTGACCGCGGCGCTGACCGCCGGGGCGCGGGCCGAACAACTGGTGCCCGCCGCCCGGCACCTCGACCTGCCGGGCGAGGCACCGGCCGCGGACCAGGCCGCCGCCCTGCTCGCCCTGCTCACCGATCCCCGGCCCGAACCCGAATCCGCCTGGCGCGCCGGCCGCCCCTGGGTCCCCCGGCTGGAGACGGCCGAGGCCGCCTCCGAGCCGTCCGGGGCAGGCTGCTCGCTGCTCACCCCCGGCGCCCGCTACCTCGTCACCGGCGGCCTCGGCGGGATCGCCGCCGAGCTGCTGCCCGGGCTGCTGCGCGAGTACGGCTCCCGACTGCTGATCGTCGGCCGCAGCGACCTGGACGCCCCGACCGCGGAGGCCGCCGAACGCCGGGCCGCACTGCGCCGACTGGCCGCCCAGGGCGGTCAGGTCGGCTACCGCCAGGCCGATGTGACGGACCGTCAGCAGTTGGCGGAGGCCGTCGCCGAGGCCGAACGGGAGTGGCAGGCGCCGCTGGACGGCGTGCTCCACCTGGCCGGCGGCTACCGGCTCGCGCTCCTCGCCGACACCGGCACCGAGGGCTGGCGGGAGGCCGTCCGGACCAAGGCCGAGGGCACCGACCACCTCATCGAGCTGGTCAAGGAGCGGCCCGGAGCACAGTTCGTCGCCTTCTCCTCGATGATCGGCCTCCAGGAGGCGGTCGGCTCCACCGGCTACGCCGCCGCCAACCGCTACCTGGAGAGCACCGTCGAGCGGCTGCGCCGCGAGAGCGGCACCCCGGCCTGGACGATCTCCTGGGGCCTGTGGCGCGGGATCGGCATGAACCGCGACACGGAGAACGAGCAGGCCGCCACCGGCCGGGGCATCGCCGTGCTGAGCGCCGCCCACGGGCGCCGACTGGCCGCCCTGCTGCTGGCCGGCGCCCCGGGCCACCGGTACGCCGGTCCGGACCCGAGCTCCCCCGCCGCCCGGCGCCGGCTGCGCGCCACCGCGCCCCGCCCGGTGACCGCGGCCGCCCCGGCGCCGTCCACCTCGGCCCCGGGCACCGCGGCAGCGTCCACCGCGGCAGCGGACGGCCGGCCCGCCGCACAGCCCGTCCCGGGCACCGGCCGGACCGCACCGTCCGGGCTGCGCCGACTCGTCCTGGACGCCTTCGAGTCCGTCCTGGACACCCCGCTGGACCCCGGTCGCCCGCTCGCCGAACTCGGCATCGGCTCCCTCCAGTTGATGCGGGTGCACGGCGCGCTCAGCGCCGTGCTGCCCACGCCCCCGGCGCCCACCGAGCTGTTCCGCCACCCCACCGTGGACGCCCTGATCGAGCACCTGGCCGCCGAACCGGCCGCACCCGCCGCTGCGCTCCGCTCCCCCGCCGCCGGCACCGACGCCGGGCCGGGCGACGACCGCCGGGTGGCGATCGTCGGCCTGGCGCTGCGCCTGCCGGGCGCCGACACCCCCGAGCAGTACTGGCGGAACATCGTCGAGGGCGTCCGCAGCACCACCCGGTTCACCGAGGAGGAGCTGGCGGCCGCCGGACTGCGCCCGGAGGAGTACCGCCACCCCGACTTCGTCCCGGTCACCGGGGCGCTCACCGACGTCGACCACTTCGACGCCGAGGCGTTCGGCATCAGCGGCACCGAGGCCGCGCTGATGGACCCGCAGCAGCGCCTGCTGCTGGAGATCTGCCGCCAGGCCCTGGAGGACGGCGGCTACGACGCGCCGGACCCGGAGCGCCGCGTCGGGGTCTTCGCCGGCACCGGGATGACCCTGTACGCGCTGCGCAACTACTACCAGCACACCCTGGCCGCCACCGCCGACCCGGCCGAACCGGTGGCCGCCCTGCAGACCGCGATCGGCAACCAGGCGGACTTCGCCGCCACCCGGGTCGCCTACCGGCTGGGCCTCACCGGTCCGGCGATCGGCGTGCAGACGGCCTGCTCCACCTCGCTGGTCGCGGTGCACCTGGCCGTGCAGTCCCTGCTCGCGGGCGACTGCGAGCTCGCCCTCGCCGGGGCCGCCGCCCTGCACATCCCGCAGGCCGCCGGCTACCGCTACGAGGAGGGGTCGATCCTCTCCCCCGACGGCGCCTGCCGGGCCTTCGACGCCGACGCGGGCGGCACGGTCGGCGGCAACGGCGTCGCCGCCGTCCTGCTCAAGCGCCTCGACCGGGCGCTCGCCGACGGCGACACCGTGCACGGGGTGATCCTCGGCTCGGCCGTCAACAACGACGGCGGACGGAAGGTCGGCTACACCGCGCCCAGCGTGGACGGGCAGGCGGCCGTGGTCGGCCGGGCCCTGGACCTCGCGGGCGTACCGGCCGAGAGCATCGGCTACATCGAGGCCCACGGCACCGGCACCCCGCTCGGCGACCCGATCGAGTTCCGGGCGCTGGCCCAGGCGTTCCGGGCCCGGACCGAGGCCGCCGGGTTCTGCTCGCTCGGCTCGGTCAAGCCCAACATCGGCCACCTGGACACCTGCGCCGGAATGGCGGGCCTGATCAAGGCGCTGCTGGTGCTGCGGCACGGCACCGTCCCGCCACTGGTGAACTTCACCAGCCCCAACCCCGCGCTGGAGCTGGCCGGCAGCCCGTTCCGGCTCGCCGCCGAGCGCCGGGACTGGCCGGACGGCCCCACCCCGCGCCGGGCCGGGGTCAGCGCCCTGGGCGTCGGCGGCACCAACGCCCACC
This sequence comes from Kitasatospora sp. NPDC048715, assembly GCF_043198905.1. Lineage (NCBI taxonomy): Bacteria > Bacillati > Actinomycetota > Actinomycetes > Kitasatosporales > Streptomycetaceae > Kitasatospora > Kitasatospora sp. NPDC048715. The sequence continues at coordinate 566,186 of NZ_JBICVH010000002.1, read as the reverse complement.
TGGTGCTGGAGCAGGCCCCGCCCGCCGCCGCGGTGCCCGCGCCGCGGCCGGCCCCGACCGTGCTGCCGCTCTCGGCCCGCACCGCCCAGGGCCTCACCGAGCTGGCCGGACTGCTCCGCGACCGGCTGGACGCCGAACCCGCCCTGGCACCCGGCGACCTGCCGCTCACCCTCGGCGCCGGCCGGCGCGCGCTGCGCCACCGGCTGGCCGTCACCGGCCCCGACCCGGCCGCCCTGCGCAAGGGCCTGGACGCCTTCCTGGCCGGCCGGCCCACCGCCGGCGCGGCCCACCGCGAGACCGGGCGCGGCGAGGTCCGGCCGGTGCTGCTCTTCACCGGCCAGGGCTCCCAGTACCGGGGCATGGCCGCCGAACTGCACGCCGCCTTCCCGGTCTTCCGCGCCGTCCTGGAGGAGTGCGACCGGCTGCACCGCGCGGCCTGGGACGAGCCGCTGCTGCCGCTGCTGCTCGACCCCGCCGCGCAGGGCACCGAGGACACCTGGACCACCGAGGCGGCGCAGCCCGCGCTGTTCGCCCTCCAAGCGGCCTACCTGCGGCTCTGGCAGGAGCTCGGCGTGCGTCCCGCCGCGGTCGCCGGGCACAGCGCCGGGGAGTACGCGGCCTTCCACGCGGCCGGCGCGCTCGACCTGGCCGACGGGATGTTCCTGACGGCGCTGCGCGGCCGGCTGATGCACCGGCTGACCGAACCGGGCGCCATGACGGTGGTCTCGGCCGGCCCGGACCGGCTGGCCGGGCTCGGCGACTGGCTGCCCGGGGTGGACCTGGCCGTGGTCAACGGCAAGGGCCAGTGCGTGCTGGCCGGCCCGCCGCGCGAGATCGCCGCCGCCGAGGCCGTACTGGCCGCCGACGGGGTGACCACCGAACGCCTGGCCACCGACCGGGCGTTCCACTCCCGCCTGCTCGACCCGATGCTCGACCCGTTCCGCGACCAGCTGGCCCGGCTGCGCCTGCGGCCGCTGGCCGTCCCGCTGGTCAGCAACCTCGGCGGCGAGGTGCTGGCCCCCGGGACCGTCCCGACGCCCGAGTACTTCCTGCGGCAGACCCGGGAGACCGCCCGGTTCGACCAGGTGCTCGCCGCGCTGGACGGACTGGACCACGAGCTGTTCCTGGAGCTCGGCCCGCACCCGACGCTGACCGGCATGGGCCGCCGGGAGCTGCCGCACCGCCACTTCGTCGCCGGCGGCCGGCGCGGCGCCTCGCCGGAGCAGCAGTTCGACGCCGCCGCGGCCGCGCTGTGGTCGCACGGCGTCCCGCTCGACTGGGCCCGCTTCGCCGCCGCCCGGGACTGGCCGGACGGGCCTGCCCGCCGCGTCCCGCTGCCCACCACCGTCTTCCAACGCCGCCGCCACTGGTTCACCGCCCCTGCCCGGCCCACCATCGAGGACCCCGCCATGCACCAGGACCCACCCCAGCAGAGCGCGCCGGCCGCGACGCCGGCCGCCGCACCGACGCCGAGCCCCGAGAAGCTCGCCGAGCAGGCCGTCCTGCGCCAGGTCGTCGAGCAGACGGCCCGCCAGCTCGGCTACGACGAGGCCTCGGTCGGGACGGACGAGCCGTTCTTCGACCTGGGCGCCGACTCGCTCTCGATGATCAACATGATCCGCGACCTGGAGCGCGCGTTCCGGGTCCGGGTGTCGATGCGCGAACTCTTCGAGGCGGCCGACACCCCGGCCCGGCTGGCCGGGCTGATCGCCTCCCGGCTGGAGCCGGCGGTGCTGGCCACGCTGCTGCCGGCCGCCGAGCCGGAGCCCGTGGCGGAGCCCGAGCCCGCGCCCGTTCCGGCGGCCGCCACGGCTGCGGCGCCCGCTCCGGCCGCCGTTCCCGCTGCCGCTCCCGTTGCCGTCCAGGCCGCCCCGGTGGCCCAGGGCGCACCCGCCGTCCACCCGGCCCCGGCCGTCCAGGCACCGCCCGTCCAGGCCCCGGCCGCGGTGCCGGTTCCCCAGCCCGCGCCCGTCGCACCCGCCCCGCAGGCGGTGCCCACCGCGCTGCGGCCGGTGACCGACGGCACCGGCCTGATCGAGCGCCAGCTCGCGCTCCTCGGCCAGTTCTCCGACCTGATGCGCGACCAGCTCGGCCTGCTGGCCGGCGGCGCGCCCGCGCTCCCCCCGGCGCCCGTGCCCGCGGCCCTGCCCCCGGCGGCGGCCGTACCCGTCACCGCCCCGGTCCCGACGCCCGCCGTCGAGGCGCCCGCCCCCGCACCGGCCGCCCCCGTCGCAGCGTCCGCCGCGCCCGCCGCCGAGGCACCCGCCCCGCAGGTCCACGGCCCCCGGGTGACCGTCTCCCGCGAGTCCGGCATGGCCTCCGGCGGCCTGACCGACCAGCAGCGCGCCCACGTGGACGAGTTGGTCGCCCGCTTCACCGCCCGCACCACCGCCTCCAAGGCGATCACCCGCCGCCACCGCCGCACCCTGGCGGACAGCCGTGCCGTGGTCGGCTTCCGCTCCGGCACCAAGGAGATGCTCTACCCGCTCGCCGCCCGGCGGGCACAGGGCTCCCGGCTGGAGGACGTCGACGGCAACGCGTACGTCGACATCACCATGGGCTTCGGCGTCCTGCTCTTCGGCCACGACCCGGAGTTCGTCTCCGAGGCCGTCCGCGAGCACCTGTCCTCGGGCCTGCGGCTGGGCCCGCGCGGTCCGGAGACCGGCGAGGCCGCCGAGCTGCTGGCCGAGCTCACCGGCACCGAGCGGGTCGCCTTCGCCAACTCCGGCACCGAGGCGAACGCCGGGGCGATCCGGCTGGCCCGCGCGCACACCGGCCGGGACAAGATCGTCATGTTCGAGGGCTCCTACCACGGCCACTCCGACCAGACCCTGGGCCGGACACTGGGCCGCGGCGCCGACCGGGAGACCGTCCCCGTCTCCATCGGCATCCCCGGCAGCGCGGTCGCCGACCTGCTGGTGCTGCGGTACGGCGACCCGGAGAGCCTCAAGGTCATCGAGGAGCACGGCGACCGGATCGCCGCCGTCCTGGTCGAGCCGGTGCAGAGCCGCCACCCCGGCCGCCAGCCCGCCGACTTCGTCCGCTCGCTGCGCGAACTGACCACCCGGCTCGGCATCGTGCTGGTCTTCGACCAGATGCTCACCGGCTTCCGGCCCCACCTGCGCGGCGCCGAGGGCTTCTGGGGCGTCACCCCCGACATGTCCACCTACGGCAAGGTGCTGGGCGGCGGCTACCCGATCGGCGCGATCGCCGGGCGGGCCGACATCATGGACGGGATCGACGGCGGCCACTGGGACTACGGGGACGACAGCTACCCGCCCAAGGACACCACCTTCTTCGGCGGCACCTACATCCAGCACCCGCTGGCGATGACCGCCGCGGGCGCGGTGCTGCGCCACCTCAAGGCGGCCGGCCCCGGCCTCCAGGAGCGGCTGAACGCCCGCACCGACGAGCTGGCGGCCACCCTGAACGGCTTCTTCGAGGAGGAGGAGTTCCCGCTGCGCCTGGCCCACTTCGGCTCGCTCTTCCGCTTCGAGCCCCGGGCCGACATGGAACTGCTCTTCCCGCACCTGCTGACCCGCGGGGTCTACGTGTGGGAGTGGCGCAACTTCTTCCTCTCCACCGCCCACACCGACGGCGACCTGGAGTTCGTGATCGACTCGGTCCGCGAGTCGCTGCGCGACCTGCGGCGCGGCGGCTTCTTCCCGGCCTCGCCCGGCGTCCGCCTGCCGGCCCCCCGGCCGGCCGCCGAACTCGCCGTCCCCGCCGAGACCGTGCGCGGCCAGGCGGAGCCGATCCCGTACCGGCCGGTCAGCGACCCGCAGCGGCCGGTGGACTTCAGCCTCTACTTCTTCGGCGACTACCCCCTGGACTCCCCGGAGGACGAGAAGTACCGCATCGTCCTGGAGAGCGCCCGCTTCGCCGACCGGCACGACTTCCACTCGGTCTGGCTGCCGGAGCGCCACTTCCACTCCTTCGGCGGCATCTTCCCCAACCCCTCGGTGCTGGCCGCCGCCCTCGCCCGGGAGACCAGCCGGATCCGGCTGAACGCGGGCTGCGCCGTGCTGCCGCTGCACCACCCGGTGCGGGTGGCCGAGGAGTGGTCGGTGGTCGACAACCTGTCCGGCGGCCGGGTCGGCCTGGGCTGCGCCAGCGGCTGGCACCCCAACGACTTCCTGTTCTTCCCCGAGAACTACGGCAGCCACAAGGAGCTGATGCACCGGCAGATCGACACCGTCCGGGCGCTGTGGCGCGGCGAGCCGTACCAGGGCCGCAACGGCAACGGCGAGCCGATCGAAGTGACCCTGCACCCGCGCCCGCTGCAGGACCTGCCGCCCATGTTCACCGCGATCGTCGGCAACCCGGACAGCTTCCGCGAGGCCGCCCGGCACGACCTCGGCGTCATCACCAACCTGATGACCCAGGACATCTCCCAGCTGGCCGAGAACATCGAGGTCTACCGGCGCACCCGGGCCGAGCACGGGCTCGACCCGGAGGCCGGCCGGGTGGTCGTGCTGGTCCACACCTACCTGGGCACCGACCTGGCCACCGCCCGCGAGCAGGCCTACCGGCCGTTCTGCAACTACCTGCGCTCCTCGCTCTCGCTGTTCGGGCAGATGGCCAACAGCCTGGGCCTGACCCTGGACTACGAGAGCGCCCGCGATGACGACCTGGAGTTCGTGCTGGAGCGAGCGTACGAGCGCTACTGCGCCTCCCGCGCGCTGATCGGCACCCCGGAGAGCGTCCAGGGGGTGCTGTCCGAGCTGCGGGCGGCCGGCGCCGACGAGATCGCCGCCTTCGTGGACTTCGGGCTCTCCCCCGACCTGGTGGCGGCCGGCCTGCCCCAGCTCGACGTCCTGCGCCGGGACACCCTGCGCGGCGCGCCGCTGTCCTACGCCCAGCAGCGGATGTGGTTCCTGCACCGGATGCTGCCCGACGGCGGGCAGTACAACGAGGTCAAGGCGATCGCCCTGGACGGCCCGCTCGACCCGCAGGCCCTGGACACCGCGCTGCGCCGACTGGTCGAACGCCACGTCGCGCTGCGCACCGTCTTCCGGGAGCAGGACGGCGAACCGTTCCAGCAGGTGCTGGCGCCGCCCGCCGGCCCGGTGCTGCAGCGGCTCACGGCCGACGGCGGCAGCCCGGACCCGGTGGCCGACCTGGTCGCCGCCGAGGGCGCCCACCGCTTCGACCTCGCCGAGGGCCCGCTGTTCCGGGCCCTGCTGCTGGAGCAGGACGCCGACCGGCACGTCCTGGTCCTCTCGATGCACCACATCGTGATCGACACCCTGTCCACCGTGGTGATCACCCGCGAGCTGGGCGAGCTCTACCTGGCCGCCCGGGAGGACCGGGCCGCCCGGCTCCCGGTGCTCACCACCGGCCCGGCCACCGAGGCCGTCCGCGAGCGGGCCCGGGTGGCCGCCGGCGAGTACGAGGAGAGCCTCGCCCACTGGCGCAAGGTGTTCGGCGGCGGTGACCTGCCGGTGCTGTCCCTGCCCACCGACCGGCCGCGCCCGGCGGTGCCGGACGGCCGCGGCCGCTCCTTCGTCCACCACCTGCCCGCCGAACTCGCCGACGACTTGCGGGAGTTGGCCCGGTCCAAGCGCTCCACCCTGTTCATGGTGCTGCTGACCGGCTTCGCCGGCGTCCTGCAGCGGTACGCCGGCCAGGACGAGATCGTGCTGGGCACCCCGGTGGCCAACCGGGCCGACGGCACCGAGGACCTGGTCGGGTTCTTCGTCAACACCCTGGCGCTGCGCCTGGACCTCGCCGGCGAGCCGGCCTTCGCCGAGGCGCTCGGCCGGGTCCGCTCCACCGCGCTCGACGCCTACGAGCACCAGCAGCTGCCCTTCGAGGTGCTGGTGCAGGAGCTGAACCCGCAGCGCGACACCAGCCGCAACCCGCTGTTCCAGGTCATGGTCGAGTTCGAGAACCACATGGTCTTCGAACTGGACCTGCCCGGAGTGACGGCCCGTCCGCTGGACCACGTCGCGGACCGCGCCGCCTTCGACCTGACGCTCTTCCTGACCAGCCTGCCCGACGGCATCCGCTGCCACGTCGAGTACGCCGAGACCCTCTTCGACCGGGCCACCGTCGACCGGCTGCTCGGCGCCTTCGAGCGGCTGCTCACCGCCGCGGTCGCCGACCCGGAGCGCCCCCTCGTCGAACTCACCGCCGTGTCCGCCACCGAGGCCGACACCGCCCTGGAGTGCGGCCCCCCGGCCGTCCGGGAACCCGAACACCCGCTGGCCACCATCGCCGCGACCGCGGCCGGACGGCCCGAGCAGACCGCGGTGGTCGCCGCCGACGGCACCGGGACGGACTACCGGACGCTGCTGGCCCGGGCGGACGACCTGGCCGGCCGGCTGCTGGCGGCCGGCGTCCGCGAGGGCAGCCGGGTGGGCGTCCTGCTGCCCCGCTCGGTCGACCTGGTGGCCGCTCTGCTGGCCATCCTGCGCCTCGGCGCCGTCCACGTACCCGTCGACGTGCTGCAGGGCCCCGAGCGCTGCCGGCTGATCGTCGAGGACAGCGCGCCGGTCGTCCTGCTCACCACCACGGACGACGCCCCGGCGGAACTCGGCCTGACCGTCCCGACGGTGCTCACCGCCACCGCCCCGGCCGACGCCGCCGCCGAACTGCCCCCGCTGCCCGCCCCCTCGGCGCAGGCCCCCGCGTACCTGCTCTACACCTCCGGCTCCACCGGCCGCCCCAAGGGCGTGCTGATGCACTCCCTCGCCCTGGCCCACTTCGTGGCCTGGAACGTCGCCGACCACCCCGCGGCCCGTACCCTCCAGTACGCCTCCTGCGGCTTCGACGTCAGCGTCCAGGAGATCCTCACCACGCTGGCCGGCGGCGGCACCCTGCTGCTGATCGAGGAGGAGACCCGCTACGACGTGACGGCGCTGGCCGCCGTGGTCCGCTCCACCCGGGCCGAGCGGCTCCACCTGCCGTACACGCCGCTGGCCGCCCTGGCCGACGCGCTCGGCGAGGAGCCCGTGCCGCACCTGCGGGAGCTGATCTCGGGCGGCGAGCAGGTGCTGGTCACCCCCGGGCTGCGGGCCTTCCTCGGCCGCAACCCCGGCTGCCGGCTGATCAACCACTACGGCCCGACCGAGACCCACGCACTGACGGCCGGCGAGATCGACCCGGACGGCCCGGAGTACGCGCCGATCGGCCGCCCGACCCCGGGCAGCCGGATCGTGCTGCGCGACCCCGCCGGACGCCGGGTGCCGGCCGGAGCGGTCGGCGAGATCCACGCCCTCGGCATCCAGGTCGGCATCGGCTACATCGGCCGCGACGAGGAGAGCGCCGCCGTCTTCACCGACACCCCCGACGGCCCGAGCTACCGCACCGGCGACCTCGGCCGCTGGCGCCCGGACGGCCGGCTGGAGTACCTCGGCCGGGCCGACCGCCAGGTCAAGGTGCGCGGCTACCGGGTCGAGCCGGGCGAGATCGAGACCGTGCTGCGCGGCGTTCCCGGCGTGCACGCCGCCGCCGTGACGGCGCGCCGCACCGCGGCGGGCACCGTGCTCGCCGGGTACGTCGGATGCTCGGCCGCCGACCTGCCCCGGGTCGCCGACCGGCTGGCCGACCTGCTGCCCGACTACATGGTGCCCGGACTCTGGGCCACCGTCGACGCCCTGCCGTTCAACGCCCACGGCAAGCTCGACACCGCCGCCCTGCCGGAGCCGCGCCCGCTCGGCGCGGACGAGCCCCAGGCCGCGCCGGCCACCGAGCTGGAGCGGACCGTGCAACGGCTCTGGGAGGAGGAGCTCGGCCGCCCCGTCGGGGTGGAGACCTCCTTCTTCGACCTGGGCGGGCACTCGCTGGCCGCCACCCGGCTGCTGAACCGGGTCCGCGAGGAGACCGGGCTGCGGATCGGCGTGCTGGACTTCTTCCGCCGCCCGACCGTCCGCGCGATGGCCGCCCACGAGCCGGCCGCCGAGCAGCACCCGGCCCCGGCCTTCGAGGAGGGGACCCTGTGAGCACGGCGGAGGACGTTCGAGGAGAGGACGCGGCGAGCACGGCGGAGGACGGCTGGGCGCGGCTGCTGCGCCTGCTCGACGAACGCGAGATCGTGCTGCGCACCACCGGCGAGCGGCTCGGCTACCTGGCCCCCGCCGGAGCGATGGACGAGGAGGTCACCGGCCTCGTCCGGGCCCACCGCGACCGGCTGCTGACCATCCTGACCGGCGCCGGGAAGGCGCTGTCCGCCGCGCCGGCCGGGGTGACCCAGTGGCGGCTGCACAAGGCCCACGGCGACGCGGCCGACCCCGCGGTGTGGAACATCCTCCAGCGGATCACCCTGCGCGGCCCGCTGGAGCCCGGGCGGCTGGCCGCCGCACTGACGGCGGTCACCGAGCGGCACGAGAGCCTGCGGACCCGGTTCGTGGACACCGAGCTCGGCGGGCTCCAGCAGGTGCTGCCGAACACCCCGCTGGACGTCCCGGTCGAGGACCTGCGCGGGCTCGCCCCCGCCGAACGGGACGCGGCCCTCGCCGCGGCCCTGGAGGCCGAGGTCGGCCGCCCGTTCGACCTCACGGCGCCCCCGCTGCTGCGCGCCCGACTGCTGCGCCCGGCGGCGCAGGAGTGGGTGCTGCTGCTGACCATCCACCACATCGCGCTCGACGGCTGGTCGCTGGCCACCGTGCTGGCCGACCTGAGTGCGCTCTACCGCACGGGCGGGCCGCTGCCGGGAGAGGCCGGCCGGATGACCGACCACGCCTGCTGGGAGCGGACGGTCGTCAACCGGGCGTCCATGGCGGCGGCCGCCGACCACTGGGCCAAGACCCTCGGCGGCGCCTCGCTCTCGGTGGACGTGCCCACCGACCGGCCCCGTCCCGAACGGCGCTCCGGGCACGGTGAGACGGCCGAGTTCCGGATCCCGGCGGCGGTGGCCGAGGAGATCGGGCGCTACGCAGCCGCGCGCTCCACCACCGCCTCGGCCGTCGTGGTCGCCGCGTTCGCCCGACTGCTCGGCTCGCTCAGCGGCTCGCCGGAGGTGCTGATCCTGCTCTCCAACGCCAACCGCCGGCGGCCGGTCGACGAGCAGGTGGTCGGCCTGCTCACCAGCAGCATGCCGATCCTGGTGCCGACCCGGGGCGAGAGCGGCTTCGCGGGCCTGGTGGACCGCGCCGCCGAGGCGATCGCCTCCGCCCTCGACCACTCCCTGATGCCGTTCGGCCTGCTGGTCGAACCGCTGCGGGAGCGCGGCGTCCCCATGCCCGTCGGGTACCCGCAGATCGTGCTCGCCGTCCAGAGCACCCCGCCCATCACCCTCGACCTCCCCGGCCTGACCGTCGAGATCGAGGACATCCCCGGCCACTCCGCCCGCGCCGACTGCGCGTTCTCGCTCACCCCGGACGCCGACGGCTACCTGGGGCAGGTCGAGTACGACGCCGACCTGTTCGACCCGGGCACCGTCCGGGGCTGGCTGGACGCCCTGGTCGCGGACCTGGCCCGGCAGTTGGAGGTCCCGCTCGCGTGACACCCGGTGGGCCCCGGTGGACGGTACGCCGTCCACCGGGGCCCACCCGTCCGGGACTCCCGGGAACCCGGTGGCGGATCAACCGCCGTCCGGGGCGCCGGTGAACCGGAGGACGCCGTCCTCGATCGGGTCGGAGAGCAGGACCTTCCTGTCGTGCCGGTAGTCCATGACCATCCGCCACGGGAAGTCCCGTCCCTGGCGCGGCATCGCGTCCTTCGCGCGCCGGATGTAGCCCGACGAGAGCTCGTCGACGACACCGTCCCCGGTCGCGTTGGCCGCACGGTCGACGGGCCCTTCTTCCCCGCGTGGTCGAAATCCTGGGGCCAGCGCTGCGGGTGGATCCGCACGCCCTCGAACCGCCCGACGCCGGGGAACTCGGGCAGGTGGCCCCGGTCGTATTCGTAGTAACCGGTGCAGGTGACGAGGAACGAGCAGGTCCAGGTCTGCCGTTCGCCGGTCGCCTCGTGCAGCGCGGTCATGGCTCCACTGTCGCCCACCGCGCGGGCGCGGGTACCGTCTTTCCCCGGCAGTGTCCGTTCAACGGCCTGTCAGGGAGCCGTTTCCGCTGCTGCCGAGTTCTCGGCGGCCACGCTCGCCCGCCACTCGTCGAGCAGCTGAAAGAACGCCTCCAGCGGCGGAACCGCACCAGCGTTCCGCTCGATGAACTGGTACCAGCTGAGGCTCATCGGCCAACCGCGCGTCCAGCACAGCCATTGCTGGAACGGGCCGACCGGATCGAAATCGAACCGCTCGTCGACCCCGTGAATCCGCAGGGCAAGGCTGTACCCCGAGAAAATCAGGCCCAAGTCGTCCAGCGAGCCGTTGCGCACGAACATGCCGGGCCGCTGCCGCACCTGTTCAAGGACGTCATAGATGTCCCGCCACTCATCGAACGGCTTCGGCTTCGGTCGGTCTCCAAGATCAGCTGACACCCGCCCACTCTACGCCGACGGGCCCGGACGAGCGACAACTTGCCATACCGGACAGGGAGATCACCTGTCCGCCCACAGGTCGTCGGCGCGCCGGCGCGGGCCGGGCGACAGCTCCGGGGCCGCCGCGGGCCCGGTCAGCCCCGGAAGACCTGCCACGCCGTCGACGAGGCGTCCTCACGCGTCGCCCAGTGATTCAGCGGCAGCGCCGGCAGGCCGGCCATCGAGGGGTCGCTCTCCAGCAGGTGCGCGGCATGGACCAGCCTGGGGCCGCCCTTCCACCAGCGCGGCTCGGTCGCCGAGAACGCCTGCCAGTCACCGTCCTCGTCGAGGTGGACACTCACGACGGGCTGCCCGCGACGCACGCGCTTCGACACGAACATCGGCTCGTCCGGGCTGAGGGTGTACACCGGACCGCAGTCCTCGTGCGACTCGACGGTCACGACGTCCTCCTTGGCTGATCGGACCCCCATCACAGCACAGGTCCGCCCGCCCGCCTCGGTCGGGGGCGAGCTCCGCCGAGCGCAGCCTCCTGGCCCCACCAGGTGACATCCGGTTCGACGGCCCGACTTGAGCGACGGGGTCGAGCCGCCCTGGACGTAAGCCGTAGGGTTGCCGTGTGACGGATGAGCTGTTGTTCGATACGGCGCAGGCCGGCGGAGGCGGCGGGACGGGCTGCCCGCGGTGCGAGGAGACGACAGAGCTGACCGTGTTCCGCGAGCGGTATCGGCCCGTGCTCCGGGGCCGGGGTGTCGTGCGGTTCCTGGCGGCGGTGGTGCTCCTCGTCCTGGCCGCGAAACCGCTGCTCAGTGGGGACGCTGCGGGCGTGGTGCTGCTCGCCCTCGGCGTGCTGTCCGCCGTGTCGTGTGCGCGGGCCGTGGCACGGGCCCGCTCCGGTGGGCCGGTCGATGTCGTGTACTGCCACCATTGCACCGCCCGGTCCACGAGGATGCCGTGATGGGCGAGGCGAACACGTGACGAGGCCACAGGCGTCGGCCGACTCGCTGGCTCCGGGGACCTGAGGCGACGGGCGCGGAGGACCGCGATCGGCACAAGGAGCTTCCGCTGCACGGGAAGTCGGACCGGCCGACTTCCCGTGCAGCGGGTGGGCTCCGTGGGCCACGCCGCCGTCAGGAGCGCCGGCGACCGTTCCGGCGGGCGAGACGGAACACGGCGGCACCGACGCCCACGCAGAGCAGGGCACTCATCAGGAGGGCCGGTGTGCTGCTCCCGGTCTCGGGAAGCTGGCCCCCACCGTGGCCGGGCACCGGACCGGGCGAGTGGTGGTGGCTCGGGCCCCCCGTGGGCGACGGGCCGCCGGACGCCGTGTGGCTCGGGCCGGTGGTCGGGGACTGCGAGTGGGTGGGAGAAACCGTCGGGGACGGCGAGTGGGTGGGAGAGGAGGTCGCGGTGGAGGACGGGGACGGGGACGGCGAGGGGGTGGCGCAGGCGACCTCCTCGATCACGACCTGCCCGTTGCCGCTGCGCGCTCCGGTGGTGAAGGTCGCGGAGGCCGGACCGAGGCTGGAGCCGCCGCCTCCCCCGCCGCCGTCGAGCGTGCCCTCCGTGGAGGAGCCGCCCGCGCCGCCCCCGTGGGCCCCGCCGCCGCCTCCGCCGCCGGTCCCCATGTGGGGGTCGCCGACGTTGATGGCCGCGTCGCCGCCCTTGGTGCCGGTGGCGCTGCCGCCCGCGAAGCCGTCGCGGTCGGACTCGGTGGTGGCGGTTCCGCCCGCGCCACCCGCTCCCCCGCTGCCGCCGGACTTGCCGCCCTTGCCCGCCGCGCTCTGCCCGGTGTCGGCCCCGTCGGTTCCGGCCTGCCCGCCGTCGCCGCCGCGCGCGGTTCCGTCGTTGGTGAAACTGCCGGCGCCTCCGCCGCCGCCACCCGCGATGATCAGCGCGCTGCCACCCGTCGTCACGGTGGTGGCGCCTCCGCCGCCGGCACCGATGGCGCCGTTGCCGGGCCGGTGCTCGGCGTTGTAGGAGCCGCCCTGGCCGCCACCGCCGTACCCGCCGTAGGCCGTGCTGCCGGGGACGGAGAGGTCGCCTCCGCTGCCCGCCTGCCCCACGTCGACGGTCAGCACCTGACCGCTCGTGACCTGGACCGTGGCTCGGACCTGACCGCCCTTCCCGCCGGGCGACCCGTAGACGGCGTCCCCTCCCGCACCGCCGGAGGCCCGCACCACCAGCTCGCAGATCCCGTCGGGGACCGCGTACTGCTCGGGCGCGCCCTTGAAGTCGAATGTGTGGATTCCGGGGGCCGCCGACGCCTGTTGCGGGGCGCAGACGAGAAGGGCCGCCAAGGCGGCCGAGGCGGCGATTCCACCGGCTCCGTAGTGGATGTTTCTCATGCGAACCTTGTAATCGAGCCGCGTTCCCCCGAGGGGTCAACACACGGTGCCGTCCGGGTGAACCGTGCGGGGAGCGGGCACGCCACCGTCGAGCGACGAGCATCAACCAACCCCGGGAGCACGGGAGTTGACGGCCCCCGTCACTCGGACCACCTGGCCGGCCGTCGGCCCGGCGCCGCGACCCGGGAGCGATTGTCGTCCCCGGAACGCCGGTCGGCACCGGAAAACCCGTTGGTCACGGCAGCCCCACCAGTGGTAAATATGTGACATGTTACAAGGCACTCGCATCACCCTCCGGGCCCGTCACGACGCCGACCTCCCGGTGCTCCTGGCCGAGCTGTACGACGACGTGGCGACCCGCTCGCGGGCCGACTCCCGCCCCTGGCGGCCCATCCCCCCGGGCTCGGCGGACTCCCCGTACGTGGTCGCCGGGCCGTCCGACGAGGCGGCGTGCTTCTCCGTGGTCGAGACGGCCTCCGGGGAGCTGGCCGGCGAGGCGCTGCTGTGGGGCATCGACGCCCACAACCGCAGCGCCCACGTGGGCCTCGCCCTGCTGCCGGGACACCGGGGCCGCGGGCTCGCACCGGACGTCCTGCGGGTGCTCTGCGACTACGCCTTCCCGGTGCTCGGCCTGCGCCGCCTGCAGCTGGAGACGCTGGCGGACAACGCCCCGATGCTCCGGGCCGCCACCGGCGTCGGCTTCACCGTCGAGGGGCGGCTGCGCCAAGCCGCCTGGGCGTACGGGGAGTTCGTGGACCAGATGGTGCTCGGACTGCTGGCCGAGGAGTGGCGGGGGTGAGCGAGGACCCGTCCGGGCTTCGGCCCTTCCCGCACGGCTGGACCAACCGCACCGCGGGCGACGGCACCGTCGTGGTGAAACGCTACGAAGGGCCGGACGCCGAGGAGCGGCGCCGGCGCGAGCACCGGCTGCTGACCCTGCTGCACGGGCTGTTGCCGGTTCCCCCGGTGCTCGGCACCGAGCCGGGCGCCATCACACTCGGCCACCTGCCCGGAGTGCCCGCGCAGGACCTGCTGGACGCCGGGCACGGCGCGCAGGTCCTGGCCGCCTGCGGGCGGGTGCTGCGACGGCTCCAGGCCGTCGACCCCGGCGTGGCCGGCGACGGTCCGGCGCCCCCGGGGTCGGTACTGGTGCACGGGGACTTCGGGCCCAACAACCTGCTGCTGGACCCGGCGACCTTCGCCGTCACCGGCCTGCTGGACTGGGAGTTCGCCCACCTCGGCGAGCCGGTGGAGGACCTGGCCTGGTGCGAGTGGATCGTCCGCATGCACCACCCGGCCCGGGCGGGCGCCCTGCACCACCTCTTCGACGCCTACGGGCAGCCGGTGCCGCCCTGGCCGCGGCGCCGGGCCGCCATGCTCGCCCGGTGCGCCCGGCTGGAGGAGTTCTGCCGCCGGGGTGCCCCGGACGGGCCGGGGGTACGGCAGTGGCAGGAGCGCGGGCGCCTGACGGCGGGCTGGCCGGAGCAGCCGGGGCCGCCCTCCTGACCCCGGCGGGGCGGCGCTCCGGGCCCGCGCGCCAAGGGTCGTGACGAACTGTGAACGGATCTGGCGCCCGCCTTCACCGTTCCGATACGGTCTGGACCAATCAGCGGCCGATCTTCCTCCGGCATCGGTCCGCCGCGCTCCGAAAGCCCCCCGGGAGTCGTCATCAGCGCCCAGCCCGTCCCCGTCCCGCTCACGCTTCCGGCACTCCTGGACCACCGGGCCGCGCTCCATCCGGAACGCACCGCGCTGCTCGTGCCCGGCGGTGGGAGCCTCACCTACGGCCGGTGGCGCGAGCGGGCGGTGCGGGCCGCGCACGGGCTGGCCCGGGCGGGCGTGCGCCCCGGGGACACGGTGGCGCTGCTGTTCACCAACCGGGAGTGGGACGCGTACGCCGTGGCGTTCCTGGCCGCCCACTACGCGGGCGCGGCCGGGCTGGTGATCCGCGAGGACCTGGCCCCGGCCGATGTGGAGCGGCTCGTCGAGGCGGCCGGGGCGCGCTGGGCGGTCGCCGGGAACGGCCCGCGCACCACGCTGCCCACCTTCGCGCTCGACGGCCTCGACGCTCCGCTCGACTCCCCGGACGGCGCTCCGCTCGACCCACCGCTCGACGGTCCGGACGGGATCGAGCCGCCGCACCGGGTCGCCCCCGGCGACCTGGCCCAGATCATCGGGACCTCCGGCACCACCGGCACCCCGAAGGGCGTCCGGGCCGCGCACGCGAGCCTGACCGCCGGCCTGGTCCTCACCCCCCGGCCCCGCCCGTACGCGCACTCACGGCACGCGGTGCACGCCTTCCCGATCGGCACCAACGCCGCCCAGGCGGTTCTGGTGAACGCGCTGACCGCGCAGCCCACGACGATCTGTCTGCCGCGCTTCGACGCGGAGGAATTCGGGCGGGTGGTCGAGGAGTTCGGCGCGGGCACGGTCTTCCTGGTGCCGTCGATGGCGGTGGAACTGCTGAACTCCGGGACGGCCGGCCGCCGGGACCTCGGCAGCGTCCTGCTGGTCGGTTCCACCGCCGCCGCGCTCCCGCCGGCCGTCGCCGCCGGGCTGAGCGCCGCGCTGCCGAAGGCGACGGTCGTCAACACCTACACCTCGGCCGAGGCCTCCCCCGCCCAGATCTCCGCGATCGTGGATCCCGGCCGCCCCGGCTCGGTGGGCCGCCCGACCGACCCGGCCGACCTGCGGATCCTGGACGAGGCCGGGGAGCCGGTGCCGCCCGGCGGGACAGGCGAGATCTGGCTGCGCCAGCCCGGGCCGCCGCGCGGATACGCCGGGGCGGCCTCCGACAGCGTCTTCCGCGACGGCTGGGTGCGCATGGGCGACCTCGGCAGGCTGGACGGGGACGGCTTCCTCCATCTGGTCGACCGGGAGAGCGACATCGTCAAGTCCGGTGCGCTGAAGGTCTCGACGCTGCGGATCGAGGCCGTGCTGCACGAGCACCCGCAGGTCGCCGACGCGGCCGCGCTCGGCCTGCCGCATCCGGTGATGGGCCAGGTGCCGGTTGCCGCGGTGGTCCCGCTGCCGGGCGGAATCGATGCCGACGGTCTGCGGCTGTTCCTGAGCGAGCGGCTCGCCAGGCCCGAACTGCCGGTACGCATCCTGGTGTTGGACTCCCTGCCGCGCAATCCGAGCGGCAAGGTGGTCAAGCACGAACTGCGGACCGCGTTCGAGGAGCCCGCCCCGGTGACGGGAAGGGCCCCGGAGACGGAGCGGGAGCTCGCCCTGGCCGGCCTGTGGCGGACGGTGCTGGGACGCCCGGTCCGGGCGGTGGAGGAGGAGTTCTTCGCCCTCGGCGGGGACTCGTTCCGCGCGGTCCAGCTGGCCGCCGCGATCTCCGCCGAGTTCGGCGTGGCGGCTCGCACGGCGCTGGTCTTCGAACGCCCCTCGCTCCGCGCCCAGGCGGCCTGGCTGGAGCGGGCCGAAGCCTCGGCGGCCGGGACGGCTGAGCGGTCCGGGGCCGAGGTGTCGGACTTCCTCCGCTCGCTGCGCGCCCAGCCGCACGACCTGCCGCTCACCTCCCAGCAGGAGAACTTCCTGCGCTGGATGGCCGAGGCCCCGGGCCGCAACGTCGGCTCGGTGGCGGTGATGTTCCGGGTGACGGAGGGCCTGCGGACGGACGTCCTGGCCGACGCCCTGCACGAGGCGATCCGCCGCCATCCCGCGCTGCGGACCAGGTTCGTCCCGGTGCCCGGCGCCGAACCGGGGGTGCTGCGGGCCGTCCTGGACGACGAACCGCACGCGGACGTGGTGCTGGTGGAGGCGCCCGGCGCGAGCGACGACGAGGTGTCGGCGCGGCTGGTCGCCGTGCGCGACCGGCTGACGGACGTCGCCGCGGGGCCGATGACCAGGCTGGCCGTGGTGAGCCGCGGGCCGGAGGACCACGTCGTCCTGCTGGCGGTCCACCACCTCGTCAGCGACGGCTGGTCGCTGGGAGTGCTCCTGCGCGAGCTGGGGGTGGCGTACTCGGCGCTGCGCCACGGGCGCCGGGTGCCGGCCGCCCGGCCCGGCCCGGAGTACCGCGAGCTGGCGGAGTGGTCGAACGCCCACTGGCCGGCGTCCCGGACGCACTTCGCGACGGCACTCGCGGACGCGCCCGCCGCGATCGACCCCTTCCCGGGGCGCCACCACACCGAGGTGGTGCTGAGCGCCGCCCACGCGTTCACGGTGCCCCCGGAGGCGGCGGAGGCACTGCGGGCCAGGGCGGCGGAGCTGGGGGCCACGCCGTTCCTCGCGGTGGCGGCGGTCTGGAGCGGCCTGCTGGCCGCCCGCAGCGGACAGCCGGACCTCGTCCTCATGACGCCGGTGCCCGGCCGGACCAGGCCGGAGGCGGAGCGGGCGGTCGGCTGCTTCGTGCAGTCGCTGCTGGTGCGGGTGGACGTGTCGGGCGCGCCGGGCTTCGCCGAACTGCTCGACCGGGTCCGGTCCGCCGCCACCGCCGCGCTCGACCACCAGCTCTACCCGTTCGCGGAGTTCAGCCCGCTGGTGCCGTTCGCGGCCTGGCTGAGGTACGAGAGCTGGAGTGCGCCGGCCCAGCTGCCGGGGGTGGCCTGCGCGGCCTGGGAGCTGCCCCGCAACGCCACCGTGCCGTACCCGCTGCCGGGCGGTGACCGGCACGTCCCGGAGCTGGCGGTCACCGAGCAGCCGGACGGCTCGCTGCGGTGCTGGCTGCGGTACAACGAGCACGCCTTCGAGGCGGCGACGGTGTCGGCGCTGGCCGACGACCTCGCCGCGGCGCTGGCCGGGGCGGCCGGTATCTGACACGAGGAAAGCGGGGGTGCGGCCATCACCGGCCGCACCCCCGGCCGCGCCCCCGGAACGCCGCCGGAGCGCCCTCGGAACGCCCCCCCGGGCCCGCTCAGCCGGAGAGGCGCCCGGCCGCCTCCTCCTCGGTGAGCGCGTCGATCTCCGCGATCAGCAGCGCCTCGATCCGGGCCGCGAGCGCGGCCGGTGTGCTGCTCTCGAACACGTCGCGGATGGGGATGTCGAGTCCGATCCCGGCCCGGATCCGCGCGGCGACCCGGGTGACCAGGAGGGAGTCCCCGCCGAGCGCGAGGAAGTCGTCGAACACCCCGACCCGCGGGACTCCGAGGACCTCCTGCCACAGGTCGGTGACCAGTTGCTCGGCGTCGGTGCGCGGCGCGACGTAGCCCGCCCCGGCGGCCGGCCCGGGGTCGGGCAGGGCCGCGAGGTCGGGTTTGCCGTTCGGGGTCAGCGGCAGCCGGGCCAGGGTGAGCACGGTGTCCGGGACCATGTAGGCGGGAAGCCGCAGGGCGAGGTGCTCGCGCAGCTCGGCCGGTCCGGGCTCGGCACCCGGGCACGGGACGGCGTACGCCAGCAGTCTCCGGCCGTCGCGGACCAGCACGGCGGCCTGCGCGACGGCCGGGTGCGCGGTCAGCGCGGACTCGATCTCCGCGGGCTCGATCCGGTAGCCGCGCAGCTTCAGCTGGGCGTCTCCGCGCCCCAGGAACTCCAGCCGGCCGTCCGCCCGCCACCGGGCGCGGTCCCCGGTGCGGTACATCACGCCGCCGAGGAACGGATCGGGCACGAAGGCGGTCGCGGTCAGGTCGGGCCGGCCCAGGTAGCCCCGGGCCAGGCCGCTGCCGCCGATGTACAGCTCGCCCTCGGCTCCCCGGGGCAGCAGCCCGCCGCGCTCGTCCAGCACGTGCAGCCCGACCCCGGGCAGCGGGCGGCCCAGCGAGGGCCGGCGCTCGGTGTCGGCGGCCGTCAGCTCGGCCGCGGTGACGATCACGGTGGCCTCGGTGGGGCCGTAGGTGTTCACGAGCCGGACGGCGTCCCCGTGCCGTCGGCGCCACCGGGCGACCGTGTCGGCGCGCGCCTCGGAGCCGCCGATGACCACCAGCCGCAGTGCCTCCGGCCAGCGGGTCTGCTCGCCGAGGCCGACGAGTTCCTCCCAGTAGGCGGTCGGCAGGTCGAGCACGGTGACGGACCGGCCGGACGGGCCGTCCAGCAGGTCGGGCAGGGTCCGGCCGCCGCCGGGCAGCAGTACGACGCACGCCCCGGCCGCCAGGGCCGGCCAGAGCTCCTCCACGTGGGTGTCGAAGCCGAGGGAGGCGAACTGGACGATCCGGTCGGCGGGGCCCAGCGCGTAGCCGTCCGGGCCCGTCATCCAGTCGACCCGGGCGGACACCGCCGGGTGGTCGACGGCGACGGCCTTCGGCGTGCCGGTGGACCCGGAGGTGTAGAGGACGTAGGCCAGGCCCCGCGGGTCGGGCGGGGCGAGGTCGGCGGTCCCGGCGCCGGGCAGGTCGGCGGTTCCGGCGCCGGGCAGGTCCGCGCCGGTGAGGGTGAGGACGGCGTCGGCCTCGCGGACCATCAGGGCGCGGCGGTCCTCGGGGTGGGCCGGGTCGAGCGGGAGGTAGGCGGCGCCGGCCTTCCAGACCGCGGTCAGGGCGACGACCAGGTCGAAGGAGGGCGCCATCGACACCGCGACCACCCGGCCGGCCACCGGGCCGAGCCGGTGCGCCAGTTCGGTGGACCGCCGGTCGAGTTCGGCGTAGGACAGCGTCCGGCCGTCGCAGTCCAGGGCGGGCGCGTCCGGCCGCGCGGCGACCTGGTCCGCGAACCGCTCCAGCACCGTTCGCACGGTGGCGGGAGCCGTCGGCCCCGCGCCCAGGGCGAGCAGCGCCGCCCGCTCCCGCGCTCCGACGAACCAGTCGCCGTGCAGGGGGAGTTCCGGGTCCTCGACGATCCGCGCGTACAGCTCGCGGCACCGGCCGCCGAGCGCCTCGACGGTCTCCCGGTCGAAGAGCTCGCGGTCGTAGCAGAAGGAGAGCGTGATGCCGCCGTCGGCGGTGCGCCAGCTGTCGAGCAGCAGGTCGGTCTTGGCCTGTTCGAAGCCGGAGTCCATGCTCGTGGTGCGGACGCCCGCGGGCAGCGCGGGTTCGCCGGAGCCGTCCGCGAGGTCGTTCTGGCTCTGGTGGACGAAGACGGCCTGGTAGAGCGGTCCGGCTCCGGTGTCCGCGGGCAGGCCGAGGTGGGCGGCGAGCCGCTCGGCCGGGGCGTCGGGACGGCTCAGGGCGGCGAGCACGGCGGACCTGGTCCGCTTCAGCACCCCGCGGAAGTCGGGGTCCCCGGTCAGGTCCGACCTGATCACCGCGGTGCGGTTGAAGTAGCCGAGCAGCGCTTCGTGCGCCGCCTCGGTGCGGCCCGCCAGCGGGGTGCCGACCACGAAGTCCCGGCAGCCGGTCCAGCGGGCGAGGACGCACTGGTAGCCGGTGAGCAGCACCATGAACGGGGTGCACCGCTCCTGGCGGGCCAGCCGGTCGAGGGCGGCGGTCAGCTCGGGGCCGAGGTCGACGGTGACGAAGCCGGCGGGTCTGGTGGGGTCCGACGGTCTCGGCCGGTCGAACGGGAGGCGCAGCGCTCCGGTGCCGGCGAGCCGGTCCGCCCAGAACCGGAACGCCTCCTCGCCCGCCTCCCCGCCGGTCCTGGCCTGTTCGGCGCGGGCGAAGTCGCCGTACTGCAAGCGGAGTTCGGGCAGCTCGGCCGGTGCCTCGCCGATCGCCTCGCGGTAGAGGGCCAGCAGTTCGCGCCACATCGTGCGGAAGGACCAGCCGTCGGCGACGATGTGGTGGACGACGACGCTGACCGCGTGCTCCCGCTCCCCCGCGCTGATCAGGGTCGCGCGCAGGGGCGGCGCGGCGGCGAGGTCGAACGGCGCGTTGACGTACGGGCGGCAGGCGTCGGTGAAGTCCGCCTCGGTGGCTCCCTCGGGCAGGCGGAGGGTGACCAGGTCGATCGCGGCGGGGGGCTGGACCAGTTGGACGGGCTCCGCGGCCCCGGGGTCGTCGTACCCGAAGCGGGTGCGGAGGATCTCGTGCCGTTCGGCCAGCCGGCCGAGGGCGGTGCGCAGGGCCCGCGGGTCGAGCGGCCCGGTCCAGCGCCGGTTGAGGTACATGTTGAAGCCGGCGTCGTCCGGGTGGAGCTGCTGGAGGAACCAGAGCCGGCGCTGTTCGGCGGTCAACGGGTGGGTGGCGGTGGTGGTCACCGGACGGTCACCTCGGTCTCGGAGCGGTGCGGGAGGGTGGGCGCGACGGCGTCGGCGTCGGCGTCACTGGACGGCCGGGCGGTGCCGGCGGCCCGGTCCTGGATGGCCTTCAGGCCGACCAGGTCGTCGGGCTCGGCGTCGGGGACGTCCCGGTCGAAGTGCCGCAGCACCGGGACGGCCAGGCAGACCAGGGCGAGGGCGGCCATGGCGAGGCCGAACAGCAGGTAGAGCAGTCCGATGCCGCGGCCCTCGCCGGTGCCGATGAGCCGGCCGACGGTGGAGGCGAGGGCGCCGCCGCGGTCCACCAGCGGCTGGAGGAGTCCGGGGCCGAAGGGGGCGACGACGGCGAACCCGACCGGCAGGGTCGACCAGGCGACCATGGTGTTGACCGCGATCACCCGGCCGTGGAAGCGCAGCGGCACCTTGGTCTGCACGATGGTCGCGTAGGCGCCGTTGAGCAGGGCGAGCGCGAAGGTCATGCCGAACGCGCCGAGGGCGACCGTCCAGATCGACGGGCGCAGCCCGGTGAGCAGGCAGGCCCCGGCGACCGCCAGGGTGGCGAGCAGCACCCCGCGCAGCTTCCGTCGGCGCGGTCCGCCCCAGGCCACCAGGGTGATCCCGCCGAGCACGGCGCCGAGGCCGGCCGCCGTGGACACCCAGCCGGCCGCGGAGAGCGGGGCGAAGGAGAGCACGAGCGGGGTGGTGAGCAGGAACAGCGGGGAGAGGAAGACGTTCAGGACCGCGAAGTACAGCAGCATCGCGCGGAAGTGGCTGCTGCCGAGGGCCCGTCGGAAGCCTTCGCGGATCTCGGCGGGAATGCTCTCCCGCCGGGTGGAGCCCATCACGTCCGGGAAGCGCACGGCCAGGGTGACGCCGATGGCGACCGCGTAGCCGGCCACGTCGAGGGCGAGGATGCCGCCGAGTCCGATGGCGGCGAGCAGGCCGACGGCGAACAGCGGGACGAGGAACTGGGCGAGGCCGAAGGCCATCTGGACCACGCCGTTGGCGCGGCCGAGGTAGCGCTTGGGGACGAGCTGCGGCACGGACGCGTTCCAGGCGAGCCGTTGGAAGGAGAGGGCGGCGGACAGCACGGCGACGAGCGCGTAGGCGTGCCAGACCTCCAGTCCGCCGGTGGCGTACAGCAGGAGCAGGACGACCTGGGTGAGGCCGGCGGCGAGGTCGCCGAGGAGCATGGTCCGGCGCCGGTCGCCCCGGTCGACGATCGCTCCGGCGATCGGGGCGGCGAGGATGCCGGGCACCAGGCCGCAGGCGGCCAGCAGCCCGAACTGGGCGAGGGAGCCGGTGCGCAGGTAGATCCAGACCGGGAGGGCGAACTCGGTGAGCGCCGATCCGATCATCGACACCTGCTGCCCGGAGGCGACGGTGAGGAAGCGGCGCATGGTCGGGCGGACCGGCGCCTGCGCGTCCTGCGTGACCGGCCGTTGGGCGTCCCGGGAGAGCCCGGCCAGCCACCAGGTGGCGCCGTCCGTCCGGCGGTGGCGGTCCTCCTGCCCCGCGGCGATCGACCGGTGGACGCCGGTGACGACGGCCGCGAGTTCGGCGGCCCGGTACTTGAGGTAGAAGTGGCCGGCCTCGTCGAGGACCACCACGGCGGTGGTGTCGGCGATCCGGTGCCACTCGCGGAAGCGCTCCTGGTAGAACTCGGTGGCCGGGTCGCGGTCGCCGCAGACCGCGATCACGGGGGCCTTGATCCGTCCGCCCTCGGTCCCGAACATCCGGGTGAAGTACCGTTCGACGTCCTTGGTGCCGGTGCGGCGGTTGCGGACGATCAGCCGCAGCTGCTCCGGGTCCAGGTCGTCGGTGTCCATCCCGGCGGCGGCCAGACCGTTGATCATGTCCTGGTCGCTGCGCATCCGGTCGAGGAGTTCGGCCCACCGCTCGCCGACGGCCGCGCCGCGTCCCCTGGGGCGGGCGAAGGGGAAGATGCCGCCGAGGTGGACGGCGTCGATCTCCCGGCCGGCGGCCTCGACCCGGCGGGCGATCTCGACGGCGAGGCGCACGCCGACCCCGCAGTGCCCGTACAGCACGATCCGGCCCTCGACGCCCTCGACGATCTCGCGCGCGCACCGGTCGGCGACCTCGTCGACGTCCATCGGTTCCTCGCCGAGTTCGTGGCCGGGGACGGCGATGGAGTGCAGCGCCCAGTCCTCGGGCAGGGCGTCGGCGAGCGGCTTGTAGATCAGCGCGCTGCCGCCGCCGTAGGGGGCGCAGACCACGCTCGCGGTGGTGCGGCGGCGTTCGGGGGTGAGCCGGTGCAGCAGCCCCCGCGGTCCGCGGTCGGCGCCCGGGTCGGCGACGAGCCCGGCGAGCTGCCGGACGGTCGGGAAGCGGAAGAGGTCCATCACGCCGACCGGGGTCGGCAGGTCGGGGAAGGTGCGGCGCAGCCGGGCGACGACCTGGGTGGCGAGCAGCGAGTGCCCGCCGATCTCGAAGAAGTCGTCCAGGGCGCCGACCTTCGCGACGTCGAGCACCTCGGCCCAGATCGCGGCGATCAGTGTCTCGGTGTCGCCCTCGGGTTCGACGTGTCCGGCGGCCGGGGCGGTGTCCTCGGGTTCGGGCAGCGCCTTGCGGTCGACCTTGCCGTGGGCCAGCAGCGGCAGGCGGTCCAGGACGACGTACCGGGCGGGGACCATGTAGTCCGGCAGGACCTCGCCGAGCGTCAACCGCAGTTCGGCCGCGGCGGGGACGGCCGCGTCGGCCGCGCGTTCGAGGTAGGCGACGAGGTTCTGCCGGATCCCCTCGCCCCGGACGGTGACGAAGGCCTGGGTGACGCCGGGCAGCGCGGTGAGCGCGGCCTCGATCTCGCCGGGCTCGACCCGGTAGCCGCGGACCTTGATCTGGTCGTCGGCGCGGCCCAGGTACTCCAGCACGCCTGCCCCGGCCTCCGGCCGCCAGCGGGCCAGGTCGCCGGTGCGGTACATCCGGCCGCCGGCGAACGGGTCCTCGACGAAACGTTCCGCCGTCAGCTCGGGGCGGCCCAGGTAGCCGCGGGCCAGCCGGTCCCCGCCGAGGTACAGCTCGCCGGTCACGCCGGGCGGCACCGGCCGCCCGGCGCCGTCCAGGACGTAGCAGCGCGCGCCGGCGAGCGGGGTGCCGATCGGGGTGTTGCCCGGGCCGTGCTCCCCCGGCAGGACCTCGTGGACGGTGACGCCGACCGTCGCCTCGGTGGGGCCGTAGTGGTTGAACACCGCGCAGCCGCCCCGGCCGGCCAGGTCGGCGGCCCAGGCCCAGGACGAGGCCTCCCCGCCGAGCACCAGGGCGCGGCGCGGCAGCAGGCGTTCGAGCGGGGCGTCGGCGGACAGCGCGGCCAGGTGGGAGGGCGTCATCTTGAGGTAGTCGAGCGCCGACGCCTCGATGTGTGCGGCGAGTTCGGCGCCGGCGATGCGCCGCGGCAGCAGGTGCACCCGGCCGCCGGTGGTGAGCGCCAGGTAGAGCATCGTGATGCTGAAGTCGAACGACAGGGACTGCAGCAGCCCGTAGCGGGCGCCGGGCTCGATCCGCAGCCGTTCCCGCACGCCGGCCAGGTAGTTGAGGATCTCGCGGTGCTGCACCGCGACGCCCTTGGGCTGCCCGGTGGAGCCGGAGGTGTAGATGACGTACGCGAGGTCGTCCGGTCCGGACGCCTCGGCGAGCGGCGCGTCGTCCGACACCCGGTCCGGCGTGGGGTCGGCGCGGTCCACCAGCAGCTCCGCGCCCCCGTACGCGGGGAACCGCTCCCGCAGCTCCGAGTCCGTCACCAGCACCCGCACGTCCGCGTCGGCCACCAGGTGGGAGAGCCGCGCGGGCGGCTGCTCCGGGTCCAGCGGCAGGTAGCAGCCGCCGGCCTTCAGCACGGCGATCAGGGCGACCGCCAGGTCCGGGGACTGTTCCAGGCACACCGCCACCCGGTCGTCCCGGCCGACGCCCAGCGCCCGCAGCCGCCGGGCCAGGACGGTCGCCCGTGCGTCGAGTTCGCGGTGGGTGACGGTGGCGTCCTCGAAGACCAGCGCGGGGCGGTCGCCCGCCTGCCGGGCCGCCGCCGCGAGCAGCGCGGTCAGCGTTCCGGGCCCGTCCTCGGGGAGCGCCGGGCCGGCCGCCCATCCTTCGACCAGGTCGCGGTGCTCGGTGCCGGTCGTCACCGGCAGGTCCTCGACGGCCCGGTCCGGATCGGCCGTCGCCGCCGCCATCAGGACCTCGAAGCGCTCGGTGAGCCGTCGCACGGTGTCGGCGTCGAAGAGGTCGGTCCGGTAGGTGATCAGCCCGAAGAGCCCGCCGTCCTTCTTCTCCCGCAGGTAGAAGGCGAGGTCGGAGTGGCTCGTGGTGGCGGCGTGCCCGAATCCCTCCGCGGTGGCGGCGGGTGCGGTGGGGGCGGCGCGGTCGCCGTAGTTCTGGAACGCGAAGGTGGCCTGGAACACCGCCGAGCGGCTGACGTCCCGCTCGATGTCCAGGTCGGCGACCATCTGCTCGAAGGGCACCTCCTGGTGGGTGTAGGCGTTCAGCGTGGTCTCCCGGACCCGGCCGACCAGCTGTCCGAAGGTGAGTCCCTCCTCCAGCCGGGCGCGGATCGGCAGCATGTTGACGAAGGCCCCGACCACCGCCTCCAGTTCCCGGTGGAGACGGCCGGCCACGGCCGAGCCGATCGCGAAGTCCCGCTGGCCGGTGTGCCGGCCGAGCAGCACCTGGAGCCCGGCCATCAGCACCATGTACGTCGACGCGCCGCGGGCGCGGGCGCACTCGGCGACGGCGCGGGCGAGTTCCGGGCTCCAGTGCAGTTCCACGGCGGCGCCGTCGAAGGTGAGCAGCGGCGGCCGGGGGCGGTCGACGGGCAGTTCCAGGGCGGGGACGTCGGCGAGTTCGGTGCGCCAGTAGTCGCGGGAGGCGGCCAGGGCGCCGCTGTCCAGCCGGTCCCGCTGCCAGCACGCGTAGTCCCCGAACTGGACGGGGACGGGCGGGAGTTCGTGCTCCGTGCCGTGGGCGTACCGGGTGTGGAGCAGGTCCAGTTCGCGGTTGAGGATGTCGATCGACCAGCCGTCGCCGACGATGTGGTGCATGACCAGGGCGAGGACGTGGTCCTCGGCGGAGAGCCGGACGAGCAGGGCGCGCAGCAGCGGCCCGGTGGCGAGGTCGAAGGGTCTGGCGACCAGCGCCCCGATCTCGTCGGCGGCTCTTCGGTCGGGGTCGGGATCGTCCGAGGCGTCCACGAACGCGGCGGCGAAGGGGCCCGGTTCGGCGATCAGGACCTCGGCCCTGCCGTCCTCCGTGACCGGGAAGGTCATCCGCAGGCCCTCGTGCCGTGCCACCAGGGCGGCCAGGGCGGTGTCCAGCGCCGAGCGGTCCAGCGGGCCGCGCAGCCGCCGGGCCGGGGCGAGCGTGTAGGCCGTCCCGCCGGGCGAGAACTGGTCCATGAACCAGAGCCGTTCCTGTCCGCTGGACAGGGGCGGGGCGCTGCCCTCGGGGCGGGGCTCGACCACCCGCACCGGGGCCGCGGCGCCGCGCAGGCGCTGGGCGAGGAGGGATCGTTTGGTGGCGGACCAGCCTGCGGGCAGGTCCTGGGTGTCGGTCATCGGCAGTCCGTTCGGGCGTGGAGCGGGGAGGACGCGCAGGGGCGGTCGGCGGCGGTCAACGCCGCTCTCGCACGACGGCGGCCAGGGCGGCCGGGGTGGAGGCGTCGAAGAACAGGTCGAAGGCGAGCTCGACCCCGAAGGCGGCGCGGATCCGGGCGGTGATCTGGATGATCGTCAGCGAGTGTCCGCCGTGGTCGAAGAGGTCGTCCTCGGGGCCGAGGCCGGAGACACCCAGGACCTCCTCCCAGATCGCCAGGACGCCCGCCGTGACGTCGTCGGCCTCCGCCGCTGCCGCGGCCCGCTCGCGCGGCGGGTCGGGCAGCGCGCGCCGGTCGAGCTTGCCGCTCTGGGTGAGCGGCAGGCGGTCGAGGGTGACGAACTGCCGGGGCACCATGATCGCGGGCAGGGTGCGCAGCAGGTGGTCCCGCAGGTCCGCGTCGGGCAGCGGTGCGCTGCCGGGAGCGGGCACCCGGTAGCCGACGAGGGCGGGTTCCCCCTCGGCCTGCTCGCGGACGGCGACGGCCGCCGCGGCGACGGCCGGGTGGTCGAGCAGCGCGGCCTCGATCTCGCCGAGTTCGATCCGGTGGCCGCGGATCTTCACCTGGTCGTCGATCCGGCCGTGGAACTCCAGTTCGCCGTCCCGCGTCCACGCCACGAGGTCGCCTGTGCGGTACATCCGGCCGCCGGCGAACGGGTCCCCGACGAAACGTTCCGCCGTCAGTTCGGGCCGCCCCCGGTAGCCGTCCGCGAGGCCGTCGCCGCCCAGGTGGAGCTCTCCGGGGATCCCGATCGGCACCGGGAGGCCGTCGGCGTCCAGGACGTACGCCCTGGTGTTGGCGACCGGCCGGCCGATCACCACGGCGTCCGGCTCCACGGGGACGTCGGCGCAGGTGGCGTAGATCGTCGCCTCGGTCGGGCCGTACCCGTTGATCAGCCGGCCGAGGGAGCCCCGGAGCTCGCGGGCCAGCGGGAGCGGCAGCGCCTCCCCGCCCACGATCCCGGTCAGCCCGGCCGGCAGGGGCCCGGCGCTGAGCAGCACGCGCCAGCCCGAGGGGGTCGCCTGCAGATGGGTCACGCCTTCCCGCCGGATCAGCCCGACGGTGCCCGGCGCGTCCAGGGCGGCGCCGTCCGGCGCGAGGACCAGCCGGCCGCCGGTGACCAGCGGCAGCAGGATCTCCAGCCCGGATATGTCGAAGGAGAGCGAGGTCAGGCCGAGCCAGACGTCCTGCGGTCCCGAGCCCAGCCGGTCCGCGAAGGAGGTCAGGAGGTTCACCAGGGCCCGGTGCCCGATCTCCACGCCCTTGGGCCGCCCGGTCGAGCCGGAGGTGTACAGCACGTAGGCGAGGTCGCCGGGCGGGGCCGGCTCCGCCCCCGGGGCCGTCGGTTCCGTGCGGCCGCCGCCGAGGCGCAGGACGGCCGGTGCCGCCGCCACCACGTCGGCGGCGGGCTCCCGGTCGGCGACCAGCAGGGCGGCGCCCGAGTCGGCGAGCAGGAACGCGAGCCGTTCGGCGGGGTGGCCGGGGTCGAGCGGCAGGTAGGCGGCCCCGGCGGCGTGCACCGCGAGCAGGACGGCGGGCAGGTCGGCGGAGCGCTCCAGGTGCAGGGCCACGACGTCACCGCTGCGGACCCCGGCCCCGCTCAGGACGGCGGCCAGTTCGTCGATCCGCTCCACCAGCGCGCGGTAGGTCAGCCGCTCGGTGCCCGCGCCGACGGCGACGGCGTCCGGCGTCTCGGCGGCCCGCTCCCGCACCAGGTCCAGCGCCGTGCGCCCGCGCGGGTAGGCGCGGGCGGTGGCGTTCCACTCCTCGGTCACCAGGCGCCGCTCGCACTCGCCCAGCAGCGGCAGGGCGCTCAGCGGCGTGTCGGGCGCGGCCGTCGCGGCCTCCAGCAGGGCCGTCCAGTGCCCGGCGATCCGGTCCACGGCGTCCGGCGACAGGACCGCCGGAGCGTACTGGAGCGAGAAGGCGAGCCCGTCGGCGGTGTCGACCGCCTGGAGGTGCAGGGTGTTGCGGGCGGCGCCGTTGAACACCGCGCGGTCCACCCGGACGGTGCTTCCCGGGAACACCGGGTCCGCGGCCGCGCCGCGCCGGTAGCCGAACGACACGGGGGCCAGCCCGGCGCGCGGCGTGAGGCCGCCGACCGCCGCGCCGAAGGGCACCGGACGGAACGGGTACCCGCCGCGGGCCTCGGCCCGCACGGCCCGGGCGAAGGCGGCGAAGGACGTCCGGGCGGTCACCCCGGCCGGTGCGTGCACCGGCAGCTCGTTGACGAACAGCCCGATCTCCCCGGCCTGTTCGGGGGTCCGGACGGACAGCGGCACGGCGACCGGGACGGCCTCGCCGCCGTAGCGCAGCAGCAGGGCGTGCAGGGCGGCGAGCAGGAACTCGAAGACGGTGACGCCGCAGCGCTCGGCGGCCTCGGCCAGGTCCGCCCGGCCCCGCGCGTCGATCCGCCACGCGTCGGACTCGCCGGACGCCGGGGCCGTGACGGCGTGCGGCAGTCCCGGGAGGACGGGCTCGGTCGCCGCGGCCCACCGCGGGCCGTACCAGTCGGCGGCCCGGCGGACGAGGTCGGGGTCGGGCGGGGAGAGGGGCGCGGACGGGATCCGGTCGGCGGCCGGGGCGGCCTCGCCCAGGGCCTGCCCGTAGGCCGCGGCGAGTTCCGCCACCAGGACGTCCTTCGACTCCCCGTCGAAGACCGCGTGGTGCACGACGGCCAGCAGTTCCGCCGCCTCACCGCTGCCGCGGTAGAGGGTGAACCGGGCCAAGGGGCCCGCCTGCAGGTCGAAGAGTCGTGCCGTCTCCTCGGCCAGCCGCTTCTCCCGGCCCCGCGCGCACTCCTCGGAGGCGTCGACCACGTCGAGGACCGGGGCGGGGCCGGGCTCCAGCACGAGGCCGCCGTCGCGTTCCACGAACACCCGGGACAGGGCGGGGTGACGTGCCGTCACCGTCGAGACGGCCCGGGCGAGGGCCTCGGCGTCGACCCGGTCGAAGGAGAGCAGGACGGGCATGTGGAACACCCCGTGCGCCTGGCCGAGGCGCTCGGTGAACCAGACGCCCCGCTGGAAGGGCGAGGCGGGCAGGGGGAGGGAGTGTGGCATGTGCGGCTCGATTCGGCAGTCGGTGAATGGCGCGTTCCCCGTGGCCGGGCGCCGACGTGGCCGGCACCGCGGATGCTCTGGCGACCCGGCCTCCGGGTGGCGTCCGACCGGCCCCCGGCCGGCCGACGGGCCGCTCCGGCCTCGACCCTCCCGGCCCGCAGATCCCCCCTGCGCACGACCGGTTCGGAGCCGGTCCTCTCCCCCGATGAAAAAGACCGATCTTGGTCCAGACCTGCCGAGAGGTTGGCAGAGATGCCCACCGCCGTCAAGGGTCGTCCACCCCGCTGACAAAGGCGTCATGAACGCGTCCAGCCTGCGGGAATGCCGTCCCGGGAGGCCTTCTGATCGTTCGTCATCGTCGTACCGCCCGCCGACCGGACCACGGGGCACCGACGGGCCCCGCGCCCTCGCCCGGCCGTGCCCCGCCCGGGGCGCGCCGCCCCGGCACTACCCCGGCGCTACCCCGGCGGGTCCGCGTGGCGGCGCGGAACCGCCCCGGGCCGGCGCCGGATCAGGCGAGCGGGCGGCAGAGCAGGGCGGCCGGGGCCCCGTACTGGAGGCGCTGCCAGGTGGAGGCGACACCGGCCAGGTACTCGCCGTCCGCGCACTGGCCCTTGTAGCGGCCCGGCGCCCAGTCGCTCGCCACCGAGCCGCCGGTCGCGGGCCGGTTGTCGCCCCGGTCGAACCAGAGGGTGCGGCCGTTCAGCGGCAGCGGGGCGGCCGCGGGTGCGCACAGCAGGGCGGCCATGCCGTTGCCGTGCACGCCGTAGCCGACCGCGAAGGTGCGGTCGGGGCACTGGAGCTTGTCGTAGCCGGACGCCCAGTCGCCCCCGGTGACGTAGCGCTCGTCGGTGACGGTGGTCCAGTCGCCGCTGCCGGCGGCCGGTTCGCCCGCGTCGGTGCACAGCGCCCGGCTGTCGCCGCGGGCGAGGGCGGTCAGCCGCTGGCCGTCCGGGCAGTTGCCCTTGCGGTTGCCCGGGCTCCAGTCCGCGCGGGCGAGCATCCGCCGGGAGAGGTCCTGGTCGCCGTGGTCGAGGGCGAGCATGTTCCAGTGGGTCACCGCGGGCACCGGGCCGCTCGCCGCCGGGGCGTCGATCAGCCTCGTCCAGTCGGCGGCCCGCCAGTCGCCGGGGTCGGTGAGGCCGGTGCGCCTGCCGTCGGGGCCGTAGGAGAGCAGCGCCCAGGTGTCCAGCGGGCGGCCGGCGGTGTCGGCCCAGCCGACCAGCGGCCAGACGGCGAAGTCGGTGTCCTCGCGGACCAGGATGTCGGTGAACGCGTGCAGCCAGGCCTGCTCCTTGGCGTCGGTCGAGCCCCGGCCGCCCGCGCCGAACTCGCTGATCCACACCGGGGCGGTGAAGTGCTGCCCGGCCCCGGTGACGAACAGCGCCTCGTCGTCCACCACCCGGGCGAGCTGCTCCGGGGTGAAGTCCTGGTAGCGCGGGTCGGCGGTGGATCCCGGGCCGCTGCCCGCACCGGTGTTGGCCGGGCCGGTGTAGGCGTAGAAGTGCGCGGAGTAGACCAGCTTGCCGGAGTCGATCAGGGTGTTGGAGAGGTTGCGCACCGGGGTGAGCATCGGGCGGCCGTGGCTGAACCCCGCGGCGGGGACGCCGTACCAGTTGATGCCCTCCATGACGACCAGCAGGTCCGGGTCGGCCTGGAGGATGCGGTTGCCCGCCTCCTCGAAGGCGGCGTACTCGTCGTGGGCGTCGCCGAGGCCCCAGTTGGGGTCGTCCCAGACGTCCCGGCGGACCTCGTTGCGCAGGTCGGCGCCGACCACCCGCTTGTCGGCCTTGTAGCGGTTCACCATGAACAGCCAGTCGTCCTCCCACTGCGCGGTCGACTGGCCGCTGTTCCAGCGCTCGTTGCCGTCCAGGCCGCAGCAGAAGCGGTAGCTCGTGGTGTGGTTGTTGAGGATCACCGCGAAGCCGTCGGCGGTGAGCGCGGCCACCACGGCGTCGAAGACCTGGAGCGGGGTCCGGCCGCGCAGCTCGGGGTTGGCGGCGACGGCGGAGTCCGGGACGGGGACGGTGTCGTGGATCATCGCGTTGGCGAACGGCAGCCGGATGCTGTTGACGCCGAGCCCGTGGAAGTCGGCCAGCAGCCGGGCCACCGGCACCCGGTCCAGACCCAGCGGGATGTTGTGCGACACCTGCCCGGCCTGGTTGTTCGCCGGATCGTCGGCGCTGCCGCTGCCCTGCCAGGTGCCCTGCGCACCGGCCCAGTTGGCGGACTTCAGCTTGAAGCGCTCACCGTTGGCGTCCACCACGTAGCGCCCGCGGGTGCTCAGCGGTCCGGTCCAGGACGCGGCCGGCCGGGCCTCCGGGCCGTCGTCCGGCGCCGCGACCCCGGGGCCCGCCACCAGGACGGCGAGCACCGGCAGGGCCGCGGCCAGGGCGAGCAGACGCGCCGCAAGACTCTTCATGATCGTCCCCGCTGTGGTGAGGTGGCTCGGGCCGTGACCGGGCGCACCGGCGCCGTCGACGGGGGACGACGATATGACGGAACCCCAGGCGCGGGAAGGGCGCGTGCCGTCCTCCCGGGGAAATCCGGGTGAACGTCAGCGGACGCGCCGCAGGGCGCGCCGCACCCGGGGGCCGCCGCGACGCGGCGGCGAGGACGCCGGCAAGCCGTCAGCAGCCGGGCACCCGCCGCGATCCACAGCAGCACCCGGCCGGGCGGGCGCAGCCAACCGGCGTCCGGCCGAGCGGGCCCAGCCAACCGGCGTCCGGCCGGGCGGGCGCAGCCAACCGGCGTCCGGCCGGGCGGGCGCAGCCAACCGGCGTCCGGCCGGACGTCGGCGGGCCCGGGCCGGCCGAAATCCCCCAACGGGCTCCGGACCGCCGGCGGGCTCCGTACCATCGACCCCACGCCCGTACGGCGACACCACTGGGGGGATCGTGCCGCCCACCGCACTGCGCGCCCCGGCACGGCTGATCGACCGCACGTTCGCCCGGGTCGCCGCCGCCGCCGTCGACGCCCGTACCTTCGACCGGGCCCTGATCGCCCGGGAGACGAGGTTCTGGAGCGATGTCGAACCCGCCGTCGCCGCCCTCGCCGCCCGCCCCGGGACGGGACGGGCACTGCTCGCCCGGCGGACGCTGCGGTGGATCGCCGACCACGACGCGGACCGCCACGACTGGGCGGCGGAGGACCCGGGCACGGCGGGGCTGCTGCTTCCCCCGCGGCCCGACGATCCGAGCCTGCCTTCCTGGGACGTCCGGGGCCACATCGCGCCGCCCTGGAGCCGGCCCCTCGGCGAGGACGCCCGAGCCGCCCTCTCCCCGTACGATCCGACGGACTGCCGGTTCCTCGGCCTCGAAGCGGAGTTCCGCCGGGACCGGCTCGACGCGGCCCTGACGGTTCAGCTGCCGCGCCGGTACGACGCCGGCGAACGCGTCCGTGCCGGGGCCCGGCTGGGCATCGAACTCGAAGCCGTCTCCGAGCTCTCCTTCACCAGCGGCAGCGGCCCCACCGGCGCCCTCACCTGGCACACCGGGAACGGCCGGGTCGAGGTGCTGGCCGGCGAGCACGGCCGGCTGGTCGCCGAACGCGCCGTCCTGAGGATCGGTGACGCCTGCTGGCACCTCAGCGAACCCGGCCGGGCCGCCCCCGCCGTGACACCCCGCCACCGCGACGAGCGCCGCCCTGAGGAGTGGCCGCTCGGCCCGGCCTTCGCCCTCGCCTTCCCCCACCACGCGAGCAGCCGGCTGGCCTCCGCGCTGGTACGGCAGGCGCTGGCCGGCATCTCCCGCGCCCGCCGGGTGGAACGGGTCGACCAGCGGCACATCCTCACGCTCTGCCGTGTCTTCGAGGGCGCCGGAACGGAACTGCTCGCCGCCGGCGCGCACGGCGGGCGGGCGTTCCGCCGGCTGATCCTGCGCTGGGTGGAACGCGGCGGGGAGCCGCTGACGGACTGGTTCGCCGGGATCCTCCACGTGAACAGCCGCGGCGGCCCCACCGGTGCCTGGGCCAGGAAGCTGGCCGTCGAGCTGGCCCTGCGTTCCGGCCCGCGACCGCCCGGGCCCTGGACCCCATCACCGGAGCTGCCCCGGGCGGCCGTCCTGCGGCTGCTGTCGGTCGACTTCGACGAGCGCCGGCACGAGCGCTCGGCCGCCGGGGCCACCGTCCAGTTCGCCGTACCGCCCACCGACGGCGGCGGACGCGAGGACGGCTGGGACCTGAGCTCGGTCGGCATCGACGGCCTCGACCGGCTCCGCCTCTCCCCCGGAGCCTTCGCCGGCCCCGACCGCCTCGAACCGCTCCGCCGACGGAAGCTGTCGCTGGAGTCGGGCTCCGCGCTCGCCCTGTCCTGGCACGACGGACGGGTTCCGGTGGCGTGGACGGGGTGGCCGACGGCGGTCGGACGGATCCGCGCGGTCGGCCCGGAACCGGTCGTCCCGATCGTGCCGCTGCCGGAGGAGCGGCGGCGCGGCACCACCGGCTGACGCCTCCGGACCGCTCCCCTGCCGAACCGGCCCTACGCCTCCTCCTCCGGGCCGTCCTCGCCACGCTGGTCCTCGGTGCGCCCGGCCCGCCAGTAGCCCATGAAGCAGACCGCGCGCCGGTCCATCCCCCGCTCGCCGACCAGGTGGCGGCGCAGCTCGCGGACCCCGGCCGCCTCCCCGGCGATCCAGGCGTACGGCCGGCCGCCCGGCAGTTCGGCGGCGCGCACCGCCTCGGTCAGGCCCGGCGCGCCGTCCCGGCGGTGGATCCAGACGGTCTCGACGCCGGCCCGGCCGGGCGACAGGTAGGCCTCCTCCCCCGGTCCGTCCACCTCGGCGAAGACCCGAACGGGAAGGTCCTCGGGCAGTTCCTCCAGGATGGCGGCGATGGCCGGCAGCGCCGACTCGTCCCCGGCCAGCAGCACCCAGCCGGGGTCAGCGGGCAGGGTGAACTCCACCCCGCCGGCCTGCTCGACGGCCGGCCCGTACACCACCACCCGGTCGCCCGGAGCGGCCCTGACGGCCCATCGGGAGCCCGGGCCGGCGTCCCCGTGCACGGCGATGTCGATGTCGATCTCGTCGGGCTCGCGGCGCCGGCCGCGGACGGTGTAGGTGCGCAGCACCGGGCGCACCTCCGGGGACATCTCCCGCCAGCTGTGGTACCAGCCGAAGTCGCCGTCGCCGGGCGGGATCAGCGGCTCGGTCTGGCCGGCGAGCGGCAGCAGCAGCTTGATCCGCTGGTCGAGGCCGCCGTTGACGAACCCGGTGAGGCTCGCCCCGGTGAGCGTGATCCGGACCAGGTGCGGCGTGAGGCTCGTGGTGCGGGCGACGCGCAGGGGGAAGAGCGCGAAGCGGGCGGGAGCGGTGACGGTGGACAGGGCGGGCTCCTTCCATCGGAACGGGCGGACGCCGCGGCCGCGCCGGTTCGCACTCTCCCGACGCCCACCGCAGCTTAGGTGAGGCTAACCTAATATTCCTGCCGCGAACACCCGCCCCGGGGACCCTCCCCGCCCCTTCTAGGCCTTCGTCCAGGCGCTCTCGCGCAGCAGCCGCAGGCCGTTGAGGCCGACGATGACGGTCGAGCCCTCGTGGCCGAGCACGCCCAGCGGCAGCGGGAGGGTGGCGACCAGGTCCCAGACCACCAGGACGGTGATGAACGCCGAGGCGATCACCAGGTTCTGCACCACGAAGGAGCGGGCCCGCCGGGAGAGCGCCACCACGGCCGGGACGGTGGCGAGTTCGTCGCGGACGATCACCGCGTCGGCGGTCTCCAGGGCGAGGTCGGAGCCGGCCCGGCCCATCGCGACGCCGGTGTGGGCGGCGGCCAGCGCGGGCGCGTCGTTGACGCCGTCGCCGATCACCAGCACCTTGCGTCCGGCCGCCTCCCGCTCCCGGACGGCGGCGACCTTGTCCTGCGGCAGCAGTCCGGCCCGGACGTCGGCGATGCCGACCTCGGCGGCCAAGTGGGCGGCGGCGCGCGGGTTGTCGCCGGTGAGCAGCATCGGCGCGGTGCCGGTCATCGCCCTGAGGGACGCGACGGTGGCGGCGGCGTCCGGGCGCAGCCGGTCGGCGAGGCCGAGCACGCCGACCGGTACGCCGTCCGCCTCGACCAGGACGGCGGTGCGCCCGCCCTCCTCCAACTCCGCGGCCAGCGCGGCGGCTTCGACGGAGGCGGCGTCGGTTCGCTCCAGGATCAGCCGGGCCGGCGCGCCGACCGCCAGGACCCGGCCGTCGACGGTGGCGGTGACCCCGACGCCGGGGGTGGAGGTGAAGTCCTCGGCGGCGGCCGGGGTCAGGCCGCGGGTGCGGGCGGCGTCGACGACGGCGCGGGCCAGCGGGTGCTCGCTGGGGTGCTCGGCCGCGGCCGCCAGCGCCAGCAGCCGTTCCTCGGAGAGGCCGGAGCCGGTGAGCGGCCGGAGGTCGGTGAGGCGCGGAGTGCCCTCGGTGAGGGTGCCGGTCTTGTCCAGTGCGACGGCGTCGACCTGGCCCAGACGCTCCATCACGACGGCGGACTTGATCAGGACGCCGTGCCGTCCGGCGTTGGCGATGGCGGAGAGCAAGGGCGGCATGGTGGCCAGCACCACCGCGCACGGGGAGGCGACGATCATGAAGGTCATCGCCCGGAGCAGCGAGCCGGTGAAGGCCGCGCCGAAGGCCAGCGGGACCGCGAAGACCGCGAGGGTGGCGGCCACCATGCCGAGCGAGTAGCGCTGCTCGACCTTCTCGATGAACAGCTGGGTGGGCGCCTTGGTCCCGGAGGCCTCCTCGACCAGCTGGACGATCCGGGCGATCACGGTGTCCGAGGCGTCCCGCTCGACCCGCAGCCGCAGCGCCCCGGTGCCGTTGAGGGTCCCGGCGAACACCTCGTCCCCGGTCTCCTTGACGACGGGCAGCGGCTCGCCGGTGATGGTGGCCTGGTCCACCTCGCTCGCGCCGTCGAGCACCCGCCCGTCGGCACCGATCCGCTCACCGGGCCGCACCAGCACGGTGTCGCCGACGGCGAGCTCCTCCGTGGGCACGGTCTCCTCGCCGCCGTCGGGCAGCAGCCGGGTGGCGGTGGCCGGGGCGAGGTCGAGCAGTCCGCGCACCGAGTCGGCGGTACGGGCGGTGGCCAGCGCCTCCAGGGCGCCGGAGGTGGCGAAGATGACGATCAGCAGCGCGCCGTCCATGACCTGCCCGACGGCGGCGGCGCCGAGCGCGGCCACGATCATCAGCAGGTCGACGTCGAGGGTCTTCTCCCGCAGTGCCTGGAGCCCGGCCCAGGCGGGCTCCCAGCCGCCGGTGGCGTACGCGAGGGCGTACAGCGGGCCCCAGGCCCAGGCGGGGGCGCCGGTCAGCTGGAGCGGCAGTGCGATCAGGAAGAGCACCGTCGCGGCGGCGGCCCAGCGGGCCTCGGGCAGCGACAGCACCCGGGTGCGCCGTCTCGGCGCGGTGTCCGGGCGTGGCGCGGCCGGGGGCGCGGAACGCCCGGTCAGGGTGGTGGTGGACATGGCGGGGGGACCCTTCGGGCAGGCCTGGGCAGGGCGGGGCCGTTGACTCGTTCACGATACATGAACATATGAAGGCTCGTTCATCTATGAGTTGTAGGATGGCCCGCATGGGTCATGGAGCCACCCCCGCCACCCCCGCCACCGCCGTCCCGCACACGCGCCTGGACGCGACCAGCGCTGCCCGGGTGGCCACCACCCTGCAAGCCCTCGCCACGCCCTCCCGGCTGCTGATCCTCTCCCGACTGCGCGAAGGCCCCTGCGCGGCCACCGAACTCGCCGCCGAGGTCGGCCTGGAGCAGTCCGCCTGCTCCCACCAGCTGCGCCTGCTGCGCAACCTCGGCCTGGTCATCGGCCGCCGCAACGGCCGGCAGGTCGTCTACGCGCTCTACGACAACCACGTCGCCGCGCTGCTCGACCAGGCCGTCTACCACATCGAGCACCTGCGCCAGGGGCTCAGCGACGCCGTCGACGCGCAGGACGCGGACGACGAGCACGAGCCGGTCGGCGGCGCCGCGCGCTGACGCGCGACGGCGCCCGATCGGACCTCAGGCGCGCGTTCCACCGCCGGGGTCGGGCCTCAGGTGCGCGCCCCGTCGGCCTCGGCCGACCGGCCGGAGACCACGGGGCCGACCCGGGCCTGACGGGCCAGCAGGTCGGCGAAGGCCACGGTGAGCGGATCGGGGCGGGTGCGGGTGTAGGCGGTGAGGGTCCGCAGGATCGGCGGGTCCGGGCGCAGCAGGGCGCCCTCGAACTGGGCCGGGACGATGTTGGCGGGCACCAGGGCGGGGCCGAGCCCGGCCGCGGCCAGCAGCGGGGCGGCCGAGGTCTGTTCGGCGCGGACCGCCGCCCGGGGGTGGAAGCCCGCCCGGGCGCAGACCTGGTCGAGCAGGTCGGCGAGGCCGTTGTCGGGGGCGTAGTGGACCCAGTCGCGGTCGGCGAGTTCGGTGAGGGCGACGGTCCCGGCGGGGCGTTCGGCCAGCGGGTCGTCGGCGGGCAGGACGACGGTGAACTCCTCGACGCCGAGCTCCCGGATCGGCCCCTCCCAGCCGCTCGGCACCGGGCCGATGGCGAGGTCGGCGCGGCCCGCGGCCATGGCCTCCCGGAGCGCGTCGGTGTGGGGGTACTCGCGCAGCCGGATCCGCACGCCGGGGTGGCGGCGGCGCCACTCCCGCAGCACGGGCGGCAGGATGCCGAGGCTGACGGAGTAGACGACGGCGACCTCCAGTTCGCCCTCCTCCAGGCCGGCCGAACGGCGGGCCGCCGCCTGCAGCCGCTCGGCCTCGGCGAGTGCGGCGCGGGCGTGCGGCAGGACCGCCCGGCCCATCGGGGTGAGCCGCACCGAGCGCGGCAGGCGCTCCAGCAGCGGGCCGCCGAGGGCGCCCTCCAGGGCGCGGATCTGGTGGGACAGCGCGGGCTGGGTGACGTGCAGCTGTTCCGCCGCACGGGTGAACGATCCGGTGTCGACCACGGTGGCCAGGTATTCGAGCTGTCTGAGCGTCGGCGTTGCCATGAACGGATTTTATCGCCGAGGTAGAAAACAAGCCTTGGACTCATCATTGCTGGTCGGGAGAGGGTCGTGCTGCGGCCGCCGCGGGAAGCAGCGAGCGGCCCGTTCCCCGATCATCCGAAGGAGTTCCACCATGTCCGACACCACCTCCCTCCGGGGGCAGCGGCTCGTCGTGGTCGGTGCCGGTTCGCGCACCGGGCAGGCCGTCGCCAAGTCCGCCTCGGCGGCCGGCGCCTCCCTGGTGCTGGCCGGCCCCGACCCCCGCAAGCTGGAGTGGACGGCCGGCGAGCTGTCCGGACCGTCCGAGGTGATCGCCCTGGACATCGCCGACGAGGCGTCGATCGCCGCCTTCGCCGCCCGGGCCGGCCGCTTCGACCACCTGGTCTCGACCGCCGCGATGCCGGCCAACGGCCCGCTGCGGGAGCTCGAAGCGGCCGACGTGCAGCGGGCGTTCGCGGCGAAGGTGATCGGCCCGCTGCTGCTGGCCAAGCACCTGGTCGGGCAGGTCTCCGAGAGCGGCTCGTTCACCTTCTTCTCCGGTGTGGCCGCGTGGCGCCCGGCGCCCGCGCGCACGGTGATGGCCACCACCAACGGCGCGCTGGCCTTCCTGGTGCAGGCGCTGGCGGTGGAGATCGCTCCGGTCCGGGTCAACGCCGTCTCCCCCGGCATCGTCGACACCGGCTCCTGGGACGGCCTGGGCGCCGACAAGGACGCGTTCCTGCGCGGGGTCGCCGAGCGCAACCCGGCCCGGCGCGTCGGCACCCCGGAGGACCTGGTCAAGGCCGTCCGCTACGCCATCGACAACCCGTACGTCACCGGCACGGTGCTGCACGTCGACGGCGGCGGCCGACTCGCCTGACCCGCCGGGCCGCCTGGCTACCGGGCTACCGGACCGCCGGACCGCCGTCGGCGGCATGACTCCCCCACCCCGGCCGGCCGGAGCTCCCGACCGGCCGACCACCCCCGCACGCCCCGAACCGCCGGCGTGCCCCCCGAACCGAGGAGCTGTTCCCATGCGCTCGCGCACCCTGATCCGTACCGCCGCCGTCCTCGCGGCGGTGGCCGGCCTGGCGGGCGGCACCGCCGCGGCCGCCCCCGTCCACGACAGCGGCCACCACGACTCCGCACGCGACTGGCCGCAGCGCCTGATCGACCGTTCGCCCGGCCTCGTCCAGCCGAAGGCGCTCACCGCGGACCGCTCGATCGGCGCCCGGCGCGCCGCCCAGGAGGTCCACCTGGCACAGCAGTTGTACACGTTCTGGAACACCGGGCAGCAGCGGTACCTGGACGCGGCGATCAGCCGGCAGTTCCGGGACAACACGCTGCCGCCGGGCCGCCCGCAGGGCCCCGCCGGGCCGGCCTTCGCCTCGAAGAACTTCCGCGCCGCGGTGCCGGACCTGACCTGCGAGCTGTCCGACCTCCTGATCAGCGGTGACAGGATCACCGCCCGACTGGTCTTCCGCGGCCACTTCACCGGCACCTTCGACGGCGTGCGGGGGCAGGGCCAGGACATCGAGTTCAACGCCATCGACATCCAGCACGTCGGGACCGACCGGATCACCGAGGACTGGCACATCGAGGACAACGCGACCCTGCTGGCCCAGCTGGGTGTCCGGGCCTGAGGCCGTACCGGGCCCGCGCGGGCCTGCGGGCGGTCACCTGGCGAAGGCCGTCACCACGTCGGTGAACTCGACCTGCGGCTCGTCCGCCAGGAGTTCCGGGAAGCGCGCCAGCAGGTCGGTCACGTAGGAGGAGGCGAGGCCCTCTCTTTCGGATCACGTCGGACCAGTGGGCGTCGTTGGAGTGCGTGCATCGGCGGTGCGGAGGAGGGAGTCCATGCGGAGCATCGGCGACCGACGACAAGCCGGCGAGGTGCGTGCTCCGGCGGCGACCGCCTGGCGTGATCCGAAAGAGAGGGCCTAAGTGGGCCTCGCGCGCCCGGCGGTCGGCGTACCGCTCCGTGACCAGGAACCGGCCGCCGCCCTCCTGGCGGCCCACCGCGTAGGCGAGCGCCCCCGGTTCCTCCCGGGTGCGCTCCGCAACCTCGCGCAGGGCGGCCGCGAGGGCCTCCTCCCGTCCGGTCCTGGCCTGCAGGATCGCCACCACCATGGTCATCGCACGTCCGCTCTCCGTCGGTTCCTCCGGTCAGGGCCCAGCCTGACGGGGAGCGGGCAGCCGCTCATAGTAGAAATGCGACAGGCCCTGCCCCAGCAGGGCCGTCGGGGGCCGGCCGGTGAAGTGCCGGAACTCCCGGACGACATGCGCCTGGTCGTAGTAGCCCGCCGCCAACGCTCCTGGCAGGTAACGGCGTTCGCCGGACAGCAGCAGCGTACGGGTGAGCCGCTGGAACCGGGCCACCCGCTGGAACGCCTTCGGACCCGCGCCCACCGCCGCCGGGAACGCCCGCTGCAACCGGCGAACGGTGACCCCGAGGTGCTCGGCCAGCGCGTCCACCCGCACCTCGCCGGGACGCCGGTGGACGAGCCGCACCGCGGCGTCCAGCCACGGGTCGGCCCGGTGGTGGGCGGCGAGCAGCTCGGCGAGCGCCCGGTCGAGGACCGCCGCCTGCTCCGCCGGCCCGGACGCCAGACACACCTGCTCGGCCATCCGCCGGGCCGGCGGCCCCCAGACCTCGGCGGCACTCACCACCCGGTCGGCCACCTCGTCGACCCCCGGCGCCAGGAAGTGCCGCAGGGCGCCGGCCCGGAACCGCACCGCCACGAAGCCGCCCCCGCCTCCCGCGAGACCGGCTCCCAGCGGGCCCCGCGGAGGCAGACCAGGTGCGCGGCGGGCAGCGGCACCGGCCCGGCCCCGTCGTCCAGGTGGACCCCGCCGGCCCAGTGGATCCACAGCTCGGCACCCGTTCCGGGCAGCAGCCGGGGCAGGTCGACGGGGCCTGCCCGGTACCACCAGTAACGGTCGATCCAGGGCCTCAGCGCCGGGCCCGGCACCGCGTGTTCGACTCGCACCCGTCCTCCCCCGCTCCCACCGCGGCCGCGCCCCGGTCACGGGCGCTCGGCGGCCACCGACGGTACCCGCCCGGCCGTCGGCCGTCACCCGGGTGCCGGGCCGTGGTGGCGGCGCCGTCCGGCGGCCAGCACCGTGGTCGGGGGGCGACGATCCGCAGGACGGCCGGCCAGGGACGGTGCAGATGAACGCGAACGACTCCGCTCCCCGCGTCGTGGTCGGCGTCGACGGCTCGCCGTCGTCGTACGCCGCGCTGCGCTGGGCGGCCCGGCACGCCACGCTGATCGGCGGCGTGGTGGACGCGGTCGGCGCCTGGGAACCCCCGAGCCACTTCGGCTGGTCGGCGCCCGTGGTCGACAGCGCCTTCGACCGGGAGCTGGCCGAGCGGCGGTTCGCCGAGGAGCTGCACGCCGTGCTCGGCGAGGACTCCCGGGTGCGGGTCCGCCAGACGATGGTCATGGGCGACCCCTCCGACGTCCTCCTGGACGCGGCCCGGGGCGCCGAGCTGCTGGTGGTCGGCAGCCACGGCCGCGGCGGCTTCACCCGTACCCTGCTCGGCTCGGTGAGCACCCACTGCGCGCAGCACGCCGCCTGCCCCGTGGTCATCGTCCGGGCCCCATGACGAGAGGAACACCGGACACCATGCCGTACATCACCGTCGGCCAGGAGAACTCCACCCCCATCGACCTCTACTACGAGGACCACGGCTCCGGGCAGCCGGTCGTCCTCATCCACGGGTTCCCGCTCGACGGGCACTCCTGGGAGCGGCAGAGCGCCGCGCTGCTGGACGCCGGGCACCGGGTGATCACCTACGACCGGCGCGGCTTCGGACAGTCCTCCCAGCCCACCACCGGCTACGACTACGACACCTTCGCCGCCGACCTCCACACCGTGCTGGAGACCCTCGACCTGCGGGACGCCGTGCTGGTCGGCTTCTCGATGGGCACCGGGGAGGTCGCCCGCTACGTGTCCCGGTACGGCTCCGGCCGCATCGCCAAGGTCGCCTTCCTGGGCTCCCTGGAGCCCTGCCTGCTGAAGACCGACGACAACCCTGAGGGGGCCGGTCCGAAGGACTTCTTCGACGGCATCGTCGCCGCCGTGAAGGCCGACCGGTACGCCTACTACACCGCCTTCTACCGGGACTTCTACAACCTCGACGAGAACCTCGGGAGCAGGATCAGCGCGGAGGCCGTCCGCAACAGCTGGAACGTCGCGACGAGCGGCGGCTTCTTCGCCGCCGCCGCCGCGCCGTCCACCTGGTACACGGACTTCCGGGCCGACATCCCGCGCATCGACGTGCCGGCCCTGATCCTGCACGGGACCGCCGACCGCATCCTGCCGATCGACAGCACCGGGCGCCCCTTCCACCGGGCGCTGCCCTCCGCCGAGTACGTGGAGGTCGAGGGCGCGCCGCACGGCCTGCTCTGGACCCATGCCGAGGAGGTCAACGCGGCGCTGCTCGCCTTCCTGGCGAAGTAGTGGCACCGCACGGACCGCCACCGCGCGCACCGCCACCGCGTGCACCCCGTACGCCCCGTCCCTGTCACCCCGTCCGGTCCGCCCCCGAGGAGTACGCCGATGACCGACCTCACCCGCCCGCACCTGCTCGCGGCCATCGAACTCGCCGCCTCCGCCCGCGCCCACGGCAACCACCCCTTCGGCGCGCTGCTGACCGACGCGTCCGGAGGCGTCCTGCTCACGGCCGAGAACAGCGTGCTGACCGACCACGACGTCACGGCGCACGCGGAGACCAACCTGGTCCGCCAGGCCTGCCGCACCCTGGCCCCGCACCAGCTCTCCGCGACCGTCCTCTACAGCAGCGCCGAGCCGTGCGCGATGTGCGCCGGCGCGATCCACTGGAGCGGCATCCGGAAGGTCGTCTACGCGCTCGCCGCCACCGAGCTGAACGCCATCGCGGGAGTGGACCCGGACGAGCCGGTGCTCGACCTGCCCTGCCGCCAGGTCTTCGCAGCCGGCGGCGGCACCGTGGAGGTCTCCGGCCCGCACCTCTTCGAGGAGGCCACCGCCGTGCACACGGGGTACTGGGGCTGACCGGATCGCCACCTTCCCCGGACGGCTTCTCCGCCGTCGAGCACGCGGCGGCCGCCGCGGAGCGGGAAACTTGACCCCGGACGCGCACCGACCCCGCAAGCCGAGCGGCAGGAGACGGCGATGAGCAGCACGCAACCCCTACCGGCGGAGACCTGGGCCTGGGCGGTGGAGCGCCCCGGGCCGGTCGGCGGGCCGGGACCGGGCCCACTGGTCCGGGAGCGGCGGCCGCTGGACGCGCCCGGCCCGCAGGAGGTCCTGGTCGAGGTGGAGGCCTGCGGGGTGTGCCGCACCGACCTGCACCTCGCGGAGGGGCACCTCTCCCCCAGGCTGGCCCGGTGCACGCCCGGGCACGAGGTGGTCGGGCGCGTGCTCGCGGCGGGGGCCGGGGTCGAGGGCTTCGCCGTCGGGGACCGGGCCGGGGTGGCCTGGCTGGCCCGGACCTGCGGCAGCTGCGGGTACTGCCGCAGCGGGCGGGAGAACCTCTGCCCCGCGTCGCGCTACACCGGCTGGGATCGGCACGGCGGCTACGCCGGGCACCTCACCGCGGACGCCCGCTTCGCCTACCGGCTGCCCGAGGGCCCGCCCGCCGAGGAGCTGGCCCCGCTGCTGTGCGCCGGGATCATCGGCTACCGGGCCCTGGAGCGGGCCGAACTCCCGGCGGGCGGGCTGCTCGGCATCTACGGCTTCGGCGCGTCCGCGCACCTGACCGCCCAGGTCGCCCTCGCCCGGGGCGCCCGGGTGGCCGTGTTCACCCGGGCCGCGGCGGCCCGGAGGCTGGCGCTGGACCTCGGCGCCGTCTTCGCCGGCGACTCCTACGACCCGCCCCCGCAACCGCTGGACGCCGCGATCCTGTTCGCACCGGTCGGCGAACTCGTGCCCGTCGCCCT
Source organism: Kitasatospora sp. NPDC048715 (assembly GCF_043198905.1). NCBI lineage: Bacteria > Bacillati > Actinomycetota > Actinomycetes > Kitasatosporales > Streptomycetaceae > Kitasatospora > Kitasatospora sp. NPDC048715. Next base: position 521,935 of record NZ_JBICVH010000002.1, on the reverse strand, counting down.
CACCGCGCTGGACCGCGGCGGCACGCTCGCCGTGGCCGGCATCCACCTCACCGACATCCCGGCGCTGAACTACCAGCGGCACCTGTTCCAGGAGCGCTCCCTGCGCAGCGTCACCGCCAACACCCGGGCCGACGGGCTGGCCTTCCTGGCGGAGGCGGCCCGTGCCCGCCCGGTGGTCCACGTCAGCCGCTACCCCCTGCGCCGTGCGGACGCGGCGCTCGCGGACCTCGCCGCGGACCGGGTGACGGGGGTCGCGGTGCTCGTCGCGGAGTAGCGCACGGTGGTCGGCGTCCCGCACGCGATCCGGCCGCCCGACGCGCTCGGGCGTCGGGCGGCCTGGGGGAACGGCGGGGCCAAAGGGTTCAGAAGGTTCAGAAGGTGAGGTTCCAGGCGTCGATCGTGCCGGTGTCGCCGGAGGCGCCGTCCTTCACCCGGAGCTTCCAGGTGCCGTTCGCCGCACTCGCGGCGGCGTTGACGGTGTAGGTCTTGGCGACGTTGTCGGTGCTGTCGCTGTTCGGGAAGTCCTCCAGGAGGTAGACCGTGCCGTCGGGCGCGACCAGGGAGAGGACGAGGTCGCCGCGGTAGGTGTGCTTGATGTCCACGCCGACCTTGAGCGCCGCCGGGGCGTTGCCGCTGACGCCGGTGACGGTGATCGGGCTCTCCACCGTGGTGTTGTCGGGGATCGCCACGTCGGCGGTGTTCTCGAAGTACGTGCCGGTGGGCTGGGTGGCGCCGCCGACCGCCTTCAGCGCGTCGACCTGGCCCTCGCCGAAGAAGCCGTTGACGGCGGTGGTGCCGGTGCAGCGGCTGTCGGAGGCGGGGCAGGCCAGGTCGTTGGCCTGGCTCGCCAGCCGGGCCCGGATGTCCGCCGGGGTGAGCGACGGGTTGGTGCTCGCGATCAGCGCGGCCACCCCGGTGACGTGCGGGGAGGCCATCGAGGTGCCGCTCTTGGTGCCGTACTTGCCGCCGGGCAGGGTCGAGTAGACGCCGGTGGCGCCGTCGCCGCCGGGCGCCGCGACGTCGATGACGCCCTGGCCGAAGTTGGAGTAGGAGGCCTTGCCGCTGCCGCTGCCCGTGGCAGCGACGGTCACCACGCCGGGGAGTTCGGTGGGGATGTCGAGGCAGGCGTTGCTGATGGTCCGGGTGACCTTGGTGGAGTCGTTCGGGCTCTCGCTGTCGGTGGTCTTGTTGGCCAGGTCGTAGTCGGAGTTGCCGGCCGCCGCGACCTGCAGCGAGCCCTTGCCCTCGGCGTACTCCTGGGCGCGCTTGACGCCCTCGATGATGGCCGCCTGGTCGAGGTCGTTCGGGCAGTTGAACTGCCAGGGGTCGGTGTAGTAGCTGTTGTTGGTGACCTTGAAGCCGTGGTCGCCGGCCCAGACGAAGCCGCAGACGGTGTTCTCGGCGTAGAAGAGGGTGCTGGTCGGCTCGGCGATCCGGACCGAGGCGATCTTCACGCCCGGTGCGACGCCGATGACGCCCTTGCCGTTCTTCGCGGCCGCGATGGTGCCGGCGACGTGGGTGCCGTGGGTGTCCACGTCGCGCCAGGCGCCGGTGCGGGTGTCGGGCTTGCCGTAGGCGCAGGAGGCCGAGTCGGCGGCGTCGAAGTTCGGTGCGAGGTCCTGGTGCTGGTCGTCCACGCCGGTGTCGAGCACGCCGACCTTGACGGTCGGGGAGCCGGTGGTGACCTTCCAGGCCTGGTCGGCCTTGACCTGGGTCATGTCCCAGCGGTTGGACTCGGTGAGCGTGGTGGCCGCCTGGGCGGGGTTGGCGGGCAGGGCCGGGTTGTAGGCGTCGGCCGGCACGTCGGAAGTGCGGGTCGCGCCGACCTGCTGGATGCCGGTGACGGTCCGCAGCGCGGCGGCGAAGCCGGTGCTGGTGGAGTGGGCGACGATGACGCCGATCGCGTCGTAACTCGCGAAGACCGTACCGCCCTTGGCGGCGACGGCGGTCTTGGCGGCGGCGATGTCGGCGGGGGCGCTGATCACCAGGTAGGCGCGGGTGCCGGCGGCCCAGCCGGCCGCGGTGCCCGCGACGGCGGGGGCCTGGGCGGCGGAGGCCTGGGCGGCGGGCGCGGAGACGGCACCGGGGACGGTGGGGGTGGTGGTCGTGGTGGCGGCGGTCGCGAACGCGGTGGGGGTGGCGAGCGCCATGGCCGAGAGCACGGCGAGGGCTGCGGCCGGGCGGCCGAGCCGCCGGGATATCAGGGGTGACACGTGTCCTCCTAATCGGCCCGTGCGTGAGGGGGATCGCACGGGAATTGAAGGAAACATGCCAGATTGGGCTGGACTTGGGGAAGACTTTACGCCCGACGACTTCTCACGGAGACGTTACGTTTTGATGTCGCGGGGTCCGCGGCGCCCCAGGTCGGGGGTGCGCGGCCAGCCGCGGGGCACCCGGCAGGGCCTCCCTCGCGATGGGTCCGGCGGGGCCGATGAACGGCCGGGCGGCGTCCGTCGGTTCACGAAGCACTTCCGCGTCGGCACAGGGCTCGCCGGCGATGAAACAGACCCTGAACTCCAAGCCGTACAGCCGCACTCGGACCTTCGTCCTGATCCAGAGCGAGAACAGGTCCGCGTCGCCGCGGCTGGAGCGGTTCTGCGGTGTGCGCCGCAGGGCTGTTCACCCTCGGCGGCGGCGCCCTGGCTGCCTACCGCACCGTGTGCTCCACCGAGAACCGGGCCGGCCAAGCCGTCCTCGAACGCCTGCAGCGCGAACCCGATCTCACCCCCGAGGCGCTCGCCGCCGACCTCGGCCTGCGCCCGGCCGCCGTCCGGCTCAGCCTTCACCGACCGGCCACCGCCCGCCAGCTCCCCCAACAGCCCTTCCCGATTCGGGATGCTGACCAGATGTGACCGAGTGCCCCGGTTGGCGGGGCTGAGCGCTTGGTGACGAGTCCGTGCCCGGCACCCGTGCGCTTCCTTCGGGGCTGTGATCGCACTTTCGGGCTCGGGTGCTGCCGAACGGTTAGCCAGGGGCCGCCGGTGTGAACCGGCGGTGTGTCAGCTCGGTGGGCAACCGCGACCCCGCCCGTGTGACCGACAGTGACGGAAGGCGATCCCTCGCCGAGAGAACCTCTTCCCTTTTCTGGAGTTGATCGTGACATTCCCACTGTCGGAGGTCGCCGACCGGCCGAGCTCAACGCACGGACACCATGCCGGTTCGTCCGGGCGTCGGAGCCGGGTGGCGGCCGTGGCGGCCGCCGTGTTCTGCGCTACGGCCGTCGCCCCGCTGGCGCTGCCCGCGCCCGCCCACGCACAGGGCACCTGCACCGTGTCCGGCCCCACCACCACCTGTACGTTCGCCTCCACCGGCGCCGAGCAGACGTTCACCGTGCCCGGCGGTGTCACGCAGGTCGACGTCACGGCGATCGGCGGGGCCGGCGGCGTGGAGGACAACGGCGTCGGCGGCGGCCGTGGCGCCCAGGTGTCCGGCACCCTCACCGGGCTCTCCGGGGGACAAACCCTCTACGTCGAAGTCGGCGGCACCGCCACCGGCGGCGCCCAGTGCGCCGGTAGCGCGCAGTGCACCGGCGGCTTCAACGGCGGCGGCAGCACCCACTTCGGCGGAGGCGGCGGCGGCGCCTCCGACGTCCGTACCCAGCCCAGCACCACGCCCCTCACCACCACCGACTCCCGCCTCATCGTGGCCGCGGGCGGCGGCGGAGCCGGCTGGGCCGGCCAGTGCACCGGAAGCCCGGGCGGAGACGCCGGCCAGCCGGGCACGGACGCGACCTGCAACGGAGGACACGGCGGCGGGGCGGGGACGTCCACCCAGGGCGGGGCCGGCGGCACCGGCGGGGGCGGGTTCTACGGCGGTGGGCCCGGCACGCTCGGTACTGGCGGCACCGGAGGCGGCCCGGGCGCCTCCCTGACCGGCGGTGCCGGCGGCGGCGGCTACTACGGCGGAGGCGGCGGCGGCAACATCAACCCCTTCATCAGTCCGAGCGGCGGCGGGGGCGGAGGCGGCGGAGGCTCGTCGCTCGTCCCCGCCGGCGGCACCGGCCCCACCGCCACCAGCGCCGCCCCGAGCATCACCATCAGCTACACCACCCCGGGCAAGCCCGTGAAGACGGCCCTGACCGCGATGCCCTCCCGCACCCGGGTCGGCGCTCCGGTCGTGCTCAGTGACATCGTCTGCCCGGCCAGTACGACCGCCACGACCAGGCCGACCGGCACGGTCACGTTCACCGACACCACCACCGGCACGACCCTCGGCACCGGACGCCTGTTCCTCTCCCTCGGCAACTGCGCAGCGGCCGGGACCGTCACCGCCTTCCGCACCACCGGCACCCACACCATCACCGCCGTCTACAGCGGCGACACCGTCTACCAGGGCAACAGCACCAACCCCGAGACCACCACGGTGACGGTGACGGCCTGAGAACACCGCAGAGCGCCGGCCCCGCTGCGAGGCGGGGCCACGCACCGCGGTATCGCGCCCAGGTGACAATGATCCGAACAGTCCCAGGTGCCGCGAGCCGGGTATGTCCAGCGAACGACTCTGTCCCGTAATCGGTGGTAACGAAGCGTGACGGATCGCCGCAGCCCGCGCGGCCGACCTGCCTCACCTTCAGAGCTTCTGCAACGGCGTCGACGACGGCCGACTCGCCGTGATCGGATCCACCCCCTCGTCCGCTCCGAGTCTGTGGTCGCTCGACCTCGCGGCGCAAGCCGACGCCCCGGCTGTCCCGATAGGCACTGGGTGCGTGCCCGCCCCGCCCTGGTCGCCCGTCCCGCCGTCGATGGAGGCCGCCCGGGGTGGCGACGACCGTGTGAGCTTCCTGCTCCACCGACCTGCAGGGACGGCAGCACCTGTGCCGCTTCTGGTGCGGGCACACCCCGGCCCGACGGACGATGTGCCCCTGCGGCTGGACTGGACGACCCAGTTCTTCGTCAGTCACGGATTCGCCGTCGCCGACGTCCTCTATCGGGGCAGCACCGGCCGGGGTCGTGCGTTCCGGCAGGCGTTGCACGGCCACTGGGGCGAGTACGACGTCGAGGACTGTGCCGCGGTGGCCGAGCACCTGCGGTCGGCCGGCGTGGCGCTGCCCGGGGCGGTCTTCATCAGCGGCGCGAGCGCCGGTGGGTACACGGCGCTCCAGGCAGCGAGTCGTCCCGGACCATTCGCCGGCGCGACGGCCACCTCTGCGATCATCGACCCCGCACGGTGGGAGCTGTCCGTCCCCGAGTTCCAGCGTCCCCACGCGGCCGTGCTGCGGGGGCCTGCCGGAGCGGTGGCGCCGGAACGGATCCGTTGTCCCGTGCTGGCGATCCACGGAACCGCCGACACGATCACGTCCGCCAAGGAGGCCATGCAGTTCGCCCAGGACCTGGCCGCCCTCGGCGGTGGCCACGACAGCCTGCTGCTGGACGGCGGCGACCACTACCTGTCAGCGCCCGCCGCCCGGGAACAGGCCCTCCGCGCCGAACTCGACTTCTACCGCCGCCTCATGAGCCGCCCGAGAGCGTGACGGCCATACCGTCGGCTTCGGGCAGCACGACCCGGGCGAACTCGCGAAGCTCCCGGGCCGGGGCGTAGTCGTCGTGGGCCCGCAGGTCGGCCAGGACGCCGGCCACCCGCTCGATGCACCGGCCTGACCCTGTCCTGGCGGCATAGGCGACGGCGTCCCGGCCGGCCGCGCACGCCCGGTCGAGGTGCCCGGTACGCAGCCAGGTGGCGGCGAGCAGGGCGGCATCGATCGCTCGCCGGCGGACCCGGTCCTCGCCGACACCGCTGAGGGCCTCGGCGAGTTGACTCCTCGCGGCCGGGGCGCGACCGAGGTAGACAGTGGGCGCGAAGGTCCCGGCCTCCCCGGCGTCACCATCGCCCAACTGCGACTCGACGACGTGCACTTCCCGTGCGACGACGACGTGCTGCGGCGCGCCGTCACCTACCAGGACACCAGGCTGACCCGGCGGGGCAGCTCGCACGAACACGTTCTGGCCCGGCTGCGCAAGGCGCGGGCCGAGATCCACGACGATGTAGTGGGTGATCGGCACCGTCGAAGCCGTCCAGCGCGAACTCGCCACGGCCGAAGGCCTGGTCCGGCGCTACCTGACCCACACCGCCCGCGATGCCAATGCGGACGGCCTCGAAGGGCACGAAGGCGCCTTCCTCCATCCGCACCGTCGAAACCGCCGACGCGGCCGGCTTGGAGGTGCTCACCGGCCGCTCGGCCGACCCGGGGGCGGTACGTCTCGGGGACGGCCGAGCCTTCGGCACACCCGTCCCCAAGACCGCCGAGCTGCTCACCGACCTGCGGGCCGTCGAACACGCGATCACCGCGCACAACCAGGCGGATCAGCCGCTCTCCTGGGCAGCCGGGATCGCCGGAGCTGACCTCGTCGCCGCCGTACCGCTTCCTGAGACCCGCCGAGCTGGAGGGGTGCGGATCACCGTCGGCTCGGCCAGGAAGAACACCGGACCGGGACGCGCGCGATTGTCCGTAATGAACGATTGTGTTCCCTATGCCCCGGGGATACCGTCGGTAGTGGTGAACGAATCCGTCCCCTGCCCGCCGTTCACCCTCGAACCCATTGGGGGACCGCCATGGCCACCTCGCGCGCCCTGGCCGAGGCTTCGCCCGCGACCGCACGTCGGGGCCAGCACCCGGGGATCGCTCTCACCGTCATCGCGGCGACACAGCTGATGGTCGTTCTCGACATCACGATCGTGAACATCGCGCTGCCGCACATCCAGTCGGCGCTGGGGTTCAACACCACCGAACTGTCCTGGGTGATCAACGCCTACACGCTCACCTTCGGCGGGCTGCTGCTGCTCGGCGGGCGCGCCGGCGACATCCTCGGGCGGCGGCGGGTGTTCATGGTCGGCGTGCTGGTGTTCAGCCTGGCCTCGCTGCTGGGCGGCGTCGCGCAGTCCTCGGCCTGGCTGCTGGCGGCCCGGGCGCTCCAGGGCCTGGGCGGCGCCATCGCCTCGCCGACCGCACTGGCGCTGATCGCCACCAACTTCAAGGAGGGCCCGGAGCGCAACCGGGCCTTCGGGGTGTTCTCGGCCGTGGCCGGGGCCGGTGGCGCGATCGGGCTCCTGCTCGGCGGCATGCTGACCTCCTGGCTGTCCTGGCGCTGGGTGTTCTTCGTCAATGTGCCGATCGGCATCGCGATCGCGCTGCTGGCGCCGCTGTACATCAACGAGTCCGAGCGGCACCCCGGGCGTTTCGACCTGACCGGCGCCTTCACCGCCACGGCGGGCATGGTCTCGCTGGTGTACGGCTTCATCCGTGCCTCCGACCACGGCTGGACGGACCCCGTGACGCTGACCGCCTTCAGCCTCGCCGCCGCACTGCTGGTCGCGTTCCTGTTCAACGAGCGGCGGGTGCCGCAGCCGATCACCCCGTTGCACCTGTTCCGCGACCGCAACCGCTCGGGCGCGTACGGGCTGATGCTCTGCGTGGCCGCGACGATGTTCAGCATCTTCTTCTTCATCACCCTGTTCGTGCAGGAGATCCTCGGCTTCAGTCCGCTGCGGGCCGGCTTCGCGTTCCTGCCGATCAGCGTGGCGATCATCGCTGCCGCCCAGTTCGCCGCCCGCAACCAGCTGCGCTGGGGCCCCAAGCCCTTCCTGGTGACCGGCTCGCTGCTGGTGCTGAGCGGGGTGGTCTGGGCGACGCAGATCGACATCGACAGCACCTACGTCGGCGGCATCCTCGGCCCGACCCTGCTGTTCGGCTTCGGCATGGGCTCGATCTTCGTCCCGGTGATGCTGACCGCCGTCTCCCACGTCGCCCCGCACGAGACCGGCGCGGCCACCGGCATGCTCAACACTACCCAGCAGGTGGGCGGCTCGCTCGGCCTGTCGATCCTGATCACGGTGTTCGGTACGGCCAGCCGCAACGAGGCCCGGCAGCAGGCCGGGGCGTTCCTGCGGCAGGCCACCCCGCAGCAGCTCGCCCAGTTCCGGGCCACCGGCCGGCTCCCGGCGCCGTACTCCTCGCAGGTGCTGGTGCACGGCATCGCCAGCGCGTTCCAGATGGGCCTGGTCTTCGCGGCGCTGGCGGTGTTGATCGCGGTGTTCGTGATCAAGGTCGGCCACCTGCCGGTGCCGCCGGCCGTCAGTCCTTCGGGGGGCGGCGCTTGACAGGGCGTCGGGGTGACCGGGAGAGTCGTTCTTGCAATGGTTTTCATCTTCGATAACCGGTGCGGGTGAGCGCTGCCCGTTCCGCCGGTCACCGCTGCCCGCCACCGGTCGAAGCCCACGCATCCCCGAAAGAGGACCTCCATGTCGCTCGACGTCTCCCCCGCCCTCCTCGCCCAGGCCCAGCAGGGCCGCGTCGACGAGGCCGACTTCCTCGAGACCGTCCGCACCTCCCTCCCGTACGCCTACCAGGTCGTGTCCGGGCTCAGCACCGAACTCGCCGCCGGCCAGGAGGAGTTCACCACCGACAACGCCACGCCCAGCGACGAGCAGCGCGCCCAGCTGCTGCGCGCGCTCGCCAGCAACGCGATCCGGGGCAGCCTGGAGAGCCACTTCGGGGTGAAGCTCGCCTTCGTCAACTGCCACCGCGTCGGCGCCTTCCGCCCCGGCACCGAGGACGGCGCGGCGTACCGCGAGTTCACCTCGCTGCACAACCAGATCCGCAACCAGAGCCCGGAACTGCGCAGCTGCTGACAGCCCCCGGAGGCGGCCCGGACGCGGTCCGAGCACAGCCCGGGCAAAGCCCGGGCGCTACCCGAGCCGGCCCGGGCGCGACCCGTATCACGGCGGCTCCCACCCTGCCCACCGGGGTGGGAGCCGCCGCACGTGACACCCGCGTTGCGCCGTGTTGCGGGCCGGTGACCGGATCGTGCGTCGATCTTGTCGGACGGCGCGGCGGCCGCTTACGTTCGAAACGCACCATCTCGACCGGCCCTCACTCGGCCGCCCCTCACCCCGCGGAGCCCACCATGTCGCCGACCCCTCGCCCGCTGCGGAAACTCGGCTTCCTGACCATCGGGCTCTTCGACGAAGCGGACCCCCGCCGCGGCCACGAGTCCACCCTCGACCTCATCACCCTCGGCGAGCGGCTCGGCTTCGACAGCGCCTGGCTGCGCCACCGCCACCTCCAGTACGGCATCTCCTCCCCGATCGCCGTCCTCGCCGCCGCCACCCAGCGCACCAGCCGCATCCAGCTCGGCACCGCCGTCACCCCGCTCGGCTGGGAGAACCCGCTGCGGCTCGCCGAGGACTTGGCCACCGTGGACGTGCTCTCCGGCGGCCGGCTCAACCCCGGCTTCAGCGTCGGCCCGCCCACCCACTACGAGCAGGTGCGCGGCGCGCTCTACCCGGACACCGGCGAGCAGGAGGACTTCAGCCCCCGGCGCGCCGAACGGCTGCTCGCCCTGGTCCGCGGCGAGGACGCCTCCGACTTCGCCGGCACCGAGGGCATCGAGGTGTACTCCCGCCGCGTCCAGCCGCACTCCCCCGGCCTGGCGTCCCGGCTCTGGTACGGCGCCGGCAGCCTGCGCTCGGCCCGCTGGGCCGGCGAGCAGGGGCTCAACCTGCTCACCAGCAGTGTCGTGAAGCCGGAGAGCGAGGAGGGCCCGCTCGACTTCGCCGCCATCCAGGCCGCCCAGATCCGCGCCTTCCGCGAGCGCCACCCCGACGGCGAGCGCGCCCGGGTCTCCCACGGCCTGGTGGTCATCCCCACCGACAGCGCCACCCCCGAACAACGCGCCAAGTACCGGGCGTACGCCCTCGCCCGCACCCCGCGCACCCTCGCCCCGCAGGGCCCGGCCCGGCTGCTGTTCGCCCCCGACCTGGTCGGGACGACCGAGGAACTCGTCGAACGGCTGCACGCCCACGCCGGCTACCGCGAGGTGGACGAGGTCGCCTTCGCCCTGCCGTTCACCTTCGAACACGAGGACTACGTGCAGATCCTCACCGACCTGGCGACCCGGCTCGGGCCCGCCCTCGGCTGGCGTCCGCAGCCGGCGCCCGCCGAGGGCTGACCCGCCCGACCGCTTCCCTGCCACCAACAGGCTTACAGGGAACAGGAGTCGGCCGCAACCACCGCGTCCGGCACGGCGTCCCAAGCCGGTACGGACGGACGGCCGGCCCGGCCGGACGCCACCCCGGGGGGAGACCGCGATGGGGCCCTACCACGCCACACCCGTACCGCCGCCGCCCGCCCTGCACCCCTGCCCGAACTGCGGGCTCACCGACCAGGTCCGCGGCGTCCCGGCCGTGTACCAGGCGGGGAGGACGCGGGTCACCACCCGCCCCTCGCAGGGGAGCGGCGACCACCGGACCCGCGAGGTCGTCTCCGACCTCGCCCGCGCCCTGGCACCCGTCCCGATCCGCGACCAGCCACCCGGCCGCGCGGCGACGGCACTGGGCGCCGTCGCCCTCGTGATCGCCTTCTTCACGTTCTTCGCCGGGAACTTCGCCCGGCAGTTCGACGACGACGCGCCCGCCTTCGCCGCACCGGTCCGGGACCACCACGCCTTCGAGATCCCCGTGGTGATCCCGGTGGTCGCCGTCATCGCCGGAACCGTCCTCCTCGTCACCGCGGCCGCGCTCCGCGCCTCCGCCGACCGCGAACTCGCCGGCCGGCCCCGGGCCGAGCACCTCTGGGCCCAGGCCTGGTACTGCGCCCGCTGCGGCACCGCCCACTTCCCGCCCACCACCGGCTCGCCCACCGGCGTGCCGACGGCCGCCCTCAGCCTCCCGGAGTTCCGCCGCGTCGTCTGGACGGCCGGCGGCTACGGCCACCTCGCGGACCGGTACTGACTCAGAACTCGCTGGTGTCGAGGTTGAGTTCGAACGGCTCGGGCAGTCGCACCGGCACCCCGGACGGGTGCGGCCCCTCGACCCGGGTCCAGCCGAGCGCGCCGGGTTGGGAGAACAGCGTGCAGGCCCGCTCCTGCCGGTCCACCAGGAGGTAGAGCGGCGCACCGAACTGGGCGTAGCGCCGGCGCTTCACCGTCCGGTCGGTGTCGGCACTGGAAGGCTCGGTCGCCTCGACCACCAGCAGCGTCCGGTCAGGCGTCAACGCCCCGCCGTGTACGGCCAGTTCAGTCGGCACGACGGCCAGGTCCGGCACGTAGCGGTCCGCCGTGCCCGGCAGGGCCAGATCACCGGAACCGGAGCACAGGCCGCTCGGCCGCAGGGCCGGGGCGAGCTGCTGCCGGAGCAGGTCGACGGTGCTCTGGTGCGCCCAGGAGTGCGTCACCGGGACGGCGGCCCCCTCGATGATCTCGCTCTCCACGCGGCGAAGCCTATCGGTCTCCACTGATGTCCCGCTCTGGCCAATTGAACAAGCGCTTGCTTAGAATCGGGCGCGTTCAGCCGTCGAGCCCGAGCGCCCCTGGAGACGTCATGGCCGGAGCCACCGGAGTCAACCGTCAGATCCGCCTTGCCAGTCGGCCGGTCGGGGAGGTGCGTCCGGAGGACTGGGCGCACGGGGAGGAGGCGGTGCCGGAGCCGGGCGAGGGCGAGTTCCTCGGGCGGACGCGGTACGTGTCGCTGGATCCGGCGATGCGGGGATGGCTGGACGACCGGCCGTCGTACCTGCCGCCGGTGGGGCTGGGCGAGGTGATGCGGGCCGGCTCGGTGGTGGAGGTCGTGGCGTCGAACCACCCGGGGTTCCGGGTCGGGGACCACGTGGTCGGGGCCTTCGGGGTGCAGGAGTACGCGGTCTCGGACGGGAAGGGCGCGCTCACGGTCGATCCCGCGCTCGCGCCGCTGTCGACGTACCTGGGCGCCCTCGGGATCCCCGGGATGACGGCGTACTTCGGGCTGCTGGAGGTCGGGGCGCTCAAGGAGGGCGAGACCGTCGTCGTCTCCGGCGCCGCCGGGGCGGTCGGCAGCATGGTCGGCCAGATCGCCAAGCTGAAGGGCTGCCGGGTGGTGGGCATCGCCGGCGGCCCGGAGAAGTGCGCACTGCTCACCGGCGAGCTGGGCTTCGACGCCGCGATCGACTACCGCGCCGAGGACGTCCGCAAGGCCCTGCGCACCCACGCCCCGGACGGCATCGACGTCTACTTCGACAACGTCGGCGGCCCCGTCCTGGACGCCGCGCTGACCCGCCTGGCGATGCACGCCCGGGTGGTGGTCTGCGGCGCCATCAGCCAGTACAACAACGAGGGCGCCGTGCAGGGCCCGTCCAACTACCTGTCCCTGCTGGTGCGGCGGGCCCGGATGGAGGGCTTCGTGGTGTTCGACTACGCCCGCCGGTACCCGGAGGCGGCCGCCGAGCTCGCCGGCTGGATCGCGGAGGGCCGGATCAAGGTCAAGGAGCAGGTGGTGGAGGGCACCGTGGACGACTTCCCGGAAACCCTCGGGATGCTCTTCCGGGGCGAGAACACCGGCAAGCTGGTGCTGCGGCTCGTCTGACGCACGGACTCCCCGGGCGGTCGTCACCCCCCTACGGCCGCCCGGGGTCCCGGGGCCCGGGATCGGGGCCCGGGCCCCCGGGGTCGGACACGGGGAGCCCGGGGTCGGACACGGGGAGCCCGGGGTCGGACACGGAAGCCCGGGGTCAGAGCAGTCGCTTGATCTCGCCGCGAGCCCGGTAGAAGCCGCCCGAGGCGGACTCCCGCACCTCGGCGACCAGGTAGCGGGCCCCGGCGATCCGGATGTCCTTGGGGAACTGCACCCGCCACGACGGGTCGTAGCCCTGCGAGACCACCCGCATCCGCAGCCGGACGCCGTCCTGGACGCACTCGACCTCCACCTCCGCGCCGGTCCGGGCGGTGACCACCTCGACCGTCTCCGGCCCGGCGCCGGCCAGCACCGGCTCCCAGCCCGCGCCCTTGATCTCGGCGGTCTCCGGCAGCATGCCGTCCTCCGCCGCCCGCACCGCCTGCTCGCCGGCGTCCAGGCAGGCCAGCGAGCCGTCGGTGGTCACCAGGTAGAGCCGCCCCGCCCGGTACTGCATGCTGTACGCCGAGCCGCAGCCGGTGGCGAGCTTCCACAGCCGGGTGCCGTCGGCGGCGAAGCAGTACACCGAGGAGTGGTTGTCCCCGGCGAAGACGTACTCGCCGTCCGGGGAGGCCGCGCAGGAGAAGACGGCGGCGTCGCAGCGGTAGGCGGCCACCTCGGCGCCGTCCGACTTGCGCAGCCGGTGCACCCAGCCGCGGCCGGTGCCGGCGAACACCTCGTCGGCCTCCTGCCAGCCGAACAGCACCTCGCCGTTGGTCGGGGTGTGCCACCGCTGGTCGCCGCTGCGGTTGTCGTAGCGGGCGACGCCGCGCGAGTGGCCGTGGTAGACGCCGTCGGCGTCGCACCGCACCATCCAGCCGGACCGGCCGTCGGCCTGGCGGCGCCACTGGAACTCGTCCTCGTGGTCCACCGTCGTGAGCCCGCCGCGCTCGTCGGCCACGCCGAGCACGCCGTCGTGGATGTCGAGCCAGAAGATGTCCACGTCCTGGGCGATCTCGTACGCCACCCGCGGGACCTTGCCGCCCAGGTCGTACACCTTGCCGTCGTCGCAGCCGGCGTAGATCCACCAGTCGTCGGCGACGATGCACTTGACGCCGTCCGGCAGGCCGTAGCGGGCCGTCACCTCGCCGTCGTGGGTGAGGGTGTACACGTCGCCGCGCTCGTTGCCGACCCAGGCGTGCTCCTCGCCGACGAAGATCCCGAAGGCGGGCGAGCCGGAGCGGAAGCGCCACAGCAGCGGCGCCTGACGGGCGGTCGAACGGCTGCTGACGATCTGCCGCCTGGTCACCGCCCGGCGCTGGCGCACGCCCCGGACGGCCGGGGCGTAGCCCTTGCGGACCTTCTCGCCGATCTTCTTGGCCGCCGACGCGGCCGCCTTCTCCGGGCTCGGGAACGTCGTCGACTTGCTCTGCCCGGGCTCGCCTATCCGCCCGTAGCGCACCGTCACCACCTGGCCGGCGAGCCGCACCTCGTAGAACTTGTGCGCGCTCCCCTCGTCCTCGGACAGTTCGAGGTACGTGACCTGCTCTTCCACGGCGACGGACACGACGGAGTCCCCTTTCGGGCAACGGAGATGGGGGTCGGTTCGGGACCGGCCCGCCGACACCTCCCAAGCTACGGCCTGGCACTGACAGTCGGCTCCGGCCGGCCCCGGCTCGGCGCAGCTCGGCCCGGCTCGGCGCAGCTCGGCTCAGCGCAGCTCGGCCAGGAGGGCGCGCAGCCGTTCGTCCTCGCGGACGATGTCGTACGCGAGGCCGGAGGTGACGATCCGGCCGTCGCGCTCGACGAGCTCGCCGACGTACCGGAGAAGGCCGCTGTCCCGGGCGGCGGCGCCCAGCGCGTGCAGCGCCTCGCAGCCGCCCGTGACGTCGGCGCCCGTCTCGACCGCGTGGAGCGCGGCCCGGGCGAGGCGGCCGAGGTCGACGGTGTCCGGGTCCGCGATGTCGAGCAGGGCGCGAGCGGCGCCGGCGGCCTTCTCCGGGTCGTCGAGCAGCGCTTTCAGCCGGGGAATCAGGTCCCGGCCGGCCGCCCCGAGGGACGCGGCCGCGCGCAGCGCGCCGACCACCGTCCAGCGGGCCCACAGCCGGCTCCCGGCGGTGCGGTCGAGGACGGACGCCAGGATCCGGACGGCCTCCTCGGCGTCGCCGTCGATCTGCCAGACGGCGCGGGCCGTCGCGACGTCGGCGTCCAGCTGCGGGGCGGTCGGCTCCGGGTCCTCGCTGACCGCGGCGAGCAGGGCCGGGAGCAGCCCGGCGGCGGCCGGGCCCAGGTCGGCGGCCGCCCGGGCCGCCTCGGCCCGCTCGCGCGAGGCCGCCAGCCGTTCGGTGGCGGCGGCGAGCAGGAGGTCGGGTTCGCCGGTGACGTCGTAGTGGGCGCGGGCCGCCTGGAGCTGTCCCGCCTCCGCCCGCAGCGCCTCGGCGGCCCGCTCGCGCGCCTCGGGCGGGCCGCCGGCGACGACGGCCGCGACGGCGGAGGCGGCGTACGGGAAGCGGGGCAGCACCGCGCACAGCTCGGGCAGGCCGGCGACGGCCCGCGGACCCCACCGCCGCAGCAGGTGGACCAGGTCGGCGGTCTCGTTGGTGCCGAGCCCCTCGACGGCCAGCCGGGCGCGCACGGCGGTGAGCAGCTCCGGGTCGAAGGGGAAGGCCGGGGCGCGCGAGTCACCCGCGGCGTTGCGGGCGCGCGGGCGGCGCTCCAGGTCGCGGGCCAGCAGCGGGGCGGCCTGCCGGGGGGCGATCCGGACCAGCGCCGCGAGGGCCTCGTCGGCCACCTCGTCGCCCGGCCCGTCGCCCGGCCCGTCGTCCGGCCGGTCGGCGAGTCCGACGAGCACGGGGGCGGCCTCGGCGGCGAGCGGGCCGAGCTTGGCCAGCAGACTCGCCGCGGTGTCCTGGGCGGCGAGCGGGGCGACGGCCGGGATCAGCCGGGACGGGGCGCCGCGCGAGACGTAGCAGGCGTGGTCGGCCGCCCACAGGGCCTCGGCCTGCACCTCGGGGCGCGGGTCGCGCAGGGCGGCCTCCAGCAGGTCGAGGGCCGCCTCGCGGTCGGCGTCGGTGTCGCGCTCCAGCAGGGTGTCGACGACCGTGTACAGCAGCTCCTCCTGGTCGAGGCTGTAGCGGTCGACGGTGAGCTCGCGGGCGGGCAGCAGGCCGAGCACGGCCGCGTGGTGGACGGCCCCCCAGCGCTCCTCGTTCCGCAGGCAGACCAGGACCGCGGCCAGCCGCAGCGGCACCGGGGTCTCCTCGCCGAGCAGCACCCGGGCCTCCCCGGCCGCCGCGCTCAGGTCCACCCGGCCGAGGGCGACGAGCAGTTCGGCGGCCACCTCCGGATCCTGCTCGGCCGCCCAGCGCTCCCCCAGGGCGGACGGCGCGGCCGCGCCGTCCCGGGTGTGGCCGACGGCCCAGGCGGCGGCCAGCCGGACGGTTTCGTCCGGGTCGGCCAACAGCGGTATCAGGAGCGGCAGTTGGGCAACCACGGCAGCCCGGACCGCGCCCTCGGGGACCTGCCACTCGTCCTCGCTCTCGGCCAGCCCGCCCAGCAGGCACAGCACGTCCACCGTCCGGATCCCGGCGGCGGCGATCCGGGCCAGGTACGGCACGGCGTCCACGCTGGCCGAGTACACGGTGCCCTGGTGGAGGATGCTCCCGTACAGCTCGGAGACCGCCTCCTCGGCCGCCCCGTCGTCGCCCTCGGCGAGCGCGCGCAGCAGGTCGGGCAGGTCCTCGGCGCAGCCGTAGGAGTGCGAGACGGTGGCCCAGGGGTGGTCGTCGAGCCCGGCGAGGGCGGTGGTGAGGTCCATGGCCGCGATCCTGGCAGGCGGGACCGACAACGCCGCCGGGCGGGGAATACCGCAGTGACGGGGGCGACGCCGCTGCCGGTGCGCCCCGGGTCCGGACGACCGCGCGTCAGCCAGTGCCCGAGCCACGACCGCCGGAACCCGGGTATCGGCATCATTGTCAGTGCCCCGCGCTACGCTCCCGGCACCCTGAGGAAACACCGGGGCCCGCCCCCTCGAATTCGCCTACGGGGAGCGGGCCCCGGACTTCGCCGGGGCCTCCCCGGCGGTCCACGCAGACGCTGCGGTCCCGTCAGGTCCGGCGGGCGTGCGAGGCGAGGCGGTCGGCGAGGGCGGTGACGAGGCCTCGAAGCTCCTCGGGCCGTTCGATCACGAAGGGACGGTCGATCGCGGCGAGCACCGGAGGCAGCCAGTCGAGTCGCTCCGCCCGGAGCTCGACACGCAGCCAGCGCTCGGAGCTCTTGTCCGCGTCCGGCTCCGGCTCCAACTCCGGCTCCGGCTCCGGCTCCGGCCGCGGTTCGGGTTCGGGTTCGGGTTCGGGTTCGGGTTCGGGTTCGGGTTCGACCAGGATCGCGACGCTCTCCGGGAGGTGGCGGCGGATCCACTCGGGCGTCGCGCGGATCCGCAGCGTCACCTCGTGCCGGTAGTCGGCCGTGGCCAGGCCCGACACGACGCGCTCGGCCGGCTCCGGTCCGGTCGGTGCCTCGAAGGAGCCGGGCAGGGCCCTCGCGTCCATGACCCGGTCCAGCCGGAGGGTCCGGTCCTGGCCGATCCCCGCGTCCGCGCCGGTGACGTACCACCGGCCCGCGTGGGCGACGATCCCGTACGGATGCAGCGTGCGCTCGCTGGGCCGGCCGTTGCGGTCGGTGTACCGGACCGCGACCGGCCGTCGATGGCGCACCGCGTCGGCGAGGGTGAGCAGGACCCCGGTGTCCGGTGCGGCGGCCTCGCCGGGCCGGTCCGTGGTCCCGAGCGGCCGGTCCGTGAAGGAGAGCGACTCCAGGAGCGTGTCGAGTCGGCCGGCCAGGTGCCGGGGCAGCACCCGCCGGATCTTGGCCGCCGCGGTCTCTCCCGCGGTGCGTTCGGCCGTCGCCAGTCCGGCCCTGGGGCCGGTGAGCAGGCCGAGCAGCACCGCCAGGGCCTCGTCGTCCCCGAGCATGAGCGGGGGCAGGCGGTGTCCGGGTGAGAGCCGGTAGCCGCCGTACCGGCCGCGTACGGACTCCACCGGCACGTCGAGGTCGACCAGGTGGTCCACGTAGCGCCGCACGGTTCGGCCGTCCACGCCGAGCCGGTCGGCGAGCTCGGCCACCGTGCGGGTGCCGCCCGACTGCAGCAGTTCGAGCAGGGTCAGCACGCGGCCGGTGGGTCGGGACATGGCGAAAGTCTAGGACGAATAGGGGACCGATTCTGTCCACTATTCCTCCTAGTCTGCCGAACACACGACCGGATGTCCGGACGACCGCACGACCGCGGCCGTTTCCGCTTCGCATCCGTTTCCGTTTCCGCTTCCGTTTCCGTTCCGGCATGACCGAGGAGAACACCCCATGGACTTCGTTTCGATCCGCATCATCACCGGCGACGTCGCCCGACTGGTCGACTTCTACGAAAGCGCCCTGGCCGTCCGGGCGCAGTGGGCCACCGAGGACTTCGCCGAACTCCGGACGGCGGGCGCGACCCTCGCGATCGCCGGGGTCCGCACCGTACCGCTGTTCGCCCCCGGCTCCGCCCGGCCGGCGGCCAATCAGAGCGTGATCACCGAGTTCCTCGTCGACGACGTGGACCGGGTCCACCGCAGCCTGTCCGGGTTCGTCACGGACTTCGTCAACGAGCCCACCACGATGCCCTGGGGCAACCGCTCGCTGCTGTTCCGCGACCCCGACGGCAACCTCGTCAACTTCTTCACCCCCGTCACCCCGGCGGCCGTCGCGAAGTTCGCCCGCTGACCGGACGCCCCGCGTACCGCCCGCCTCCACCGGGTGGGCGGCACCACGGCCGCGTCCGTGCCGTCGCGGCCGGCGCACGCCGACGGCAGGAGAGAGCCGGAGCCCGGCGGCCGGGCGCTGCCGGCCGGGACGGCGCTCAGAGCCAGCCGCGCTCGTCGGCGACCCGCAGGGCCTCGCTGCGGTTGCGGGTGCCGGTCTTGGCGATGGCCGACGAGGAGTAGTTGCGGACCGTTCCCTCGGACAGGTAGAGCTTGGCGGCGATCTCGGCCACCCCGGCGCCCGAACGGGAGGCGTTCAGCACATCGCGCTCCCGGGCGGTGAGCGGGGAGGCGCCCGCCGCGAGGGTGGCGGCGGCCAGTTCCGGGTCCACCACCCGCTCGCCCGCCGCGACCCGGCGGATCGCGTCGGCCAGCACCTCCGCCGGGGCGTCCTTGACCACGAAGCCGAGCGCGCCCGCCTCCATGGCCCGGCGCAGGTAGCCGGCGCGGCCGAAGGTGGTGAGGATGACGACCCGGCACCACGGCGCCTGCTGGGCCAGCACGGCGGCGGCCGCCAGGCCGTCCAGCCCGGGCATCTCGATGTCGAGCAGGGCGACGTCCGGCCGGTTCTCCCGCGCCGCCTCCGCGACCTGATCGCCGCGGCCGACGGCGGCGACCACGGCGAAGTCGTCCTCCAGGTCGAGCAGGGTGCACAGCGCGGTGCGGACCAGCTCCTGGTCCTCGGCGAGCAGCAGGCGGATCGGGCGGATCGTCATGTCGTCCCTTCGTGGCCGGAGTCGGGGCTGGCGGGATCCGGCCCGGCGGCGTCCGGCCCGGCGGATTCGGGTCCGGCGGGGCCCGCACCGCCCGGCGGGACGGTGACCAGCAGCCGCCACCCGCGCGGGTCGAGCGGGCCGGCCTCGACCGTACCGCCCACCGCGGCGACGCGTTCCCGCAGCCCCGTCAGGCCCTTGCCGTCGCCCGTACCGCTGTTGCCCCGGCCGTCGCCCGTGCCGCCCGTACCGCCCGTGCCGCCTGCACCACCCGGCCCTCCCGGTCCGCTCCGGGCGGCGGCGGCCCCGTCGTCGCGGATCTCCACCGAGGTGGCGGTGAGCAGCACCGAGCAGCGCTCGGCCCGGGCGTGCCGGACCACGTTGGTGATCCCCTCGCGCAGCACCCAGCCGAACAGCTCGCGCTCCCCCGGCGCGACCGCGTCCGCCGCCGTCGGCAGGTCGGCCACCACCCCGGCGGCGCGCAGTAGTTCACGGCCGCGGGCGATCTCGCCGGCCAGCGTCACCTCGCGGTAGCCGCTGACGGCGGCGCGGACGTCGGACAGCGCCTGGCGGGACAGCGTCTCCACCGCCGCCATCTCCGCCACCGCCAGGTCCAGGTCCTTGCCCGCGAGCCGCTGGGCGAGGCGGGACTTGACGGTGATCGCGGTGAGCGAGTGCCCCAGCAGGTCGTGCAGGTCCCGGGCGATCCGGTTGCGCTCGGCCTCCGAGGCGAGCCGTGCCACCTCGGCCCGGGCGGCGACCAGGGCGTCGTTGGTGGCGGCGATCCCGGCGAAGGCACCGCAGGTGAGCGAGGTGAACAGCAGGGCCAGGGCCTGGAATCCGCCCGGACCGGTGTGCCAGGGGCGCACCGCCCAGGGCACCACCAGCGCGGCCAGCGTGCCGGCCGCCACCACCCGGGCGGCGTGCTCGCGCCACTGGATCGCCACCGCGGAGACGACCACGGTGGCGAGGAAGAAGGCGTCCTCGTGGGCGAACGGCAGCGCGGCCAGGAACAGTGCCGTCATCATCGCCAGCAGTGGCACCGTCCAGCGCCGCCGGCCCAGCCCGAGGGCGAGGGCCAGCAGCGCGTAGCAGAGGCAGAACGCGACGACCACGGCGTACCCGGCCACCGCGGCCGCCCCGGAGACGGTGCCGCCGACGGCGACGGCGGTGAGTGCGGGGAAGACCATCATCCCGCTGGCCAGCAGCGGGCGCCGCCAGCCGTGGCCCCAGTGCTGGACGGGACCCGGTGCGGCCCCCGGGCCGGGGGCCGCGGTCGCGCGGTCCGTGCCCGCACGGTCCATGCCTGCGCGGTCCGTGCCCGTACGGTCCGTATCCACGCGGTCCATGCCCGCACGGTCCATGCCTGCGCGGTCGCGGTCTCCCGCGCGGTCGCGCTCGCGGTCGTCGCCCGCGCGGTCGAGGCCGGTCACCCTCGTTTCCCCCTCCTCAGAGCCTGGCGAACAGGCTACGCAGGTGCCGTCCGTTGACCACCGCGGCCACACCCAGCAGGGCGAGCCCGCAGACGCCCTGCTCCACCTTCATCCACACCGGGAAGGTCCCCGGCAGGGCGATGATCGTGGCGATGGCGACCAGCATGACGGCCGAGAGGATCCGCAGCCGCCGGAACGCGCCCCGGGAGCCGTTGGCGGCCCGGACGGTCAGCAGGAGGGTGAGGGCGGCGCTGGCCACGACGATGGTGCCGCGGACCAGCACCGGCGCGTTGACCATCGTGTGGTGGTCACGGAGGGCGACGGCGGCCGCCAGTGTGACGACGCTGAGGCCGAGATAGGCGAGCACGAGTCGCCGGACGGTGCGGAAGGCCCGACGGGTGTCGGGGTGCTGCAGGTCGGTGTCGTTCATGGCATCCATGCTGGTCGTGGACCTGTTTCCGGGGGCAGTGTGTTCGCACACCGGCGCACCGTGACAATTGTCAGCGGGCCGCCGCCGACGAGCCGTTGACGACGGACCGTCGCGGCCCGACCGTCGCCGGCCGAGCGTTCCGGGCCGACCGCCGTCGGCCGCCCCTGTCAGCGCCCGGCCGCCTCCGCCCGGTCCCCGTCCAGCAGACGCACCATGTGCAGCTTCGCGACCGCCCGCCCGTCGACCAGGACGGCCCTCGGCTCGCGCCCCCACACCTCGAAGCCGCAGGCGGTGTAGAGCCGCAGGGCGGGCTCGTTGCCCTCCGAGACGGTCAGCAGCACCTGCCGCAGCCGCCCGTCCCGCGCCGCTGTGCGCAGCACCTCCCGCACCAGGGCGCGGCCGATCCCCCGCCCGGCGGCGCTGCGGGCCACCGCCATGCCGTACAGCGTGCCCTTGTGCCGCTCCTGACCGCGCTGCGGCACCTTCAGCCCGGCGGTGCCGACCAGCGCGCCGGCGTCGTCGAAGGCGCCGATCAGCGCGCCCGGCCCGGCCTCGGCCCCGGCCAGCCGGTGCAGCGTCTCCGACAGTGGCCTGCCGGCCTCCTCGGCGTGGCTGGAGGTGAAGGCGCTCGGCGTCCCGCGCAGCGCCGCCAGCCGGAAGGCCCGGTACGGTTCGGCGTCCGCAACTCCCAGCCGGCGCAGCACCACGGGCCGCGCCCCGGCACGCCGACCGTGCTCAGCCGAGACGGACACGGGTGCACCTCGTCACGTACGGCAGGGCGATCTCCTCGCGGCCGGCCAGGTCCGGGTGGGTGGCCAGCAGCTGCTCGACGTCGGCCAGCAGGCGCACCCGCTGGTCCTCCGGCAGCGCGATCACATAGCTGCGCGAGGCGACCATGTCGACGATCCCGGCCCGGGTGGTGACGTGCTCCCAGCCGATCTCCAGCCGCTCGGGCGCACCGAACGGCGCCGGGAGGACCGGCCTGGTGTCGATCCGCGGCGGCGACGCGCGGTGCATCAGCACGCCCAGGGCGGCCGCCCAGGGTTCGGACTCGTCCCGGACGTTCCACACCAGCGCGAGCGTGCCGCCGGGGGCGAGCACCCGGGCGATCTCCGGCACCGCGACCGCCGGGTCGAACCAGTGCCAGGCCTGCGCCACCACCACGGCGTCCACGCTGCCGTCCGGCAGCGGGATGTGCTCGGCCGAGCCCGCCCGGACGGCCGCCTTCGGCACCGTCGCGGCCAGCCGCGCCCTCATCCCCTCGTCGGGCTCGACCGCCACCACGTCCAGGCCCGCGTCGACCAGCAGACCGGTCAACTTGCCCGTCCCGGCGCCCAGATCGAGCACCCGGCGGGCCTCCCGGGGCACCGCCGAGCCGATCAGCGCCCGCGGATAGCCTGGCCGGCCGTGCTGGTACGCGTCCACCGCTACCCCGAACGACCGCGCCCGCAGCCGTCCGGCCCACCGCCTGGTCGCACCCTGCCGCGTCATTCCGCAGGCCCGCCCGATCTCCTCCCAGGTCGCCTCCCGCCCGCGCCGCAGCTCCTCCACCAGCTCCGTCCGCCGCTCCTCCAGCGCCTCGATCACCCCCGACAGCCGCCGCAGCCCTTCCACCCCACCGCCACCGGCCACATCCTCCGCCACCCGCCGACCAAGATCGCCCGTCTCCATGGCCCGGCACTGTACGGACCCGAGCCGGAAGCCGTCAACCATCATTGCCCTGTGACGCAACATCCGTTGCCTCCGACCGTGCCACCGGCCCCGGCCGTGGTGGTGCGGCCGGGGCCCGTCAGCGGCCCACCGTCACAGCGGCCGGAGCGTGAGCACGAACTGGGGCAGCGCCAGCAGGAGCAGGACGGTGCCCGCCTCGATCCAGCGGTACTTCGCGCGGATGATCGCACTGGTACCGGCCAGCGCCGAGAGCAGCGGGCCCGCCGGATCGCGCCCGGCCCGCTCGAAGGCCCGCCGCAGCCGATCCGGACCCGCACCCGGGGCGATGTGCTCGAAGTACCCCGGACCGGCCGCGGCACCCCGCCGCCCCTTGCGATGACGGGGAACCAGCGCGGAGGCGAAACAGCCCACCGCCAGCAGGGCGCTGGCCACCGCACTCCACCGCAGGAGCGGAACCGTCCACGCCAGGGAGCCGGAACCGGCGCCGCCGTCCAAGGGGACGAAGGTGGCGAGCACCGCACCGGTGAACGCCAGGAAGACGGCGGCCTTGGTGTCGGCCCGGACCAGCTCCGCACTGTTGGCCGCCATCAGGCGCTCCATCGCCGACACCGAGGACGGGGTGGTCACCGCTGTCGGCGCGACGGCCCGGCGGGACCGTCGAACGGCCGGCCGCCGAGGGCTTCCGGCGACGGACCGCCTGCGGGGCGCACGGCGCACCGGCTCGCGGCGCACCGGCTCGCGGCGCACGCCTGCCGGGGTCATCGCGGCACCCCGTTCGGGACGCCGTTCGGGACACCGCCCGCCCAACCGTTGACATGGGTGTGGAGCTTGGTGAAGCCCGGCCCCGGCCCGCCGGGCTGCGGGGCAGGCCCGGGGACCTGCCGCCCGAGGGCGACCAGGCGGTCCCGCAGGATCCCGGACAGCTCCTCCTGCTCCTGCTCCGTCAGCCGGCCCAGCATGAGGGCCATCCTGTCCTGCCAGGTGCTCTCTCCCCGGAGCAGGTCGGAGTGGCCGACCACCCAGTCCAGGACATCGCGCACCTCGTCCGGCTTCCTGGCGAGCCAGAGGGCCGCGAGGGCGACCGGACCGTCCTGCACATAGCGCCGGCAGAACTCGTACTCCTCCTTGCTCTTGGCCGTCCAGTCGAAGGGCACGTCCATCGCGTCCGGCTCCCCGAGGCGCAGTTCGTTGCCGTGCTCGCGCGCGGAGACATCGGTGACGCGGTAACCGAGCCCGTAGTGGGGCAGCACGTACGGCGCCGCCAGGTACTGGATCAGCTCCTCGGGGCCCAGCCTGGTGCCCGCGGCCGCGAACTGCTCCCTGAGCTGGTACAGGCGCCCGTCGAGGTCCTTGCGCACCGGCAGCCATCCCAGGCTGGTCCGGGTCTGCACGGCCCGTGCGGCGTCGTGGACCCACCAGAGGACGTGGACCTCCAGCGAGGCCGTGCCGAACGAGGTGGGAAGGCGGACATCCCGAGTGCCCGGCCGCTCGTTGAGGTCGACCAGGTACGCCTGGTCGAATCCGCGCAGTCCCAGCCGAGCGGCGACCCCGCCACCCGGGTTCGGACGGCCCTTCCCCAGCTGGCGGTACACCCCGTGGCGATCCCCCAGAACCAGGGCGCGGTCGCGCCGCCCGGACCAGCGGTGCCGGAGGATCTCCCGCCAAGGAGCGCGGGTGGCCCGGGTGTAGACGGGCGGGTCGGTGTCGAGGGTCATCGGGGGCCTCCGAAGGCAGGAGCGGAGCGGTAGGGCTGCGGCTCGCCGCGCCGCCAGGCCTCCAGGGCACGGTGGGCGATGTCGCGGCCCGCCAGGTCGGGGTCGTCGCTGCGGTCGATCTCGACCATCAGCCTCAGCTCGCCGGGCCGCATGTCCTCGGCGAGCGCCGCGAGCAGCGTCTCCACGGCGGCCCGGAGGGGTTCGTCCCAGACTGCCCGACGGCACCAGCCGAGCAGCCTCGTGCGCGAGCTGTCGAAAAGGGTCTCGTCATTGAGGCAGCGCCGAACGAAGGCCGTCACCGGTTCGCCGAACTCGCCCTGGAGGAGCAGTTGTTGATGGAACCACGAAGGGTCTCGGAGCAAATCGAGGAAGGCCGTGTGCGCGAGCACGGCGTCACGCTCGGACCGGTCCGCCCACTCGATGAGCTTGCGGAACACCGCCGTCTGGTTTCCGCCCTCGAAGAGGCTCCACAGGGCCCAGCGCACCCTTGCGGCAACGATGCGCTCGCGCTCGTCCTCCCCTCGGTAGCAGCGCCGGAGCAGTGCGAGCGCGAATTCCGGCCGGGCCGCTCCGAAGTCTCCACCGCAGGCACCGGCCGCGGTCGAGCGGAGCTGCCAGCCGCCGCTGTAGCTCCAGCTGTCGAGGCGGTGCTTCACCTCGCCGACGAGAATCGGGTCCTGGGCCGCGATCCCCAGCGCGTACGCGGCGATGCTCTGGCTCTGCGTGTGCTCGGACTTGGCCAACTTGCGGATGTGACGCAATGCCTGACGGCCACCGCTCCAACCCGTGGCGAGCCCCACCACCCGCCCCATGGGCTCGGCCAGGTCGGACTCGGAATCGGAATCGGACACCTTGTCGATCCACTCGGTCAGCAGTCCCGGCACGTCCCCGTACTGCCGCCACACGTGTCGCAGCACCGTCTCCGCCTGGCGGTGCCGCTTGAAGCAGATCGGCTCCACCGTGTAGGTGTAGCTCGACGTCCGCAGGGTCCCACCGGGCGCGTGCTCGGCCCGGACGGTCGCCAGCAGTTCGTCCAGCGAGCGCCGGAGAACGAACCGCGGGTTCGGCCGGGGCGCCTGGCCCTCCCCGTCCGCATTCGGCCGCACGACCGCGTCAAGGCGACCGTCGGCCAGCTTGAGCAACCGGTCGGTCTCGTCCAGGACGATCCGGTGGTCCAGGCCCTCCAGGACACTCGTCACCAGCAGGAACGCCAGCGCGTCCGGGTCCTCACGGAGCTCCTTCAGGAGGTCGGGGACCTCTGTCTCCGCGAGGAAGCTGAGCCGCTGGCCGAGGTCGGCCAGTTCAGGATCGTCCTCGCGCGCCCGCGTCACCTCGTCCACGAGCTCGACGACCTGGGCCGGCACCAGTTGGGGAGCCAGCAACTCGTCGAGGTCCGGCTCCAACCGGTCCAGCAGGTCCCGGCGTCGCCCCTCGTCCGGCAGTACCGCCTCCAGCCGTGCGTCGAAGACCGCTCGCGGTGCCGGAGGCGCATAGGACACCGGGCGGATGTCCATCGCGCGGACGAGACGGCGACACAAGCCCGGGTCGTGCGGCAGCAGCACCACCATGCAGGCGTCGGCCGTCTCCAGCCGGGCGCGCAGCTTGGCGACAGCCGTGGGGCCGAGCTGGACCGCGGGCGACAGGCCGTGCACCAGGTACCCGCGCGCCTCGCTGTGGGTGGGCCGCCAGGACGACAGGTCCGAGTCGCTGTCGAGCGCGCGCAGGGCCATCGTGTTCCCGCCGCCCTCGAACAGCAGGTTGAGCGCAGTTGTGCGGCGTCCGGTACCGGGGTCGCCGGCGAGGAAGAGCAGGCGGGTGCCGAGCGCGCTCAGCCCCTCGGCGAAGCAGTCCGGCTCCGCGAAACCGGTCCGTGCGGCCAGGATCTCCATCGACGAGATGGGTCCGTCCTGTGCCTCCACCCGCTCGCCGCCGCCCGGGGCGGCCCCGACGCCGCCGTTCTCGACGCGCTGGTCCCCGTGCACCGAACCGGTGTTGATGTTGCCACCCGGCGCGAAGATGAAATGCGGGCGGTCCCCTCCCCAACCGGCGAACCGGTCCGCCAGGTCGTCGATCCCGAAGTCGGCGTCGAAGTCGGGATCGAAGTCGTCCGCCGCGCCCGGCCCCTCGATGGCCGGGCGTTCGTCGGGGCTCACCGGTGGTGCTCGTTCTTGTCGCCGTGGACGGTGTCCTTGTTGCCCCGGACGTAGTCGCCGCCGAAGC
The DNA here is from genome assembly GCF_043198905.1 of Kitasatospora sp. NPDC048715. Lineage (NCBI taxonomy): Bacteria > Bacillati > Actinomycetota > Actinomycetes > Kitasatosporales > Streptomycetaceae > Kitasatospora > Kitasatospora sp. NPDC048715. The sequence continues at coordinate 495,601 of NZ_JBICVH010000002.1, read as the reverse complement.
CTCCGTACGAGTCGCCCCCCGCGTTGGTGACGCTCTGACCGCCGTACACCGTGCCGCTGTTCAGGTTGCTGCCGTCGCCCCGCTGGGTCACGACCGTCCTGGGCGCCCGGCGGCCCTCCGCCGGCCGGTCCGGCTTCCGGCCGTCCCGTCCCTGCTGCTCCTCCACCACGGCGTCGCCGAGGATCCTGCGGTCGTACAGGTTCCCGGACGGCGAGGGCACGTACAGCCATGCCTGCTGGTCGAAGCGCTTGCCCTCGACGGTCGCCGGTACCTCGATGAAGTGGTCGGGGTGGCGCCCGGTGTAGCCGCTCGCCACCGCGTCCTGGTAGCACCGGTCGGACAGGATGGCGGCGACGTGGGTGATGCTCTCGTTGGAGGCGGCGAGCATGGCCTTCACCGGGCGGGAGTCGAGCAGCCGGTGGGTGTCGTTGCGCGGGGTGCCGTTGCCGTCGAACTCACCGCCGGTGTCCGGCAGCGGGCCGATGTTGAGGCTGACCCGCAGCCGGATCCGCACCGTGCCGACCGAGTGCACGTTGAACTCGGTGAGCACCTCCTGGAGGGTGTTCAGCCAGGGGTGGACGAGGAAGGGCATCCAGGCCGGGTCGAAGCCGAACACGTATCCGTCGCCGGTCGAGTTGGGGAACCTCCGGTCCTGCCAGACGTCGCCCAGCCCGGCCCGCTCGAAGGACCACTGGAGCACCTGCGGCACCGACCTGCTGATCACGCCGTGTTCGATCGCCGGGTGTCCGGTGAAGTCCTTGGCGTCCACGGCGACGATGCCCCGGTACGGCGGGAGGTGCCGGCTGCGGCTGTACGGCAGGGCGCTGGCCTCGGGCATCGGCTGGTCGAACTCCGTCATTCTCTGCTCCTTGTGGTTCCCGTGCTGACCTTGCGCCACCAAGCTTCGCGAGGTTGCGTGGCGCGGTGTGCTCACTCGGTGCGGAAAACGAGTGACGGAGGTCACATCGATGGAAGGTTGAGGTGACGGCTCGTCAGTCGCGCAGGGATGCGGCCGCCCGGCGGAGGGCGGGGAGGTCGTGGAGGGCGATGGACTTGCGGCCGGCTTCGACGCGGTGGGCGGCCAGGGACACCAGGGCCGCGGTGACGGTGTTGCGGGAGACTCCGAGGTGTTGGGCCAGTTCGTCCCGGGTCAGGGCGAGTTCGATGCGGCGACCGGCCGTGGGCACCGGCCCTGCGGAGAGGTCGGCCAGGGCGACCAGGGCGGCCGCCAGCCTGGGTACGACGTCGCCTCCGGTCCGGGCCAGGTCGGACTCCCGCAGCCGGCTCATGGCGTAGCGGACCAGCACGGGAAACAGCCCGTGCTCGGCGACGAAGCGCAGGAAGGCCGTCTTGGTGACGACCACGACCGTGCAGTCCGAGATCGCCTGGACGCTGGCCGAGCGGACGCCGTCGTCCAGGACGGCCACTTCCCCGAGGAGTTCGCCGGGGCCGCGGAACGCCAGCAGCCGGACGTCCCCGTTGCGTTCCCGCCGGCTCACCTTGGCCACTCCGGCCAGCAGCGCGAGGACGTGGGTGCCCGGTTCGCCCTGGCGCAGCAGGGTGGTGCCGATGGGGTGCCGGCGCTCGAACGCCTCCGCCAGCATGCCCGTCCAGACGGCGTCGCCCATGAGGTGGCGCAGGGTCCGGCCGGACGGATCCGGTGCTCGGCTGTCGTGATCGTCCATGCGACGAGCCTAGGAGGAATCGGTCACCGCGGGCCGGGGAATCGGGACGTCGCCGTGCGGCTCGCCAGGCCCGGCCGTGAATCCCCTTCCGGGTGATTGCCACCCGCCCGGTTGACCCGGTTCGCCGCGCTTAGCACGAACTCCGCGCGAGGTGGCGGGACTTGGCGAGGAAACCCTTCGCATGAGCGAATCCGGAGCGGGTCGGCGGCGCGCGGGCGGCGGGGCGAGAAGCCTGGTGGGAGGGCGGTGGCCGCTCCGGGTTGCGACTGGTGTGCGAGATGTCGGTGTTGTCCGGCTGGATACGACAAGTCGGTTGCGGGACGGTATTTTTGACTTTCGGTCAGGATGTCCTGAACTTGGCTATGCTGCACCACCACGCCTGCGGAGCCGATCCCCCGCCTGTCCCCCTTTGCTGTTCCGATCGTTTGAGGATGCTGAATGCTTCGAGCTGGATCGTCACTCGCCAGACGGCGCCAAGCGCCCCTGCTCGGCTGGTTGTTGCCGACGGCCGTGATGGCGGTGGCCGTGGCGGTCGCCGCGATGGTGGTGTCCGCCGGGGCCCGGGCCGGGGTGCTGTGGTGCGGGGCGACGGGCACCGTGCTGGTGGCCGTGGTGGCCGCCGAGTCGGCACGCCGCGGGCGGGCGCTGAGTGAGTCGCGCGACCGGCACGCCCGGCAGGTGGAGGAGTTCCAACGCCGGCTGGCCGGTCAGGAGGACGAGCTGGACCGGCTCGCCCGGGGCGAGATGCGCCGGATCGTCGCCGGGGCCCGCTACGGGTACTCCTTCGACGTGCTGACCCGCCCGCTGGAGGAGAGCGACGCCCCCGTGTCGCCGCGGTTCCGCCGCTCCCTGGTGGCCGTCGCCGAGGCCGTCGCCAAGGCCGTCGACGACGAGGTCAGCCGGCGCGACTCGGCCGAGCGGGCCTTCGTCAACATCGCCCGCCGGGTGCAGGCCATCATCCACCGGCAGGCCAAGGACCTGCGGGAGATGGAGGACCGGCACGGCAACGACCCTGCGGTCTTCGACGACCTGCTGCGCCTGGACCACGGCAACGCGCTGACCGGCCGCCTGGCCGACAGCATCGCGGTCCTGTCGGGCGCCCGCCCCGGCCGGCAGTGGACCCGGCCGATCGCGCTCTACAGCGTGCTGCGCGGCGGCATGTCCCGGATCCTGGAGTACCAGCGGGTGGACCTGCACCCGGTGGCGCAGATCTCCGTCACCGGACCGGCCGTCGAGCCGCTGATCCACGCCGTCTCCGAGCTGCTCGACAACGCCACCCGCTACTCGCCGCCGCACACCCACGTGCACCTGAGCGCCTCCGAGGTGCAGAGCGGGATGGCGATCGAGATCGAGGACGGCGGCCTCGGCCTCACCGACGAGGCCCGCTTCCGCGCCGAGCGCTCGATCCGCGAGGCGATGGTCTCCAAGGACTTCGACGACCTCACCGAGTCCCCCCGGCTGGGCTTCGCCATCGTCGGCCGGCTCTGCCAGGCGTACGGCTTCCAGATCTCGCTGCGCCGGTCCGCGTACGGCGGCGTGCGGGCGGTGCTGGTCGTGCCGCAGGAACTGCTCACCACCGCGCCGCCGACCGGGCGGGCGCACGGCATCGGCGCCTTCTCCGGCCCCCGTCCGCTCCCGGCGAACCCGCCCCGGCACGCGGCCCCGGGCCGTCCCTGGGGCACCCGGACGACCTCGGCCGGCGTCGGGCCGTCCTACGGTTCGACCAACCCGTGGGGGCCGTCCGGCCCGGGCGCCGGGGACGACGAGGTGATCGTGACCGAGTGGACGCCCAACGGCCTGCCGCAGCGCCGGCGCAGCCGCCCGATGATGCCGCGGGGCTTCGGCGGGGCCGCGCGCGCCACCGCGCAGCCCGCCGGGCCGGTGGCGCAGCCCGCCGGGCCGGTGGCGGGGCCGCCGGCCCGGGCGACGGGCCCCGCCAAGGAGCCGAAGCAGCCGGGCCTGTGGCTGGAGGCGTTCATGGACGGCATCAAGGGCACCGGACCGGGCCCGTCCGGCCCGGCGGGTGCCGGAGCCGCCACCGACGGCGGGCGCACCACCGACGCCGGACGCACCACGGGCCCCGGACGGACGGACCTCGGACGGACGGGCCCCGGACGGACCGACCCCGGGTGGGCGGGTGCCGGACGGACGGGTACCGGACAGGCGGGTGCCGGACACACGAGCGCCGCGCACACCAGTGAAGACACGGCAGGGAAGGGCGAGCAGTGATTCCGCACCGCAACAACATGGACTGGATCCTCAACGACCTCGCGGACAGCGTCCCGTGCGTGCGCCACGTCATCGTGCTGTCGGCCGACGGCCTGCGGATCGCCCAGTACGGCACCGACCCGGACACCGCCGACCGCCTCGCCGCCGCCTGCGCCGGGCTGCAGAGCCTGGCCGGCGCGATCGGCCACGAGTTCCCGCACGGCGACGGCTCGATGCGGCTGGTGGTGATCGAGGTGGACGGCGGCTACTTCTACCTGATGGCGGCCGGTGACCGCGCCTATCTCGCGGTGCTCGCCGACGAGGGCGTGGACGCCGGGCTGGTGAGCCACCAGATGCGCGACCTGGTCGCCCGGATCGGCGAGCACCTGTCCACCCCGCCGCGCAATCCCGAGGCGGTCGCGTGAACCGGCACCCGGCCCGGCCTGCCGCGGTGGGCTGCCACGGCGGGACGGGCACATGAACGAGCACAGCGAGGCGGTGGCATGACGGCCGAGAAGGGTGGCTGGGACGGCCCCGAGCCCGACCGGCTGTACGTCATCACCCGGGGCCGCAGCGGCCCCTCCGGACCGGGGGTCTTCGACCTGGTCACCCTGATCGTCTCCCGTGCGGAGCCGACCCCCGCCCACCAGCCGGAGCAGGCCGCCATCCTGCGGCTGTGCCGGTCCCCGCTCTCGGTGGCGGAGGTCTCCGCCTACCTGGAGCTGCCCGTCAGCGTGGTCATCGTCCTGCTGGCGGACCTGCTCGACGACGGGCTGATCGAGGCCCGCAGTTCCGCCGTGCCCGCGGCGGAGCTTCCCGACCGTGCCCTGTTGGAGGCGGTGATCCATGGACTTCAGCGGCTCTGACACGGTGGTCGGGCCGGCCGGATCGGACCTGCTGCCGGACACCGTCACCACGGCGGTCAAGGTGGTGGTGGTCGGCGGCTTCGGTGTCGGCAAGACGACGCTGGTCGGCGCGGTCAGCGAGATCCGCCCGCTGACCACCGAGGAGACCATGACCCAGGCCGGGGTCGGGGTGGACGACCCGACCGGGGTCGAGCAGAAGACCTCCACCACCGTGGCCATGGACTTCGGCCGGATCAGCATCAGCGACCGGCTCGTGCTCTACGTCTTCGGCACCCCCGGCCAGGAGCGGTTCTGGTTCCTCTGGAACGGCCTGTTCGAGGGCGCCCTGGGCGCGGTGGTGCTGGTGGACACCCGCCGGCTGGAGGTCAGCTTCGAGGTGATCGGGCGTCTGGAGGAGCGCGGCGTGCCCTTCGTGGTGGCCGTCAACGGCTTCCCGGAGGCGCCGCCCGTCCCGCTCGACGAGGTCCGGGACGCGCTGGACCTGCCGCCCGAGGTGCCGATCGTCGCGTGCGACGCGCGCAGCCGGGAGTCCAGCCGGGACACCCTGATGACCCTGATGCACTACCTGTACGAGCTGGCCGCCCCGTCCACCGGCTGAGCCGACGGTCCGTCCGTAGCACCCCCACCGACCGCCCGTCACCGAACCCACCCGCGACCGGAGACCCCCGTGACCACCCCGTTCCCCGAACCCGCCACCCCCGCCGGCCCCTCGTCGCCCGCCGCCCCGCCGCCCGGCTGCCCGGCCCACGCGGGCGGCGGCATCGCCCCGACCGGCCCCGGCGGCCTGCGCCGCCTGTACGGGCCGGAGGCCGAGACCGACCCGGCGGGCCTGTACGAGAAGCTGCGCGCCGAGTACGGCGAGGTGGCCCCGGTGCTGTTGCACGGCGACCACCGGGCCTGGCTGGTGCTCGGCCACGGCGCCAACATCGCCGCGATGCGCACGCCCTCGCTGTTCTCCCGGGACTCGCGCCTGTGGAGCGCCTTCCGCAACAACGAGGTCCCGCCGGACTCGCCGCTGCTGCCGGTGGTCGCCTGGCAGCCGATCTGCGTGTTCGCGGACGGCGACGAGCACCGCCGGCTGCGCGGCGCGCTGCTGGACGGTCTGAACGGCTTCGACCGGCGCGGCATCCGCCGTCACGTCCGCCGCTTCACCACCGACCTGGTCCAGGTGGTCGGGCCGACCGGCCGGGCCGAACTGATCTCCCAGTTCGCCGAGCACCTGCCGATGCTGGTGATGACCAAGCTGCTCGGCATGCCGGACGAGTACGGGCCGCAGCTGGTGACCGCCGCCCGGGACCTGCTGAAGGGCACCGAGACGGCGATCGCCAGCAACGAGTACGTGGTCGCCGGTCTGCGCCGGACCATCGCCCTCAAGCGCGAAAGCCCCGGTGACGACCTGACCAGCCGCCTGCTGGCGCACCCGGCCGGGCTGACCGAGGACGAGGTGATGGAGCACCTGCGGGTGGTGCTGCTGGCCGCGAACGAGACCACCGTCAACCTGATCGCCGACTCGTTGAAGATGGTGCTCACCGACCCGCGGTTCCGCGCCCACCTCTCCGGCGGCCAGATGACCCTGGGCGAGGCGCTCGACCAGGTGCTCTGGGACTCCCCGCCGATGTCCCTGGTGGCCGGCCGCTGGGCGACCGCCGACACCGAGCTGGGCGGTCAGCGGATCGGTGCCGGGGACCTGCTGCTGCTCGGGCTCGCGGCGGGCAACGTGGACCCGGTGGTCCGGCCCGACCTGGCGGCCCCGCTGTACGGCAACCGCTCCCACCTGTCCTTCGGCGCCGGTCCGCACGAGTGCCCCGGCCAGGACATCGGGCGGCACGTCGCCGAGGCCGGGATCGACATCCTGCTCACCCTGCTGCCGGACGTCCGGCTCGCGGTGGCCGAGGAGGAGCTGACCTGGAGTTCGGCCTGGATCTCCCGTCATCTGACGGCGCTGCCGGTGGAGTTCACCGCCCGCGACATCGAGCCGGACCCGCTCTCGGTGGCGGAGGCCGAGGAGGCGGAGGCGGAGCAGGCGAAGGCCGGGGCCCAGCAGGTGGAGCAGGGCGGCTCGGCGGCTCAGCAGGCCGTTCCGGGCCCCCGGAACGCCGGGCGCGCCGGGACGGCCGGGCCGCAGGCCCCGACGACCCCGACGACCCCGGCGCAGCGCCGCGGCTGGTGGGACGTGCTCACCGGTCTGTTCCGGCGCTGAGCCGCCCTGGGCCGCCCTGGGCCGCCCTGGGCCGCCCGGCACACGGGTGACCGGCACACGGCTGACCTGCGCCGGTCGGCCGTGTGCCGGGCGGCCCGGCCGTCAGCCGTCGCGCCCGTCGGTCCGGCGCCGGTACAGGGTGAAGGTGTCCACCGGGGTGAGGTCCCCGTGCGGTCCGTCGAAGGTGTAGTAGACGACCTTCATGGTGGTCGTGCCGCCGCGCCGGTCGCCCGGGTCGACCTCGAAGGCCGCGAAGCCGTGGGCGTGGGTGCGGTCCTGGACGGCGGCCCAGGGCGCGTCCTCGGTGACCCAGACCGACTCCCGGTACGGCGCGCCCGGCTTCGGGTCCTCCAGCCCGACGACCACCCGGCCCTTGGGCTTCTCGAAGAGGTCGTCCTGCGTGGTGGCGGCGTTGCCGCCGGCCCCGATGATCATGTGGACGGTGCCCCGCCCGGTGTCGACGAGGTCGGTGCGGGTGTCGGTCGGCACCGGGGTGCGGGTGTCGTTGGGCAGGGTGCCGCGGACGGGGTGGGAGCGCTCGTAGTAGTGCTCGTGGCCGCACACCACCAGGTCGACCCCGTAGGCGTCGAACAGCGGGCCCCAGGTCTCGCGGAGGCCGAGGTCGCTGCCGGAGCCGTGCATCGAGCTGGAGATCATCGGGTGGTGCATGCAGACCACGATCCAGTCGATCGCCCGGCTGCTCCGCGCCGCCCGCAACTCCCGCTCCAGCCAGCGCCGTTGGGCGCCTCCGGAGTAGCCGCGCAGGTAGACGTCGCCGGAGTTCTGGATGGCCTCGTCGTCGTTGGCGAGGCTGATGAAGCGCACCGAGCCGACGGTGAAGGCGTACCACATGCCCCGGGTCTCCTCGTCGGAGGAGGCCGAGGAGTCGGGGAGGGTGAAGTAGGCCTGGTAGCCGGTCGCGCCGATCGGGCCGTTGCCGCCCTCGTTCTCGTGGTTGCCGACGCAGGGCATCCAGGGCCGCAGCCGGGTGGAGCGGCTGTTGCTGATGAACCAGTCGGCCCAGGTCGCGGTGCGGCTCTGGCCGTGGCGGCCGGCGTAGGAGGAGTAGCAGAGGTCGCCGTTGATGAGGTTGAACAGCGGCCCGACGCGTTCGACGGCGGCGACGATGTCGGCGGAGGCCGCGGTGCCGACCTGGCTGCTCATGAACACGGGGTACTTGCCGAGCGGGGAGGGCATGCCGTCGGGGAAGGTGATCCGGCGGCGGAGGTTGGGCGCGGCCTGGTCCCCGAAGCTCGTGAAGGTGAAGGGGGTTCGGCCGCGCGGGGCGGTGGTGAAGGTGCCGGTCTCGGCGTTGGCGCCGTCGTGGCCGGCGCTGTAGAGGTAGGTGGTGCCCGGGCGCAGGCCGGTGAGCCGCGCGTGGTGGACGTACACCTCGACCTTGTCGATCGAGTCCCGGTAGGTGCGGGTCTCGGCCTGGACGACCCGGCCGAGGCCGCCGTCCGGCGAGCCGTACCGCACCTGTGGTCGGCGCACGGACTGCGGGGTGAGCCAGGAGACGGTCATCTCCGTACTGGCGTCGGTGCCGAACTGCAGGTGCAGCCCGGTCACCGAGGCCGTTCCGGCGCGGTGCGGGGTGGCCTGCAGGAGAGGACCGGCGGGCGCGTCGTCGGCCGGCTGGGCGGCCGCGGGTTGCGCGGCCGCCGTCCCTGCCGCCACGAGGGCGGCTCCGGCCGCCGAGGTGCCCTTGAGGATGGACCTGCGTGCAATGGTCATGAAATCTCCGCCTGCCGAGTGGGGGGTTCGACGGGCAGTCACTTTAATGACATGAGCACGTAAAGACGATCGTTTTGACGAGGAAGGATCCGACTACGCCTTGCGGCCGACTCCCCCGTACACCGAGACCGTGCCCCCGCCCGGGGCCGGGACCTCGGCGAGCTCCGGGTGCCAGTCGTTGATCAGGACCACCCCAGGATCGTCCAACTCCAGCCCGGCGAAGAAGAGTTCGACGCGCTCGCGCGAGCGGAAGTGAAGCGTGATCCCGGCGTCCTCGTACCGGCGGGCGGCGGCCGCGCTGCGCTCCGGCGCGATGTCGGCCGTCCCCGCGGACAGCGCGAGGAAGCTGCCGGCGGGCAGGGCGTCCAGGATCTTGCGGACGGGCGGGTGCGCGGCCTCGTCGGAGAGGAAGTGGACGATGTTGATGAGCGTCAGGGCGACCGGCTCGCGGAGGTCCAGGGTGCCGGCCACCGCCGGGTCGGCGAGGAACCGCTCCGGTTCGCGCAGGTCGCCCTGGACGTAGGCGGTGCGGCCCTCGGGGGTGCTGGTGAGCAGGGCGCGCGAGTGGGCGAGCACGATCGGGTCGTTGTCGACGTAGACCACGCGGCAGGCCGGGTCGACGGACTGCACGATCTCGTGCAGGTTGGGCGCGGTGGGAATGCCGGTGCCGACGTCCAGGAACTGGCGCACGCCGTGCACCTCGGCGAGCCGGCGCACCATCCGGTGCATCACGGCACGGGCGGCGGTGGCGTCCGCGCGCACGCCGGGCAGGTCGGCCAGGACGCGGTCGCCGACCTCGCGGTCCGCGGGGAAGTTGGTCTTGCCGCCGAGCAGGTAGTCGTAGACCCGGGCCGAGTGCGCCCGGTCGGTGCGCAGGTCCACCTGCGGCGGCTCCTCGAACCCGGGCTCGGTCAGCCAGCTCTCCGACAGGCCGGCGCCCGGCGGACGGTCGTAGGACCCCCAGTCGTCCGAACCCCGGTCGTCCGGACCGCCGACCCCCGGACCGGTGTCCGATGCGCCGCCGCCCCGTCCGGCAGTGTCCGGTATGTCCGCACCCGATGCGTCGGTGCCCATGCTCCGCCCTCCCCGATCAGCAATGGTCCGGACCACTCAACCACAGTGGATGACTGTCCGTCAGGCGGTTCCCGGTGTCCGCTGAACCGAGGCTTCCGCGCCCCGCACGGCCGCGGCGAAGGACGGCACCTTCATCGCCGTCAGCAGCGCGAGGGCCGGGCCGGCCGTGCAGACGGTGACGTATCCGGGGATCAGGCCCAGCAGATGACGGCCGTTCAGCCACTCGGCGAGCAGCGGGAAGGTGCCGCCGAACGCGGCGATGGTGGTCGCGTTGACCACGCCGAGGCCGACCGCCCGCACCTCGGTCGGGAACAGCAGCCCGGTGAAGACGTTGAGCGTGCCGAGCACCGTGGCCACCAGCATCCCCAGCAGCACGGCGACGACCTGGAACGGCAGCCAGCCCTGGCGCAGCCCGGCGAGCAGGATGCCGACCATCGGGATCGGCAGGCCGAAGCCGATCCGGGCGACCGGCAGCAGGCCGAAGCGGTCGGCGGCGACACCGGTGAGCAGCATGGTGGCCAGCACCACGACGAGCACCACCGTCATGAAGGAGGCCGCCTCCTCCTTGCCGACCACGTGGTAGGCGGCGGCGTACTGCGGAAGGTACGCCAGCGCGAAGTAGTAACCGACCGTCCCCCCGAGGGTGTTGAGGAAGACGGTGAGCACCGCCCAGCGGTGCTCGCGCAGCGTCCGCAGGAACGGCGGGCGGGCGGTGCGCCGCGCGCGCTCCCGGGTGCGGCGGAACTCCGCGCTCTCCGGCGCCCACCGCCGCACCCAGACGGCGGCCAGCCCGAGCAGTGCGGCGACCGCGAAACCCAGGCGCCAACCACCGTTCTCCAGACCGGACTTGCCGATGGTGTGGATCAGCACGGTGAGCACCCCGAAGGAGAGCAGCGAGCCGAGGACGATCCCGCCGTAGGAGATCGAGCTGAACGCGAAGCGGTGCCGCGGCGGGGCGGTCTCGGTCACGTACGCGGCCACGCTCGGCGCCTCCCCGCCGAAGGCGAGCCCCTGCACCACCCGGGCGAGCACGGCCAGCAGTGCCGCCCAGACCCCGATGGCCTGTTGGCCGGGGATGACGGCGATGCCCAGGCTGGCGGCGGCGATCACCGCCATGCCGAGGCTCAGCGCGAAGCGCCGTCCCCTGGTGTCGCTGAGGCGCCCGATCAGGTAGGAGCCGACCGGCCGGGCGACGAAGCCCACCGCGAAGGTGACGTACGCGCCGAGCACGCCGCTGACGCCGTGCTTGCCGTGCCCGAAGAGGTCCGCCGCGAAGTAGGGCGCGAGGACGGCGTAGATGCTCCAGTCGAAGGACTCGACCACCGATCCGACCGTCGCCGCGGCCAACTCCCGCCGCCGCCCGCCGGCTTCCGCCTGCTCACGGAGCGGGGCCACCGCACTGCTTTCTGTCATGACCTCAGCATGGCATCGTTCGGCGCCCCGCGGAATCACCCCTCGCGCCCGGCGGACGGCGCCACCCCGGCATCGTGGCGAGAGGCGTCGTGCGGAGAACTCCGAGAATCCCATGTGACCGATGTGACAGGCAGGTGATATTCCTGTGCCGTGCATTTCATGATCACCAGGAATCCGCGGCGCGTCCTGCCCGCCGCCGTCGCAGCCGCCGCCACCGCCGCCCTGCTGGCCGGCTGCGCCGGCGGGAGCGGCACGGCCGCCGCGCCCGCGGCCACCACGGCCCCCGCCGGCGCGACGCCGACGGCCACCCCGACGCCCACCCCGACCGTCAAGCCCACCGGTGCCGCCGACCCGGCGCTCAAGGCCTTCTACGGCCAGCAGCTCGCCTGGGGCCCCTGCGCAAAGGACCCGCAGAACAAGGAGGACGTCTCGGCGCTCCAGTGCGCCGCCCTCAAGGTCCCGCTCGACTACACCGCCCCGGCCGCCGGCACCCTCGACGTCGCCGTGGTCCGCAACCCGGCCACCAAGCCCGACCAGAGGATCGGCTCCCTGCTGCTCAACCCCGGCGGCCCGGGCGGCTCCGGCGTCCAGATGGTCACCTACGACCCCAAGGGCCTCGACGGCCCGCTGCACGACCGCTACGACATCGTCGGCTTCGACCCGCGCGGCACCGGCGGCACCAGCCCGCTCAACTGCCTGGACGACCGGGCCCGGGACGCCTGGCTGAACACCGACCAGGCCGGCGACGACCACGGCAAGCAGCTCGCCGACGCCTGCCAGGCCAAGTACGCACAGGTCCTGCCCTTCGTCGGCACCCGCAACACCGCCCGGGACATGGACGTGCTGCGCGCCACCCTCGGCGACCAGAAGCTCAGCTACCTCGGCATGTCCTACGGCACCTACCTCGGCTCGCTCTACGCCGAGGAGTTCCCGGACCGGGTCGGCCGGCTCGTCCTGGACGGCGCCACCTCGGCCTCCACCTCGCTGATCCAGCACAACATCGAGCAGTCGGCCGGCTTCGAGCGGGCGCTGAAGGCCTTCGCCGCGGACTGCGTCACCAAGGACGCGTGCCCGCTCGGCAAGGACGCCGACCAGGCCCCGCAGAAGCTCGCCGCCTTCCTCGACGGGCTCAAGGACAAGCCGCTCAAGACGGAGAAGGGCCGCACCCTCACCTCCAGCGCGGCCTGGACCGGCGTGCTCAGCCGGCTCTACGGCGGCGAGAAGGCCTGGACCGGCCTGCGCAACTCCATCGGCTGGGCGATGGTGCGCGGCAAGGGCGACTACCTGCTCGACCTCGCCGACGGCTACAACGGCCGCGAAGACGACGGCCGTTACAGCCCGTCCGCGGACGCCTACACCGCCATCCACTGCGCCGACGGCGCCACCGACGCCCCGGCCGGTGAGCAGCTGCAGGCCGCGCTGACCGACCTCGCCGCCAAGGCCCCGCTGGTCGGCAAGCACGACCCGATGGCCTCGCTGTTCGACCCGGACTGCCGGATCTGGCCGTTCCGCGCGACCGAGAAGCCGCACGTGATCAAGTCGGCCGCCACCGCCCCGATCGTGGTCGTCGGCACCACCGGGGACCCGGCCACCCCGTACGCCTGGGCCGAGAAGCTCACCGCCGAACTCGGCAACGCCGTCCTGATCAGCCGCGACGGCGAGGGCCACACCGGCTACGGCGCGAGCAAGTGCGTCCGCGCCTCGGTGGACGCGTTCCTGCTGGACGGCACCGTCCCGGCCGCGGGCATCCACTGCCCGACGGACTGACCGCGGGCCTGCTCCACCGGCGGCGCCGGGCTCACGGGCCCCGCGCCCCCCCCCGTCCCCCGCCCCCCCCCCGCGGGCGGGGCGCGGGGGCGGGGGGCGGGGTTGAAGGGGGGGGGGTTCAGGGTGCCGGGGCGGGGGGGCGGGTGGCGGGGCGGGCGCCGCCCCCCCCCCCCGGCGGGCCCCCCCCCCCCCCCCGCGCGCCGGGGGGCGCCCCCCCCCGGCGGGGGGGGGGGCCCGCGGGCCCCCCCCCCCGCCGCCGTTCCCCGGACCCCGCCCGGCGGACGGGACTCGGCGGCAGGGCTCGGAGTTCACGGCTCGGAGTTCACGGCTCAGTGGCCGGGGTCTCAGTGGCCGGGGTGGTGGACGAACCGGTAGGTGTCCCGGTCGAGTTCGGTGACCTGGACGCCGATGGCGGCGGGCCGGTCGATCCGGGCGCGCAGGGCGGCGAGCACCCGGGCGGTCAGTTCGGCGCGCTGCTCGGTGCTGCGGCCGGCCAGGATCTTCACCTCGACCAGCACCACGGCCTCGCCGCTCGTCCCGTCGCCGACGTGGTGCCGGCCCGCGGGACGGAAGAGCGTCTTGCAGTCCGCCACCGTGGTGTCGATCACCTCGGTGATCGCCTGGTGGACCTCGGCGGCCAGCGCCGCCCGGTCGAAGTCGAGTTCGGCCGAGTGGTCGACCAGGATCTGCGGCACGGGAACCTCCAGGAGTCGTTGCCGGACGCCCCGACGCTATCGGACGCGCCCGGGGCCCCGGCGCGGGGTGCGGCGCCGGGGCCCCGGAGGTGCCCGGTGGAGCGGTGATCGGTGATCGGTGGAGCGGTGGAGCGGTGGAGCGGTGAGCGGTGGCCGGTTCAGCAGCCGAAGTTGATCTTGCGGAAGGTCACGTAGTGGTCGGCGGTGTAGTAGTCCTCGTGGTACTGCTTGCCGGTGACGATGCGACGGGCGCCGCGGGTCGGCGAGCCCGGGGTGACCACGGTGTACTCGTGGTAGTAGCCGGAGGACTGCGCGGGCAGCACGCGCTCCCGGTTCTGGAAGACGACACCGTCCTGGCTGTACGGGAAGGGACCGCCGGAGGCGATCAGGTCGAGGGTGGTGCCGGCCTGGGACGGCAGGGCGGACAGGCACACCGAGCCGCTCACCGCGGCCTGCGCCTCGGTCGCGACGGCGATCGGCGCGAGGGTGACCAGGGCAACGGCGGCGGTGGCGGCGACGCGGGTCTTCCACGCGCGTAGAGTTCGGGTCATGACAACCAGGATGGCGACGGTCGGGAGCCATCGGAAGCCCCGTTCCAACTCTTCACCTCCGGTCAACTCGACGTACCCGTCAGGGCCTCGGCCCGGTCAGCCGCCGGGCCGGCCTCAGCCGCGCGACAGCACCAGCGACTGCACCGCCGGGAGCCTGCGCCAGTCGCTGGAGACGATGCTCGCGTGCGCCTTCGCCAGCTGCTCGGTGCGGGCCCGGGCCTGGTCCGCGGTCGGATCCGTGCCGCTGATCTCCGGCGCGACCAGGTGGGAGTCCGTCATCACCAGCAGGTAGTGGGCGTTGTCGTACCAGGCGGTGTCGACGGTCCTGACGTAGGTGGAGGCGTCACCGTCGAAGACCACGAACCAGGGCCGGATCGAGGCGTCCGCCCCGGTGTACTGGCCGCGCGGGTCGCCGGTGGCGGCGCCGAGCACGGAGGGGAACACCTGCGCCTGGCCGATCCGGCCGGCCGCCGCCAGGTCGCGCAGGTGCCGGCCCTGCTCGACGTCGGTGTGCAGGGTGTCGAAGGGGTTGCCGAGCTCGACCGTGCCCGGGATCGCGTACAGCAGCACCTTCCCGGCCAGCGCCGAGCGGCTCGGCCAGTTGCCCGCCCGCACCGCCTCGTCGACGCTCGCGTACGAGCCGCCGCCGGGCCTGGCCAGCAGGTCGGCCGGGCGCAGCACGGCGGAGCCGAGGTGCTGGGCGATCAGCGCGTCCAGCTGGTCGGGGCCCATTCCGAGGTTGGCCGAGTAGCCCGGCTTGAGCTCCAGCTTGATCACCAGCGGCCCGGCGCCCGGGTGCGCGCCGAGCCAGACCCGGACGTCGTCCAGGCAGCTCTCCAGGTTCTGGTCGGTGCCGCCCGCGTAGAGCTGCGCGGGGGTGCTCGCGGCGGTGCAGTTGTTGGAGTTGCCGAACGGGTTGGAGTGGCTGACCTGCCACGTCTTGGTGAAGACGTTCGGCCAGAGGTCCAGCTCGATCATGCCGGTGCCGGTGTCCAGGCCCTGGGCGAGGTACGGGAACGCGGCCGGGTCGTAGGTGTTGTGCAGGCCGACGGTGGTCGCGGAGCCGAACGGCAGGTCGCCCGACCCGCCCGTGGTGGCGTCCGCCGGGGCGGTCGGGATCAGCGCCGCCGCGGCGGCGATCAGGCCTGCGGCCAGGAATCCGGTCAGGGTGCGGCGTACGGTCATCGGAACGGTCCCCCCAAGTCATGGGATGCCGGCCGCCCTGCTCCCGGGCAGCCTGACGAAGCATCGCCCGCCCGGGCGTGCTCAGGATGAAGAAGGCACGACAATAGCGTGACGGCTGCACCGCTTCTCCCCCGCTCCCCTCCCCTTCCTCCACGCGCTCCACATCCGCCACACCCGTCACCGCACCCCGCCGCCACCGTCACCGCACGCGCCGCCGCCCCGCCATCCGTCACGGCACGCGCCGCGCCACGCCCGGGGGCGGTGATGGTGCGTCAGGCGATAGCCACTCCTGGTTAACGTGGCCCGCGCGCGGGGTGCGGGCGGTCCGCACCCGAGACACGCGCGAGGCGCGCAGAACGGCGGAGGAACCGATGTCCCTGGTCCGGGTCCACAACTTCTCGATCTCCCTGGACGGTTACGGCACGGGCGAGGGGCAGAGCCTCGACGCGCCGTTCGGCCACGCCGGCGACCGGCTGCACAGCTGGTTCTTCCGCACCCGGACGTTCCGGCGGATGAACGGCCAGGAGGGCGGCGACACCGGCGTGGACGACGCGATGGCCCGCACCTGGGGCGACGGCATCGGCGCGGAGATCATGGGCCGCAACAAGTTCGGCCCGCAGCGCGGCCCCTGGCAGGACGAGGACTGGCGGGGCTGGTGGGGGCCGAACCCGCCGTTCCACACCCCGGTCTTCGTGCTCACCCACCACCCGCGCCCCTCCCTGGAGATGGACGGCGGGACGGTCTTCCACTTCCTCGACGCCTCCCCCGAGGAGGCGCTGCGCCGGGCCCGGGAGGCGGCCGGCGGCCTGGACGTGCGGATCGGCGGCGGCCCGGCCACCGTCCGGGCCTTCCTGGAGGCCGATCTGGTCGACCACCTGCACGTGGTCGTGGTGCCGGTGCTGCTCGGCCGGGGGGAGCCGCTCTGGGGCGGGCTCGAAGGGCTGGAGCGGCGCTTCCGCACCGAGGCGGTGACCAGTCCGAGCGGCGTCACCCACTACACCTTCACCAGGCCGTAGCCGGCCCCGGGCCCGGTCCCTCCGGCACGGACGACGGCACGGTCCCTCCGGCACGGACGACGGCGGCCTCCCCGCGGGTGCGGGGAGGCCGCCGTCGTGAGGCGTGGGCCACCGTCCGGAGGCCACGGGATCGGGCGATCAGACCCGGTCGGCCGCGATCAGCACGTACTGGAAGGAGCCGTCCTTGTAGGACTCGATGAACGCCTCCTCGATGCCGGTCACCAGCGAGGTGGTGTTGCGCAGCTCCCAGTAGGGCAGGGTGTCCGGGGTCAGGTCGATGACGGCCTGCGGCACCAGACGGTTGTCGGCCATCGCCCGCAGGTACTCGCGGCGGGAGTGGATGTTGCACTCGAAGTGGGCGTTGATCTGCGAGACCCACTTCGACGGCTGGCCGTAGCGCGGGTTCCAGCAGCCCGTGATGGTCACGTACCGGCCGCCGACGCTCAGCACCCGGGAGTGCTCGGCGAACAGGTCGTGCAGGTCGACGTACATGCTGGACTCGTTGTTCCAGGAGCCCGCGACCGTGCCGGTCTCGACGGGCATGTTCAGCATGTTGGCGACCCGGGAGCGGACGAAGTCGCCGATGCCCAGCTCGGCGGCGCGCTTGTTGCCGAACTCGGCCTGCTGGGTGGAGAGGGTCAGGCCCTCGACCCGGCAGCCGAAGCGCTGGTGGGCCATCACCATCGAGCCGCCGCGGCCGCAGCCCGCGTCGACCAGGGTGTGGTCGGCGCGGATGTCGCCGAGGTGGTCGAGCAGCACGTCGGCCTGGGCGGACTCCAGGCGGTGCAGCTCGGCGATCACCTTCTTCTCGCGCTCGCTGTCGGCCGGGTCGCCGATCGCGGCCCGGTCGATCTCCCCGATCCCGTAGTGGTGGTGGTAGAGGCCGTCGACGTCACCCAGGCGAAGGTTGACCGGACGGGCCTCGTGGTCCCAGTAGCGTGCGATGTCGCCCTGGTACGGGGTCGCCGGGCCGGGAATGGTGTTGCCGGGGGTGGTGATGTCGTCGGTCACGGACATGGGTCAACTCCTAGTGGATGGTCAAGGGGTCGGTCATCAAAGGGGATTCGCTGCCGGTGGGAGGTGGCGCCGCCGGAAGGGCCGGTGTCACCAGAAGTCGGGCAGCGTGTAGCGGTAGGTGTTGGTCTGGTGCCAGTAGTGGTTGCCGTCCACCCACGCGGCCACACCGCGCAGGAACCGTGGGAGGGCCGGCACCGGGCAGGACAGGGCCAGGGCCGCCGCCTCGGCCTCGAAGGCCAGCATCAGTTCGTTGTGGACCTCGACCGCCTTCAGGTAGCCCTCCTTGCGGGAGACGCCCTCGCGCTCGGAGATCACCACCGGCAGGTTCAGGTGCAGTCCGGGGCTGGCCAGCTCCTTCATGTACGAGTAGAGGTCGTTGACGATGGTGGTGGCGTTGGAGGCCAGCGCGATCACCCGCTGCATCGCGGGCAGCGCGTGCAGCTCGGCGGGCAGCTCGTAGCCGCCGACGGTGTCCGTGATCGTCGGGCAGGGGCGGAAGTTGTTGAACTGGCGCATGGCCAGGTACTCCCACACCTCCGGCACGTGGTCCGCCTGGTCCCAGGCGGCCTCGGCCAGGTACCCGAGGTGCAGCCGCGCCATGTCGTGCCGGAACCGGTCCGACTGGGAGGGCGTGGCGGCCCGGGTGAAGTACTCCATCGCCGAGTGGTAGGCGCGCCGGGGCGCGTCCGACGACAGCGAGGCCTCCCACTCCGGGTGGTACTCCGTCGTGGTGTGCAGCGGGTCCAGCGCGGTGTGCGCGAGCAGCAGGCGGCTGCCCAGGCCGATCGGCGACCCGCCGAGGTCCTCGCAGTAGCAGTCGTCCACCGCGTTCTCGGCCACCATCAGGCGGGCCGCGAGCATCAGGTGGTCGACGCTCGGCGCGTCCGGGTGGCAGGCCACCATGTAGCGCCCGGTGGAGAAGCCGTCGAAGTCCTTCTCCCAGTCCGGCGGGTACAGCTCCACCTCCTCCATCGCCCAGACCTTGATCTCCGCGCTGAGCGCCTCCACCCGCACCGGGTCGGGCTCGGCGATCGGGTGGTGGTACAGGCCGGGGATGGGGTCGCCGGCCTTGGGCTTGCCGCCGCTCGGCGCCTCGGCGGCCGGGCTCGCGGCCGCCGAGGTCGTCGCGGCCGCGGCGGGCGGAACGGGCAGGACGTGGACGGGCGGCAGCCGGAACCCGGGGGTCGCCGCCGTGACCTCGGTCGCGGCTTCCGGGACCTCGGGCACCGGGACCTCGGAGGCGGGGGCCTCGGGGGCCTCGACCTCGGGCGCCGACACCTGCGGCCGGAACTGCAGCCCGGAGGTGCCCAGCCCGCTGGGCCCGCGCAGGATCCGGTCGATCGCCGGGGTGCTCATGGGCCCACCGCCGGGGCGGTCACGGGCCCGCATGGTGTCTCCGGTCTGGCACGCAGGGGCATGGAGCCTCCTCTGGGAAGGGGTCGCGCGCATATGACGGATCGTCATTCCGTCAGCCTCGAACGGGAACTCGGGCTTCCGCCCCCGTCCCGTTCGGTTCGGTTCACCACCGTAGGCGCGAAGGCGCGTTCCGCATCGCAACGGACGATCTTCCTCACCCGATAGGGTGAACGTTCGGGCTGACGACGTTTGAGCGGGCCGCAGTCGTGCATTGATCACACCGGTCCCGGGGCCGCCCTGGCCGCGAACCCTCCCGCCCGAGCCGCCCGAGCCGCCCGCCCCCGCGTCAACCCACTGACGCCCACCCGTGTCCCCGGCCGGCCGACCCCGGGTGGCCCCCCTCCGCGGCCGGCACCGGCACCGTTCTGCACGGGTCGGGCGAGCACCGGTGGCCGGCTGGAGGACTTCGGCGTGGCGGCCACCGCGCCGCACCGGCCGGGCGGGCGGGACGTCCCGGGCCACCACCAGGAGCTGCTCGCCGCCGCCGTCACGCTGCTGGATCCGGCACGCCGTCGCGGTAGCGGACGGCGACCGGGCCGGACCGGTCCGTCACCTCCCGGCCCGGTGCACGGCCCCACCGGTAAGGGGGACCAGAATGGCCTGGGCGCCGTGAGGACGGGGCCAGGAAGGAAGACCAGCGCATGGAGAGCCAGGCCCGCAGCCGCACCGCACTCGTCGAGGAGCTCATGGAGCGCTATCCCGACGTGCCCCGGGAGGCGGTGATCAAGGAGGACCTGCTGCGCGGCGGCATGGCCTTCGACGAGTCGGCACTCAGCGGCAGCGCCGGCGCCGACGGGGGCGGCGAGGTCAAGCCGAAGTCGTACTTCATCTTCTCCTTCGACCACCGCACCCTGCCCGAGCTGGGCGCCGCCGCGCTCAACCGGCCGCCGGAGGAGATCGTGCTGACCGGCGGGCCGTACGGGCTGCGCCGCACGGTGGTGTCGGTGCGGGTGAACCCGGACTCGCCCTACCGGGTCGGCGCCGGCGAGGACGGCACCCTCGGCCTCTACCTGGACGGTGCGCGGATCGCCGATGTCGGCCTGCCGCCGATGCCGGACTACTACCGGCACACGCTGGCCAACGGGAAGTCGGTGATGGAGGTCGCCCCGACCATCCAGTGGGGCTACCTGATCTACCTCACGGTGTTCCGGGTCTGCCAGTACTTCGGCGCCAAGGAGGAGTGCCAGTACTGCGACATCAACCACAACTGGCGCCAGCACAAGGCCGCCGGCCGCCCGTACACCGGGGTCAAGCCGGTCGAGGAGGTGCTGGAGGCGCTGGCGCTGATCGACGAGCACGACACCGCCCGCGCCTCCCAGGCGTACACCCTCACCGGCGGGGCGATCACCTCGCGCGTCGGCGGCCGGGACGAGGCCGACTTCTACGGGCAGTACGCCAAGGCCATCGAGGAGCGCTTCCCCGGCCGCTGGATCGGCAAGGTGGTGGCCCAGGCGCTGCCGCGCGAGGACGTCCAGCGCTTCCACGACTACGGCGTGCGGATCTACCACCCCAACTTCGAGGTGTGGGACAAGCGGCTGTTCGAGCTCTACTGCCCGGGCAAGGAGCGCTACGTCGGCCGGGACGAGTGGCACCGCCGGATCCTCGACTCCACCGAGGTGTTCGGCCCGGAGAACGTGATCCCCAACTTCGTCGCGGGCGTGGAGATGGCCGAGCCCTTCGGCTTCACCACGGTGGACGAGGCGATCGCCTCCACCGAGGAGGGCCTGCGCTTCTTCATGTCCCACGGCGTGGTGCCGCGCTTCACCACCTGGTGCCCCGAGCCCACCACCCCGCTCGGCAAGGCCAACCCGCAGGGCGCGCCGCTGGAGTACCACATCCGGCTGCTGCAGACCTACCGGGCGACCCTGGACGAGTTCGGCCTCTCCTCCCCGCCCGGCTACGGCCCGGCGGGCCCGGGCAAGGCGGTCTTCTCGGTGAGCTCCTTCATGGACTCGCTGCAGGGCTGAGCACGGCCCGCCCCGAAGGCGCCGCCGCCCGTCGTCCGGGCGGCGGCGCCCGGCCCGTCAGCTCCCGTTCAGCGGGCGGACGGTGAGGATCTGCTCGGCCCGGCCCAGCGGGCCGTGGACGTCGTGCAGCACGGTGCTGGTGACGCCGTGCCCGGCCGGGCCGAAGCTGACGCTGGTGTCCAGGCCGGTCCAGGGGCCCTCGGGGCGGCGGTGGAAGTGGATCGTCAGGTCGGTGTTGGGGAACATCCACTCGGTGGGGTTCTGCCGCACCGCGATGCCGTTGGCGGTGTCCACCAGCTTGACGAAGGAGGCGTGCGGGCCGCTGGGCTCCCCCGCGACCAGCTCGACCGGGGTGGAGATCCAGGCGGCGGCCCGGCCCGGGGCGGTCTCCCGGCGGCGGACGTCGATCGAGGCGATGTAGCCGCCGCCCCACACCCCGGCCATCGTCCAGGGCTCGAACTCCTCGGGCCCGGGCAGCGGCCGGTCGTGGGTGCCGGCGACGGCGGTGGTGTCCAGCTCGGCGAGGAACCAGGCGCGGGCCCGGACCACGGCCCGCCCGCCGGTCACCACGGTGGCCTCGACCAGCTCGATGGTGCGCCCGGGGCGGACGGTCTCCACCGTGATCTCGAACTCGTCGAGGGCGATCAGGCCGAGTATGTCGTAGCTGATCCGGGCCAGCGCCAGGCCGTCGGCGGGGCGGTCGGCCCGCTGGTGGCCGGCCCGGTGGCGGTCGATGGCGTGCACGATCAGGCCGCCGAGCGGGCTGAAGTGCTGCTCGTCGGGGTGCCAGGCACCCTGCGCCTGCGCGGTGGGCTTGTAGCTGTTCTCGCCGGTGCGCTGGTAGTAGCTGTCGGGCGCGGCGGTGGGGGTGGTCACGTGCGCTTCTCCTCGGGCCGGATCGCTGGCTGCCGGGCGGGCGCCGCCGTGGTACGACGGCGCCCGACCTCGGCGTTCAGGATCGTAAGGGGCCGAACCGCCGGTGGGGCGTCACGGGTGACGCATCCCACACCCCCGGAGGACCCGGAGGGTCAGTGCGCGGCGAGCGGGTAGTGGTCGGAGAGGTCGGTGTAGGTGTAGCTCTTGCCCCAACTGCTCACCGTCCAGGGCGCGCTGTGCACCCGGACCACCTGGTTGGTGTACTCCTGCGGGCGGGCGTGGTCGGCCCGGTAGAGGACGTAGTCGAGGTCCTCCTTGGGCTCGCCCGGGTAGCGGTAGGCGGCGACGGAGTTGTCGGCGGTGTCGAAGGAGTACGGCCAGCCGGTGCGGGCGGAGGCCGGGGCGAGGTTGCCGTTGGTCAGCAGCGCCTGGTACTCGGAGCCGTGCGAGTCGATGTTGAGGTCGCCCGCGACCAGGATCGGCTCGTCGGCCGGGATCCGCTTGGCGTCCAGGAAGGAGCGCATCGCGGTGAGCTGCTTGGCCCGGATGTCCGCCGCCTGGCCGCTCGCGCAGCCCGAGTCGGTGGACTGGAGGTGGGTGCCGACCACGTGGGTACGGCGGCCGTTGACGTCCAGCACCGCGTAGACGAAGCCCTTGTTGGAGAACCAGTCCGAGCCGCAGGCGTCCTTGTAGACGTACTGCTCCTTGCGCAGGATCGGCCACTTGCTGAGCAGGGTGACGCCGCCGTCCTCGGGGGTGGTGGAGCTGTAGCTGCCGGAGGTGGCGTCCCAGCCGCTGGTGGAGCGGCCGACCACCGGCGTGTGGTACGGGTAGGCGGCCGAGGCCTTGGCGGTCAGCGCGTCGGAGGCCGAGTTGTCGAAGGCCTCCTCCAGCACGACCACGTCGTGGCCCTGGAAGAAGTCCGCCGAGGCGATGGCCTGCGCCCGGTACTGCTGGCCCCAGTTGGGGTAGAGCGAGGTGCTCATCAGGAACGTGTTGTAGGTCAGCACGTCGAGCGGCGGTGCGGTCGTGGGGGCGGTCTCGGCCGAGGCCGGGACGGCGCCGAGCACGGCGAGGACGGTGGCGGCGGCGCCGGCGGCGAGGGCGCGGCGGACGGACGACAGGGGCATCGGGCCTCCGTGGGGGGCGTTGTCGTGGACCCGTCGGGTCGAGGGATGTTGTTCATCCAACTTGGCTGTCGGCACGGACCGCAAGACATCGGGCGAGCATTCGGTGAACTCGTCGGTAACACCGTCGGCGAGGGGCCGACGGGCGGTCACGGCCCGCCCCTCCGCACCGCCCCTCCGTACCGCCCCTCCGTACCGCGCGTCAGGAACCGCGGTCAGACTGTCCCCAGCGCGACGAAAGAACGAACGGGGGAAGACATGGCCGGCAGGAAGAAGCGGAAGAGGCCGCTCGCCGAGGGGGTGGTCCCGCCCCCGAAGCGGGTCCGCAGGCGCCCGGAGCCGCAGCTGTCGGCACGAACGGTCCGCCGGACGGCGTGGCTGGTCGGGGCACTCACCCCGGTGCTGATGGTCGGCCTGGCGGCACTGGGCAGCAACCCGGACTACCAGCTGCCCTGCGGCGTCCTGGCGTTCCTGGTGCTCTCGGCGGGAGTCGTCGCGCTCGGCTTCGTCCGGCCCCGCGGCTGGATCATCTGGCCGGCCGTCCTGCTCGGCGTGCTGCTGCTGGTGCTGCCGACGACGAGCATCCGCGCCCAGATCATGGCGCAGCGCGGCGTGGAGACCGCGGTGGTGGTCACCGCGGCCCACAGCGCCAAGGACAAGAACGGCAGGGTGAGCTGGACCTGCGCCATCCGCCGCGCCGACGGGCGGCCGCTCCCGCACGCCGAGGTCGGCGGCTACGGCTGCACGGGCACGCGCGACATCGGCAACACCGAGAACGTGCTGGTCGACCCGGCGGGCTGGGCGCCGCCGGTCCCGCTCGACGAGGACCTCGAATTCCGCCGCGGCGGCGTCCACGTCACCGCGGTGCTGGCCGTCCTGTGGGGCCTGCTCACCCTGGTCGCGGCGCGCCGCACCCTGCGGGAGCCGGGCGCCGCGGCCGGTCAGCGGGGCGGCAGGTAGCGCACCAGGACGTCGGAGCCGGTGCCGTTCAGGGCGCCGAACAGCAGGGTGGTGCCGAACGCGTCCACGGCGGGCGCGAAGGACGGGCCGACGGCCTCGGCGACCCGCTCGACCCGGCCGGTCCGCAGGTCCCGCCGGAAGAGGTCCGGGGCGCCGTTGGTGTCGCCGGGCACCAGGCCGGCGTCGTCCGAGACGAAGTGGACCCAGCGGTTGTCCGCCGTCATGACGGCCGACTGGGCGCCGGCGGGGGCCACCTCCGTCACCGTGCCCGTGTGCAGGTCCCGGGCGTAGAGCGGGACGCGGGTGCCGCCCTGGTCCGGCTGGAACACCCGGAACAGCGCGTACCGGCCGTCGGGGCTCAGCCGGCTCTGCCGCACGGCGTCGCGCAGGGTGCCGCTCGGGTCGATGCTCGCGCCCTCGATCCGGCCGGTGCGGGTGTCGTAGACGTAGAGCGGGAACAGCTGACGGGTGGGCGGCGGCTTCAGGGCGGCCGGGGCGGTCTGCGCGGCCGGGGCGGCCGGGGCGGCCGGGGCGGCCGGGGCGGCCGGGGCGGCCGGCAACAGGTTGGCCGCCTTCGACCGGAAGGCGACGGTCCGGCCGTCGGCGCTGAGCGAGGGCTCCACCGAGCCGCCGTCTGCGGGGGCGCCGCCCTGCCCGGCGGTGACCAGGCGGGTGGTACCGGTCCAGCGGTCCGTCAGGTAGACGTTGGCGGTGCCCGCCCGTGCCCCGGGGGCGAGGTCGGCGCGGTCCGAGGAGTAGGCGACGTACCGGCCGTCGGCGCTGATCGCGGGGCTGACGGAGTTCCCGGCGCCGGTGCCGGCGGTGACCGGCTCGGTCCGGCCGGTGAGGCGGTCGCGGACGTAGACGTCGGTGCGCCCGCCGCCGTTCCCGGGAACGGCGTTGACGGCGTCACTGCTGAAGGCGACGTACCGGCCGTCGCCGCTGATCGCCGCCTGGACGGTGGAACCGTCCAGCTGGGCGCCGCCGTCGGCGAGGCTGACCCGCTCGGTGTGCCGCGTCCACAGGTCGCGGACGAAGACGTCGTAGAGGCGGTTGGTGTCGCCGGGCACCAGGTTGGAGGCCAGCGAGGCGAACAGCGCGTAGCGGCCGTCGGCGCTCAGCCCGAGCGGCTCGGACCAGTCGTCGGCGGGCGTGCCGTCCGGGCTCACGTTCACCCGCACCGTGCCGCCGTCCCTCGCCGCGAACGCGGGCGCGGACGCCGGTGCGGAGGCCGGTTCGGACGCGGGCGTGGTCCGGGCGTGCGCCGCCGGTGTCCCGGCGCCCACCAGCAGCGCGGCCGCCAGGGCGCAGACCACCCGTGCCGTCGTCGTCCTCATGGGCTCCCCTCCCCTTGCGCTCCCCTTCGTTCCGGCCGAGCCAACCGCCCTGCGTGGCCACGGTCAACCCCGCCACCCCGCGATGGACACGATTCCGCCAACTCCCGCACACGACAGGAGCGCACCTGCCGCACGAGCCGATCCACCGGCTCCCGGGACGCATCACCACCCTGGCAAGGGAGGCGAGAGCAGATACCCCGAACCGGCTACATCCTCGCTAAACGCGGACCAATACGGGCATCCCACCCACAGTTGCTTCGCACCGAGGCAGCGCCCGGCCGTCGAGCGCACGGCCGTCAACCGGACGTGACCGGCGGCAGTCGAGCGAAAGGCGGACGCGATGAGCATGATCCAGACCGGCAAGCTGCAGTTGAACTCCACCAGCGCCACGGAGCTGACCGGTGGAGCCACCTCGACCTTCACCCAGGTCACCTTCCCCACGCCCTTCCCCAACGACGCGAACGTGATCGTCGTGCCGTTCGTCCAGACCTTCAACGGCCCCGACACCCCCGGCCTGCGGATCGCCGACGTCACCACCACCGGCTTCAAGATCCGCATCAACGAGCTCGTGGGCAGCGGCCGCGCGCTGTCCGACGGACCGCACACCACCGAGACCATCGGCTGGATCGCCGGCACCGTCTGAGCCCCGGGCTCCTCGCGGCCCCTCGCGGCCCGGGCCGCGAGGGGCCCTTGCCCCGAGCCAGCGGGCCACCGCACCGGCCCGCACCGGCAACGCCCCTGCGCATCGGGCGGGTTCCCCCGCCCCGGCTCGCCGGGTCGGCAAAACCCGTTGGACACGGACGACCACCGGTGCGAAGGTCCGGGAATGACCGTTGACGAAGCCTTTGCCCGGCCCGACGGCCCGCTCCTGGCCGTGTCACCGCCCCTCCCCCTGCCGATGCCCCTGTCCCTCCCCATGCCCCTGCCCGGCGGCCTGCTCCTGCGCGAGTCCCGTCCGGAGGACCTGGAGCAGCTCGGCGCCCTGCTCGCCGAGCGCGGCGACCCGGCGGACGCACTCGACCACCGCCTGGTGGTCGAGGACCCGGACGCCGGCTGGTCGGCCAGCGCGGTGGTGGTCGACGGCGACCGGGTCGTCTCCACGGCCACCCTGCTGGACGAGGAACTGCGCCTCGGCGACGTCCGGCTGCCCGCCGGGCAGGTCGAACTGGTCGCCACCGACGAGGAGTACGAAGGCCGCGGCCTGGTCCGGGCCCTGATGCGGTGGGCGCACGCACGCTCCGCCGCCCGCGGGCACGTGGTCCAGGTGATGATCGGAATCCCGTACTTCTACCGGCTGTTCGGCTACGAGTACGCCATCGACATCCCGGTCTCGCGGCCGCTGCGCTCCACCCCGCCCACCGAGGGCGGCGCGCCCGCGCTGCGCACCGCCCGGGCCACCGACCTGCCCGCCCTGGCCGCGCTCCAGGAGCAGGCGCAGCGCGGCTTCGACCTCGCGATGGGCCACGCCCCCGCCCGCTGGCGCTGGCTGCTGGCACACGACGCGAGCACGCTGCGGGTGGTCGAACGCGCCGGCGAGGTGGTGGCGGTGGGCCGCACCACCCCCGTGGAGGGCGGCGAGTTCCACCTCGCCGAGGCGGCCGCCGCCGACGAACGGGCGGCGCGCGAACTGCTGGCCGGCGTGGCGGCGTTGGCGCCCGAGGCGCGGCTCCACGTGGTGCACCGGCCGGGCACCCTGCCGGCCACCGTCTGGCACGAGCTGCTGGACCGCACGCCGCGCCCCGAGGCGGAGCAGTACTACGTCCGCATCCCCGATCCGGCCGTGCTGCTCGACCGGCTGCGGCCCCTGTTCCACCAGCGCCTCACCGCCGCCGGCCCGGACCGCGCCGACGGCGAACTGCTGCTCACCACCTACCGCGCCCACTACCGCGTCCCGATCGGCGCGCAGGGGCCGGGCGAGGTGGTCACGGGCGGCACGATGCAGCACCTCGGCGCGTCCGGCGGCGTGGGCGTGGCGCCGGACGCGCTGGCGGCGCTGCTCTTCGGGCCCTACGGGATCGAAGGGTTGAGCCGCATCCGGCCGGACGTGTACGGGCGCGGGGACGAGGAACTGCACCGGGCGCTGTTCCCGCCGCTGACGGCCGACCTGCTGACGTACTACCTGCCCTGACGTCCGACCCGCTGCGCCCCTCACGGGAACCCCGGCCGCTTCCCCTTTCGAGGCCCGGCGGCCGGGGCATAGGGTGCGCGGCGTGAACGAAGTGATCTTCCGGGCGAAGGACCTGATCCGCCCCGCCGGCATCGCCGCCCTGGTCCTCGCCCTCGTGCTCGAAACCGCCTTCGGCCTGTTCGCACTCACCGACCTCGGCACGGTGCTGCTGGTCGCGATGACCCTGGCGCTCGCCCTCCCGTTCCTCCTCGTGGCCCTGCGCGCATGGACCGGGGTCGGCACCGAAGGGATCACCGTCAACCGGGGCTTCGGGCCCGGCCGTACCTACTCCTGGCAGCAGATCAGCTGGGTCGAGGTGCGGCGCTACCCGGCCGGGGACTCGTACTCGTACGCGCTGCGGATCCACCTCACGAACGGGCGCAGCCGCCTGCTGCCCGGCCTCGGCACCGACAAGTACCACTCGACGACGGAGTTCCTGGCGAACACCCGGCAGGTCATGGACCGGTGGGAACGGAACACCGCCCCGGACCGTCGCGTCGAGCCGCGACCGCGGCCGCGGCTCTGGGACGTGCTGTCGGTCCCGGTGATCGGATTGGCCCTCGGCGCCGCTTTCGTCGCCGTCGTCCTGACGCAACTGCGGTAGCCCGACGGCCGTCGGAACACGAGGATCACGAGGATCACGAGGATCACGAGGATCACGAGGTCGGCTCCGGCTCCTGGGTGGGAGCCGGAGCCGACGCGCATGCCCCGCGACCGACACGCCGTCGGCGCGGGCAGGCGCGGGTAGGCGCAGGTAGGCGCGCTGGTCAGTCCGGCACGGGCAGGCACTCGGCGAGCAGGCCGACGACGTCGCGCCAGGCCCGCCGGGCGTGCTGCGGATGGTGCGCGACGCCGGGGAGCACGGTGTGACCGACCGTCGGGTGGTGGAAGGCGTGCTGGGCGCCGCCGTAGACCACGAGACGCCAGTCGACGCCCGCCGCCTGCATCTCGGCGGTGAAGGCCTCCCTCCGCTCGGCGGGCATGATCGGGTCCTCCGAGCCGACCCCGGCCCACACCGGGCACCGGATCCGGGCCGCCTCGCCCGGGCGGCCGGTGGTGAATCCGTTGACCGTCCCGATCGCCCGCAGGTCGACACCGGCGCGCCCGAGTTCCACCGCGATGGCACCCCCGGTGCCGTAGCCGATGGCGGCGATCCGGTCCGGGTCGGTCCGCGATTCGGCGCGCAGCACGTCGAGGGCCGCGTGGCCGATGTCCCGCATCCGGTCGGGGTCGGCGAGCAGCGGCATCACCCGCGCCAGCATCTCCTGCGGGTCGCTGATCCAGCGCCCGCCGTGGAGGTCGAAGGCCAGGGCCACGTAGCCCAGTTCGGCGAGGGCGTCGGCCCGGCGGCGCTGGAAGTCGTTCAGGCCCGGTCCCTCGGGCCCGATCAGCACCCCGGGCCGGCGCCCGGCACCGGCCGGGAGCGCGAGGTGCCCGATCATCGTCATTCCGTCGGCCGGGTACTCGACCGTGCGTGTGGTGACCGTTGTCATGGGACCGGACAGTACTGGGGTCCGCGCCCCGGCCGGGCCGGACTTCGCCCTCGGCAGAGCGAGCGGCCCGCCGGCGGCCGCCGCTGCGCTTCGCGTCGGGGTCGTCGAGGGCCAGGACCGACGAGCGGCGGTCCGCGCCGGGGCCGCGGCCTCCTCGGGGGTGTCGGGGGGGCAGGCCGCGCTCGTCGTGACCACCAGCACGACGAATACGGCGTCGACACCCCGCTGTGGCCGGGCCCGTCCGGCAGTCCCGACCTCGACAGCCCGTACGACTACCCCTGCGACCTTGACCGGCTGCCGATCACCCCGGCCACCCGGGCCGAACTGGCGCGGCTCGCCGACCGGTACCAGTCGTCGCTCGACGAGGCGTACCCGCCGGATCCGTCTCCGTGGTCCGAGGAGGAGAAGGAGCTGTTCCGGCAGCAGGCGGCCGCTGCGCTGGAGGCCTTGCGCCGTGATCTGGGCGGCGGTTGGACGGTCGAGGACCTGTCGGGCCCGGTGCGCTGACCCCCGGTCCGCCCCGGAGTGGTGCGGACCGGGGGCCGGGAGCGGGGACCCTCGGGGCATGGTCGGGACGGCTCGTCAGGCCTGGTTTACGACTTTTGGTCATGGTTTTGGCCGAACTGGTTAAAGACCCGGCCAAAAATGCGGATGACCCCTTGCCGATAATGTGATCACATGTGCAGGCGCTGTGACGTTGTGCGTCGCAGGGGAGGGAACGGTCCACTTTGCCGAGCGGGCCCGATCAACAGGAGTCGTACCATCAACACCGCCATCCGCAAGGCCGCCCGTGGGGCGATGCCCGTCGCCGTCACCGCCTCCGTGCTCGCCACCGGCCTCACCGCCTGCGGCACCGTCGAGCAGCTGTCCGCCGCGCAGAAGGTCTCGAAGGCCTTCGACAAGGTCCGTGACGGCAAGTCGGCCGGGTTCACCCTCTCCATCGACGCCACCCCCGAGCAGGTCGCCGCGTTCGCCAACTCCGGCGAGCACAAGGGCAACGGGCTCATCGGCTCCGCCCGGGGCCGCAAGGAGGACATGGACGAGAAGACCGCCAAGGCGATCTCCGGCCTCTCCGTCACGGTCGCGGTCTCCGCCGACAAGCCGCTCAAGGACATCGAGGCCTTCAAGAACGCCGGCCAGGCGGGCAAGAACGCCGACCTGACGCTCGACAAGTCGGTGCGCGTCTCCTACCTGCTCGCCGACCGCAGCGGCACCGCGCTGCTGGAGTACCGCCAGGTCGACGCCACGGGGTACCTGCACGCCGACGCCAAGGGCCTGATGAAGCTGGTCGGCGAGGACCCGTCCACGGTGGACGAGCTCCGCAAGGACCTGCCGGAGGAGATGAAGCCGGTCGGGGACGTGCTGGCCGGCAAGTGGGTGTCCTTCGACCTCCAGGCGCTCGCCGACCAGGCGAAGGAGGCCGACGCCAAGAAGGCCGCGCCGAGCGCCGCCCCCAGCGTCGACCCGGAGCTCGGCAACCAGCTCCTCAACTCGATCAAGGACGTGCTCGGCCGCACCGTCACGTACGAGGACAAGGGCAAGAAGGACGGCACCGAGCACCTCTGGGTGAGCGCCCCGGCCCGCCAGCTGGTGGACGAGATGTACAAGGCCGTCAAGCCGCTGTCCGCCAAGTTCCCCAAGCAGCTGGGCGACTTCCCGGACAAGGCCCCGAGCGACGTGCCGGACCGGAAGATCGGCGTCGACCTCTACCTGAAGAACGGCGCCTTCTCCTCCGCCACCTTCGACCTCGCCCAGCTGGCCGACAAGGTCGAGCCGGGCGTCAACTTCCCGGTGAAGCTCGCCTTCAGCCAGGCGGCCCCGAACGTCCAGGCCCCGGCCGACGCGGTCAAGGTGACCAACGAGCAGCTGATGGACGCGGTGCTCGGCCTGGCCGCCGGGGGCGACGAGGAGGGCCTCGACCCCGAGGACTTCGGCGACCTCCCGCTCGCCCCGCCGCTGACCGACGCCCAGCTCAAGGAGCTCGCCGGACTCGGCGTCTCGGAGGCCGAGGCGCGCGAACTCAACGACGCGGGCCTGAGCTTCGGGAGCATCAAGCAGCTCGCCCAGGCCACCCCGCCCAAGGCCTGACCTCCACCTCCGACCGGCCGACCGCGCACCAGCGGTCGGCCGGTCCTGCGTTTCCGGCCGGGCACACGCTCCCGGCCCGCGGTCACCGGCCGGGCGGCCGCACCGGTGCCGTGCCGGTCGGCAGATCGGCCGGCCTGCCCTCCTGGTCCACCGGTGTGCCGTCGGGGTAGCGGGCGCACTCGCTGCCCGCGCTCACCTCGAGGGTGTGGTACACGGGGTCGAAGCGCAGCGAGGCGCTCTCCGCGAGGGAGCCCGGGCCGGTGACCGGTGGCGTCAGCGTCAGACTGGGGACCGGGGCGGACTCGTCGGAGGAGGCGACCGTCCAGCCCTGGGCGGTCAGGCTCTGCCGGGCCCGTCCCACCGCCTCCTCCCACTCGGACCGGGCGACCCCGGCGAGGGTGAACCGCGCGCGCAGGGCGGCTGTGCGGGGCTGGTCGGCGCCGGTGTCGTTCATGCTCTCCAGGAGGTGGGAGAGGCCCCGGGCGGGGCATGCGTCGTAGATCCGGGCCGTGATCCCGTCGTCCGCGCGGTGCTCGGGTGCCGGCGTCACCTCCGGGCGCAGCGCGAGGGCCTCGTAGACGGTCTGCGTCCGGGCGTCCAGGTGCCGCGCGACGGCGGCCGGGTCCGCCACGGGGTACAGCTTGCCCGTCCAGGCCTCCTCTGCCACCCCGTACGCCGTGTACCCGACCGTTCCGAGCACCAGCACTCCGGCGGCCCCGGCCACCGCCGTGACCCGCACGGCGGTGCGGCGGCCCGGCGCGTTCTTCGTTGCGCGATTCCTCATGATCACCATCGTCCACCGCCGGGCCGGGCCACCGCGTGAGTACGGATACTCACCCGGCAGCGTCGGCGTACTCGTGGTCGGACGGGGCGGCGCTTCAGGCGTGGGCGGCGGCGCACTCCGGGTGGCCCCAGGAGCCGCCGACCTTGGTGATCTTGTCGCCCTTGGCGTACGGGCGGCTGCACGGGCAGGTGCCGGGGAAGCGGGCGTTCAGGGTGCGCGAGCCGCCGCTCCGCTTGGCGGCGCCGCTGCCGGTGCCGCCGGTGCTACCGGCGGAGGCGGCGGGCCGGGCGGTGCGTGCCCTGGGGGCCTTCGTGGCGGCGGCCGGGTCGGGGACCGGCAGGTCGGCGGCGGTGCCGGAGGCGTCCTGCTGGGTGCGGGCGGCGTCGCTGGCGGCCTTGTCGGCGATGGCGTTCAGCGGGTCGCCGTCCACCTGGTGGGCCGGCACGTACACGAAGGTGACGTCCCGGCCCTCCAGCAGGGCGTCGATCGCCTGGATCAGCTCCTGGTTGGCGACCGGCTTGCCGGCCGCCGTCTTCCAGCCGTTGCGCTTCCAGCCCTTCAGCCACTTGGTCACCGAGTCACGGGTGTAGGTGCTGTCCAGCCGAACCTCCAGCGGCGCCGCCGGGTCCGTCGCGGCCAGCAGCTGCCGCAGCGCCGTCAGCTCGCCCACGTTGTTGGTGCTGTACCCGAGCGCGCCGGCCTCCCAGCGCCGGGGCGCCCCGGTGGCGTCCGCGACCACGTACGCCCAGCCCGCCGGCCCGGGGTTGCCCTTGGCTGCTCCGTCACACGCTGCAATGACTCGTTCGACCATGCCCCGATCATGCCTGGTCGGACGGCCCGGAGACAAAGCCGCTCAGGTGCGCAGCAGGGGCAGCAGCAGCGCCGCCGACCAGCTGAAGTTGGTCGAGCTGTGCCCCTCCCCCGTCAGCGGGTCGTAGTTCTCCCGCACCGGGCCGTCCCCGGCCAGTCCGGCGGCGGTGGCCAGCAGCCGCTCGACGGTGCGCCGGGCGTCCTGCTCCCAGCCGTAGCGGCGCAGGCCCTCGATCGCGAAGTAGGTCTGGTCGAGCCAGGCCAGTCCGCGCCAGTAGCCGCCGGGGTCGAAGGAGGGCGAGCTGCGGGCCACGGTCGGGAACGGCATGGCGGTGCCGAACTCGGCCGGGTCGAGCAGCAGCCGGCGGACGGTACGGGCCTGGGCGGCGGTGGCGGTGCCGGACCAGAGCGGGATGGCGCCCTCGATGCCGCGGCCCCGGGCGGTGAGCCGGGCGCCGGTGGCCAGGTCGGTGTCGTGGAACCAGCCGCCGGCCGGGTCGTACATGGTGTCGCGCACGGCGGCGTCGATCCGGTCTGCACGGGTGCGCAGCCGCTGGGCGGCGGGCCGGTCGCCGAGTTCCGCGGCGATCAGCGCCAGGTGGCGGTGGTCGGCGGCCAGGTAGGCGTTGAGGTCGACCGAGCGCTGGTCGAACGACCAGCCGAGCAGCGTCCCGTTCGCGTCCCGGTTCGGGAGGACGCCGGCGGCGTCGAAGCGCGGGGCGTTGTCCATGCCGGACTCCCAGGCCGCCGCCTCCCGGCAGTCATCGGGGCTCGCGTTGGCCGGGTCCACGGTGGCGCCGTACTCGCACAGGCCCTCGCCGAGGTGGTCCCGGGTGCGGTACCACCAGTCCCGGTAGGCGGTCAGCCGGGGCAGCAGCTCCCGCAGGAAAGCGCGGTCGCCGCTGCGCTTGTAGACCTCCCAGACCGCCCAGGCGGCCAGCGGGGGCTTGGAGTTGCGCTCGTTCCAGTTGCCGCCGCCGGTGGCCGGGTCGTTGTAGAAGACGCAGTCGGGGACCATCCCGGCGTCCTGCGGGCGCTCGGCGGAGCCCGCCGGCACCTGGTGGTCGAAGACCGCCCGGATCTGGTCGGCGGCGAGGCCGGGGGCGAAGGCGGCGGTGCCGACGGCCTGCTTCCAGGTGTCCCAGGCCCAGACCCCGCTGAACCACTTGTAGGAGAGCGTGGGGGTGACGGCGTCGTGCCGGATCCTTCCGGCCGGGCTGCGCCAGTTGGTGACCAGGGTCTGCACGCATTTGACGGCGGTGCGCCGGCGGGCGGCGGGGACGCCCTCGGTGGCCCGGGTGACGTACCCGTGCCAGCGGGCGGTGCCCTCCGCCGCGACCCGCTCCGGGGCGCGCAGCGCGGTGTCCGC
Organism: Kitasatospora sp. NPDC048715; assembly: GCF_043198905.1. NCBI lineage: Bacteria > Bacillati > Actinomycetota > Actinomycetes > Kitasatosporales > Streptomycetaceae > Kitasatospora > Kitasatospora sp. NPDC048715. Next base: position 461,796 of record NZ_JBICVH010000002.1, on the reverse strand, counting down.
CTCCTTCGCGGCCCGGGCGTACTCGGCCTCGGTGAAGGTGTAGCTCTCGGTCCAGTCCAGGTGGCGGCTCTCCCCCGGCGCCAGCCGCACCGGCTCGGCGAGTTCGGTGCGGTGCTCGTCGCCGTCGGCGCTCAGTACGACGCGGACGGGCCGGGCGTGGCGGACGGCGAAGCACTCGGTGCCGTCGGTGAGGTAGTCCCAGGTCTGCCGGACCTTGGCGAAGCGCACCTCCACGCCGCGTTCGGCGGCGACGAGTCGCGGCGCCTCGTGCTGGGGGCCGGTGGCGGGGCGCAGCAGCCGGCCGGTCCAGGCGGCGGCCAGGGTCCGTACGGCCGGGCCGGTGTTGGTGAGGCGGGCCCGGAGCAGGGCGGTGCGGTTGCCGGCGAAGCGCAGTTCGAGGGTGAGGGCGAGGCCGCCGCCGAGGTCGTGGGCCAGCCGCAGCAGGCCGGGCAGCGAGGTGCCGCGCGCGGGGGCGCCGGCGCCGAGGTCCAGGGGGCGGCCCTGTTCGGTGAGTTGGAGGCGGGTCAGGCCGTCGCTGAGCCACCACGGGTATTCCTGGGCGAGGTACAGCGGGCCGGTGAAGCCGCCGGGCCGGTCGGCCGGTCGGGGCAGGGCGTAGGCGTGCCAGGCGCCGAGGTCGGCGAAGACGGTGATCGGGTTGTTGCCGCGGGTGTCGCCGGGGTAGGCCTGGGCGGGGGTGCCGTGCAGGTCGAGGACGTCGGCGTAGCGTTCGGCGTCGAATCCTCCCTGTTCTTCCGGTCCTTCCTGGCCGTGGGCGGTGGCCGGGGCGGTCAGGGTGCCGGCGGCGGCGACCGCCGAGGCGGCGAGGAAGTGGCGGCGGGTCAGCGGGTTCACGGGCGCTCCTCGGCGGCGGGGAGTCGGAGGACGGCGGCGCCGAGCGGCGCGAGGGTGACGGCCTCGCCGGTGGCGGTGCCGGTGAGCAGGTCGGTGCCGGGCGCGTCGAGGGGCACCAGGCGCTCGACGGGGCCGTGGTTGAGCAGGAAGAGGTAGTCGGTGCCGTCGGCGGCGTGCCGGCGGGTGGCCTCGACGCCCTCCGGCAGGCCGGGCAGTTCGGCGCCCACCCCGGCGTCGGCGAGCGCCCGGTCGAGCACCGGGCCGGTGTCGGCGCCGAGGTGGCAGCTCAGGTACCAGGCGCTGCCGGTGCCCAGGCGGTTGCGGGTGACGGCCGGGAGGCCCGCCAGCTCGCCGGAGCCGTAGTGGGCGACGGCCTCGGCGGTCCCGGTCTCGATCCATTCGCTCCAGCGTTCGGCCCGCAGCCGGGTGCCGTCCGGGGCGAGGACGACGGCGGTGGTCGCGCCGTCCGGGATCGGCCAGTGCTCGTCGACGACGATCCCGAGCAGCTCGCGCAGCGGCCCGGGGTGGCCGCCGGGGTGGATGTGGTCGTGCCGGTCGGCGATGCCGCTGAACGGGCCGCAGACCAGCCGGCCGCCGTCCCGTACGTAGGTCGTGAGCCGGTCGGCGGTGGCGGTGTCGAGCAGGTACAGGTTGGGGGCGAGCACCAGCGGGTAGCCGTCGAGTCCGGCGGTGGGCGGGACGAAGTCGACGGTGACGCCTCGCTCGTACAGCGCCGCGTACCAGGGGCGGAGCAGCTCGGGCCAGCGCATCCGGGCGGAGGGGTGGTCGTCCAGTTCCAGCGCCCACCAGCTGTCCCAGTCGAGCAGGACGGCGGCCCGCCCGCGCAGCCGGCTGCCGGCGAGTTCGCCGAGGCGGCGCAGTTCGGCGCCGAGGCGCAGGGTCTCCTGCCAGCCGCGCGAGGCGGTGCCCCGGTGCGGGAGCATCGCGCTGTGGAACTTCTCGGCGCCGGCCACCGAGGCGCGCCACTGGAAGTGCAGCACGCCGTCGGCGCCGCGGGCCAGTGCCTGCAGCGACCAGAGGCGGTGGAGGTCGGGGGGTTTGGGCACGTTGACCGGCCGCCAGCTGACCGCGGAGGGGGCCTGTTCCATCAGCAGCCAGGGGCGGCCGCCCTTGAGCGAGCGCATCAGGTCGTAGTTCATCGCGGCGTTGACGTGGGCGCGCGGGTCGGCGGGGTCGGGGTAGGCGTCGTCGGAGACGAAGTCCTCGTGCCGGCTCCACTCCCAGTAGTCCAGGGCCTTGAGCATCGACATGAAGTTGGTGGTGACCGGGACGCCGGGCGAGACCTCGTCCAGGACGGCCTTCTCGGCACGGTGCAGGGCGAGCAGCGCGTCCGAGCAGAACCGGCGCCAGTCCAGCAGCTGGGTGGGGTTGACCGGGCCCGGCGCGGTGCGCGGCGGCTCGATCTGCTCGAAGGAGCCGTAGTGCTGCGACCAGAAGGCGGTGCCCCAGGAGCGGTTCAACTCCTCGATGCCGCCGTGCCGTTCGCGCAGCCAGCGGCGGAAGTCGGCGGCCGAGGCGGGGCAGAAGCACTCCTCGACGTGGTCGCCGTACTCGTTGTGGACGTGCCACAGGGCGAGGGCGGGGTGGTGGCGGTAGCGCTCGGCGAGGGCCCGGGTGAGCCGGGCGGCGGCGTCCCGGTAGGCGGGCGAGGAGGGGCAGTAGTGCTGGCGCGAGCCGAACTCCAGCCGTACGCCGTCGGCGGTGACCGGCAGCAGTTCGGGGTGGGCGCGGACCAGCCAGGCGGGCGGGGAGGCGGTGGCGGTGGCCAGGTCGACGGCGATGCCGTGCCGGTGTACGAGGTCGAGCAGGCGGTCCAGCCAGCCGAAGTCCCAGCTGTGGGCGTCCGGTTGGAGCCGGGCCCAGGAGAACACGCCGACGGTGACCAGGTTGACCCCGGCCTCGGCCATCAGTTTCACGTCCTCGGCCCACACCTGTTCGGGCCACTGCTCGGGGTTCCAGTCCCCGCCGTAGAGCAGTCCTGGCACCCGGGTGAGGCGGTCCTTGGTCACGGTCGTGGTCATCCCTTCAGTGCTCCGCCCAGCAGGCCCGCCACGAACTGCCGCTGGAAGACCAGGAAGAGCACCATCAGCGGGAGGGTGGCGAGGAAGGAGCCGAGCATCAGGCCGGAGTAGTCGACGTGGGTCAGCCCGGTCAGCGTGTTGAGCGCGACCGGCACGGTGTACTTGTCCTCGGTGTTGAGCATCAGCAGCGGCCAGATGAAGCTGTTCCACTGGCCCATGAAGGTGAAGATCACCAGCGCGCCCAGCTGCGGCCGCACGCACGGCAGGACGACCTGGTAGAAGGTGCGCAGCTCGCCGGAGCCGTCGATCCGGGCCGACTCCAGCAGTTCGTCGGGGAAGTCCAGGAAGCCCTGGCGCATCAGCAGGATGCCGAAGGAGTTGGCCAGGAAGGGCACGATCACGGCCTGGTAGCTGTCGATCCAGCCGAGGCTGGCCATCATCTGGAACAGCGGGACGAGCAGCACCTGCAGGGGGATCATCATGGTCGCCAGGACCAGGCCGAGCAGCAGTCCGCGGCCGCGGAAGCGGTACTTGGCCAGTCCGTAGCCGCACATCGCGGACAGCAGCGAGCTGAGCAGGGTGTAGACGACCGCGATTGCGAGGCTGTTGAGCAGCACCCGGCCGAAGCCGATGGTCTCCTGGAGGTGCGCGAGGTTGCGCAGCAGGTTGCCACCGGGCAGGAACGGCGGTGGGGAGTGGAACAGTTCGGAGCTGCTGTGGGTGCTGGCGATCAGCATCCAGGCGAAGGGCACCAGGCTGAGCACAGCGCCGAGGGCGAGGACGGCGAGGACGGCGATCCGGCCGAGCCGGGCGGGCAGCGGGGTGCGGCCGGGCCTGAGCGGCGCGGTGGTGGTCATCGGCGGCGCTCCCTTCCGTAGAGCCGGAACTGGAGCAGCGAGACCGCCGCGATGATCAGCACGACCACCCAGGCGATGGCCGCCGCGTAGCCGAAGTCGAGCTGCTGGAAGCCGACCTTGTAGAGGTAGACCACGGGGGTGAGGGTCGCGTCGCCGGGGCCGCCGCGGGTCAGCACGTAGTTCTCGTCGAAGAGTTGCAGGGTGCCGATGGTGGAGGTGATGACGCAGAACAGCACGACCGGGCGCAGCTGCGGCAGGATCACGCCGGTGTAGGTGCGCACGGCGCCGGCGCCGTCGAGGGCGGCGGCCTCGTACTGGTCGCGGCCGATGGCGTGCAGTCCGGCGAGCAGGATCACCGCGTTGTAGCCGGTCCACCGCCAGGTGACCGAGCCGATCAGCGAGATCCTGGCCCAGGTGGGCGAGTTGAGCCAGTCGACCGGGCCGAGTCCGAACGCCTGGAGGAGCTGGTTGGCGAGGCCGCCGTCGGTGCGCAGCAGGACCTGGAAGACCACGGCGTAGGCGACCAGGGTGGTGATCGCGGGCAGGAAGAACACCGCCCGCCAGCCGGCCCGGAAGCGCAGCCAGGACTGGTTGAGCAGGACGGCGAGCACCAGGGCGACGCCGATCATCACGGGTACCTGGACGGCGAGGATCAGTCCGGTGTTGACCAGGGAGTGCAGGAAGGCGGGGTCGTGCAGCATCCGCCGGTACTGGTCCAGGCCGACCCAGTCGTCGGCGCCGTCGCGGCGGGCGGTGAAGCTCTGGTAGAGGCTGGCGCCGAGCGGGTAGGCGAAGAAGGCGACGAAGAGCGCGGTCGTGGGCCCGGCGAACAGCCAGGCGGCGGCGCGTGGGGAGCGCCGGCGGCGGGCGGGGGCGGGGGCGGCCTGGGCGGGGGCCGCGGGTTCGCGCAGGGACACCGGAGGACTGGTCATCGGGCCCGCCCCTACGCGACCGTTTGGCGGCCGGTCGCGGTGGCGATCTGGCGGGCGGCGGAGCGCAGCACGGTGCCCGGGTCGGCGCCGTTGTGCAGCACCTGGTTGACGGCGCTGGTGACGATGTCGCCGGCCTTGGAGTCGTCGGCGGTGAGCTCGACGGCGGGGATGTCGCGGGTGAGTCCGGCGAACAGCCGCATGGCGGGCTGGCCGCCGTAGTAGGGGGAGGGCTGCTGGAAGTACGGGTCGTCCAGGGCGGGGAGGTAGGCGGGGAAGAGGCCTTCGTGCTGCATCATCGAGGCCTGGTTGGCCTTGTCGGCGAGCAGGAAGGAGAGGAACGCCCAGGCCGTCTCCGGGTTCCGGCTCTGCGCGGTGACGCACAGGGTGGAGCCGCCGCTGTTGGAGGTGCGGGTGCCGCCGGGGGTGAAGGCGGGCAGTGGGACGACGCCGAACTTGCCGTTGAGGTCGGCCATTTCGGTGGTGAGGGTGCCGTCCCACCAGGCGGCGGTGGGGGTGGTGGCGGCCTTGCCGTCGTGGGTGCCGGAGACGAACCCGTCCCAGCCGTTCTCGAAGTCCACCAGGTCGCGGTCGACGAGCTGTTTCAGCAGGGTGAGGGCGCGTTCGGCGGCGGGGGTGGCGACGGCCACCTTGCCGTCGGTGAACCAGCGCTGGCCCTGTTGCTGGAGCAGCATGGCGAAGAGGCTGTCCTGCTTGGCGTCCAGGATGAGCAGCTTCCTGCCGGTGGCGGCCTTGAGGGCGGTGCCGGCGCTGACGTAGTCGTCCCAGGTGGCGAGGCCCGCCGGGTCGATGCCGGCCTGCTGGAAGAGGTCGCGCCGGTAGAACAGGGCGCACGGCCCGCTGTCCCAGGGCAGCGCGAGGACCCGGCCCTCGATGTCCGTCACGGTGCGCCAGGAGGCCTGCGGATACTGGGACTTGAGGTCGGCGGCGCGGCTGGTGAGGTCGACCAGGGCGTTCGGGAAGTTGCCGATGTAGGTGGGGAGTTTGTGGCCCTCGACGGTGAGGATGTCGGGCAGGCCGCTGCCGGCGCCGAGGCCCACGGTGATCTTGTCGTAGGCGTTGTCGTAGCCGATGTCCACCACCTCGACGGTCGTTCCGGGGTGGGCCTGTTCGAAGACCTTGCCGAGCCGCTGCATGGCCTTGGCGGCGACGTCCCAGGACCAGATGGTGACCTTCCCGGCGAGGGTGGCGCCCGGGCTGCCGGTGAGCTGCTTGGCGCTGGTGCCGCCGGCACCGCCGGTCGCGCAGCCGGTGGCGCCGGCCAACAGCAGGGCGCCGCCGGCGAGTCCGGCGGCGAGGATCCGGCGGCGTGCCGGGCCCGACCTGAATCCGCCCTGGTCGAGGGCGAGTTGGGGATGTTTTTCGTGCCGGGTTTCTGCGGACATCTTGCCTCCCGACTGGTGAATGCCGAATGCTGTATACAGAACTCAGCATTCACAACCCCGTCAAGGCTTGTGACTGAAATCGCGGAAGGTGCCAGCATGAGCACACGCGTCCCCCGAACCCACCCGTACATCCCCAACTCCGCCCCGCAGGTGAGGAAAGCGATGCTGGCGGCGGTCGGCGCCCAGGACGTCGAGGAGTTCTACGCCGACATCCCCGCCGCCCTCCGGCTGGACCGCCCGCTGCGACTGCCCGAGCCGCTCGGCTCCGAGGCCCGACTGGTCGCCCACATGGAGGAGCTGCTCTCCCGCAACACCGCCGTCCCGCCGGGCCGCAGCTTCCTCGGCGCCGGCTGCTACCGCCACCACGTACCCGCCGTGGTGGACGAGATCGTCAACCGCAGCGAGTTCCTCACCGCCTACGCGGGCGAGCCGTACGAGGACCACGGCCGCTTCCAGGCGCTGTGGGAGTACCAGTCGCTGATGGCCGAGCTGCTGGCCGTCGACGTCGTCAACGTGCCGACGTACGACGGCTTCCAGGCCGCCGCCACGGCGCTGCGGATGGCCGGACGGGTCACCGGGCGGCGCCGGCTGGTGCTGGTCGGCGCGATCGACCCGGACCGGCTCTCCCGGATCCACGACTACGTCCGGGGCGTCCACGAGCTGGTGCCCGTCCCCGCCCAGCCCGCCGCCGTCCGGGCGGCCCTGGCCGAGGGCGACGCGGCCGCCGTCTACGCCCAACTCACCGACCACGACGGCCTGGTGGACCACGAACTGCCGCAGTACATCGAACTCGCCCACGGCGCCGGGGCGCTGGCCGTCGTCCACGTCAACCCGATCAGCCTCGGCGTGCTCACCCCGCCCGCCGAACTCGGCGCCGACCTCACCTGCGGCGACCTCCAGCCGCTCGGCATCCACCCCGGCTACGGCGGCGGCAACGCGGGCTTCATCGGCAGCCCCGACGACGAACGCCTGGTCGCCGAGTACCCCAGCCGGCTGTTCGGGCTCACCCCCACCGACGTCCCCGGCGAGTACGGCTTCGGCGACGTCGCCTACGAGCGCACCTCCTTCGCGCTGCGCGAGGAGGGCAAGGAGTGGGTCGGCACCGCCGCCGCCCTGCACGGCATCGCCGCCGGGGTCTACCTCGCGCTGATGGGCCCGCACGGCATGCGGGAGGTCGGCGCGACGATCCTCGCCAACACCGCCTACGCCCGCCGGCGCCTCGCCCTCGTCCCCGGCATCGACCTGGCGGACCCGCGGGCCGTGCACTTCGCCGACTTCACCGTCCGCTACACCGGCGAGCGCACCGCCGCCGAGATCTCCGAGGCGCTGCTCGCCCACGGCCTGCACGGCGGCACCCCGGCCGGCCCCCACGAGGGCCGCTACTGCGTGACCGAGCTGCACACCCGGGCCGACATCGACCGCCTCGCCGACGCGCTTGAGGAGATCGTCAAGTGACGAACCACCCGAACACCGGGTCCGTGGACCCGCGGATCGCCCCCAAACCCGCCCTGCGCCGCTTCCACCAGGCCCGCTGGGACGAGAAGCTGATCTTCGAGCTCGGCGCGCCCGGCGAGCGCGGCGTCCTGCCCCCGCTGCCCGAGCCCGCCGTCACCGCCGCCGTCGGCGACCCGGCCGAACGGCTGCCCGCCGCACTGCGCCGCAGCGCCCCGCCCGCCCTGCCCGAACTCGGCCAGCAACAGGTGCTCCGGCACTACCTGCGGCTCTCCCAGGAGAACCTCGGCGCCGACCTCAACGTCGACGTCGGCCAGGGCACCTGCACCATGAAGTACAGCCCCAAGGTCAACGACGCCTTCGTCCGCGACCCCAGGATCGCCGCCCTGCACCCCGCACAGGACGCCTCCACCGTCCAGGGCGTCCTCGAACTCGTCCACCGGCTGGAGCAGCTGCTCAAGGAGATCTCCGGCATGGACCGGGTCAGCCTCCAGCCCGGCGCGGGCTCGGCGGCGATCTGGACCAACGTCTCGGTGATCCGCGCCCACCACGCCGCGCGCGGCGAGCTGGAGCAGCGCGACGAGATCATCACCACCGCCTTCTCCCACCCCTCCAACGCCGCCTGCGCCAAGACCGCCGGCTTCCGGGTGATCACCCTGCACCCCGACGCCGACGGCTACCCCGACATCGAGGCGCTGCGCGCCGCCGTCGGCCCGCGCACCGCCGCACTGCTCATCACCAACCCCGAGGACACCGGCATCTACAACCCCCGGATCGCCGAGTTCGTCCGGATCGTCCACGAGGCCGGCGGCCTGTGCGCCTACGACCAGGCCAACGCCAACGGCATCCTCGGCATCACCCGGGCCCGCGAGGCCGGCTTCGACCTGTGCCACTTCAACCTGCACAAGACCTTCTCCACCCCGCACGCCTGCGGCGGCCCGGCCGCCGGCGCCTGCGGCGTCACCGCCGAGCTGGCGCCCTACCTGCCGCGCCCCACCGTCGAGTTCGACGGCGAGCGGTACGTCCTGGACGACGACCGGCCGGACTCGATCGGCAAGATCCGCCCCTACCTGGGCGTCGTCCCGAACCTGGTGCGCGCCTACGCCTGGATCACGGCCCTGGGCGCCGAAGGGCTGCGCGCGGCCGCCGAGACCGCCGTCCTCAACAACAACTACCTGCTGCACCGGGTCCGGCAGATCCGCGGCGTATCCGTCCCCTACGCCGAGGGGCGCCCCCGGGTCGAACAGGTCCGCTACAGCTGGCAGCAGCTCAACGAGGACACCGGCCTGCACAGCGAGGACCTCGGCTACCGCGCCGCCGACTTCGGCACCCACTACTGGACCAGCCACCACCCGTACGTCGTCCCCGAGCCGATGACCCTGGAGCCCACCGAGTCCTACTCCCGGGCCGACCTCGACGAGTACGCGGCGATCCTCGCCGAGGTCGCCCGCGAGGCGTACGAGGACCCGGAGACCGTGCGCACCGCGCCGCACAACTCCACCGTGCACCGGATCCGGCACGAGCCCCTGGACGACCCGGCGGTCTGGGCGGTCAGCTGGCGCGCCTACCGCCGCAAGGTCCTCGGCGAGCAGCCGTGACCACCGCCCCGAGCGCCCGGATCGGGCTCGTGGTCAACCCGGTCGCCGGTCTCGGCGGCCGGGTCGGCCTCAAGGGCAGCGACGGCGCCGAGGTCCAGCGACGGGCCCTGGCGCTCGGAGCCCGCCCGCAGGCCGTCGCCCGGGCCGCGCTGACCCTCCGGCGGCTGCCGCCCGACGTGGAGCTGATCACGGCCGACGGCACGATGGGCGCCGACGCCGCCCGGGCCGCCGGCCGCACCGCACGCGTCGTCCACCGGCCCGGCGCGGCGGACACCACCGCCGGCGACACCCGGGCCGCGGTGCGCGCCCTCGTCGCGGCCGGCGCCGGACTGCTGCTGTTCTGCGGCGGCGACGGCACCGCCCGCGACGTCCTGGACGCCCTCGGGCCCGAGCCCCGCCTGCCCGTGCTCGGCATCCCGGCCGGGGTCAAGATGCACTCCGCCGTGTTCGCCGTCCACCCCCGGGCCGCCGCCGAGGTCGCGGCGGCCTGGGCCACCGGCCGGGGCGTGCGCCTGGAGGACGCCGAGGTGGTGGACCGGGACGAGGCCGCGCTGCGGGCCGGCCGGGTCTCCGCCCGGCTCCACGGCCGGCTGACCGTCCCGGTGCTGCCCGCCCGGGTGCAGCAGCGCAAGACCGGCAGCTCCGGACCCGACCCGGGGACACCCGCCGGCCTCGCCGCCGAGGTCGCCGAACGGGTCGGCCCCGGCGGGCTGCTGCTCCTCGGACCCGGCAGCACCACCCACGCGGTGGCCACCGCGCTCGGCGCGCCCGGCGCCAGCCTGACCGGCGTCGACCTGCTGCGGCTCGGCCCCGGCAGCGCCCTCGGGCCCGGCCGCTCCGACGGCCTCGCCACCGCCGCCCGGATCCTGATCCGCGACGCCCGGGCCGACCAGCTGCGCGCCCTGCCCACCACCCCCCACATCGTCCTCTCCCCGATCGGCGGCCAGGGCTTCCTGCTCGGCCGCGGCAACCAGCAGCTCACCCCCGAACTGCTGCGCGCCGCGGGCCGGGAGAGGCTGCTGGTGCTCGCCACCGAGGCGAAGCTCGCCGCCCTGGCCGGGCGCCCGCTGCTGCTCGACACCGGCGACCCCGACCTGGACGACGCCCTCGCCGGCCACGTCCGGGTGATCACCGGCCGCCGCTCCGGCGCCGTGTACCGCCTCTCCGCCTGACCCCTGTAGAGGAGTTCCCCATGATCGACCTGCACGGCAAGCGCGCGATCGTCACCGGCGCCGCCTCCGGCATCGGCCGGGCCACCGCCGCCCTGCTCGCCGAACTCGGCGCGGCCGTCGTCCTCGCCGACCTCGACACCGAACGCGGCGAACGGGCCGCCGCGGAGATCGGCGGCACCTTCGTCCGCTGCGACGTCTCCCGGCGCGCCGACTGCGAGCAGGCCGTGCGCACCGCCGTCGAACAGCACGGCGGCGTCGACGTGCTGTTCAACAACGCCGGCATCATCCGCCGCTCCACTGTCACCGGGATCAGCGACGAGGACTGGGACCTGGTGATGGCCGTCAACGTCCGCTCGATCATGCTGCTCAGCGGACTCGTGGTGCCGCTGATGGCCGCGAACGGCGGCGGCAGCATCGTCAACACCGGCTCCGGCTGGGGCATCAGGGGCGGCGGCCGGGCCGTCTCCTACTGCGCCTCCAAGGGCGCCGTGGTCAACATGACCCGGGCGATGGCCATCGACCACGGCCCGGACAACATCCGGGTCAACTGCGTCTGCCCGGGCGACACCGACACCGGCATGCTCGCCGAGGAGGCCCGCCAGCTGGGCGAGAACCCGGACGCCTTCTACACCGACGCCGCCGACCGCCCGCTCGGCCGGATCGGCCAACCCCGGGACATCGCCCAGACCGTGGCCTTCCTGGCCAGCGACGCCGCCGCCTTCGTCAGCGGCGCGGTCATCGCCGTGGACGGCGCCGGCACCGCCTGACGCCCGCGACCGTACAGCACCGCAACCCCGTACGACGGCCGGGCGACGGCACGCGTCGCCCGGCCGGTACGCTACGGACCGAGGAAGAAGGGACGTTTGATGGCGATCGAGCGGCGGCCGCTGCGCGAGCAGGTGAAGGACGAACTCCTGGAGCAGCTCGGCCGCGGCCGGTTCACCCCCGGCGAGTCGATCAACGAGGTCCAGCTCGCCGAGGAACTGGGCGTCAGCCGAACCCCCCTGCGCGAGGCCCTGATCAGCCTGGAACGCGAGGGCATCATCACCAGCGAGCGCGGCAAGGGCTTCCGCTTCGCCCCGACCGGCAAACAGGAGTTCCTCGACCTCACCGCGATCGTGATCGCCCTGGAGTCGCTGGCCCTGCGCACCTCCGACCCGGCCCACCTGGCCGAGATCGCCCCCAGGCTGCTCGCCGAGGCCCGCGCCTTCTCCGCCCCCCAGGCCACGCACGGCACCATAGAGCGCCACGACGACGCCTGGCACGCCCTGCTGCTCTCCGGCTGCGCCAACGCCCGGCTGCGCGAGATGATCGAGTCGCTGAAACTCACCCTGCACCGCTACGAGCGGGTGGTGGTCGGCGACCACGAGATCCTGGAACGCGCCGCCGAGGAGCACGAGCGGATCGCCCAGTGCCTGCTCGAAGGCGACGTCGACCAGGCCGTCACCGCGCTGGAGGCCAACTGGACCAGCGGCATGGAACGCATCCTGGACCGCCTGCCCCCGGTCGCCGCGCTCTGAACCCGGCGCCCTCAACCCGGGGCTCCCAACCGGGCGCCCTGAACCCGCTGCTCTGAACCCGGCGCCCTGAACCGGTCCGCTCGTCAGTCGAGCACCTCGGCGACGCCCGGGGTGAGCCAGTGCAGCCGGTCGGCCAGGCCCGCCGCCGCGAACCGTGCGGCGGTCTCCGTCCGCCCCTCGGTGAAGTGCTGCCACGAGGTGTAGTGGACGGGCACGACCCGGCGGGCTCCGAGCGAGGCGGTGAGCGCGGCGGCCTGCGCCGCGTTCATGGTGATCAGCTCGCCGCCGCCGAAGGCCTCGATCCGGGCGGCGCCGAGGTGCAGCAGCGCCGTGCCGATCCGGAACCTCCGCCCCACCTCGTCCAGTTCGGGGATGTGGACGGTGTCGCCCGAGACGTACAGCGCCTCCGGCTCGCCCGGCACCTCGACCACGAACCCGGTGACCTCCCCGACCGGTCCGTGCACACCGGGCGTCCCGGTCACCCGCAGGGTGCGGCCGCCCACGGTGAGGTCGCGGGTCTGCCACGGCGCCAGCCCGAGCGCGCCGCCACCGAGCCGGGCCGCCCCGCCGACCGTGGTCAGCACCGGGCGCCCGGCGAGCAGGGTACGGCCGGTGGCGTCCAGGTTGTCGGGGTGCTCGTCGTGGCTGAGCAGCACGGCGTCCACCGGCGGCAGCTCGTGCACACCCGTCGCCGGGCCCCGGGTGCTGCGCAGGACCACCGGATCGTGCCGGTACTCGGCGGGGGCCGGGTCGAAGACCGGATCGGTGAGCAGCCGCAGACCGCCGACCTCCAGCAGGACCGTCGCGGTTCCGATGTGCGTGGCCTTGATCCTCACAGTGTTCCTTCCCTCATGGTGAATTGACGCTCAGTCAGTCATTAGGTCGATCGGTATTCGTCGCCGGGATCCGGAACCGGCGCCGGTACTCCCCCGGAGTGGTGGACAGCCGGTCCCTGAACACCCGGTGCAAGGTCTCCACGGAACCGAAGCCGCAGGACCGGGCGACCCCGGGCAGCGGATGGTCACTGCGCTCCAGCAGCCGGCGGGCCGCCTCCAGGCGCAGCTCCTCCACGTAGGAGCCGGGGGTGGTACCGGTCTCCGCACGGAAGACCCGGGCGAAATGCCGTTCGCTCATGGCGAGTCGCCCGGCGAGCACGGACACCGACAGATCGGCGTCCAGGTGCTCGGCGATCCAGCGGCGCAGGCCGCCCAGGTCCGCCCGGCCGCCCGTACGGTGCGCCAGGGGCACGCTGAACTGGCTCTGTCCGCCCGGGCGTTGGAGGTACATGACCATGATCCGCGCGATCTGCAGGGCCAGGTCGTCGCCGTGGTCCTCGGCGACCAGGGCGAGGGTGAGGTCCATGGAGGTGGTCAGGCCCGCGCTGGTCCACAACCGTCCGGAGCGGATGAACACCGGGTCGGCGTCCACCTCGACGGCCGGATGGTCGGCGGCCAGCCGCTCGGCGGTCGCCCAGTGGGTGGTCGCGCGATGCCCGTCCAGCAGTCCGGCCGCCGCCGCCACGTGCGCGCCCGCACACACCGAGGCGATCCGCCCGGCCCGAGGACCGGCCTCCCTCAGCCAGGCGACCACCGCCGGGTCCACCCGCGGCACCGGCCCGTCCCGGCCCAGGTCCACCCGCCCCGGTACCAGCACCGTGTCCGGCCGCACCCGCTGCTCGGCCAGGGTGTCGGTCACGTACAGCGGCACCCCGGAGAAGGTCTCCACCGGCCCGCTCCGCTCCGCGCACACCCGCACCTCGTACCCCGGCCGCCCGGGCGGCAGCAGCCGCCCGGCCAGCGCGAGGATCTCGGCGGGCCCGGTCACGTCCAGCGCGTTCACTCCGGGGAACACCGGGATCACGACCAGATGCGGCAGGCGGGGTGCGTCGTTCATGCCCACACTCTCGCCCGGCGGCAGTGATGGCGGCAATGACGGGACTCTGCAACATCCGGACAGCACGGGCATCCGGACACCACCGCATCCGGCCAGCGCCGCATCCCGTCAGCGCCGCATCAGGACACGGCCCCCGGCGAGGCCCTACGCCCCTGGTCCGACCACCCCCGGGACCAACGCCCGATTGCCTCTCCGCCGCCTCCCCGAAGCATGATGGCCCGCATGATCGGCAAGTGGATCGACTGCCGGGTTCGACCCGGAGCACGCGAGGCGTTCGCCGCCGGACAGCGCCGCTGGTCGGCGATCTCCGACCAGCCGGGCCTGGTCGGCCAGACCGGCGGCTGGGCACCCGGCGCCGACCGCGCCCTGCTGCTCGCCCTGTGGAGCGACGAGCCCGCGTACACCCGCTTCATGCGCGAGCGCCACGACCGGGCCGCCGCCCACGCCGACCAGCGCTCCAGCTGCACGGGGATCGAGATCGCCACCGGCCCGGTCGTCCTCACCATGCCGGGCGCGGCCCCCTCCCTCCCCGCCGCCCTCGCCCGCGCCACCGTCCTGCGCGCCGCCGACTGCCGGCTCCACCCCGGCCGCGCCGACCACTTCCTCGACGTCCAGCGCGAGCTCTGGGCCCCGGGCATGGCGGCGGCGGACGGCATGCTGGGCGGCACCGTCACCCGCCTCACCCCCGAGCGCCACCTCGTCACCACCCTCTGGACCACCCCCGCCGCCCACCACGCCTACACCACCCACCACCTCCCGGCCCTGCTCGCCCGCGCCGGCGTCCCCACCGACGTCCACACCCTGACGGGCCACCTGCTCCCCCTCGAACCGTCCTGGCACATCGGGGCCGACGCCTGAACCACCGCCATGTCCGGCAACAACGCGCCGGTCGGGCTGATCGACACGCGGGCGCGGCGGACGTGCCGGCCGGGGCCGCCCGGCGGGGCGGGTGGAGTCGGTGGCCGGGGCCGACGGGAGCGCCCCCGTCGGCCCCGGCGGGTGCTCAGTGCCCCGGCGGGTGCCGCATCCCGCCGCCCGGTGCGGCGGTCCGCCGCTCCGGATCGGTGGGGGCCGGCCGGGCCCGTCGCGGGGCCCGCCGGGACAGCCGCATCAACGCGAGGCCGAGGCAGAAGAGCAGCGCCAGCGCCACCCCGGCCAGGAAGATGCTCAGGCTGTTCAGCGCCACCAGGTTGTTGCCCAGGATCGTCACCTGGTAGTCGGGCCCACCGGAGAGGTTGCCCGCGATCAGCAGTCCGACGAACGCGCCGGACGCCGCCATCAGCAGAAGTCCCAGCAGCAGCATGGGGACCCCCTTCGTCCTGGTCTCGGCCCCCCTCGCCCGGTCGCGCCTACCCACCCCGGGCGGCCCGTAACGGCGGCCGGCGAATCGCTGGGGAACCCCGGCAGCGCCGGGCGGCTGCGGCTGCTGCCGCTGCTGGTCAGACCGTGAACCAGCGCCCGACGGCCGCCCGCAGCTCGGCCTGTTCGGCCGGGGCGGGGCGGGGTGAGCCGCCGGCCCAGGCCACGTAGCCGTCGGGTCGGATCAGCAGACCGGTGAGGCCGGCCGGGCCGCCCTTCGCGACGACGACCTCGACGGCGTCCTGGTCCTCCGCCAGTGCGGCTGCCAGCGACTGGTCCTCGGTCAGGTCGATCAGCAACGGCCGTGCGCTTCGGGCGAGTTCGGCGATCCTGGCCTTCCCCGTCCCGGTGGTCAGCTCCAGGTCCGGTGCGAACCGGCCGACTGCGGGGTGGGGATCGGTGATGCCCATGTCGTAGCGCACGTCGGTGCCCGCGGTGAGGTCGGCGAGGTGCTGGACGACCTCCTTGTGGGCGAGCAGCTCGGCGAAGAGTTCGCGCAGGGCGGTCGTGTCGCTTCCCGGTGCGGTGAGCGCGGACTGCGCCTCGGCGTTGAGCACCATGCGGCGGGCGGCCTGGCGGCGCTCGGTGTCGTAGCTGTCGAGCAGACCGGTCGGGGCGGTGTCGCGCAGCACGGCGGCGAGTTTCCAGCCGAGGTTGGCGGCGTCCTGCAGGCCGAGGTTCAGCCCGGGGCCGCCGCCGGAGGTGTAGACGTGGGCGGCGTCGCCGATCAGCAGGACCCGGCCGTCGCGGAACCGGTCGGCGACCCGGGTGTTGCCGCCGGTCAACCGCCGCAGCACGTGCGGGCCGGCGCCGTCCGGCGGGCCGAGCGGCAGGTCGACGCCGAGGACCCGGCGGATGCTCGACTCCATTTCGGCCAGGGTCATCGGCTCGTCCGTCGCGACCTGGTCCCACTCGGTGGTGCTGATCAGCGGCGGCTGCCCGGGGAACGGCGCGTAGGAGAAGCCGCCCCGTTCGGCGCGGTGGGGCAGGAAGGGCAGGACGGGTCCGTGGCCGGGGATGGTGAGGGCGCCGTTGACGGGGTCGATCCAGTCACTGGGGACGGTGGCGTGGACGGTGCGGTTGGTGCGGCGGTCGTAGCTGGCTCCGGGGAACCCGATGCCGCTCCCCTTGCGGATCACGCTGTGCGCGCCGTCCGCGCCGACCACCCAGCGGGCGCGCATCCGCTGGTCGCCGTCGGGACCGGTGACGTCGAGGGTGACGGCCTCCTCGTCCTGGGCGACGGCGCCGACCCGGTACCCGCGCCGCAGGTCGACGCCGAGGGCGCGGGCGCGTTCCTCCAGGACCTCGACGATGCGGTGCTGCGGGGCGGCCAGGCCGAAGACCGGGCTGGCGTCCAACCGGCCGAGGTCGAGGCCCATGGCGGCGAACATGAAGTACGCGGAGTTCGGCCGCGGAGGCTCCGGGCTGCCGCTGAGCGGCTCGTACAGGCCGCGGTGGTCGGCCAGGCGGACCACCTGGCCGAGCAGGCCGTTGGCCTTGGGTTCGGTGCTGGGCTGCGGGAGCTGCTCCAGCACGATCGGGCGAATGCCGGCCAGGCTCAGTTCGCAGGCCAGCATCAGCCCGTTCGGGCCGCCACCCACGATGATCACGTCGGCTGTCACGGTCACGTCTCCTTGGTGCGAACGGGAAGAGGTGGCACCGCGGGCGAGTCGGTCGCCGCCGCTCGCCACGGGACGGGCAGGCCGGCGGCGACCTGCTCGAAGACCTGGGCCAGGACCGTGCCGAGCGGCACGGGATCGTCGGCGCGAAGGCTGTGCTCGACGGCCACCGCGCTGGCGGCCCCGATCACGGCCGCCACCAGCTTCGGGTAGACGTCGCGTTCGGCGTCGGTCCCGGTGCGCCGCGCGACGGCCTCGGCCAGCTCCTGCTGGGCGGCGGCGTTGGCCTTGACGATCTCGCCGGCCAGCGCCGGTTCGGCCAGCATCAGCCGCACCCCCTCGCGCCAACGCTCGCTCTGCGCGGCGGAGTTGTCGGCACCGGAGGTTTCCGGCGGCGCGAACTGGCCCAGCACGGCCCGGAGCAGCGAGTCCCAGAGCGGCTCGTCGGCCGGGCGGGCGAGCAGGTCGTCGGCGACCCGGAGCATCCGCTCCAGGTGACTGGCGGCGATCGCCTCGGCCTTGCCGGCGAAGTAGTTGCGGAAGGTGCGCACCGAGACGTCGGCCTCGGCGGCGATCTGATCGACCGTCACGGCGTCCCAGCCGTGCAGGACGCAGAGCCGGATCGCCGCCCGGCTCAGCGCGACCCGGGTCTCCCGCTTCTTGCGCTCGCGGAGTCCGGGCTGCCCGGTGGTACGGGCCTCAGGTGCAGGTGCCATGCGAGCAGCGTAGGACGAAATTTGCCGCCACGGCAATGTTTCCGCAGCGGCAAGTTTTTCGGGCCCGAGGGCCCGCGGGTCAGATCCGCGTGGACAGCGGCACGGATATCCGCTTCATCCAGGCGCCCGTCGCGAAGTCGCGCGCCCTGATGACGACCCGGTCCCGGTACACGTCCACCTGGAGCCCCTGGTTGAAGTGCCCGGGGACGGTGACCTCGCCGCCCTGCCCGTTGTCGGCGAAACCGGTCTGCACCGCGCCGGTGTTGACCACCGAGAAGCCGTCGAGGTTGGCGGTGCCCGGCACGACGCGGCGCACGTACCAGTCGGAGAGGGTCAGGTCCCAGTGGGTGTGGCCGCTGAAGAGGAACACGTCGCGGTGGCGCCCGAGGAGGCCGAGGAGGCGGTCGGGCTGGAGGTAGTCGCCCATGTAGATCTTGCTCCGGGTACCGGAGACGGTGTCGGGCAGCGGGTGGTGGGTGATCACCATGACCGGCTTCCGGCGCCTCGCCCAGTACTGCAGGCGCTCCTCCAGCCACTGGAACTGCGCGTCGCTGATCCACACCTCGTCCCACAGGGAGTTGTCGTGGTACTTCATGTAGCGCTCGGTGCCGAGGGTCAGGACCGGGATGCCGCCGAAGGTGGTCTCCGCGTAGATCGTGGACCGCTCGGCGAAGCGGTAGAAGCCGCGGAAGAGGGACTCCTCGGTGGTGCCGTTGGGCCAGGTGCTCTGGGCGAGCGTGTTCGGGTCGGCCCACTTGGGGACGTAGAACTCGTGGTTGCCGATGGCCCAGGCGACCTCGCGGGGCTTGGGCCCCTGCTCCAGCACCTTCCGCACGTCGGCGTACTCGAAGTCGTAGCCGCGCGGCGTGATGTCCCCGGCGACGGCCAGGCCCGACGCGTGCGGGTTGGTGGCCCGGATGTCCTTCAGCGCCTGGGCGAAGTCGCCGAGGTCGCCCTGAATGTCACTGATGACGTTGAAGGTGCTCACCAGGCCGCCGCCGTCGGCGGGTTCCGCCTCGGCGATCCCCTGGGCGAGGCCTCCGAGCACCAGTGCCCCGGCGGTCGCGCCGAGCAGGGTCCTGCGTTCCATGGTCTTTCCTTTCGGGCGTCGCACGGGATCGAGGGACCTCGGCCGCGCGCTTCGGACCAGACCCGTTATCAATAGGCGACCAAGTGGGCGGCCAGGTGAACGGGCACTGTCGGGCAGGCCCTGCGCGGGCCGTCCGGGGCCGAGCGGCCGGGCCCGACCCGGCGAACCGGGTCGCCCGCTCCTGTGAACCCCGCCGCCCGGCCGACTTCTTTGTGTCATCCGCCAGTACGGCCGCGGACGGGCGCGGAGGAGACTTTCCGCCGGGACCGCGGCCCGGCAGGCAGGGCCTCCGAGCCCGGAGGCCGTGTTCGGCCGCGCGCGGGACGACGTACGGACAGGACGACGCACCGGAGGGGGCGGCACATGGGCGTGCAGCAGTACGACGGGATCGGCGAGGCGTTCGAGGGGTTCAAGGCCCTGCCGTTGACGCGCTACGGGGAGGTGCCGAGCTTCCTCGGCCTGGTCGGGGACGTGAGCGGCCGGTCGATCCTCGACCTGGCGTGCGGCACCGGCTTCTACAGCAGGGAGTTCAAGCGACGCGGCGCCACCGACGTCCTCGGTGTCGACATTTCCGTCGAGATGATCGCCGCCGCGCGGGCGATCGAGCGGCGCGACCCGCCGGACGTGCGCTACGAGGTCGGCGACGTGGCCGAACTACGCCAGCTCGACCGGCAGTTCGACATCGCCCTGGCGGTGCAGTGCCTCAACTACGCCGAGGACATCGCGGCGATGGAGCGGATGTGCCGCGCCATCCACCGGAGCCTGGTGCCGGGCGGGGAACTCTTCGTCCTCGCCCAGAAGCCGGACTACCGGTTCGACTGTCCGTCCCTGGAGGAGTACGGGTTCCGCTGCGAGCCGATCGGCGGGGAGATCGAGACGGGTCCGCGGGTGCGGGTCACGGCGCTCCTCGACCCGCGGCCGATCAGCATCGTGTGCGCGGCCCCCCGCCGCGAGGTGTACGAGGAGAGCCTGCGGGCGGCCGGGTTCACCGCCCTGGAGTGGGTGCCGCTGGGCGTGTCCGAGGCCGGCATCCGCGCGTTCGGCAGGGAGTTCTGGGCGGA
This sequence comes from Kitasatospora sp. NPDC048715, assembly GCF_043198905.1. Lineage (NCBI taxonomy): Bacteria > Bacillati > Actinomycetota > Actinomycetes > Kitasatosporales > Streptomycetaceae > Kitasatospora > Kitasatospora sp. NPDC048715. Next base: position 442,227 of record NZ_JBICVH010000002.1, on the reverse strand, counting down.
CCTCCTCGCACACCCGCCACTGGAGATGCTGCGCTGCCGCGCCTGACCCGGCCGCACCGGCCCCACGGCCGCCCCCCGGCCCCACCGGCCGCCACCGGCAGGCGGGCCGGCGGCGGCCGCCATGGGTCCAACCCGTCGGGGCCGTGCCCTACTTGGCGAAGCGGACCTCCGGGAAGGCCGCCGAGGGTCCGTCCAGCAGTCGGCCCGGGCGGTCGAGCAGGTGCCGGTCGAAGAACGCGCCGAGGTACGCCCGGGTGGCGGCGAGCGCGCGGGCACCCTTGATGCTGCCGTACTGCCCCGGAGCGGTGTCGGGCGGCACCTGGTCACGGATGCCGAGGGCGTCCACCAGCCAGTGCACGTCGCAGAACGACAGATGCCCGCCCTCCGGCAGGTCCAGCCAGCGCTTCCACCCGGTCAGGTGCTGCCAGGTCTCGTCCCAGTTCGCCGTCGGGGTCTCGCCGGCGTGACGCTGCGCACCGAGCAGCAGCACCGGGCGGGAGAGGCCCTCGGCCGGCAGCGGGGCGAAGAAGTCGCCGTCCAGGTTGGCGGCGGCGCGGATCCGGCCGTCCACCCGCATCGCCTCGACGGCGCTCGCGCCGCCGATGGAGTGGCCGGCCGCGCCGATCCGGGAGGCGTCGATCCGCAGCCCGCGGACGAGCCCCGGGCCGGGCGCGGTCAGCCGGTCGATCAGGAAGGCGATGTCCTTCGCCCGGCTGCGGATGACCTCGGCCGCCAGTCGGTCGTCCACCTTGTCGCAGATCAGGCAGGACTCCATCCGCCCGTCGGGGAACTGCACGGCCGTCTCGTAGGTGTGGTCCAGCGCGGCCACCGCGTAACCCCGGGCCGCGAGGTCCTCGGCGAGGGCGGTGAGCGAGGAGCGGTCGAAGCCGAAGCCGGGCGAGAGCACCACCAACGGGTGCCGCCCGGGCGCGGGCACCGTGCGGACCCGCACCCCCGTCCCGACGGCGCCGAGGTCCGGAGTGCCGTACCGGGCGGTGGACATCTCCGGGGAGAGGTAGGGCAGTTGCCCGCCGCGCGCGGACTGCGCCGGGTACCAGAAGGTGGCCATCAGTTCGCGGGTGGCGGCGTCCGGCCGCCAGGGGTCGTGCCGGCCGGTGTCCACCAGGCGGACCGAGGCGGCACCGATCAGCCGGTGCGTGGTGGGCGCGGGCACCTGCGGCGCCCCGGCCTTCGCGTCCGTGTCCGCCTGCGCGTCCGCGCCCAGGCCCGCGCCCGCGCCCGCGCCGACGCCCACGTCCGCCCCCGCCTCCACGGGCACGGACACGTCCACGGGCACGGACACGGGCGGGCGCGACGAGGTGGCGACGGAAGGCGGTCCGACGGTCGGGGAGGCGGCCGAAGCGGCCTGTGGGCCGGTCAGCGGGAGGAGGACGGCGATGGGCACGGCGAGCAGCGCGGCGCTCCGCCACCGGGGAGTTGTCGACATGACGCCACGTTAGGTTCGCCGCCGGCGCCGGCGCGTCCTGCCCGCGGCGTAGCCCGCTCAGCCGCAGGTCGGAGCCGCCACGCCGGGCGGACCCGCCGCTCGGACGAGCCGGCCTCCACCCTGAGCGGCGGGCGGGCCGCGAGTGGCGACCCGGATCGCCCCCCGGCCCGCGCCGGGCGGGGTGTCGGCGGCACGCTCTACGCTCCCCCTCACCTACGAGTTCTGGGGAAGACCGGATGTCCTACGACGATGTCGAGTACCTGCCCGCACTGATCACGGCCCTGGCCGATCCGTCCGAGGAGAGGTGGAGCGTCGACGGCTGGCGGATCGAGCGGATCGGCCCGGTCCGGGGGACCGCCGACCACGGCACGATCTACGACCCGCTGGGCCCGGAGGGCACGGGCTTCCCGATGCGGCCCGGCGGCACGCCGGTCTACCTGGTCTCGCGCAAGGACGCGCCCGAGCTCCCGGTGGCCGCCCTGGTGCACCCCTGCGGGACCGTCCCGGTCCGGACGGAGGAATGGGGCGACCGGGTGGCGACGCCCTCCGGCCTGGCCGTGCTGCACGCCGACCCCGGCACCACCTGGATCGGACCGTCCACCCCGATGCTCCGGCGCGCCTGGGCCGCCCTGCACGCGCGCGCCGCCGGGGGCGACGGCCGGCCGCTGGAGAACCTCCGCGAGGTCCTCCGGGGCGCCTCGATCGACCCGGCGGACTGGCCGGTGGAGCCGGTCGAGGGCGACTTCGCGCACGGCTGGCTGATGCTCCCGGACGAGGCCGGCACCGGCACCGTGCTGGGCGTCCTGGCGAACCCGGACGGGTCGAACACGACCGCGTGCCTGGACGCCGAGGGCAACACGGTGGCGACCCTGCTCACCTTCGAGGAGTGACCCCGGCCCCGCTCGCCTCCTCCCCCGCACCTACCGCGCGGGCAACCGGCAAGCCCTGAGGGAAAGCGCTTTCCAAGTGTCCTCGAACTGGGTACGCTCGATCATCGTGGCAGCCACCCTGCCTCCCCTCCCGCAGCCCTCAGAAAGCTGGCCCCTGATGCTCGACCACGACGAAACCGGGTACGTCCGGGACGGGGCGCCGCACCGCGTCGTCTCCGGTGCCCTGCACTACTTCCGCGTCCATCCCGACCTCTGGGAGGACCGCCTGCGCCGGCTGCGCGCGATGGGCGCCAACACCGTCGACACCTACGTCCCCTGGAACTTCCACGAACTGCCCTCCGGCGCCTTCGACTTCACCGGCTGGCGCGACATCGCCCGCTTCAGCCGCCTCGCCCGGCAGCAGGGCCTCGACGTCATCCTGCGGCCCGGCCCCTACATCTGCGCGGAGTGGGAGTTCGGTGGCCTGCCGGCCCGGCTGCTCGCCGCCGACGGGATGCGACTGCGCTGCGCCGACCCGGCCTACCTGGCCGAGGTGGACGGCTGGTTCGACGCCGTCGTGCCCGAGATCCTGCCGCTGCTGGCGAGCCGGGGCGGCCCGGTGGTGGCCGTGCAGATCGAGAACGAGTACGGCAGTTTCGGCAACGACCGCGCGTACCTCCTCCACCTGCGCGACGGCCTGCTCGAACGCGGCGTCGACTGCCTGCTGTTCACGGCGGACGGCGCGGAGGACGCGATGCAGCAGGGCGGCGGCGTTCCGGGCCACCTCGCCACGGCGACCTTCGGCTCCCGGCCCGCCGAGCGGTTCGAGGTGCTGCGGCGCTACCAGCCCGAGGGCCCGCTGACGGCCATGGAGTTCTGGATCGGCTGGTTCGACCACTGGGGCGAGCCGCACCACGTGCGCGACGCCGCCGAGTCCGCCCGGGCACTGGACGACCTCCTCGCCACCGGGGCCTCCGTCAACCTCTACATGGCCCACGGCGGCACCAACTTCGGTTTCTGGGCCGGCGCCAACCACACCGGCACCCGCCCGTTCGACACCGGGTACCAGCCGACCGTCACCAGCTACGACTACGACGCCCCGATCGGCGAGGCCGGCGAACTCACCGAGAAGTTCCACGCCTTCCGCGCCGTCATCGGCAAGTACCTCCCCCTGCCCGAGGGCGAGCTGCCCGGGCCGGTCCCGCGCGCCGCTCCGCAGCGCGTCCGGCGCCGCGCCGCCTCCGCGCGGCTCCTGGCGAACCTCGACGCCCTGTCCGAGCCGGTGCGCCGCCCCGTCCCCGAGCCCATGGAGAAGGTCGGCCAGTCCCTCGGCCTCATCCACTACCGCACCCGGATCTCCGGCCCCCGGCCGTCCATGCCGCTGCGCATCGACGGCATCGGCGACCGCGCCCACGTGTTCGCGGACGGCCGGCCGCTCGGCGTCCTGCACCGCGACGCCCCGGCGGACACCCTGCCGCTGGAGGTCGGGCCGCAGGGCGTCGTGCTGGACATCCTGGTCGAGGCGCTCGGCCGGGTGAACTACGGCCCCCTGCTGGACGACCGCAAGGGCATCGGCCGCGGCGTCTCCCACGGCCACCAGCGGCTGTTCGACTGGGAGATCCGCCCCCTGCCGCTCTCCGACCTGGGCCGCCTGCGCTACGAGGAGGCGGATGCGGCCGTCGACGCGGACCCGGCCTTCCACCGCTTCGAGGCCTCGCTCACCGAGCCCGCCGACGCCTTCGTCGCCCTGCCCGGCTGGGGCCGCGGACTCCTGTGGCTCAACGGCTTCCTGCTCGGCCGCTACTCCGCGCAGGGCCCGCAGCGGACCCTCTACGCCCCGGCTCCGCTGTGGCGGGCGGGCGTCAACGAGCTCGTGCTGCTCGAACTGGACGGCCACGGCGAGGAGATCGAGCTCCGCGACCGGCCCGACCTCGGGCCGCTCGCCGCCGCTCCCAGCTCCGAGTACTGAGCCTGCGGGCTCCGGCCCGCTCCACCGGCCCGTCGGCGGCCGTTCCCCACCGGAGGGGAACGGCCGCCGACTGCCGTTCCGGGCACGGGACTCGGCAACGGAACGCCGAGGGCCGCAGGAGTCGGGGGACTCCTGCGGCCCTCGGCGCACGGCCGGACGGGGGTCGTCACCCGGTCAGGCGGTGCGCTCCAGGTCGCCGCGCAGCACCGGGTGGGCGAAGGGGGTGCCGTCCGCGTAGCGGGCCAGCTCGTCCGCCGCCGCGGCCGCCATCCGCCGCAGCTCGCCGCCGAGCGAGCCGGCGACGTGCGGGGTGAGCAGGACGTTGGGCAGGTCGTAGAGCGGCGAGTCGGCGGGCAGCACCTCCGGGACGGTGACGTCCAGGACCGCGTGGAGGCGGCCCGAGACCAGCTCCTCGACCAGGGCGTCCTGGTCGATCAGCGACCCGCGGGAGGTGTTCACCAGCGTCGCCCCGTCGCGCATCAGGGCGAGCCTGCGGCGGTCGATCATGTGCCGGGTGCCGGGCAGTTCGGGCGCGTGCACGCTCACCACGTCGCTGCGCCCGCACAGTTCGTCGAGCGTCACCGAGCGGGCGCCCAGCGCGGCCGCCTCGGCCTCGTCCACGTACGGGTCGTGGAGCAGCAGCTCCAGGTCGAAGGGGCGGAGCAGTTCGAGGACCCGCCGACCGATCCGGGAGGCGCCGACGATGCCCGTGGTGCGCCGGTAGTTGCCGGCTCCGGGGTAGGCGGCCTGCCAGTCGTGCGGGGCCCGCCGTTCGCGGTAGTCGGCGCTGAGCCTCAGCACCTGCTTGTTGGCGAACAGCACGTTGGCGACGGTGTACTCGGCGACGGGCAGGGCGTTGGCCCAGGCGGCCGAGGAGACCTGGATGCCGCGCTCCCAACAGGCCTCGGTGACATGGTGCTTGACCGATCCGGCGGCGTGGACGACGGCGCGCAGCCGGGGCGCGGCGGCGAGGACGGCCTCGTCGAGCGGGGGGCAGCCCCAGCTGCTGACGATCACCTCGGTCTCGGCGAGGACGGCGGCCGCCTCGGGGCCGGTGAAGTCGTCGACGACGAACACGGGGTCGAGTCGGGCGAGGGTGGTGAGCCGGTCCATGGTCTCGTCGTCGACCAGCCGGTCGACGAGGTCCGGGGTCATGGCCAGCAGGGCGCGCGGGCGCCGGCGCGGCGAGGCGGGTGAACTCCCGTTCGCATCGGTCGGGTTCGGCGGATTGGACACGTGGTTCTCCGGCGCGGTCGTGGAGTTGGCGGTCTGGTGGGTCACTTGACGCTTCCCGCGGTCAGGCCGGCCTTCCAGTGGCGCTGGAGGGCGACGAACGCGACGACCAGCGGCACGACGGCCAGCAGCGAGCCGGTGACGACCAGCGGGTAGAACTCGGGGAACGCGTGGGTCTGGGTGTTCCACGCGTAGAGGCCGAGGCTGACCGGGAAGAGCCGGTTGTCGGAGAGCATCACCAGCGGCAGAAAGAAGTTGTTCCAGATCGCGGTGAACTGGAACAGGAACACCGTGACGAAGCCGGGCATGACCATCCTGAGCCCGATCGACCAGAAGGCGCGCAGCTCGCCCGCACCGTCCGTACGGGCGGCCTCCAGCACCTCGCCGGGGATGTAGCCGGCGCAGAACACCCGGGCGAGGTAGACGCCGAAGGGGTTCACCAGGGAGGGCAGGAAGACCGCCCAGAAGGTGTTGGCGAGGCCGAGTTCGGAGGCGAGCAGGTACATCGGCAGGGCCAGGGCCGTGGTCGGCACCAGCACGCCGAGCAGGACCAGCCCGAACAGCTTCTCCTTGCCGGGGAAGGCGTACACGTGGAAGGCGTAGCCGGCGCCGACGCAGACGAGGGCGCAGAGCAGGGCCCCGACGCCCGCGTAGAGCAGCGAGTTGAGGTACCAGCGGAAGTAGATGCCGTCGCCGGTGGTGGCGAGGGCGTGCAGGTTGGCGCCGAGGTTCCAGTTGGACGGGGTGAGGCCGTGGCCGCCGAGGAGGTCGCCGGTGTTCTTGGCGGCGGCGGTGAGCAGCCAGCCGAGCGGCAGCAGCGTGTAGGCGGCCGCCAGCACGAGGGCGCCGTTGACGGCGGCCCTGGACAGCGTCCAGGGCGTGCGCGGGGTGCGGTCGCGGCCGGCCCGGGGGGCGCGCGGGCGCCGGCGGGTGTCGCGTTCGGGGGCGAGGGTGGTCATGCCGAGTCCTCCGTCCGGCGCGCGGGGCGGGTGCGGGTCGCCCAGGTGACGAGGAAGGACAGGACGGCCGCGGTGATGGCGAGCAGCACCGAGGAGGCGGCGGCGAGGCCGTAGTCGCCGCGGTCGAAGGCGGCGGTGTAGGCGTACATGTTGGGGGTCCAGGTGCTGATGACGCCGGGTGAGGCGCCGTGCAGGATCATCGGTTCGGTGAACAGCTGGAGGGAGCCGATCACGGTGAACAGGCCGACCATCACGATCGAGGCGCGGATCAGCGGGATCTTGATGCTGAGGACGGTGCGCAGCGGGCCGGCGCCGTCCACGATCGCGGCCTCCAGCACCTCGCGGGGGACGGCCTGGAGCGCGGCGTAGAAGATGACGGTGTTGTAACCGACCCACTCCCAGAGCGCGATGTTGACCACGGCGGGCAGCGGGTTGCCGAGCAGGTCGGGGCTGCTCCCGGCGGAGTTCAGCGCCTCGATGACCGGGCTGATGCCGGGGGTGTACAGGTACATCCAGATCAGGGCGGCGATGATGCCGGGCACCGCGTGCGGCAGGAACAGCGCGAGCTGGAAGAAGCGGCGGGCGCGGGCCAGCGTGGAGTCCAGGAGCAGCGCGAGCGCCAGGGACAGGCCGACCATCAGCGGTATGTACAGCAGGCAGTACAGGGCCGTGGTCCAGAAGCCGTCGAGGAAGGCCGGGTCGCCGAGGGCGCGGGTGTAGTTGCCGAGGCCGGTGAAGACCGTCTCGACGCCGCCGAAGCCGAGGCCGGAGCGGTGCTCCGTGTAGAGGCTGAGGTAGAGGGCGTACCCGATCGGGACGAGCGTGCAGGCGGTGAAGAGGATCAGGAACGGCGCGAGGAGCACGGCCGGCGCGCCGTACCGCCCGGACCGGCGCCGCCCGCCGGTGGGGCGGGCGGGCGCGGTGCGGACGGCGCGGTCGGTCGGGGCGGTGGTCACTGGGCGACCTTGATTCCGCGGTTCTTCAGCTCGGCGACGGTGGCCTGCTGCGCGGCGTCCACGGCGGACTGGACGGTGCCGCCCTGGGTGAGCTTTCCGAAGGCGTCCTTGAGGGAGGTGTTGGTGGCGCCCATGGCCGGGCCCCACTGCCAGCCGGGCTTGATGGACTTGGCGGCGTCGGCGTAGATCGCGTAGACGTCCTGGCCGCCGTAGAAGTCCGTCTTGAAGGCGGCCTGGGCGACGGACACCAGGGCCGGGGCGGCCGGGTAGGCCGAGGAGGTGCCGGAGGCGATGCGGGCGTTGAAGCCCTCGGGCGTGCTGGTGGCCCAGGTGGCGAACTCCACCGCGGCCTTGGCCTTCCTGCTGTTCTTGGAGACCGCGAAGGTGGTGCCGCCGACCATGCCGCTGGCGGGGTTGCCGTCCCAGGTGGGGACGGGGGCGACGGCCCACTTGCCGGAGGCGTCGGGGACGGTGCCCTTGAGCACGCCGCCGCCCCAGGAGGCGCCGAGGTAGCCGGCCGTCTCGCCCTTCTGCAGGGAGGCCGTCCACTGCTGGCTGAAGGACGGCATGACCCGGACGAGGTCGTCGTTGATCAGCTGCTGCCAGTAGTCGCCGACCTTCCTGCTCTCCGGGCCGGTGGCGTCGACCTTCCAGGCGTCGCCCGAGCTCTTGAACCAGTGGGCGTCGGCCTGCCAGGCCATGGCCTCGAAGGTGGTCGGGTCGTCGGGGAAGAAGGTGGCGATCCGGGCGTCCGGCTGGGCCTCCTTCAGCTTCCGGGCGGCGGTGCGGAATTCGTCCCAGGTCTTCGGCGCGGTGATGCCGGCCTGGTCGAAGAGGTCCTTGCGGTAGTAGAAGGCCTGCGGGGAGGCGTCCAGCGGCAGGGCCCACGTGGTGCCGCCGAGCGTGGTCAGCTCCAGGGCCTGGTTCAGGTACTTGGCCTTGACGCCGTCCGTGACGAGCTTGCCGATGTCCTGCACGGCGCCCTGGCTGACGAAGTCCGGCAGCTGCGAGTACTCGACGTTGAACACGTCGGGCGCGTTGCCCGCCTTGACCGCGTTGGAGATCTTGGCGTAGCCGCCGGCGACGCCGGAGGGGATCTCCTCGTAGGTCACCTGGATGTTCGGGTGGGTGGCGTTGAAGGCGGCCACGACCTCCTTGGTGCCCTTGGCCCAGCCCCAGAAGGTGAGGGCGACGGGCTTGCCGTCCTCGGAGCCACCGCTCGACGAGTCGCTGCCGCAGGCCGCGAGGGACGTCATGCCGAGGGCGGACGCGACGAGGGCGGCGGCCAGACGGGGGGCTCTGCGGACGCGGGTGGGGGTGGTGGACATGGCTCGTCTCCCGGTGGAGGGGGTGTGCGGGGTGGGGCCATCCTGGGACCGCGCTTCGATCGAAGTCAAGGGTTCTGGATCAAATGATCCGCTTCGATCTGGCGCACCCCGCAATGTTCGGGCTTCTTTACGGAAAAGCACCCTTTCCGTGATGTTTTCCCCTGTCATCTCGGATCATTTGATCAATATCATGGACGATCGATCTGGGTTCTGCCCGGATCCGATCCCCGCCACCGACCGACGATCCCCCGCCACCGACCGAGGAGCCCCGGCATGCCCCCGATCGAGCTACCCCCCGAAGACCGCTCGCTCAGCCCCCTCACCGGCTGGACCAGGGCCCACTGGGAGGCCGCCGCGGACGGCCTGCTGGCCGCCGTCCGCCGCCACGCGGGCCCCGAACACGCCCTGATCGCACTGCCCGGCGACCGCCCCAGCTGGTCGGGGCCCCGCTCGGACGGACTGGAGGGGTACGCCCGGACGTTCCTGCTGGCCGCCCTCCGCGTCGCGGGGGCCCGCGGCGACGACCCCCACGGACTGCTCCCGGCCTACGCCGAAGGGCTCGCCGCCGGCACCCGCCGCCCCACCACCGAACGCGACCTCACCGACGCCGACCCGGTCTCCTGGCCGGTGATCACCGACCGGGGCCAGGCCATGGTCGAGGCCGCCTCGATCGCCCTGGCCCTGCGGATCACCCGCCCCTGGCTCTGGGACCGCCTGGACGAGGACGTGCGCGCCCGGGCCGGTGCCTGGCTGGCCCAGGCCCTCCACCGGGCCCCGGTGGACAACAACTGGTGGCTCTTCCCGCTGACCGTCGGCGGCTTCCTCGCCGAGGCGGGCATCAACGCCGCGGCCGCGGAGCGGGCCGTGGAACGCGGCCTGGCGAGGATCGAGACCTGGTACCGGGGCGACGGCTGGTACACCGACGGGCGCCCGCGCGCCTTCGACCACTACAACGGCTGGGCCTTCCACCTCTACCCCGTCCTCCACGCCCACCTGGGCGGCGACCGGCACCTGCTCGACCTGTACGGCGGCCGGCTCGCCGCCCACCTCGACGCCTGCGCGCACGCCTTCGGCGCCGACGGCGCCCCCGTCCACCAGGGCCGCTCGCTCACCTACCGCTTCGCCGCCGCGGCCCCGCTGTGGGCCGGAGCCCTGTGCGGGAACACCCCGCTGTCCGCGGGCACCACCCGCCGCCTCGCCTCCGGCGCCCTGCGGTACTTCCTCGACCGCGGCGCACTCGACGCCGAGGGCCTGCTCACCTCCGGCTGGCACGGGCCGTACCCGCCGATGGTCCAGCCGTACTCCGGGCCCGCCTCCCCGTACTGGGCGGCCAAGGGCTTCCTCGGGCTGCTGCTGCCGCCGGAGCACCCGGTCTGGACGGCCGTCGAACAGCCCGGACCCACCGAACTCGGAGACGCCGTCCGGCCGCTCCCCCGGCCCGGCCGGCTGATCCAGTCCACCGCCGCCGACGGCCTCGTCCGGGTGCACAACCACGGCAGCGACGACCAGCCCGCGGACGAGGTGCTGCCCGACGACCCGCTCTACGCGCGCCTCGCCCACTCCACCGCGACCGGGCCGGTACTGGACGGACCGCCGGACAACCACCTCGGCCTGGTGGTCGGCGGCACGCTCACCGAGCGCGGCCGGATCCGGCCGCTCGGCGCCGGCGACGGCTGGGCCGCCTCCGAGCACCGGCCCCGGGCGGGCGGCGCGGAACTCCCCGGGGTCGTCGTGACCTCGCTCGTCCTGGCCGCCGGGGCCGACGAGGTGCACGCCCACCTGGTCGCCGGGGCCGAGCCGGGCACCGAGGTCCGGCACAGCGGCTGGGCGGTCGCCGGCGGCTCCGCCGAGACCGCCGTGGACGGGCCGCTCGCCACCGCCACCGCCACCGGGCCGGACGGCCTGCGGCTCGTCTCGCTGCTGCGCTGCGCGAGCGGCTTCACCAGCGCCGGCACCGACCCGCTGCCCTCGGGCACCGCGTTCGGCGCCGTCGGCGCGGTACCCCGGGTCACCGGGCGGACCACCGACCCGGCCGCGCTGTTCGTCAGCACCGCACGGCTCTCCCGCGGCCCGGTGCGGCCGCCCCGCGCGGCCGTCGAGGTCCGCACCGAACCGGCCCCGCGGGGCCACCTGCTCCACGTCCGCTGGCCGGACGGAGGGCGGCACACCGCCCTGCTCGCCACCGGCTCCGTCACCGTCCGCCGGGAGGACTGACCACCGTGCGACTCGCCCTCTCCACCCTGGGCCTGCCCGGCCGCCCGCTCACCGAGGTCCTCCGGCTGGCCGCCGAACACCACTGGCAGGGACTCGAACTGCGGTGCGCGCCCGGCGAACCGGTGCACCCCGGCCTGACGGCCGGGGAACGGCGAAGCGCCCGACGGGAGTTCACCGCCCACGGGATCACCCCGCTCGCCGTGGCCTGCTACCTCGGCGTCGCCGCGCCGGGCGAGGACGACCGGCCGGCCGCCGCCCTGGTCGACCACCTGCGGCTGACCGCCGACCTCGGGGCGCGCCACCTGCGCGTCTTCCCGCACGGCGCGCGGTCCGCGCCGGGCGAGGACGACCGGCGGGCCGCCCGGCGGCTGGCCGCGGCGGCCGACACCGCCCGCTCCCTCGGCGTCCGCATCCTGCTGGAGACCCACGACTCGCACCGCTCCGGGCGCGACGTGGCGCGCGTGCTCGACCTCGTCGGGCATCCGGCCGTCGGCGCGCTGTGGGACCTGCTGCACACCCGGCTGGCCGGCGAGAGCCCGGCGCAGAGCCTGGCCGCGCTCGCGCCCCACCTCGGCTACGTCCAGGTCAAGGACGTCGCGAGCGACGACGACCTCACCCCGGTCGCGCTCGGGGCGGGCGTGCTGCCGATCGCCGAGTGCGTGCGCGCCCTGCCGGCGGACTGCTGGGTGTCATGGGAGTACGAGGCGCCCTGGTACCCGGCCGCCGCCCCGCTGCCCGGGCTGCTGGGCCCCGGCGCGGCCTACCTCACCCGGCTCGCGGCCTGAGAGCGGGGCGGGCCGGGCGGAGCGGCCGGAGTGGCCGGAACACCCCGGGGCTCCGCCCGGCCGCGCCTCAGCCGGCCGCGCCCGCGCCCCCGCAGGAGGTGCGGATCTCCAGTGAGGGCAGCAGTTCGAGGCGGTGCACGGGCAGCGAGCCGCCGAGGTCCAGGCGGCGCAGCAGCAGCTCCACGGCGGCCGCGCCCACGGCCCGCTTCGGCGGCGCGACAGCGGTCAGCGGCGGCGCGGCGAGGGCCGCGAACACGTCGTCGTACGCGATCAGCGCCACGTCGTCCGGCACCTGGAGGCCCCGGGCCCGCAGCAGCGGCGGCAGCTGGATGGCGTCCTGGTCGTTGTGGACCAGCACGGCCCGCACGCCCCGGGCGGCGGCCTCGGCGATCCGCTCGGCGACGGCCTCGGAGTCGACGCCGGGGCGGCGGATGTCGATCACCGGTTGCGGCTCCAGCCCCAGCAGCGCCGTCCCCTCGGCGTAGCCGGCCCGGACCTGGTGCGCCGTCCAGGTGTCCTCCCGGGCGACCAGCAGCACCGAGCCGTGCCCGAGCGCGACCAGGTGGCGCAGGGCGAGCAGGACGCCGTGCCGGTGGTCCGAGCCGACGGAGTCCAGCGGCGCGCCCTCGCCGTCGGCGGGCGGGCGGCGCTCGACGAGCACGGCGGGCACCGGGAGCCCCCCGGTCCACAGCCGGTCCTCGCCGCCGGCCGGACGCCAGTTGGGGGTGAGGAGCAGGCCGTCCACCCCGGAGTCGAGCAGCTGCCCGACCTGGGCGCGGTCGTCGGCCGACTCGTACGGGGCGATGGCGAGCACCAGGCGCGCACCGGCGTCCGCGGCGGCCGAGCGGGCGCCGCCGACCACCTCGTCGAAGTACGAGCCGACGGTGGGGACGAGCATGCCCAGGACCCGGTCGGCGCCCTCGGTCGCGGTGGGCTTGGCGCGCGGCAGCGAGACGGCGCCGTGCGAGCGCTGGAGCAGCCCGTCGTCGGCGAGCACCGCGACGTCGCGTCGGACGGTGACGGCCGAGAGGCCCATCCGGGCGGCGAGGTCCACCACGCGTACCGTCCTGAGGTCGCGCACGACCTCAAGGATCCGGGACCGACGCTCCTCGGCCGTGATGGTCATGGCTTCCTCCTGCGTGCCCCGTGCCCCGTGCCGCACGGCATCTGATCAATCTGGCTCGTTCAATCGAAATTCGATCGAACGAACACAGATGTGCCGAGTCGATCAGACCCACCGTACCGGTCGGCCGATCGTCCGGTCAGGCCATCCCGCGTTCCCGGCCTGCGAAAACCCGCCCGAACCGCCCGAACCGCCCGAACCGCCCGGACCGCCCGGACCGCCCGCTCACCGGGCGTCCGGCACCGTCGCCCGGCCGACCGCTCCCCCGTTCACCGGCCCCGCGCAGGCGCCGCCCCGGTGCTCCCCCGCAGCACGACCTCGGTCGGCAGGGCCTGCCGGACGGGCCGCCCGCCCCCGTCGGACTCCAGCGCCAGGGTGACGGCACTCGCGCCGAGCCGCTCCAGCGGCATCCGCACCGTCGAGAGCGCCGGCGCCACGTCCGCGGCGAACGGGATGTCGTCGAAGCCGGCCACGGACATCCGGCCGGGCACGTCGACCCCCCGCGCGCGCAGTTCGCCGAGCACACCGATCGCGCAGACGTCGGACAGCGCCAGCACGGCGGTCGGCCACTCGGCCTGCGGGCGGTCGAGCAGCCGCCGCACCGCCTCGCGGCCCCCGGCGCGGGTGAACTCCACGTGCTGGACGGCCCCTTCGGCCGGCTCGACGCCCGCCTCGGCGAGCGCCTCGCGCACCCCGGCGAGCCGCTCCATCGGCACCCGCAGCCGCTCCGGCCCGGTGATCACCGCGAACTCGCGGTGCCCCAGGCCCAGCAGAGCCCGGGTCAGGTCGGCCGCGCCCCCGCGGTTGTCCGGCAGGACGGCGTCGTAGCCGGGGCCGTGGTCGGTGATGGTGGCGATCCGCCCGCCGTCCGCCCGGTAGTCGGCGAGCGCCGCGTCGACGGCCCGGACGGCGGCCGGGTCGGTGTGGGCGGAGCCGGCCAGGACGATGGCCCGCACGCGCTGGCCGTGCAGCATGCGGATGCCCCGCACCTGCGTCTCCGGCTCCCCGTCCGTGTTGATCACCAGCGGGAGCAGCCCGGCCCGCCCGGCGGCGTCGGAGACCCCGCGGGCGATGGCCGCGAAGTACGGGTCGGCCACGTCGTGCAGGAGCACGCCGACGTTGGCCGTGGCGGCCCGGGCGAGCGCCTGGGCGGGGGCGTTCGGCAGGTACCCGAGGGCGTCGGCGCTGGCCCGGACCTTCGCGGCCAGTTCCCCGCCGACCGTCCGGGCCGAGCCGTTGAGCGCCCGGGAGGCCGTCGCGAGCGAGACCCCGGCGTGACGGGCGACCTCACTGAGGGTGACACCCATCGACCGTTCCCCGCTTTCCTCCACCACCTGCATTGACGTGCGAAGCATATCTCCATAACCTCCGGGAAAGCGCTTTCCCCTTGCCGGCACTGACCGCACAGGACGCGGAGGACCACGCATGACCCAGAGAGTGACGCAGAGAGTGATCGGCGTCGTGATGAACGGCGTCACCGGCCGGATGGGCTACCGCCAGCACCTGGTGCGCTCGATCCTGGCCATCCGCGAGCAGGGCGGACTCCCCCTGGAGGGCGGCGACACACTGTGGCCCGAACCGATCCTGGTCGGCCGCGACGCCCGCAAGCTCAGGGAACTGGCGGACCGCCACGGCCTGACGCACTGGACCACCTCGCTGGACGAGGCGCTGGCCCACCCGCTCGCCGAGATCTACTTCGACGCCCAGATCACCCGGGCCCGCGAGCCGGCCCTGCGCACCGCCATCGCGGCCGGCAAGCACGTCTACACCGAGAAGCCGACCGCGGAGTCCCTCGACGCCGCACTCGAACTGGCCCGGCTGGCCCGGGAGGCCGGGGTGTGCAACGGCGCCGTGCAGGACAAGCTCTTCCTGCCCGGCCTGCTCAAGCTCAAGCGACTGGTGGACGGCGGCTTCTTCGGCCGCATCCTGTCGGTGCGCGGCGAGTTCGGCTACTGGGTGTTCGAGGGCGACTGGCAGGACGCGCAGCGCCCCTCCTGGAACTACCGCGCCCAGGACGGCGGCGGCATGATCCTCGACATGTTCCCGCACTGGCGGTACGTGCTGGACCAGGTCATCGCACCCGTCCGCTCGGTGTACGCGCACACCGCCACCCACATTCCCGAGCGGGTCGACGAGCAGGGCCGGACCTACCCGGCGACGGCCGACGACGCCGCCTACGGCGTCTTCGAGCTGGAGGGCGGGATCACCGCCCAGATCAACTCCTCCTGGGCCGTCCGGGTCGACCGCGACGAGCTGGTGGAGTTCCAGGTCGACGGCACCGAGGGCAGCGCCGTCGCCGGGCTGCGCAACTGCCGGATCCAGCACCGGGCCACCACCCCGAAGCCGGTGTGGAACCCGGACCTGCCGGCCACCGAGCGGTTCCGCGAGCAGTGGCAGCAGGTCCCGGACAACCGCGAGTTCGACAACGGCTTCAAGGCCCAGTGGGAGCTCTTCCTGCGACACGTCGTCACCGGCTCCCCGTACACCTGGGACCTGCTGGAGGGCGCCAAGGGCGTCCAGCTGGCCGAACTCGGCCTGCGCTCCGCCCGCGAGGGCCGCCGCCTGAACGTTCCCGAGCTGGAGATCCGATGACCGAGCTGAACCTTCCCGGCCACGGCCGCCACCGGCTGAGCACCCCCGAGCCGCTGGACATCCCGGCGCACCCGCCGAAGGAGCGCACGGCCTTCGCCGCCGCGCACGTCGTCGCCGACCCGCTCGGCGGCAACGCCCCCGGCGCCCCGGCCGCCGTCGACTGGGACGCCACCCTCGCCTTCCGCCACCACCTCTGGTCCCTCGGCCTCGGCGTCGCCGACGCCATGGACACCGCCCAACGCGGCATGGGCCTGGACTGGGCCGCCACCCGGGAGCTGATCGTCCGCTCCGGCGCGGAGGCCCGCGCCGTCGGCGGCCGGCTCGCCTGCGGCGTCGGCACGGACCAGCTCACCGGCCCGGCCACGGGCCTCGCCGACATCACGGCCGCCTACGAGGAGCAGCTCGCGGTGGTCGAGGAGGCCGACGCGCAGCCCGTCCTGATGGCCAGCCGCGCCCTGGCCGCGCGGGCCCGCGGGCCGGAGGACTACCTCCGGGTCTACGGCCGGCTGATCTCCCAGGCCGGTCGGCCGGTGATCCTGCACTGGCTCGGCGAGATGTTCGACCCGGCGCTGGCCGGCTACTGGGGCTCCGCCGACCCGGACACGGCCACCGGGACGGTGCTCGCGCTGATCCGGGAGCACCGCGCCGGCATCGACGGCATCAAGGTCTCCCTGCTCGACGCCGAGCGGGAGATCGCCCTGCGCCGCGCCCTGCCCGAGGGCGTCCGGCTCTACACCGGCGACGACTTCGACTACCCGCGGCTCGTCCGCGGCGACGAACTCGGCCACAGCCACGCGCTGCTGGGCGTCTTCGACCCGATCGCCACCCGCGCCGCGGCCGCGCTGCACGCCCTGGACGCCGGCGACCTCGACCGGTACGACGCGCTGCTCGCCCCCACCCTCCCGCTGGCCCGCCACCTGTTCGCGGCGCCGACGTACCACTACAAGACGGGCATCGTGTTCCTCGCCTGGCTGGCCGGCCACCAGAGCCACTTCACCATGGTCGGCGGGGCGCAGAGCGGCCGTTCCGTCGTCCACCTGGTGGAGCTGTTCCGGCTGGCGGACGCCGCCGGGGTGCTGCCCGATCCGGAGCTGGCGGCGCACCGGATGCGGCGGTTCCTCGCGGTGGCGGGGGTGGAGGCGTGAACCGGCTCTCGCTGAACCAGATCACCACCAAGGGCTGGAGCCTGCCGGAGGCGGTGCGCGGCTGCGTGGCGGCCGGCGTCCCGGCGATCGGGCTCTGGCGCGACAAGGTGGAGGAGGTCGGCGTCGCCTCCGCGGCCAGGCTGGTCCGCGAGGCGGGACTGGCCGTCAGCAGCCTGTGCCGGGGCGGCTTCCTCACGGCCGAGGGGCCGGACGCCCACCGGGCGGCGCTCGCCGACAACCTCCGCGCCCTGGAGGAGGCGGCCGAACTCGGCACCGACACCCTGGTGATGGTCGTCGGCGGGGTGCCCGCGGGCAGCCGCGACCTGGCCGGGGCCCGGGAGCGGGTCGCCGACCGGCTGGCCGAACTCGCCCCGTACGCCGGTGACCTGGGCGTACGGCTGGCGATCGAACCGCTGCACCCGATGTTCTGCGCCGACCGGGCCGTGGTCTCCACCCTCGGCCAGGCCCTCGACCTGGCCGAGCGCCACCCCGTCGAGCAGGTCGGCGTCGTCGTCGACAGCTACCACGTGTGGTGGGACCCGGACCTCGCCGCGCAGGTCGCCCGGGCGGGTGCCCGGATCGCCTCGTACCAGGTCTGCGACTGGACGCTGCCGCTGCCCGCCGACACCCTGCTCGGCCGGGGGCACGTGGGCGACGGCCACATCGACTTCGGCGCGCTGACGGCCATGGTCACGGCCGCCGGCTACACCGGCTGGATCGAGACCGAGATCTTCAACCAGGAGATCTGGGACACCCCCGGGGAGCAGACCCTCGCGACGGTGGTCGAGCGCCACCGGGCCCACGTGGCGGGCGCATGAGGGTCGTCCTCGCCCCGGACTCCTTCAAGGGGACGGTCACGGCGACCGACGCCGCCCGGGCGCTGGCCGACGGCTGGCGCTCGGTGCGGCCGGGCGACGAGCTGATCGCGCGTCCGATGGCCGACGGCGGCGAGGGCACCATCGCCGCCGTCGCGGCCGCCCTGCCCGGCACCACCGAGCACGAGGTCCCCGGCTGCACCGGCCCCGACGGGCGGCCGGTCGCCGGGCGGTACGCCCTCCTGCCCGACGGCACCGCGCTGGTGGAACTCGCCGTCGCCAGCGGGCTGCCCCTGGTGTCCCGCCCCGCGCCGCTCACCGCGACCACGCGGGGCACCGGCGAGACCGTCGCGGCGGCCCTCGACGCGGGCGCGCGCCGGCTGGCGGTCGCCCTCGGCGGCTCCGCCTCCACCGACGGCGGCAGCGGCCTGCTCGCGGCGCTCGGCCTGCGGCTGACCGACGCGCGGGGCCGGGAGCTCCCCGACGGCGGCGGAGCACTGCCGCGGGCCCACCGGGTCGACGCCACGGGCCTGCGCCCGGCGCCGCCCGACGGCGTGGTGCTGCTCACCGACGTCACGAATCCGCTGCTCGGCCCGGACGGCGCCGCCGCCGTCTACGGCCCGCAGAAGGGCGCGGACCCGAGCGAGGTCGCCCTGCTCGACCAGGGCCTCACCCGGCTCGCCGCGCTCCTCGGCGCGGACCCGGCGCGGCCCGGCGCCGGTGCGGCGGGCGGCACCGCCTACGGCCTCGCGGCCGCCTGGGGCGCCGTCATCCGCCCCGGCGCGGCCGCCGTCGCCGACCTCCTCCGCCTCGACCGGGACATCGCCGCGGCGGATCTGGTGATCACCGGTGAGGGCCGGTACGACGCGACCAGCCTGCGCGGCAAGGCGGTCGGCGAGGTCCTCGCCCGGGCCGCCCGGGCCGGCGTCCCCGCCCGGATCGTCGCGGGTGAGTCGGCCGACGACCGGGTGCTGACCCTCGCCGCGCTCGCGGGCGACCCGGCCTCCGCCCGGGAGCACGCCCGCCAGTGGCTGGTCCGCGCCGGCGCCCGCCTCGCCCACGACGCGGCGGGCTGACCCCCCGCCGTCCGGGCCCGGTCCCCACGCGCTCGGCGCGGACCGGGCCGCCCGGGTCACCCGCCCGGCACCACGTTCGCCGGCGGCAGGCCCTCGAAGAAGGCCACCGCCTCCTCCCGCCAGTGCGGGCGCCAGCTCTCGGCTTCGGCGTGGGCCGCGTCGGCGCAGCGGCGCATGTCGGCGCGGAGCTTCCGGTCCACGCCCAGCCGCCGGGCCAGCTCGCGGACCCGCTCGACCGCGTCGGCCGGGCAGTGCGGGTCACCGAGCGCGGACTCCACCACGGCCCGCTGCGCCTCGTCCGCGCGGGCGAGCAGGGCGCTCACGGCGTAGCTGCGGCGTCCCGCGCGGAGGTCGGCGCCGGTGGACTTGCCGGTGGCGTCCTCGTCGCCGAACAGGTCGAGGTAGTCGTCGCGCAGCTGGCCGCCGATGCCGACCGGGGTCGCGTAGCGGCGCAGCCGTGCGTCGTGTTCGGCCACGTCCTCGCCGGCGGCCAGCAGCCCCAGCCGCAGCGGGGCGAGGACGGAGTAGCGGGTCGACTTGTACTCGCAGACGGTGTGCAGGAACTCCTCGTCCGGGAGCGGCAGGAAGTCGCGTTCGAGGTCGAGGATCTGGCCGGCGACCGTCTCGGCACCGGCGTTCAGCTGCACCTCCAGCATCGCCCGGCGCAGCTCGGCGGGGACGTCCGCCTCCAGCAGGACCCGCATCGAGAGGAAGGCGGCGAGGTCCCCGGCCAGGACGGCCAGGCCGAGCGCGGTGCGGTCCGCCTCCGGGAACTCCCGGCGGTACGCGTAGTAGGTGGAGGGGCCGCCGCGGCGTACGGGCGCGTCGTCGATGATGTCGTCGTGGACGAGCCCGTGCGTCTGGAGCAGCTCGATGCTCAGCGCGGCCTCCGCCAGGCCGGGCACCGGGTCGGTGGTCACCAGGCGGGCCGCCTCGTACAGCAGGGCGACCCGCAGCCGCTTGCCGCCGCGCAGTGAGAGGTCCCGCAGCAGCTCCAGGCAGCGCGGGGTGAAGCGGCTGAGCGACGGCGTGTCGAGGCGCTCCGGCAGGGCCGCGAAGTAGGCCTCGAAGCGGAGGTCGAACCGGCGCCGGTGTCCGGCGGCTCGTTCGCGGGCGGCTGCCATGATCGTCTCATTCACGAGGCCCACCCTCGCATCCGGCGTACGGGACCGCGCAGCCGCCCTGCCTACTCGGTCTGGACGGCGATCAGGCAGGTGTCGTCGTCGGTGTCGGCGGGGCTGAGTTCGAGCAGCCGGTCCAGGTACTGCTCCAGGTCCGGGCCGGGGGCGCCGGCCGCCCGGAGCAGCTGTTCCACCGACTCCTCCACCGGACGGTCCCGGCGTTCGACCAGCCCGTCGGTGTAGAGCAGCAGGACGTCACCCGGGTCGAGCCTGGCGGTGCGCTCCTCGTACTCGGCGTCGTCCAGCGCGCCGAGCAGCACGCCGTGCGGCAGCGGCAGCACCTGGGCGCCGTCCGCGCCGAGCCGGATCGGCGGCAGGTGGCCGGCCCGGGCCCAGCGCAGTTCGCCGCCGACCGGGTCCACCAGCACGCAGACGGCCGTCGCGGTGACCTGGCCCGGTTCGCGCAGGGCCACGGTGTTGGCCCACTCCAGCAGCCGGCCCGGGCCGGCCCCGGTGACGGCGAGGCCGCGCAGCGCGTGCCGCAGCGCGACCATCCCGGTGGCCGCGCCGACGCCGTGCCCGGCCACGTCGCCGACCGCGAGCAGCACCCGCCGGTCGGGCAGCACCAGCACGTCGTACCAGTCGCCACCGACCCGGTCGCGCTGGGCGGCGGGCCGGTAGCGGACGGCGGCGTGCAGGCCGGTGACGGCGAGCGGGGGCGGGGCGGCGGGCAGGATCGCCTGCTGCAGCCGCAGTGCCAGCTGCGCCCGTTCGGCCGACTCCTGCTCGCTGTCGGCCAGCCGCTCCCGGGTGGCGCCGAGCGCGACCTCCGTCCAGTGCTGGGCGGAGACGTCGTGGTAGGCGCCGCGGACGGCGACGAGCCGGCCGGTCTCGTCCACCACCGGCTCCGCGATCACCCGGGTGAAGCGGTGGGTGCCGTCCGGGCGGTCCAGCCGGACCACCGCGGAGGCGGTGCGGTGGTGGTGCCGGACGGTGTCCAGCAGCCGCCGGACCGCCGGCCGGTCGTCCGGGTGGGTGTGCCGCACGAGCCGGTCCAGCGGTACGGGCGAGGCGTCCGGCGGCAGCCCGTACAGCTCGCGCAGCCCGTCGCTCCAGCGGATCCGGCCCTCGGCGGGGCGCTCCTCGAACCCGGCCACCCGGGCCAGCCGCTGGGCCTGGCGCAGCAGGGCGGCGTGCTCGTCCTCCTCCCGCTCGTCGTCCAGCCGCCAGCAGACCAGCACCCGGCCGCCGAGCGGGACGACCGAGAGCAGCACGGCCACCGGGACGGCGGGCCCCTGCTCCCGGAAGGCCAGCCGGACCCGCTCGGCGGTCGACGGCACGCCCGTCTCGTACGCGCGCAGCAGCCGGTCGAGCAGCCCGGCGGCCGAGGCGACCGGGTAGGTCTCCAGCAGCGAGGCGCCCTCCAGTGCCTCCCGGGGCCGGCCGAGCGGGTCGCGGAACCGGGCGTTGACCCGGACCACCGTGAAGTCGGCGATCCGCTCGGCCCGCAGGACGGGGGCCAGCAGCAGCGCGGGGGTGAGCAGACCGTCCAGGAGGTCGTCGGCCCGCTCGGGAGGCACGGGCTCCGGGGGTGGGCCGAGCAGGGTCGCGCAGAGGTCGGCGAGGGCGTACAGCCCCCGGCGCCGGGCCGGGCCGAGCACCGGGGCGGAATCGGGGCCGGTGGCCGGCCAGAGCAGCTCCAGCGCGCCCGTGCGGCGGCGCCGGTCGAGCAGCGGGACGACCGCCCGGTCGGCGGCGCCGCCGACCGAGGGACCGTCCGCCCCCGGTTCACCGGGCCACAGCTCGGCTCCCCCGCCGACGACCAGCTGCGCCGGGGTGGGGACGCCGGGCGGCACCCGGGACCAGCCGGCCGCCTCCTCGGCACGGAGCCCGGCGTGCGCGGCGAGGGCGAGCGCGCCGCCGGGCAGCCGCTGCCAGACGGCCACGGCGCGGACGCCGAACGCCGCCGCGGCCTGGTCCAGCACGGCCCGGGCGGCGTGCTCCAGGTCGGGCGCGGAGGCGAGTGCGGGCGCGACGGGCGGGCCGGCCTCGGGCGGTTCGGCGGCGGGGAGGCCGAAGGCCGCCGGTCCGGGTCCGCCGTCCGGGTCCGTTCGCGGGCCCTGTCCCGGTTCCAGTTCCGGTTCCGTTCCCGGCTCCGTTCCCGGCTCCGGGAGGCGCGCGATGTCCGTCGCCAGGACGAGCACCGGCACGCCCGACTCCCGGGCCAGCCGGGCGAGGTGCGCGGCGGCCTCGGCGACGGGCAGGCCGAGCCGCTCGGCCAGGATGCCGGTGGCGAGGTCGACGGCTGCCCTGGTCCGCGCCTCGGCGTGCGCCCGGGCGGCGGCCGCCCGGAGACGACGGACGGTCTCGGCCAGGGCCCGGGCGGTGCGCTCCGCGGCCTCCTGTGCCGAGGGCTCCTGCCCCGAGGGCTCCTGCTCGGCGGACTCGGGCCCGGCGGTCACGGCGCGCCCCGGGGCCGGGGCGCGGTGCCGGCCCGACGAGCCGCGGTGCCCGAGTGCCGGGCCGCGGTTCCCCCGCGCCGGGGAGCCGTCATGACGCGTCCAGCCATTCCCGCATCCGCTCCAGCAGCCGGCCGGTGTCGACCGGCTTGGTGATGTGGTCGTCCGCCCCGGCGGCCAGGCTGCGGTCCCGGTCGCCGGGCATGGCCTTGGCGGTGACGGCGACGACCGGCAGCCGCTCGAAGCGGGCGTCGGCGCGGATCTCCGCGATGGCGGCGTAGCCGTCCAGTTCGGGCATCATGACGTCCATCAGCACCAGGTCGGTCTCCGGGTGGGCGCGCAGCAGGTCGAGCCCGGCGCGGCCGTCGGCGGCGTGCAGTATGGTCAGCCCGTGCCGTTCCAGGGCGGCGGTGAGCGCGAAGACGTTGCGGATGTCGTCGTCGACGATCAGTACGGTCCGTCCGACGAGCGGTCCCGCCACGGCCGGGGGCGCGTCGCTCTCCTCGCTCTCCCCGGTCTCCTCCACCGCCGAGGGGCTCTCGACCGCCGGGGGGCTCTCGTCGCCCCCGTTCCCGAGCACCGGCGTGTCGCCCGTCGTCACCGCCGCCGCCTGATCGCCCAGC
Source organism: Kitasatospora sp. NPDC048715 (assembly GCF_043198905.1). NCBI lineage: Bacteria > Bacillati > Actinomycetota > Actinomycetes > Kitasatosporales > Streptomycetaceae > Kitasatospora > Kitasatospora sp. NPDC048715. The sequence continues at coordinate 419,513 of NZ_JBICVH010000002.1, read as the reverse complement.
GGCAGGTACAGGGTGAACCGGCTGCCCTGCCCCGCCGCGGAGCGGACGGTGATGGTGCCGCCGAGCAGCCGGGCGAGCTCCCGGCTGATCGACAGGCCGAGGCCGGTGCCGCCGTAGCGCCGCGCGGTGGAGCCGTCGGCCTGCTGGAATGCTCCGAAGATGGTGTCCAGGTGGGCCGGGTCGATGCCGATCCCGCTGTCGTCGACGTGGAAGGCCACCGCGGCGGGCGCGCTCCCGAGTCCGGGCGGCAGCTCGGCCTCCTCGACGCGTTCGATCCGCAGCTCGACCCGGCCGGTGTCGGTGAACTTGACGGCGTTGGAGAGCAGGTTGTGCAGCACCTGGCGCAGCCGCGCCTGATCGGTGACGATCCGTTCCGGCACGGCCCGGTCGACGGCCACCTCGAAGGCGAGCCCCTTCTGGTCGGCCAGCGGCCGGAAGCCGGACTCCACGTACTCCAGCAGTTCGCGCACCGCGAAGGGCTCGATGGACAGGTCCATCTTCCCGGCCTCCACCTTGGAGAGGTCCAGGATGTCGTTGATGAGCTGGAGCAGGTCGGTGCCGGCCGAGTGGATGACGCCCGCGTACTCGACCTGTTTGGGGGTGAGGTTGCCGCCGCTGTTCTCGGCGAGCAGCTGGGCGAGGATGAGCAGGCTGTTCAGCGGGGTGCGCAGCTCGTGGCTCATGTTGGCCAGGAACTCCGACTTGTACATCGAGGTCCGGGTCAACTCCTGTGCCCTTTCCTCCAGTTCCTGGCGGGCCTGCTCGATCTCCAGGTTCTTCGCCTCGATGTCCCGGTTGCGCTGGGCGAGCAGCGCGGCCTTGTCCTCCAGTTCGGCGTTGGAGCGGCGCAGTTCCTCCTGTCCTTCCTGCAACTCCTTCGACTGGGACTGGAGTTCGGCGGTGAGCCGCTGGGACTCGCCGAGCAGCTCGTCGGTGCGCGCGTTGGCCAGCAGGTTGCCGAGGTTGACCCCGCAGGCCTCGGCGAACTGGGTCAGGAAGTCGCGGTGGACCTGGGTGAACGGGTGGACCGAGGCGAACTCCAGCACGCCGATGAGCCACTCCTCCAGGGCGATCGGCAGGACGACGAGCGAGCGGGCGTCGGCGCCGCCCGCTCCGGAGGAGACGGTGGCGTAGCCGGGCGGCAGGTCGTCCACGGCGACGGTCCGCCGGGTCCGGGCGGCCTGGCCGACCAGGGACTCCCCCAGCCGCAGCCGCCGCTGCTCCCCGGCCGGGCGGCCGTAGGCGCTGATCAGGGCCAGTTCGGTGCCGTCCGCGCCCTCCTCGGCGAGGAAGAACGCGCCGTACTGGGCGCCGACCAGCGGGGTCAGCTCGTCGGTGATCATCCCGGCGACGGCGCGGATGTCCCGCCGGGCCTGGATGGCGGCGGAGAAGCGGGCCAGGTTGCTCTTGAGCCAGTCCTGCTCCTGGTTGGCCAGGGTGGTCTCGCGCAGCGATCCGACCATCGCGTTGATGTTGTCCTTGAGGTCGGCGACCTCGCCGGAGGCGTCCACGCTGATCGAGCGGGTCAGGTCTCCGGCCGCGACGGCGCTGGTGACCTCGGCGATGGCGCGGACCTGCCGGGTGAGGTTGCCGGCCAGCTCGTTGACGTTCTCGGTGAGCCGCTTCCAGGTGCCGGAGACGCCCTCCACCCGGGCCTGCCCGCCGAGCCGGCCCTCGCTGCCGACCTCCCTGGCCACCCTGGTCACCTCGGCGGCGAACGAGGACAGCTGGTCGACCATCGTGTTGACGGTGGTCTTGAGCTCCAGGATCTCGCCGCGCGCGTCCACGTCGATCTTGCGGGTCAGGTCGCCGTCGGCGACGGCGGTGGTGACCTGGGCGATGTTGCGCACCTGGCTGGTCAGGTTGTGCGCCATGAAGTTGACGTTGTCGGTGAGGTCCTTCCAGGTCCCGGCGACGTTGGGCACCCGGGCCTGGCCGCCCAGGATGCCCTCGATGCCGACCTCGCGGGCGACCCTGGTGACCTCGTCGGCGAAGGCGGACAGCGTGTCCACCATGGTGTTGATGGCGGCGGCGAGGGCCGCGACCTCGCCCTCGGCCTCGACGGTGATCTTCCGGGAGAGGTCGCCGCGCGCCACCGCGGTCGCCACCTCGGACATCGAGCGGACCTGGCCGGTCAGGTTGGAGGCCATCACGTTGACGTTGTCGGTGAGGTCCTTCCACGTCCCGGAGACTCCCCGCACGGTGGCCTGGCCGCCCAGGTTCCCGGCGGTGCCGACCTCCCGGGCGACCCTGGTGACCTCGTCCGCGAAGGAGGACAGCTGGTCGACCATCGTGTTGATGGTCTCCTTCAGCTCCAGGATCTCGCCGCGCGCGTCGACCCGGATCTTCTGGGTCAGATCGCCCTCCGCGACGGCGGTGGTCACCTCGGCGATCGAACGGACCTGGGCGGTGAGGTTGTCGGCCATGACGTTGACGGACTCGGTGAGCGCCCGCCAGGTGCCGGAGACGTCCCGGACGTCCGCCTGGCCGCCGAGCCGGCCCTCGGTGCCCACTTCCCGGGCCACCCTGGTCACCTCGTCCGCGAACGAGGAGAGCTGGTCGACCATCGTGTTGATGGTCGTCTTGAGTTCCAGGATCTCCCCGCGGGCGGCGACCGAGATCTTCTGGGTGAGGTCCCCCTCGGCCACGGCGGTCGCCACCTGGGCGATGTTGCGCACCTGCCAGGTCAGGTTGCCCGCCATCGCGTTCACCGAGTCGGTCAGGTCGCGCCACGTCCCGGCGACGCCCGGCACCTGCGCCTGGCCGCCGAGCCGGCCCTCGGTGCCCACCTCCCGGGCCACCCTGGTCACCTCGTCCGCGAACGAGGACAGGGTGTCCACCATGGTGTTGACGGTGCTCTTGAGCTCCAGGATCTCGCCGCGCGCGTCCACCTCGATCTTCTGGGTGAGGTCGCCGCGCGCGACCGCCGTGGTGACCTGGGCGATGTTGCGCACCTGCCAGGTCAGGTTGCCGGCCATCGCGTTCACCGAGTCGGTCAGCTCCAGCCAGGTCCCGGTCGCGTCCGGTACCTGCGCCTGGCCGCCGAGCCGCCCGTCGCTGCCGACCTCCCGGGCCACCCTGGTCACCTCGGAGGTCACCCGGGCCAGCTGGTCGGCCATGCCGTTGAAGACCTCGGCGATCTCCCCCAGCACCCCCGGCCGGTCCGGGGCGAGCCGGGTCCGGAAGTCCCCGTCGCGCACGGCCGTCAGCCCGGCGAGCAGCTGCCGCAGTGCCTGCTCGGCCGGGTCGGCCGCGGGGGCTGCGGCTACCGGGTGCTCGTCCATCCGCCCACCGTCCGGATCGCTCGCACGGCCGGGGTGCGCCGTCCGGGCACCTCGGACCCGAGGGCGACGGGCTGCCGCCCTGCTCCCACTGTGCCACCGCGGGCCGGGGGCGACACTCGGGGCGGACGCGCCCGGGGCCGGGGGGCGGCACTCGGGGCGGACGGGCCCGGGCGGGGGGCAGGCCCCAGCGGCCCCACCGGCCTCAGCCCGGTACGGTCTCGCGGATCGGAAAGGCGTCGGTGGCGCCGGTGAGTTCGAGCATCCGCAGGATCAGCGGCCGGGGCCGGGCCAGCTCGATCCGGCTGCCGTCCACCGCCGCCCGGGCCTTGGCCCGCAGCAGGGCGTTGAGCCCGGTGGAGTCGCAGAACTCCAGTCCGGCGCAGTCCATCACGACCACGCCGGCCGGCTCGGCGAAGGTCCGGTTCAGCGCGGCCCGCAGGTCCGCGCTGGAGTCGAGGTCCAGTTCGCCGAGCAGCACCAGGACGGTGCCCAGGGCCCACGGCCGGATCTCGACCGTCAGCCCCTCGGCCCGGTCGACGGTCGGACTGCCGCACTTCGACGGGCGCCGCGTCATGGCTCGGGCTCCTCTCGCTCGGTGAGGACCGGGCTCGGGTCGATGCCGGCGCTCACATCCATGCGGCTGTCCGCTGCGGAGCGCCGGAAACCCCCGGGCGGGGAAGGGGGCGGTCATTCGGGCCGCTGCGGCTCCCCGTCCGAACCGGCCGCCGTCAGGGCCGGCGGGCGCGGCACCTCCAGCCAGACCAGCTTCCCGCCGTCGTCGGGCCGGAAGCCCCAGGCGTCGGCGAGCCGGTCCACCACCCGCAGCCCGTGCCCGCCCGGTCGGCCGGCGCCGGCGAACGGGCGCAGCCGCGGCGGTACGGGGCTGGCGTCCGCGACCTCCACCCGCAGCCGGGCGCCGTCCCAGTGGAGCCGCAGTTCGCGCGGGCCGCCGGAGGCGTGCAGGCAGGCGTTGGTGACCAGCTCGGAGACCATCAGCAGGACGTCCTCGGCCGCGGCCCTCCGGTCCTCGTCGGGGGCCGGCAGCCAGTGCCAGGACACCAGCGCCCGCCGGCTGAACTCCCGGCTGCGCTGCACCGCGCCGGCACTGCCCTCCAGCACCAGCCGCCTGGTCTGGTCCCGACTCGGCGGCCCACCGTTCCCGGGGCGGTCCACGGTCTGCCTCCTCACCTCGGCTCGGGCGGTGCGGCGGGCCCGGCCGGGCCCTCGCCGGGCGCCTCCAGCGCCGTGCGGAGGTCGGGGTGGACCCGCAGCACGCCGTCGGCCCCGGTGATCGCGAGCAGCCGCACCACCAGCGGGCCGGCGCCTGCCAGCTCCAGCCGCACGCCGTCCCCCTGGGCGTCCAGCCGGGCGCGCAGCAGGACGTTCAACCCGGTCGAGTCGCAGAACCGCAGGCCGGCGAGGTCGACGACGATCCGCTCGATGCCCGCCGCCGACGGCGGCCGGGCGAGGGCGGTCCGCAGGTTGTCCGCCGTGTCGTGGTCCAGTTCCCCGGTGACGGTGACGATCCGTACCGGCCCCCGGTCCCCGACCTCGACCCACAGGTCGCCGGACTCGTGCTCCCCGGTGGGCTCGCAGGGTTGCTCGGATGGCCGTGGCATGGCTCGCTCCCGGTCCGGTGGGGACGGCGGGGCGCCGTCCCGACCATCATCGCGCGCGCCGTGCCGGGCCGCGCGGACGGCCGTACCCGCGAGTATCCCGGGTACGGGCTGGAGCACCGTCGGTCGGTCGTCCATGCCCCGCGTCTGCCCGAACCCGGCCGGGACACACGTACCGCCGCCGGCCCGGGAGCACGTCCGGGTCGCCCGCGCAGGCCGGCGTGCGAGGACGTTTCGCGCGCAGACGTTTCGCGCGAGGACGTTAGAGCCCGCCGTGGCGGGGAAGTCGCCTTGGTGGCGGGGCCGCGGGACGCTCGCCGGTTCGTGCCGCCCCGGGGCCCGGCAGGGGCACGAACGCAGGAGAACAAGGACGGACCCGTGAGATTCCTCGACCGCAGCACCGCCGGACACCAGCTGGCCCGCAGGCTCGCCCCGCTGCTGAGCGGCCGGGCCGGTACCGGGGTGGTGGTTCTCGGGCTCGCCCCCGGCGGGCTGCCGGTGGCGGCGGAGGTCGCCGAGGCCCTGGACGCCCCGCTCGACGCCACGGTGGTCCGGTCACTGGCCGTCCGTGGCCACGACCGCCCGATCGGCGCGATCGCCGACGGCGACGCGCCGCTGGTCGACCGGCACACCCTGAGGAACCTCGGCGTCACCGCGGCCGAGCTGGGCGCGAGCGTCAAGCGGGAGCGGGTGGAGGTCCACCGCCGCGAGGCGCTCTACCGCCCGGGCCGGGACCGGCTGCCGTTGGACGGGCGCACCGTCGTCCTGGTCTCCGACGGCCTGACCGACGCCCTCACCGCCCGGGCGGCCGTCCACGCCCTCGCCGCCGACCACCCGGCGCGGCTGATCCTCGCGGCGCCGGTCTGCGACGCCCGGATCGCGGCCGACCTGGGCCGGGACGTGGACGCGGTGGTCTGCCTCCACCTGCCCCGCTACGCGCACGCCGCCGGGCCCTGGTACGGCGAGTTCCACGAGGTCACCGACCGCGAGGCGGCCGTCCTGCTGCAGCGGCGCACCCCGGCGGGCCGCGCCGGGGCCGGCCGGGGCTGAGCCGCCTGCGGCCCCCGCCAAAACCCGTTGCCGGGCAGAGGGTGCACGGACCATCCTCCTGCTCATGAACCATCCCCAGCACGTCATCGCCCTGGACGGGGCCGTCCTTCGCCGCTTCGACGGCGAGTCGGACCTGCCCGAGTTCTTCGCGGTCATCGAGGAGTCGTTGGAGCACTTGCGGCCCTGGATGCCCTGGGTGGCCGAGCACAGCCGGGCCAAGACCGCCGAGTTCCTCACCGGCCGGGCGGAACTCTGGGCGAGCGGGCAGGAATTCACGTACGCGATCGTGCTCGACGGCGCGATCGTCGGCGCCTGCGGGCTGTTCCGGCGCGAGGACACCCCGGCCGGGGTCCGCGAGATCGGCTACTGGCTGCACCCCGCCGCCACCGGGCGCGGGCTGGCCACCCGGAGCGTGCGGGCCCTGGCCGGTGAGGCCTTCCGGCTCCCCGGGGTGGAGTACGTCGAGATCGTCCACGACCCGGCCAACCGGGCCAGCGGCGCCGTCCCGGCCCGGCTCGGCTTCACCGAGTACCTGCGCCGACCGGCGGAGGCGCTCGCCCCGGCCGAGACCGGGGAGGAACTGGTCTGGCGGCTGCCCCGGGGGCAGGCCCCGGCCCGGTGAGCCCGGCGGTCCGCAGCCAGGGGGGAGAGCATGCGGACCGCCGGGTGCGTCGGCCGGGTCGCAACGATCCGGCCGACGCGTCGGGAGCGGACGCGGTCGGAGCCTTCCGGCTCCCCGCGCAGTGCCCCATCTCGAACTCCGCGGTCCCGCCGTGGACCTCACCCACGGCGTCGCGCGTTCGCTCCCGTGCCCAGGAGACCCTCCCCGTCCACGCCGATAACACTTTCTTCCGATCGCTTCTCCGGGACATTCGGCCGACGGTTCATCACCTCGACCGAGGCACGCCATGGCCGGCACCTCACCAGCGCCTCACCGGCACCTCACCGGGCCCGCACCGGTGCCCGCCGGGCAGGAACCGCACGGCAGCCGCCGAACGGCGGACCCGCAGGCTCACTCCCGGACCTGCGGGTCCGCCGACACCCCCTCGGGAAGCTTGTACCGAACGGTCCGTTTCCTCATACTTCCGGTCAGCGCCGATCAGGAGCTGATCATCCGCCGTGCTTCCGGAGAGCAACGACCGGGGTCCGCCCATCCCCTGACCGCGCTTCACGGCCCCAACCCTCAGGGCCGTAACCCCCTCAGGAGGAGATCGGTGAGGACCACGCGCACCACGCCCCGCACCGGCAGCACACGCCGCTTCCGCCTGCTCGCCGCGGCCCTCGGCCTGCTGACCGCGACCGCGGTCGCCGCGCCGGGCGCCGCCGCCGCTCCCACCCGCACCGCCGAACCGGAACAGCTCTCGGCGATCAGCGACGCCATTCTGAACGCCGAGGTCGACGGCACGGCCTGGTACGTCGACGAAGCCGCCGGACGCGTCGTGGTGACCGCCGACAGCACCGTCTCCCCGTCCTCGCTCGCCCGGCTGATGAAGGCCGCCGGCCCCTCCGCGCCCAACCTCGACGTCCACCGCGTCCCCGGCGTGTTCACCCCGCTGCTCGCGGCCGGCGACGCCATCTACGGCGGCGAGTACCGCTGCTCGCTCGGCTTCAACGTGGTGAGCGGCAGCACCTACTACTTCCTCACCGCCGGGCACTGCGGCAACGTCGCGGCCAACTGGTACACCGACGTCGCCCACAGCACCCTGATCGGCCCCACCATCGGCTCGACCTTCCCCGGCCACGACTACGCGCTGGTCCGCTACGACAACAGCGCCCTCAGCCACCCGGGCGGCTTCACCTCCGCCCCGAACGCCGTCGTCGGCGAGGCGGTGAAGCGCACCGGCTCGACCACCGGCACCCACGGCGGCACCGTCACCGGGCTCAACGCCACCGTGCGCTACAGCGACGGCAGCACCGTCCGCGGCCTGATCCAGACCAACGTCTGCGCCGAGGCCGGCGACTCGGGCGGCCCGCTGTACGACGGCGCCAAGGCGCTCGGCCTCACCTCGGGCGGCAGCGGCGACTGCACCTCCGGCGGGACGACCTTCTACCAGCCGGTCAACGCGGCGCTCTCCGCGTACAACGTCAGCGTCTACTGACCCGAGCCCTTCCGCCCGAGCCGTGGGGGCGCCCCCCCCGCCCCGCCGGGCCCCCCGCCGCCCCCCCCCCGGGGGGGGGGCCCCCCCCCCCCCCCCCCCCCCAACCCCCCCCCCCCCCCCCCCCCCCCCCCCCCCCACCCCCCCCCCCCCCCCCCGGGGCGGGGGCCCCCCCCCCGGGGGGGGGGCCCCCCACGGCCGTCCCCGGCGCGGGAGGGTCAGCCCGCGTACACGTCCTCGACGTACCGCCCGGCCTCGATCAGCCCCTGCAGCCAGGCCTGCGCCCGCTGCTCGTCGGCGCCCGGGGTGCGCTCCCGGTACAGCGCCCGGAAGGCCGCCCGGACGCCCGGCGCCATCCGGGCCCCGTCGCCGCACACGTACACCTCGGCGCCGGATTCCAGCAGCTCCCGGACCTCGGCCGCCTCGGCGGCGATCCGGTCCTGCACGTAGCGCCGCCCCTGCTGGGGCCGCTCGCTGAAGGCGGGCCGCAGCGAGACCGCGCCGGCCCGCTCGGCGGCCTCCAGCTCGCCGCGGTGCAGGTAGTCCGCCGCCTCGTCGTCGCAGCCGAAGTACAGCAGCGCCGGGGCGAGGACGGCGCCCCGCGCGAGCAGCGCCCGGCGGTCGGCGACGGCACCCCGGAAGGGTGCCAGGCCGGTGCCGGCCGCGATCATGACCACCGGGGTGCGGTGGCCGATCCGGAACGCCTCCCGGCAGGGCTGGACCCGGGCCAGCACGGTGTCGCCGACGGCGACCCGGTCGAGGTAGCCGGATCCGGCGCCCCGGAACGTCCCCCGGCCGGAGCGGGCCGGGGCGCTGAGCACCGAGACCATCAGCTCCACCTGACCGGGGTCGCCGGTGGGCGAGGAGGAGATCGAGTAGTGCCGCGGCCGGATCGGCGGCAGCAGCTCCAGCAGCACCGGCCAGCTCAGCCGCTCCCGCAGCGCCGGGTGGTCCTCGATCAGGTCCAGCAGGGTGCGTGGGTCGTCGTCGGACAGGGCCCGCAGGGCGGCCTGCTCGGGCGGGCAGGGGTTGAGCGCCGCCAGCGCGGCGCGCTGCTCGGCGTTCGGCCGGTCCTGCAGCTCGACGTGACGGGTGAGCAGTTCGCGGACGGTCAGCGGGCGGTCGACGGCCAGTCCGGTGCGCCGGTGCGCCACGATGTTCAGCACCGTGTCCGGGTCGGCGCCGAACAGCTTGGCGGCGCGCTCGACCAGCACCGGGTCGTTGGCCGGGAGCACGGTGAGGTGGTCGGCGGTCCGGTAGCCGGTGCCCTCCGGCAGGGCCAGCCGGACCAGCCGCTTGACCCGGTGGTAGGCCGGGTCGGTCAGGCTGCCGACGGCGGTGACGGTCAGCTCCACCGTGTCGTGCCGGGCGGCGAGCGCGGCCAGCGGGCCGCCGGTCACCTCGGTCACCGTGTACGCGGCCACCGGCGGCTCCCCGGCGGGGGCGTCGGCGTCCCCGTAGCGCGCCAGCAGGGCCTCGCGCAGCGCCCCGGTGAACTGCCGCACGGTGCCCTCCAGGTCGCCGGAGGCGTCGGCCTCGGCGCGGGCCAGCAGCCGGGTGCCGCCGAGCTCGGCGAGCCGGTCGTCGATCAGCGCAGGGACGCGCTGGTAGGTCGCGGCGTAGGTGCGGTCGCCGATGCCGAGCACCGCGTACTCGACGCCCTCGGCCCCGCCGCCCTCCCGGGACTCCTGGAGCCCGCGGACGAACCGGGCCGCGTCGTCGGTCGGCTGCCCGTTGTACGAGGCGGCGGTGATCACCACCGGCCGGTCGGTGGGCAGGCCGTCCGCGTACGCGTCCAGCGGGGCGGTCGCGGTCTCGCAGCCGAGGTCGGCGGCGGCCTCCGCGAGCTGCCGGGTGAACTCCCGGCAGGCACCGTAGTTGGAGCCGTGCAGGAGCAGCAGCCCGGTGCCCCGCCGGACCCGTCCGGGACGCCCGGCGGCCGGTCCGCCCTGCCGGCCGACCGCCGTCGGCGCGGCGGTGGCGAGGGAGTCCGCGCGGGAGGCGTCGACGGCCGGGGCGGGCGTGCGCCGGGCGAGGCCGAGGGTGAACCCGTCGGGCTTGATGGTGAGCGTCTGCTTGAGGGTCAGCCGGTAGTCGGCGTGGTCGATCAGCCGGTAGCGGTGCACCAGCATGCCGAGCAGCATGACGGCCTCGTGCAGCGCGAACTGCCGCCCGATGCAGGCGCGTTCGCCGGTGCCGAAGGGCTTGAAGGCGTGCGGGGAGCGGCTCTCCTCGTACTCCGGGTCGAACCGGGACGGGTCGAACAGCTCCGGGTTGTCGCCCCACGCCGGGTCGCGGTGCAGCAGCGGCGTGCTGACGAGGACGGTCTCCCCGGCGCGCAGCGGGATGCGTCCGCCGAGCAGGGTGTCCGCGCGCGCCTCCCGGCTGAACGCGGGCGCCGTCGGCCACAGTCGCAGCGCCTCGTTGAGCACCTGGCGGGTGTGGCGCAGCCGTCCGACGTCCTCGTAGGAGGGCTCGGGATCGGCCCGGTCGCCCCAGAGTTCGTCCACCTCCCGCTGCACCTCGCGCAGCACGGCCGGGTGCTTGGCCAGGTAGTACAGCGCGAAGGAGAGCGCGCCGGAGGTGGTCTCGTGGCCGGCGATCAGGAAGGTGATCACCTGGTTGCGGATGTTCTCGGCGTCCAGCCGGGTGCCGTCCGCGGGGCGGACGGCACCGAGCATCAGACCGAGCAGGTCCTCGGCCGGGCCCTGGACGTCCTCCTCGGCGCGGGCGGCGATCACCTCGTCCACCACGGCGGCCAGGTAGTCGGAGTCGGCGCGGAAGGCCGCGTCGCGCTCGCGGTGGTCCGCCTCCGGGTCGCGGGTGAGGCTGGTCATCGCCCATTCCAGGCAGCGCACCATCGCCTCGACGAAGGGGTGCGGCTCGTCCCGCTCGAAGGAACCGAAGTCGAAGCCGAACCCGGCCAGGCCGATGGTGTCCAGGGTCATCCGGGTCATGTCGCCGGGCACGTCCACCGGCTGTCCGGCGGCCTCCCGGCGGTCCCAGGAGTCGACCAGCCGGCGGGCCACCCGCAGCATCACCGGGTGGTAGGTGCGCATCGAGCCGAGCGCGAAGGCGGGCATCAGGATGTCGTGCGCCCGGGCCCAGTTGGGCTCCTCGTTGTAGGCGGTGAACAGGCCGTCTCCGGTGAACTGCCGGACGTTCTCCAGGGCCGGGCCGATCGACTTGGTGAACCGGGTCTCGTCGGCCAGCTCGGTGACCAGCTCCAGGCCGCTGACGACCAGGGTGTCCCGGCCGTGCAGTCGCTGGACGAAGGCCGGGCCGTGCTCTCTGGCCAGTTCCATGATGCGCAGCACCGGGGCGGCGGCCGGCGGCATCGCCGAGATGTCCACCAGGGGGACGGCCCGGCTCTCGCCCCCGGCCGCCCGCTCGTCCTCGGTCGTGCGCTCCACGGTCTCGGTCATCGGTGTGCCCCTCCCACGGCAGGAAACTTTCGTCTCCCACCACTGTGCGCCCACCGGGAGGGGGTGCGGGCCGCGGTCACTACATGATTGTGTAGTGCCCGGGTCGGTTACGGGCTTGCTACGGACCGTCAGCGTAGGCCCCGGGGAAGGAGAATGACGGATGCGGACGACCGAGGGCTGCGGCCCGGTACCGGACAGCCCGCGGGAAGCGGCGGTGATCTGGCGCAACCGGGCACTGCGGCTGCTGGACCACGTGCCGCTGCCGATCGCGGTGTGCGAGTTCGGCGGGCGCATCCTGATCGTCAACCGCGCCATGGCCGTCGAATTCGGCCGTTTGCCAGGTCAGTTGCACAACCGTAGGATCCTGGAGTTCTTCACCCTGCGGGACACCGGCACCCTTGAGGCGCTCACCGAGGCCGTCCGGCTGCACCGCCGCTCGCAGTACCCGGCGCGGGTCTCCTGGACGTCCGCCGACGGCCGCGAGCGGCACGGCGAGATGACCGTCGACCTGGTCGGCGACACCCCGGAGCAGACCCCGAGCCTGCTGCTGTCGCTGCGGGCGGCGCAGCCCGCGGCCGCCGCCCCGGCTCCCGGCCCGCAGGTCGAGGTCAGCCCGGTCGAGGCCCGGATCCTGGCCGCGGCGGCCCGGGGCGACACCACGGCGCAGATCGCCCGGGAGATCGGTGTCACCCCGGACGGGGTCAACTACCACCTGGCCCGGCTCACCCGGCGCTGGCGCGTCCCCAACCGCACCGCCCTGGTCGCCCGCGCCTACGCCACCGGCGTCCTGGCCCCGGCCGCCTGGCCGCCGCGGCCGGCCCGCTGAGCGGGCGAGGGCCCGGGCGCGCCCGGCCCGGTCCGCCGGGCGTGCCCGGGTGGTTCCCCGGCACGGCCCCGCGGCCCCGGGAGGTCAGTCCGCCGGGCGCCGTACGGCCTCGATGAAGGCCGTCGTGGTGGAGGGGTCCGGCAGCGGGCGCCCGTAGGCCTCCCCGAGCCGGACCAGGGTGGTGATGCCGACGGTCCAGCCGTTCCGGTCGAGCCATCCGTCGGTGTCCGGGCCGAGGCCGCCGCGCCACAGCCCGGTCACGTGGGCGAGCGCCGGGTCGTGCGGTGTGCGGCTCACGTCCCGGCCCTGCTCCAGCAGCAGCCGGCTGCCCGGGGCCGCCAGCCCGCCCACCGCCGTGAGCAGTCCGGCCGCCTCCTCGGCCGTGAGGTAGACCAGCAGCCCCTCGGCCAGCCAGACCGAGCGCCGCGCCGGGTCGAACCCGGCCGCGACCAGCCGCTCGGGCCAGCCCGGGTCCTGCAGGTCGGCGGCCAGGGCGGTGCGCCCGGCCCGCGGCACGGCGCCGAGCCCGTCCAGGACCTGCTCCTTGAAGGCCAGCACCGGGCTCAGGTCGAGCTCGAACACCCGGGTTCCGGCCGGCCAGTCCAGCCGGTACGCCCGGGTGTCCAGGCCGGCCGCCAGCAGCACCACCTGGTCGGCGCCGGCGGCGGGCAGCCGGTCGTCGTAGAAGCGGGTGCGCAGGATGCCGTGGGTGACCAGGCCCCTGGCGAGGCTGCTGACCGGGCCGGACAGGGCCGGTTCGAGGCCGGCGGCGGTGACGAACGCCAGGGCGTACGGGTCGACGAAGAGCGGGTCGGGGCGGGAGCTCTCGTAGGCCCGCACCCGGGCGACGGACAGGGCGGTGCGGGAGACCGGGCTGAGCGGTTCGGAGGTCGTCATGCCCGCAATCTACATCGCCACCGATGCATCGGTGAAGATGTATTCTGTCCGGCATGGACGGCGTGCAACTCCTCAGACTCGGCAAGCGGTTGACCGAACTCGGCCGCGCCCTGATCACCGACCCGGCCTCCGAGCACCTCACCCCCGGGGAGATCGCCGTGATCGCCGACGTGTACCGGCACCCCGCCACCTCCGTCCAGGAGATCCGGGTCCGGACCGGCTTCGCCCAGAGCCACGTCTCGGTCTCCGTCGCCCGGCTGCGCGAACAGGGCCTGCTCGACGCCGCGCCCGACCCGGCCGACGGGCGCCGCACCCTGCTGACCGTCTCCGACCACGCCCGACGAGCCATCCGCGCCCACGTCGCCCGGCCCGCCGAACCGGTCATCACCAAGGCCGTCCCGGACCCGGCGAAGGCCCGCAGGGTCGCCGAACTGCTGGACGAGCTCGCCGGCCTGCTGCTGCCCTGACCGTCCCCGCCCCCGTCCCGTTCCGTTCCCCGGCCGCCTGCTCCTGACCGGCCGAGTTCGACAAGTCGGTGACAAACTCCTCCGGTTGCTCCCTCGCGACGATCGATCCCTGCCATCATCCCGGCTGAACCCGGGAACCGCCCGGGAGGGCCGAGGGAGAGCGATGGACGCGCGGATCGAGGTCGCCGGCGGCGACGAGCCACGGGAGCCGGCCCCCGCCCCCTCCCCCGTCGACGGAACCCCGGCCGTGGCCGACCGCGTCCCGGCACCGCCCGTACGAACGCCACCACCCCGCCCCCACGGCCCCTCCCACCCGCGGAAGGGCCGCCCCGCCGCCCGCATCGTGGCCCGCATCGTGGCCCGGGTCGTGGCCCGGGTCCTGCTCGTCCTGACCGGTCTGGCCGCCGTCGCCCTCGGCTTCTCCTGGTTCGTCGACGCCTACGACGCGGCGACCGCCTACCGCAGCGCCCCGGCCTGTGCCGCGCCCGCCGCCTCCGCCGCCTCCGCGCCCGCCACGGACTGCACCACCCACGAGACCGGCCGGGTGACGGACAGGAGGGCCGGCACGAACGAGGATTCCCCCCACTACGAGGTGACCGTCTCCCGCGAGGCGGCGCCCACCGACACCTACGCCGTCTCCGACGGCCTCTTCGGCAGCGTCCGGAGCGGCGACAACGTGGACCTCACCCTGTGGAACGGCCACGTCGTGGAGATCTCCCACCAGGGCCACCGCTCCCCGGTCACCGACGTCCCCTGGCTCACCTTCCTCGAACTGGCCCTGCTGGTCGGCGCGGGAACCCTGCTCGCCGTCCACACCCTGCTCCGTCGCGGCCGGGACAGCTGGGTCCTCCCCGCCATCGCCTGCCTGTTCCTCTCCGTCTTCGCCTTCGCCGGCAGCGTCCTCCTGATCGCGCTCCAGTGGTCCTTCGCCTTCACCCTCACCGTCCCGATCGTCGGCTGGCTGGCCCTCACCACCGCGATCACCGCGATGTGCTGGGAGGACTGACGCGGTGACGACAGGGGTTCGCCGGGCCGGTCGGGCCGGGCCGCGGCACCGAGCGGGCGTGACGCCGGCCTGGCGTTAGGGGACGTTCCAGGCGGAGATGACCGGCTGCCCGTGCTCAACGGTCAGGAAGCCGAGAGAGCCCGGGTGCGGGTGGCCGAGCAGGCGGGCGGCGGACGCGTCGAGCCCGAGCCAGCGAACGGTGATCACTCGCGCCAGATGGCCGTGAGCGACCACGGCGACATCCCCCCGGTCCAGCAGCGGCCTGATCCGGTCCAGCACCGCGTCCGTGCGCGCGGCCACCTGCTGGAGCCGCTCGCCAGGATGGACGGCGTCCCCGGGAACGACGCCGTCGCGCCACAGGTCCCAGCCCGGCCTGGACTCCTGGATCTGCTCGGCGGTCATGCCCTCGTAGCCGCCGTAGTCCCACTCCACCAGGTCCGGATCGGGCCGGACACCGGTCAGACCGGCGAGCGCGGCCGTCCGCATCGCACGGCTCAGCGGGCTGCTGAACACGGCGACCGGACGACGTTCGGCCAGTCTCGGAGCGAGCGCCCTGGCAGCGGCCTCACCCGCATGGGTCAGCGCCACGTCGGTGCGCCCGGCGTGCCGGCCCGACAGGCTCCACTCGGTCTGACCGTGCCGGACAACTATCAGCGCTCCCATGGCCGTGCACGATATCCGATGGCCCGTCGGTCAGCCCCGGTGGTGCGCGAAGAACACGGTGGTGCGCGAAGAACACGGTCCGGGACGGACGGAGTCCGAAACGACCGGCTCCGTCTCCCCCGGCCGACCGCACCGGAGGACTTCTCAGTCCAGCGGCACGTCCAGGCAGGCCCGGCGGTGGCTGAAGGTGTCGATCGACCAGCGGCCGTGGTACCGGCCGGAGCCGCTCTCCCCCACCCCGCCGAACGGGAGTTCCGGGATGCCCAGGTGGGCCACCGGGAGGCCGAAGTTCAGGCCGCCCGAGCTGGTCTCCTCGGCCAGGCGCCGACGGGCGTGCCCGTCCTCGGTGAAGGCGTAGAGCGCGAGGGGGCGGTCCCGCTCGTTGATGAAGGCGATCGCCTCGTCCAGGCCGGTGACCTCGACGACGGGCAGGACGGGGCCGAAGATCTCCTCCCGCATGACCGGGGCGTCCGGCCGCACCTCGGCGAGCAGGGTGGGCGCGATGTAGCGGTCCGCGCGGTCGTGCCGGCCGCCGAAGACCGTGCGCCCCGAGTCGAGGAGGGCGACGACCCGGTCGAAGTGCCGCTCGTCGACGAGGCGTCCGTACGCCCGCGACCGCGCCGGGTCGGGCCCGTACAGCTCGGTGACCGCCCGTTCCAGGGCGCCTTCCAGCGCCCGGGCCGTGGCCGGGTCGGCCAGCAGGTAGTCGGGGGCGACGCAGGTCTGCCCGGCGTTGGCGAACTTGGCGCGGGCCAGTCGGGCCGCGACCACCCCGAGGTCGACGCCCCGGTCGACGAACACCGGTGACTTGCCGCCCAGTTCGAGGGTGACCGGGGTCAGGTGCTCGGCGGCGGCCCGCAGTACCGCCCGGCCGAAGCCGGCGTTGCCGGTGTAGAGGATGTGGTCGAAGCGCTCGGCCAGCAGGGCGGTGGCCGTCTCCCCGCCGCCCTCCAGCACGGCGATCGCCGCCGGGTCCACGTACTGCGGCAGCAGCCGCGCCAGCAGGGCCGAGCAGGCCGGCGCCAGCTCGCTCGGCTTGGCCAGGACCGTGTTGCCCGCGGCGATCGCACCCGCCACCGGCACCAGCAGCAGCTGCACCGGGTAGTTCCAGGGCGCGATGACCAGGACGGTCCCGAGCGGGTCGTGGCGGGTGTGGGCGCTCGTCCCCGGCGGCAGCCGGGTGAGCGCGGCGGCGGGCACCTGCTCGGGGTGCAGCCAGTGCTCCAGGTTCCGCAGGGTGTGGTCGATCTCCCGTACGGTGAAGTCGACTTCGGCGAGGTCGGCCTCGGCGCGCGGCTTGCGCAGGTCGGCGTGGAGGGCGGCGGCGATCTCCTCGCGGTGCCCGGTCAGCAGGGCGCGCAGACCGGTCAGCTGCTCGGTGCGCCAGGTGAGCGGCCGGGTGCGGCCGGTGCGGAAGGTCGCGCGCAGCCGGGCGACGGCCCCGGCCGGCGTGTCCGAGGGCGGGCTGTCCGGGGGCCGGCCGTCCGGGGAGGTGGCGGGCGGGGTGCTCATGCGGAGTCCTCCTGGGCGGGGTCGGGGATCCAGCTGCCGTGGAAGCCGGCCGGCACTCGTACCGGCAGGTGGACGGTGGCGAGCGGGTCGCCGGTGAAGTCCTCGGCGGAGAGGACGACCAGGTCGCTCGCGCCCCGCTCGGGGTCGTGGACGTAGGCCAGCAGGTAGCCGTCGTCCTCGCCGCGGGCGCCCTGCCTCGGGACGAAGGAGGCCTCGCCGGTGTAGCGGCCGGCGCCGAACCGCCGCACGGTGCTGGACTGCCGGCTCAGGTCGTGCTTGATCAGGGCGTCCCCGGCGGCCTCCGGGGTCAGGGCTTCCAGGGCCCCGGCCGCCGCGAAGTGGCGCAGCAGGTCGCCGGCCACGGTGGAGTACCCGTAGCGGTGGGCGCCGCCGACCACCGCCGGGCTGACCGCCGGGAACTCCTGCGGCCGGTCGTCCAGGCGGGTCTCGGCGACCCTGCCGGAGACGGTGTCGACGGTCCAGCGGTCCAGGGTGGGGCTGCTCTGCCCGTCCAGTGCGCCGCCGGCGAACATCCGCGGGTAGCGGACCACGTCGATGACCACCCGGTGGCCGTCCTCGTGGGCGTTGAGCGTGTGGTAGACGAAGCAGGGCTCGACCTCGAACCAGGCGACCTCGGTGCCGTCGCGGGGCAGCAGCCCGATCCGTGCGCCGCCGGTCTCGTCCCAGACCGCCGGGTACGTCTTGCGCGCGAGGTTGTCGGCCATGCAGACGCGCGCCGCGAGGTCGAGGACGACGGCGAAGTTCCGGGTCAGCGCCATGTCGTGCACCACCGGCCGGTGCGCGACCGGGACGTCCACGGCCCGGACGACGGCGCCCTGCGGGGAGAGCACCAGGTGCCGCAGGTTCTCGCTGTCCCGCTGCCAGGTGATCGCGTGCAGCTCGCCGGTGACCGGGTCGAGCTTCGGGTGGGCGGCGAACCCGTCGGGCAGCGTGCCGCAGAAGTCGCTGGCGCCCACCGTCTCGATCTCGTAGGAGAGTTCGTACGGGCGGAAGCCGCCCTCGACCAGCGCGAAGGTGCGGTCGGCGTGCCCGATGACGTGGGTGTTGGGCGCGACGTCGGTGATCCGCGGGGCGGCGCCGGGGCGGGGCCGCTCCCCCAGGGCCTCGGCCACGGCGGCGCTGCGCACCAGCCGGTTGCGGTACCACCGGGCCCGCCCGTCGAGCAGCCGCACCCCGTGCACCATGGCGTACCCGCCGAACAGGTGCCTCGGCCTGGGGTCCTCCGCCCGCATCCCGTTGGGCCCGTTGCGCAGGTACCGGCCGTTGAGCTCGGCCGGGATCGTGCCGGTGACCGGCAGGTCGAACGCGGTGACTTCCTCGCCCACCGGCGTGTAGGCACCCGTGAACGGATTGGTGACGGTGGACACCGCAGATTCCTCCAGGCCGCATTCCGACGTCCGCTGCGCCCTCGGGGCAGCGCGTCCGGTTCAACGACCCGACCGCCCGCCGGGTGACGGCCGGTGGCGCGTGGAGGTCACGCCCGCCGGAGGGCCGTCATCCGGTCGGTCCGGTCGGTCCGGTCGGTCCGGTCGGTCCGGTCGACGGTTCCAGAGCGCCGACTTCGAAGACGTCCGCCACGACGACCGCCGTGACCTCACCCGCGTCGTCGTGTCCCACCCAGACCGGGTGAACGCCGTCTCCGCCCAGCACGAAGGCGACCAGCTCGGCCCCGTCGGCCTCCTCGGTCACCTTGCTGTAGCCGCCGTCGAGTTCGTGGAGGTCGTCGCCACCGCCGGAGGTGAGGGCGTGCATGAAGCGGCGGCCCAGGCCGGTCCGGGCGGCGGACTCGACGAAGCAGCCGGTGGCGGAGTCGACGCCGAAGCCGAAGTACTGGCCGTCGCGCAGCAGCCTCGGGTCCTCTCCCGGCGGGACCGCCATCGTCCAGCGGGCGGTCGGCTTCTCGCTCACCAGCACCCGCACGGCGTAGGTGTCGCGGGCGGTGAAGCGATCGCCGAACATCTCGTCCTCGTAACTGGCGCCGGTCTCCTGCACCGGGTGGACACCGGGCGGAACCTCGATCACCAGCGGGTCGCCCTCCGCGCCGCCGGGCAGGTACGAGGGGTCGCAGACCGCCAGCCGCCCCGTGGGCAGGGCGATCCCGGTCACCGTTGTCACCGGTTCGATGACGAGCGGCTGCGGCCGGCGCCGATGGGTGAACACAGCCCCGGGAGTGAACAGCTCGTCGAGCCGGGGCGCGGCCGCCGGCGCCGGCGGCCGCCAGCCGAAGGGCTCCGCGGCCCGACCGGCCGGCGCAGGCGCGGTGTCCGAGGCCTCCCGGGCGATCCCGAAGGGGCCCGGCAGCCCGAACTGGGGTTCCGCCAACAGGCTTTCCCAGCAGCCGAATTCCGGTACCGGCAGCCACCACCGCTCACCCGGCAGGTCGACCGGGGTGCGCGTCGATCCGCCGCCGCGGCCGCGCGGGTAGCGGCCCTCACTGTTCTTCCCGTTCGGGTAGAGATCGACCGTCCGCCTCAGGGCCTTGTCCGAGAGCTCGGGGAGGTCCTCCTCCTCGTACTGCCATTCGGCCAGGTGGCGCAGGAACAGCCGCCCGGGCTCCAGCCTGCGCAGGTCGGCTTCGAACACCCGGCGGCCCGAGCCGTCGAACCGCCAGAGGCCCAGGTAGTGCGCGGCCCAGGCGACGTGCAGCACCGCGACGGGAAGCTCCTGCCCGGGGGCGGCGAGCACGACGGCGTACGGCTCGCCCGCCGCGTCCCGGCGGGCGGCCTCCGCCCGGGGGATCGGACGGACCGTCGAACGGTTCGAGGAGTCCCACCCGTCCCCGTAGACCGCCTCGACGAGCACGTCAATGTGCACCTCGGTCACCCCTGCCTCCATCGAACCTGCTGCTGTGCGGATCCACCCTAGAGACCGGGTCCGACAGGCCCGACAGCCGGCCCGCCGATGCCCGCTTCGAGGTCGAGCACCCGTACAGCGTCCCGCCCCCGCTCCGGATCCACTTGCGAGCCGCATTCGAACAGCACCATCATCGGACGCCTGGAACCGCCCACGAGCCATTCCTGAACCCGCCCTCCCAGGAGCGGACTTGACTGTCGAACCCCCCTGACCGGCAGTACTGCGCGCCCTCCCACCACCTTGCAGCGAGGAGCCCTTCCGGTGATCGACTTCAATGTGCTGACCGACCTGGCCCGCCGCGAGGGCGTCCAGCGGATCGGCGTCGGCGTGGTGGTCCGCGACACCTCCGGCCGGATCCTGATGATCCGCCGGGCCGCGCACGACGACCCGCCCGGCCGGTGGGAGTACCCGGGCGGCGGCCGGGCCGGCGACGAGACGGTGGACGCCGGCGCGGCACGGGAACTGGCCGAGGAGACCGGACTCGCCGGCCTGCCACTGGAGTACGCGCGGCACCTGGACCTCACCGACCGGCGCGGCCTGCGCGTGCGCCAGTTCGTCTTCACCACGGTCGTACCGGACGGCACCGCGATCCTCCTCTCGGCCGGCCACGACGACCACCGGTGGGCCGCCCCCGACCGGCTGCCGCCCACGAGCGACGGGCAGCGCACCGTGATCGAATGGCTCACCGGCCGCCTGGCCCTCCCCGGCTGGCGGCCGGTCGGCGGCTACCTCACCACCATCGCCCGGCCCGGCTCATACGGCTGTTTCCTCGTCACCGATCCGCAGGGGCGCGTCCTCGGGCTGCGCTCCACCGTCGACCCCGGCGTCTGGAACTTCCCCGGCGGCAACGTCGAGCACGGCGAGACACCGTTCACCACCGCCCTGCGCGAGGCCCGGGAGGAACTCGGCCTCGACCTCGCCACGGAGAACCCGCAGGTGCTCCGGCGGCGCCTGGTCGCCGTCGTCCACGAGCAGGCCGGCAGCCTGCTCCCCGTCCCCGCCTGCGGCTACGTCTTCGACGGCGGCGTCCTCACCGCCGAGCAGCAGGCCCGGATCCGCCTCGACCCCGCCGAGCACACCGAATGGCGCTTCGAGACCGCCCACGACTGGCACGACCACATGGGCCCGGACCGCTACCGGCGGCTCCTGCAAGCCCTGCGCGCCCACCGCAGCGGCACCCCGCTCTACCTCGAACGCCCGGCCCCGGCCGACGACTTCGAGGGCGTCATGGTCCTCGTCACCGACCCGGCCGGGCGGCTGCTGATGCACCACCGCGACGACAAGCCCGGCATCGCCTGGCCCGGCTACTGGACCCCGATCGGCGGATGGCGCGAGGCCGACGAGACCCCCGAGGAGAACGCCGCCCGCGAGGTCCGCGAGGAGGCCGGAATCACCATCACCCGGATGCGGCCGGTACCCGGCCCGCAGCACGAGCTCGTCTCCCCGCTCGTCCGCGTCCTGCACGCCGCCTGGGACGGCCCCGAAAGCGACCTGCGGCTCGGCGACGAGGGCCTGGCCGTCCGCATGGTCCCCTTCGACGAGGTCCTCGACCTCAAGGTCCCGCCCTACATGCGGCACTACCTGCCGCTGCTCGCCGCGGCGGCCGACCACCCGGCCGGCGGGTGACAGGTTCCCGAGCGGGGTCGTCGACGGCGGGGCCCGTCGGGCCCGGCCCACGCGTGCGGGCGAACGGCCGGCCCAAGCTCCGGCGGGTCCGGCGAGAACTCCGCCACCGCCCCATCGGGCCGGCCACCTCGCCGAAGCCGTCCACGCCCTACGGAACCGCAGGAACCGCAGGAACCGCAGGAACCGCAGGAACCGCAGGAACCGCACAGCATGCGAAACGTTCGCAGCCGTCAGCGCACCGCCCCGGGATGCAAGTCCCCGACCACTGATTAAAATGTTTATAGCGAAAGTTTTTGCTGCTCGCCTGGATTTGATCGGACTTGAAAGGCGGAGCTCACATGACAACGCACGAGATCACCAACCACCATGAAGTCGACACAGAACCCGATCCGATAGTGTCCAGACTGTATCACGAGCTCGATTCTTTCGAGCGAACGGTGTCATTGGTGGGTTTTGTCGGAACGTCTCGACGCGCCGAGAGCATACGACTTTACCCCAGCCTTGATTTTGACACCTACTACGAGATCCACGTGGCCGACATAGTGAATCGATCCCGCACCGGCTCCGGCGATGACAGCCCTTCCGTGCTGCATGTGAGGAATACGGGAAGCATCGACATCGTCTCCTGCACGTCGGCCGACGACATCGCATCCTCCAGGCGGGTCCGACCGGAGGAATCCCACGGCACGATCACGACGGACCCGGGAACATTCAGCTCGACGACCCCCCTCTTTCGCGACAGTTATCCGCACAATCCGACCGGGGACGCGGTTCAGAAATTCGCCACTTCCCGACTGGGCCAGACCGTCGGCGGGGGCGAGTGCACCGATCTCGTCAACGCGGCACTGCAGGACGCGAACGCACGCCCAGGAAACTTCTCCAACCCCCCGTACTACGTTTGGGGCACCGAGATAACCCAGAGGCCACCCCAATGGGGAACCTGGCAGAACGGCGATATCATCCAGTTCGCCTACGCCCATTTCCAATGGGTCGAAAACCATGTCACCAAGACATGGGGGGTCGGCCCCACCGGGCGACACACAGCCATCATCTGGAATGCCACGTTCACCGGTTCGGGTCCCTGGGACACCTGGCTCATCCACCAGAACGACGGCGTCAGAAAGGTCACCCAACGACAGCTCTATCTCGCCCGACTGGTGAGCGGCTCGTACACCGTCTACCGCCCTGTTCCTCTCTGAGGACCGCGTCCCCCTCGGGGCCGGCGCGCCACGGAAGGATCCCGCCCGGCCTGCCGTCGCACCTCGCGGGAAGGCCGTCGCACCTCGCGGGAAGTGGGATCGGACCAGGAACGGGCCGCCGGCCCGGGCCGTGGTCACCCCCGGGTCAAGTCGCCGATCCGTGCTCGCCGTCGGCCGGCCCGCCAGGCCGGCCGACGGCGGACGGCCGGCGGTCAGTGCAGCCAGGGCTGGTAGTTCGGGTTGTCCACGCAGCCGGACTCGACCAGGGAGGCGGTGGCCCGGTCGACCGGGCAGGCCCGGCGGATGAAGTGCCGGTCCACGCCGCCGGGGAACGCGACCTCGACCTGGTCGGCGTACTGGTGCTGGTCGCCGATGGTCGCGTTGACGTCGATGCCGCCGGGGGCGTCGATGAAGTAGTCCCAGGGCACCTTCTTCCACTTCTTGTACAGCTCGGGGTCGTAGGTGGTGCTGACGAACGGCGACGGCTGGTTCTGCAGGACGTAGCTGGTGATGTCGTA
The DNA here is from genome assembly GCF_043198905.1 of Kitasatospora sp. NPDC048715. NCBI lineage: Bacteria > Bacillati > Actinomycetota > Actinomycetes > Kitasatosporales > Streptomycetaceae > Kitasatospora > Kitasatospora sp. NPDC048715. Next base: position 396,454 of record NZ_JBICVH010000002.1, on the reverse strand, counting down.
CTGGCCGTTGACGGTGTCCTTCGGGCCGAAGCCCTCCTCGAAGATGACGGACGGATCGCGGCCGTCCGAGCGGAAGAGCGGGTGGCAGTCCTTGCGCCAGTGCGGTTCGGGGGTGATGCGGGGTACGTCCACCCGGCGGTCCACGGCGGCGTACAGCGGGTCCGGGCCCTTGGGGAGGTTCTCGAAGGTGCTGGCGGGGAGGGTGACGGCGGGCCGGACGGCGCAGTCGTCGGCGCGCAGTTCGGCCTCGTCGGCGAAGTCGATCCGGCGGCCGTCCAGGAGGACGGCGACGGCCTCGGTGCCGAGTTCGCGGACGATGACGCCGTCGCACTGGGGGCCGCTCCAGAGCGCCTCCCCGCTGGGGTCGAGGCAGCTGAAGGGGGCGGGTTCGGTCGCGGCCGCGGGGGCGGCGACGGCCGGGATCTCGGGGATGAGCACGACGGCGCAGGCGAGGGCGACTGCGCCGGCGGCCGTGCGGATGCGGATATCGATCACGACCGTTACCCTGGCCGTCCCCTGGCCCGGAGATGTCGCAACTCACCCGGTCAGGGGCGTGTCCTCGTCGCAGGTTGACGCCCTCGGCCGTCCCGGTCCGCTCGGACCCCGGGTGTGCGAAGGGCGGCGGGCCCGCCGTCTCACGTCAGGCGTGGACGACCGGCACACCGGTCAACTCCACTCCCGCCTCGCCGAGTTCGGCAAGGGCCCGGGCAGTGGTGTCGGCGGCGACGCCCGCGGTGTAGTCGAGCAGAACGCGGACGTCGAAGTCGGCCCGCACACCGTCGAGCGCGGTCGCCTTCACGCAGTGGTCGGTGGCGATGCCGACCACGTCCACCTCGGTGACCTCCCGCGCGCGCAACCAGTCCGCGAGCCCGGTCCCGTCCGCGGTGAAGCCCTCGAAGCCGCTCTTGGAGGCGGAGTGCGCGCCCTTGTAGAAGACCTCGTCCACCTTCGTCCCGACCGTGGGGGCGAACTCGGGGTGGAACTCGCCCCCCTCGGTGCCGGCGACGCAGTGCACGGGGAAGGAGTCCTTGAAGTCCGGGTGATCGGAGAAGTGGCTGCCCGGGTCGAGGTGGTGGTCACGAGTGGCGACGACGTGGGTGTACTCGCTGCCGGCGGTGCGCCCGACGAGATCGGCGATGGCCCGGGCCCGCCCGGCGCCTCCCCCGACCGGAACGGCTCCGCCCTCGCAGAAGTCCCTCTGTACGTCGACCACGATCAGTGCACGCCCCACGGCACGGCCTTTCTCACGGGATCCTCGGCCCCCACCCGTGCCCTGTCGGAGCATGGAACGCGCATTCCACCCGCGATGTTCACCCGGGCCGAGCACACGCCGCCGCGGCGTGCGGTGCGGCGGCGTGCGGCGCGGTACTCCGGGCCCGGATTCACCGTCCCGCGGGCGACGGTCGAGGCCACGCCGTGGGCGCCGCCCGGGGCCGGAGCCGCCCGGGCCGTGCCCGTCGGGGGCACGGCCCGGGGACGACGGGGTCCCCGCCCGCTATCCACCCGCTCCCTTCTCCTCGGCGCGGACTCCCACGAGGCCGCCCGGGAGGGCCGGGCCGCTCGGCACGTCGGGGTCGATCACTGGTCGGTCCCCTCGTCCTCCCGGACCGGCTGGGTCCGCTGGGCCGGGAGGCCGGTGCGTTCGTTCTGCAGGTCCCACAGTTCCCTGAAGCGGCCGCCCTCCTCGGCCACCAGCTCGGCGAACGTGCCCTCCTGGAGGACCTTTCCGTCTTCGAGCACCACGATCCGGTCGGCGACGGCCACGTTGGTGAGCCGGTGGGTGACCAGGACGACGGCCCGTTCCCGCGCGACCGCCCGCAGGTTCTGGAAGATCCGGTGCTCGGCGCGCGGGTCGAGGGCGGCGGTCGGCTCGTCCAGGACGAGCAGCCCGGCCTCGCGGTGGAACGCCCGGGCGATGGCCAGGCGCTGCCACTGGCCGCCGGACAGTTCCTCGCCGCCCATCCACTCCACTGCCAACAGGGTGGACAGCCCCCGGCGGAGCTTGGCGACGACGTCGGCCGCCCCGGAGGCGTCGGCGGCGCGCAGCACCGCCGCGTCGCCCTCGGCGGTGGGCTGGCCCAGCGTGATGTTCTCGCGGCAGGTCAGCGGCCAGCGCGCGTAGTCCTGCGGGACGACGGCGACCTGGCGCCACAGGGCGTGCGGGTCGAGGTCGCGGGTGTCGCGCCCGTCCCACCGCACCGATCCGGCATCGGGCAGGTAGAGCCCGGCCAGGAGCTTGGAGAGGGTGGTCTTGCCGGAGCCGTTCTCCCCCACCAGGGCGAGGATCTCGCCCCGCTCGACGTGCAGGTTCACTCCGTCCAGCGCCTTGCGGTCGGAGGCGGGGTAGGCGTAGCGGAGGTTCTCCACCGCGATCCGGCGCGGCGGCTCGGGGGCTTCGGTGCCGCGCCGGGGCCGGTGGCCGCCGGCGGTGTCGAGGAAGCTCGACCAGTCGTCCAGGTACATGCCGGTGCGGAAGAGGTCCGCGCCGTAGCCGACGATGCCGCGCAGGCTGGTTCCGACCGCGGTCAGGGCGAACACGGCCGCGCCGCCGCGCGGCAGGCTCATCCGGCCGGTGCTGACCAGCCACAGCATCGCCGCCCACACCAGCGCGCTGCCGAGGCCGGAGGCGGCGGCCCCGATCACCGACACCCGGGCGCTCTGCATCGCCGCCCGCCGCGACGTGGCATCCAGCCGCCGGCCGACCTGGTCGTACTTGACGAGCAGGAACTCGCCCATGGTGTCGGAGCGGACCTGGTCGGCGTTGCGCTTGAGGTGGATGTACCAGCGCAGGTTGGCCATGATCCGGCGGTCGCCGACCGCGGCCCGGTTCGCCAGGAACTGCACCCGGGCGGCGTGCACCGACGCGATCCCCTGGGGCAGCGCGGCGAGCACCAGCAACGGCAGGAGGGCGGGGTGGAGCACCGTCAGCACGCCGGCCGCACCGAGGAGCGAGGCGAGGGAGGCGAGCAGGTTCTGCGCCTCCCCGACGATGTCCACGCAGACCTCGGCGCCGCGGTCCGCGGCTTCCAGCTCGTCGTTGTAGCCGGCGTGGTCGTAGGCGGTCAGCTCGGCCGCCACGGTGGCGCGCAGCACCGCGGCTTCGGCCTCGCGGGAGATCCGCGGCGACAGGTGGATGGTGATGGTGCGGATGGTGATGCCCAGCAGGGAGCGGGCGCCGGCCGCCGCCGCGATCACGAGGATCGACGGCGCCGCGTGGGCGAGCTTGTCGTCGACCCGGCCCGGGCCGAACAGCGCCGAGATGGTGCCGGTGGTCGCGAACAGGCCGGCCGCGCCGAGCACCGCGGACACCGCCTGGCAGACCAGGAGCAGCGTGACGGAGGTGCGGTCGATGCGCCAGCCGAGGCGGAACGCGCGGACGACGAGCGCGGGCAGGCGGCGGGCCATCGCGTTGACGCCGATCGCCTCGATCGCCTGGATGCGGCGCCCGTCGGCGAGCCACCGCAGTTCCTCGTCGGCGGCCTCGGCCGGGGTCGCCGCGGTCGCGGCGCTCACGCGATCGCCTCCTTGCTCGAAGCACGGGCCACCAGGGCCGCCGTGACGGGTGGGACGTGGGTCGCCGGGGTGGGGTGACAGGCCACAGATCCTCCAGACGCAGAGCGGTGCGCGGACGCGCGGAAGCACCGGCACCGGCCCGGACGAGAAGCTCAAGTCTGCTTCTCCAAGGCCGAGTTGACGGTATTGACGGAGTCGTTACGGGTGGATGGCGTCCGATGATGGTGCTGTTCGAGCGCGGCGTTCAAGTGGATTTGCCTCCGGGCGAGCCCGGGTCGAACGGGGACTTTTCGAGCATGGTCCGCGTGCGGTCCGGACCGGACGCCACCCGGTCGTCCACGGGACCGGGAGGGCGGCGGAGCCCAGTGCGCAGGCGGCGAGAACGTGTTCGAACGCGGCCTTCCGGGCGGGTCCGAGGGGGCCGCGGACACCCCGGCGGGCGAGGAGGCCGCGCAGGGCGGGGCCGCCACCGGATTCACCCGTTCGGGGAGTCGGGCGGAGTCGGGCGCCCGAGCGGGTTCCGGGCGCCGGGCGCACCCGCGCCGGCCGCGCGCCGAGCAACGCGCGACCCTTCGCATCAGGGGAAGGCGTTCGGAGCCGCGCCCGGCCCCAGCGTTCGCTTCACCCCACCACGGGCCGGGCCGGACTGCCCGACCCGGCACTGTCAGTGCCCCCCGGTATGTTGCCGAGCATGACCACAGTGACGACCGCGACCGCGTTCCCCACGACCACCGGACAGCCCACCACGACCGGGCGCACCCCCGGCGCCCCCGCCCACGGCTCCGCCGCCACCGTCGAGGTGGTCCCGCTGTGGGCCGCCCCCTGGCCCCCCGCCGCGCAGGCCACCGCGCAGCGCTGAGTCGACCGGCAGTTCGCCGGCCGCCTGCTGCCGCGGCCGGACCGTGGTTCCCACCGGCCCGTCACGCCGGTTCCGGCGGTGCGGTCAGTTCAGGTAGCCGGCGGTGCGGTCAGTCCAGGCAGCCGGCGGTGCGGTCAGTCCAGGTAGCCGGCCGTGCGGTAGCCGCCGCGGGCCGTGCGCTCCACCTCCGAGGCGCCCCAGGTGTGGGGCACGGCGAGATTCCAGCGGGACCGCAGGATCGCGTGCTCCTCCCGGTTCCGGGTCACGTACCACTGCCCCATCCGGCACCACGCCAGCGGCTCGTCGGCCTCGGTGGCCACCGCCCGCACCAGTTGCGCCGCCTGCCGGGCGACCTGGTTCTCCAGCGCGGCAGCCTGCGCCTCCAGGTACTGGTTCATCCGGTAGGTGGCCTGGTCGCCGTGCTGGAACATGGCGTACTCGGATTCGGCGGCCATGTGCAGGGTGCCGTTCCCCATGGTCACCGTGCCGCTGCGCACCACCTCCTCCTGGGAGTTCCGTGCGATCCCGCTGTTGAGGCGGTTGAGCAGATTGGCCTTCTCGGGGGTGGCCTCCGGGATCTGGCCGCCACCGGTGCCGCCCTGCGCGGAGTAGACCTCGTGGAGGTCGTAGTCCCCGGTGTAGAGGTACTGCTTCCACCGCGGGTCGGTCTTCAGCTGGGCCAACTGCGGACCGCCGTCCGTCTCGTTCATGTCGATCGGCACGTACTTCTCGCCCCTGGGGCCGGTCCGGACGATCTCCGGGTCCGTCATCGTGTCGGGCAGGCGGGCGATCCGGACGCCGGCCAGGCCGTCCGCGTTCCAGTGGCCGACGAAGCCGCTCAGGTCGTGCTGCTCCAGCAACTCCAGTACGCGTTCCGGGTCGCCCTGCGTCTGCCCGGGCCCGGGCCCGTACTTCTTGCGCACGGACGCGGGCTTGATGGACTTCTCCAGGATGGTGTGCGGTTTGGGCTTGGCCCCTTCCGCGATGCGCCGGATGGAGTGCTCGCCGGTCTCACGGACGGCGATGGTGTACTTGTGCTTCCTGCACACCTCGGAGATGGCGGCCCAGTGGTTCTCCCACACGATGTTCCGCAGCTCGGACGACCGTCCGCCGGGCGTGACGGTCTCCCCGTCGTACGTGGCGGCTCCGCAGATCCGCAGCACGTTGTTCGGGTCCATCCGCGTCTGCGGCCTTCGCGGCGCCGCCGCCTGGTCGCCCGTCACGCGTTGGAGGGCCGGCGCCGTCCGGCGGTCGTCCGGGCCGGCGCCGTCCCGCTGCTCCGCGATCATGCGTGCCGTCGTCGCGTTGCCGACGGTGCGCTGCAGGGCCTCGGCACCCCTCGCAGACGCGGCCTCCGCCGCGGGTCGTGTGCCGCTGCCGGACCGTCGGGCGGTGGCCGCGTCGCGATGAGGACGCCCGGCCTTCTGCGGCTGTTCCCTTGAGTGCATGCTGATCCCCCTCGGTCCCCTCCGCCTCTTTATACCGGGGATGTCGGCGAACGTGGAGGGCAGTCGCGGCCCGGCGCACGGAAGTTGGCCCCTCAGGGCATCGGTTCTGCACCGCGGGACGCGAGCCCGGGTCCCCTCCCGGCCGGGGTGTCCCGGCAGATCCGCGGACCGGGCGGGGATGTGCCCCTGGGGGCGGCGTCACCCGTGGGCGTCGCCCCGGGGCGGACATCAGGAAGGCCTGCCCGCCGACGCGGCGCGGACGGCAGCACCGGGTGCCGCCGTCCGCGCCGCCGATGCGATCGGCCGTCAGGCACCGGTGGGTGTCACCGCGCACTGGTCGTCGTTGACGACGGCGAGGTATTGCTCGGCGACGAGGACGTCGATCTTGTAGTCCTTCTCGCCGAGTTCCTTGGGCTTCAGGGTCTTGTCGAGCCACTCCTGGATTCCGCCGCCGGGCATGCCGTAGAAGGCCGCGACGTGTCCTCGCCGGACGTCGAACGGCTTCAGCACGGACAGGCAGTGGTAGACCTCGCCGTCGTCCGGGTCGGGGTTGAGCGAGTCCGGCGTCAAGGAGCGCTGGGTGAACGGTGTGCCGGGGTCGGAGAGGTAGCCGCCGTGGAGCGCGCCGAAGCGGTCGAGCCTGGTGCCGACCGGCACCGTCCACTGCGTCTCGTCGACCACGCCGTTGATCTGCTGGAAGCCGCGGTCGGGAGCGTAGACCCAGTCGCCGCCCTGCTTCGGGTCCGTGTTGGCGTACAGCGTCACGAAGTGCGGGGCGCTGAGCCCGCCGAAGCGCTGGTAGCCCCTCAGCAGGGTGGCGGTCGGCTCCGTGTTCGGCAGGGCGGCGGGGCCGAGGCGGGACTGCCCGCAGTAGTACAGCTCCGGGTGGGGGTCCGCGGGGCCGTCCGGGCATTCGGCGGAGCGGACGACTCCGGCACCCGCCGACCGGCCTGCGGCGTCCTCCGCGGCCGCCACTCCGGCGAGCGGCAGGGCACAGGCGAGGGAGAGGGAAAGGGAGAGGGCGAACATCGGGCGAAGGCGCACGGCGTGCTCCGTTCCTTGAGGTGTGGGATGTCGTGGGGTGCAGTGGGGGCGTGACGATTCGTCCGCTGCCCGCCGACGCTGCCGGGGCTCTTCCCGGCGCGCTGGGCGTCCTCGGCCGCGGTGGAGCCGACTGAGGTCCCGTGGGGGGAGACTTCGGCCTCCGGCGCGGTGCGGACATCGCGCCGACTCCCCGAAGTCCGTCATTCGCACACGGACGATAGGGTCGGCGGGCCGCCTCGGCGGCAAGCCACGCCGGGCCTCCGCCGCGGGCCAGCCGACCAGCCCTGCGGACTCGGCCGATGGCGGCGCTCCCGCCCCCCGGACGCCGGGAGCTCCACCAGGGGACCCGCGTCCGAGCGGCCGGACGTGCCCGTGGGCGGCGAAGCGAAGAGCCGGCCGGGCGCCGCGGGAACGCGGTGCCCGGCCGGCTCGGGGCCGGTGGTCTCCCCGGTGCTACGGCGCCGGGCTGAGCTTCTTCCACGGCCGGCCGCCGTTCGCCTCAGCCGTGCCGGGGGCGACCGTGGTGTACCACTGGGCGTACCAGTAGGAGCCCTGGTACTTCACGAACGCGGCCGTCGAGGCGGCCGGGTCGCCGGTGAGCAGATGGGTCTCCCGGGCGGTGGCGCCGCCGGCGAGCTCGATGTCGTTGCCCGCGGCCGAGCGGAGCTTGAACAGGCCGTTGTGCTTCGGCCCGCCGGGTGCTCCCTCACTGCCGTTGTCGGCGATCGGGACGAGCCGCCACTTCTGTTCGGCCCGCCCGTCGCACCCCACGGAGGCGAGGTCCTGCCGGGAGGCGGTGGCGGTCAGGCACCGGCCGCCACCGGCGATCGTGTAGAGGCCGCCGCCCGCCGGCTGGATCCGCCAGTACTGGTTGGCGTTCTGTTCCATCAGTTCCACGAGGTGGGCCCGGGACTGGTCGGGGTTGTTGTCGATCATCATGGGCTTGCCGGCGGGGCTGTCGCCGTACTCGAACATCCAGCCCTTGTCCCCCTTGTCGTACATCCGCCACAGCCGTCCGCCGTCGGGCCGGTAGACCTGGCCCTGCTTCCAGTCCGGTGCCTGGCAGGAGCTGCCCGCGGCGGGGGCGGGCGGTGCGACGGTCCGGACGTCGCGGCGCTGGTCGCCGGTCGAGCCGTACTCCCGGCCGCCGATCCTGAACGTCACGTTGGACGGCCCGGTGATCGGCAGGTAGTACTTCAGGTCGATGTCCCGGGACTTGCCCGGCGCCAGGTCCTCGCAGTAGCCGAGGGTGAGGGTGAGCCGGTGGAAGTCCCCCTTGAGTCCGCCCGTGTTGGGGCCGGTGTGGCCGGGGACGAGGCCCTTCATCTCCTTGTAGTCGTTGTCCTTGACGACCGGCGGCATCGAGGTGGGCAGGTCGAGGGCGATCTCGGTGCCCTGGGCGAGCGTGACGCCGGAGTTGTTGGTGATCCGCAGCTTCGGCTGGACGGGGTAGAAGTCCTTCTCCCCGGTGGGGAAGTCCACCAGTTCGGCCTTGACGTCGATCACCTCGGCCGGCTGCGGCCGCCCGCCGGCCTTGGTGTTGCCGGTGGCTCCGGCGCCCTTGAAGGCGTTGTCCAGGCGGGTGGTCAGGTCGTAGCCCATGCCCCATTCCCCGCCCGGGCGTTGGGCGTAGTCGCCGGCGAGTTCCCAGATCATCGCGCCGCCGATGCCCTTGTCGACGATGTAGCGGGCCTTGGCGTCGAGCGACTTCTCGTTCTCGGTGGAGAGGAACACCTTCTTGGCGTCGTTCCACAGCCAGGGCGACTGGAGGGCGTCCGAGTACTTCTCCGCGTACGTGCCGGTCAGCTGTCCGCTCGGCAGGTTGGTGTCGACGCCGTAGGACCGCAGGTAGCCGGGGGTCCGGCCGTCCTGGAGGTTCTTGGTGTGCCACAGCGGGTTCGACCCGGCGCCGACCTCCCGCTCGTTCTCCAGGTCGTGCCAGACGTTGTCGATCCCGACCGCGCCCGTCCCGCAGGACTGCGCGTTGGCCGGGCCGCGCCCGCCGGTGCCCAGCGGGCACTGGGCCTGGTCCGGCATCGCGGCCGTTCCCCACAGCCCGTCCGTGCCGCCCTGGACGTCGCGCCAGCCGCGGGAGTAGTACGGGATGCCGAGGTTGATCCGGCCGGCCGGCAGCGCGCCGCGGTAGTAGTGGTAGGCCCAGTCGACGTTGAAGTAGCCCTCCTTCCGGAAGTCCTTGGTGTCGGGCGCCTGGTCGTTGTAGATGCCGGCGTCCGCCAGCTCGTTGTCGCGCCCGTCGTCGTACAGCGGGGCCTGCGGGCCGACGAACCTGTTCCAGGAGCCGTGCAGGTCGTAGGTCATGACGTCGACGTAGTCCTGGTACTGCAGTGCCTGCCCGGCGTCCAGCCCGCGCACCAGGTAGCCGGAGGAGGAGCCCGCGGACGTCAGCAGGTAGTAGCGGCCCTTGTCCGTGCCGGCCCGGTCCAGCCGTTCCCGCAGCGACTTCATCAGGGCGTTGTAGCCCTGCTGGAGCCCCTTGCGGCGGGGGTTGGAGACGTCCCAGTCCAGCGGGTTGCCGGTGTTGGGCAGCGCGGTCGGGTACTCGTAGTCGATGTCGACGCCGTTGAACCCGTACCGGTCCAGGAAGTCGGTGACGGAGTCCGCGAACGCGTCGATGCCGGCCTGGTTCACCGACCCGTCGGCGTTGGTGGTCATCGCGTAGAAGTTCCGGGTGCCCGCCCAGCCGCCGACCGAGATCAGCGTCTTCACCGCCGGGTGCTTCTTCTTGTACGTGTTCAGCAGGTTGAAGTGCCCCTTGTACGGCAGCGAGGCGTCCATGGCGTTCTTCTCGCCCGGCCAGGTCATGCCGGTCGCCGGGTTGGCCGGGTCGTTCGGGTCGCCGATGCTGATCCGGTTGTCCCGCACCTCGGCGAACGCGTAGTTGACGTGCGTGACCTTCGACCAGGGGATGTTCGACGCCAGGTACTTCGGGTCGCCGCTCGCGCCCGCGCGCCAGCCGGTGAAGTAGCCCACCACGCGCCGGGTGCGGTTGTTGCCGACCCACTCGCGGCCCGCGCCGTCGTACACGTCGCAGTACCGGGCGGCCACGCCCGGGGTGACGGCCATGCCCTCGGGACGGCAGTCCCCCGAGGCGGCCGGCTTGGTGCCGCGGTCGTCCGGGGCGGCGTCGAACGGGTCGCCCGCGTCACCGCCGTCCGGCTGGCCCACCGGGCGGGCGGACAGCTGCCACCTCTGGGAGTCGCGGCGGTTGCAGTCGTAGATCTGCAACGGCCGGGTGGTGTCCGAGTCGGGAACGTCCAGGCACTTGCCCGAGTTCGGGTTCCGCAGCTCCTGTCGCGCGGTGTAGATCCACTTCTGGGCGGGGGAACCGTTGCACTCGTACAGCTGGACGGCCGTCCCGTTGTCGGCGCGCTGGCCGTCCACGTCCAGGCACTTGGCCAGCGACTGCAGCGAGCCGTCGGCCGAGACCGTCCAGGCCTGGGCGTCGGAGCCGGCGCAGTCCGCGAGCGCGACCGGGGTCCGGTCGTCCCGGCTGCCGCCGCGCGGCTCGACGCACTTGCCCTCCAGCCCGCGGATCGTACCCACCTGCGTGCCCGTCCCGGTCTCCCGGAACTTCCACCGCTGGGCCTGGTTCTTCGCGTCACAGGCCGTCACCGCGAGCGCCTCGCCCGCGCCGCCGGCCGTCAGGCAGCCGCCGTCGGCACTGCTGACCAGGGTGTACCAGCCGCCGCCGGCGCCCTTCGGCTGCCAGACCTGGTTGGCGTTGCCCTCCTCCGCCTGCACGAGGTGGGTGGTGTGCGGCCCGGGATTGTGGTCCACGACCATGTCCGGCTTCGCCGAGGCCGCGATCCGCCAGTTGCCGCCGCCGAGCGAGCGCATCACCCAGCGCTGGGCACCGCTGCCGTCGGGTTCCGCGGCCTGGACGCTCGTCCCGGCGTCGGTGCTGCCGCCGCTCAGGTGGACGGACATGCCGGTGGCCGAGCGCAGCTCCACCTGCTGGCCCTCGCGAGGATCCGTGCCGGTGTCGGGTTGGCGGGGGGTGATGACCACGTCGTCGGGGTACTCGATGTACCAGTACTGCTCCTTCTTGACGCCTTGGCCGCAGGAGTCGATGCCGACCCAGTTCTCGCCCTGGGTGCGCCTCGCCGGGTCCTGGGTGAGGCAGCCGGAGGTCATGTCGACATCGTCCAGGGACAGCGCGACCCGCCCGTCCTCCCTCGCCGAGTGGAACCAGCCGGTCTCCTTGTCGCCCAGCGCGGCCCAGTTCCGGCCGCTGAGGAGGTGGTGCCACAGGTTCAGGTAGCGCCCGTTGTGCTGCGCCTGCAGCGTCACCTTCTCGCCCACGTTGTGGAGCAGCCACCGCTGGCTGGCCTCCGCCTTGTCGGGACGGGTGACGAGGTAGTCGTCCGTGCCGTTCCCCTGGGCGTCCAGCACCTCGCCCGTCTCGGCGTTGCGCAGCCGGACGATGCCCTCACGCACCGCGGAACCGTCCGGTGCGACCTTCATGCCGTCGCCCGAACCCCTGCAGGTGAAGAGGTACCGGTCGGAGGCCGGCGCCTCCTTCCCGAACCCGGTCAGGCACTGCGACAGGGCCTGCTGCCCGAAGGCGTTCGGGTGGATGGCCTCCTGGATGTCACCCTGCGCGTTGGGCGTCAGCCACCCGAGATTCGGGATGTACGGGACCCAGCGGACCCACTCGGCCTTCGACGCGGGCAACGGACTCGCGTTGCTGTTCGCCTCCGTCGCCTGCTCGGCTCCCTTCGCGCACAACTCGTGCCCCGCGAAGGCGTCCTGGACGTCCAGGAACTTCGCGCCGGCGGTCCCGGCGGCCCGGCGCAGCATGTCGCTGATCTTCGGGACCAGCGTGCTGTGGGCCCAGTCGGCGTCGGGGTCGGTGAACGGGCAGCCGCCCTGGCGGAAGCGCGGGTCGGAGGTACCGTCGAACGGGTAGCGGAAGTTGTCCGCGGCGGGAATCGGGTTCGGATAGGACTGGAGCACCAACTGGTAGCCCGACTGGCCGGCCGCGGTCATGGTGCTCCGGATCGCGGCGAGCGTCTTGACGATCTCCGCCTGCACGGCGTCGACCGAGCGGGCGACCCTCGCCGCCTTGTTGGGTGCGGAGCAGATCTCCACCCAGCGGTAGTAGGCCTTCGCACAGTCCGAGACGATCCCGCTGAAGTCGAGGTCGTTGCCGCCGATGGACACGACGACCATCCGGATGTCGTACGTGCGGGCGAGGTCGGCCAGCTGCTGGATCTGGGGCTTCTCGTTGTTGCGCGACTCCGTGAGGATGTCCTTCGTCGTCGCGCCCGAACAGGCGATGTTGAACCGCCGCTCGACGGGAATGCCCTCGAACTCCGCCCCCTTGATCGGGGCGACGTCGGAACGGTCGCACCGGTTGCCCTTGTTGTCGTAGGACGTCGCGCCGTACACGCAGTCCTGCGAGCCGTCCGCGCACCTGGAGCGCCGGTCCGTCCCCCAGACGTCCCCCTCCTGCTTGGTGAGCGCGTTGCCCGCCCAACGGCCGCCCTCACCGGAGATGTAACTGTCGCCCATCGAGACGATGGCCTTCTGCGGCGCCTGACCACAGCCGGACGACGACGCCGCCTCGACCGCGGCGAGGGCCAGGGACTGCCCCGGCATCACCAGGCAGTCGAGATCCTCGCCGCCGGGCCCTCCGCTGCGGAAGACGACGGGGTAGTGGTCCGAAGCCGGGTCCCTCGAGCCGTCCGCCTTGAGGATGTCGACGACGTTCGTCTGACGGTAGGCACTGTAAGGGGCCGGTCCGTCTCCTCCCGCCGGGACGCCGCGGACCATGTAGTCGTAGAGCTTGGTCTGGAACCTGTCCGAGCTCGTGTCCTTGGACGAGTACGTCTTGAGCTGACCCGCCGTGACCATTTGCCACTGCGCCTGGGGCAACTGCAGCTCGGCAAGGTCCGCGGCCAGTCCGTCCGGCTCCCGGTTGAAGTCGCCGACAACCGCCCAGTTCCCGTCCGGGTGCCTCTGGGAGATCGCCCTGATGAGCGGGCCGGTGTCGTTCTGTTTGCCACTGTTCGCGGCGCTGTGGACGTCGTAGATCCAGGTGTCGTTGCCCTCGAGCTTGACGCCCAGCGCCGGCCGCTTCGACTTCGCATTGCGCCAGTTCGCCTCACTCTGCCGAGGGGTGGTTCCGAACCCCTGGTCGGGCTTGGCAGCCGGCACCACTTCCATGTCGGCGGGGCTGTCCGTGATGATGACCCGGGCCCGGTTGTTGTTGGATGCCCTGAGGGCGTAGACGTAGTACATGCTCCGCGGAAGACCCGGCCAGTGCCACACGTACCCCTGCGCCGTAACGATCCCTCCCATCCCATCCGGGTATCTGTCTTCGCCCAGTCTGCTGAACCCGTGACCGCCCTCATTCATGAAGTCGAAATTGTCATTGTGCTCCTGAAGGGCCAGGACGTTGAGGTCCCGGGAGTTCAGGAGCTTCGGTATCCAGGTGAGCCACAGGTCGAACGCCCCCATGTTCATGTTCCACGTCCCGACCTTGAGGTCCTTGACGGTGGCGGCACGAGCGGGCGGAGCCGGTAACAGAACGGCCTGGACGAGGCCCGCGATCAGAGTGAGCGTGAGCAGCGCGGCGACTCTGCGCCAGGCGGCCGGTCGATGACGGGGAATCCCACGCGGGGGATGTCCCGATCGCAGTGACGTGTCTTGCATTTCTTCTCTCTGCTTCTTTCCTGTCGTTGACGACACACAGGGCGACGGGACTCTACGAAGCGGCGGTAGACGTGTGATCAACGCGCGGAGCCGACGCCGCCCAGCCGGGACCGGGCCTCCGTGACCGCGTGGCGGATCCACCATGCGAGGACGTAGAGGGCCAGGGCGGCGATCAGGCCGGCGCCCGCACCCTTCGCCGCGTCGGACAGCACGCCTTCGACCAAGCCGGCCGCCGACAGCCCGGCCGTCTCCGCCTCCGGGCCGGCGCGCCACCGCCAGGCGTGAACAACAGCCCCGACGGCCGTGAACAGGGCCATCGGGAGCAGGATTTGGCGGCGCGGACCACTGACCGGCCAGGGACGACCGGAGCCGGGGAGGAGGTGCTCCCGCCTGCGCCACGCGAACAGCGCGATCGCGGCCAGACCGCCGATGGTGCTCGCGTGCTGCAGGGCCCGCGCCCAGGTCAGGCCGCCCACCACCGTGGATGCCAGCCAGGGTGTGCGGGTGACCACGAAGCCGTCCACGTGGGTGAAGGCGTCCCAGACCAGGTGACTGGCGATACCGACCAGTGCGGACAGGACGATCCACCCGGCCCGCCGGACCGGCGAACAGGCAACCCCCGACGGCGGCCACGGCGCGGACGAGGGCAGCAGGGACACCAGCGGGCGCCGGGCGGCCCGGAGCAGCGCCCACAGCAGGAGCGCGTACGGCAGGGTGACGGCGACGACACCCGAAACGCCGTGCGTGGTGGTGGCGTTGGCGAAGGGCTCGTACCAGGACTGCGCGCTGACGGGCAGTCCGGTGGTGACCAGGAAGTAGGGCAGGTCCGGTGCGACGGCTCCGGCGACCAGCGCCGTGCGACTGAAGGGCCGCCGCATCAAGGGCAGTACCGCCGCGGGGTGGGACAGGGTGAACGGCATGGGCATCCTCTCGCACGGACCCAATAGTCCGTCGAACGGAATGCTACGTCAAACGGACTATCAGGGGCGCAGCCGGCCCATCCGATTCCGGCATCGATGTTCGACAGCGCCAGGCCGCCGGGACCGACGGGCACTCAGGCCGACAGGCGCAGCTCAGGCCGAGGAACGCACCCGGTTCCGCCGCAGGCGACCGACGAGCAGCACGGCCACCGCGGCCGCCGACACCACGGCCATCAGGCACGCGACGGCGGTGACGTCACCCCACGCGGTGACGCAGGCATGCGCCAGCAGCGGCGGGGACGCCAGGGCGATGGCCGCCGACTCGCGCCCGCCCCGCGACCCGCCGCGCCAGGTCAGCACGACCCCGGCCGCGGCGAGGACGAGCAGCGGCCAGCACCCGTAGTCGGTGCTGACCCACGGCACCGCGTGGGAATCGACGAGCGCCCGCGGCACGACCACCAGCGCGACCACGGCACCGGCCGTGCCCGCCGGTCCGGTGCGATCAGCGCGCCCCGCACCACCGCGTTCCACCCGCCGGTCCGGCGGGCAGGCGAGCACCACGGCCGCCGCCAGGACCGCCGCGGCCGGGGTGGCCACCGGGTCGCCGAAGGCCGGCCCGCTGACCACCGCGGCCACCGCGAAGGACAGCAGCCCGGCCACCGTGCACGGCAGCCCCGCCCGCCACCGTCCGGCCAAGGCCGACGCCGCCCCCACGAAAACGAACAGGGACGACACGAGCAGCACGCCCCACGCCCCCGACAGGTCCACTCCGAGCTGCAGCCCCCACGGGGCCGGGGAGGCGACGAGGCTCGCGTACCAGCGCAGCAGATGCAGGCCGCACCCGGCGGCAGCGGCGGCCAGGGCGAAGGGGTAGGCCAGGCCCAGGACCCGCGCGGCCCGGGCCGCCGGGCCCGCTCCCAGCCGCATCCGCAGCGCGTGCGCCGCCAGACCCGCGCCGTCGCGCAGCCGCGAGCCCAGCGGCTCCCCCGCCGTCATCTCCCGGAAGGTCGCGGCGATCTCCTCGCCGTGGGCCTGCCGGTAGGCGGCGGGATACAGCCGCACCACATGGTCGATCACGTGGCGGACGGCGACGGCCGCGCGGCGGACAGCCGGCGATTGGCCTCCCTCGCGGTCTCGGCCAGCCGCTCGGCCTCCGCCGCCAGCCGCTCCCGCCCCGCCGGGGACAGGGTGAAGATCCGCCGGGCCCGGCCGTCGACGATCTCCTCGCGTTCGACCTCGATCATGCCGTCGGCCAGCAGACGGTCCAGGGCCCCGTACAGGGCGCCCGTACGCAGCGCGACACGGCCGCCGGTCATCGCCTTGACCTCCTGCGCGATGGCGTACCCGTGCCGCGGTGCGTCCGCGAGGGCTGTCATCACCATCACGGTCGGCTCTTGCATCACGCGCTCACTCACCCGACGAAGATAGTCACTCCGCCGGAGCATCTCAACGCGGCGGTCCGCGTCGCGGCCGCCGGGCGGCCCGGCACCGCCCGGTTCGGCCCTCAGCGGCTCGCCCGGGCCGACGCCACCCCTGCCGACGCCGCCCCTGCCACGCCACTGCTCCGCTCACACGCCGGCGGCCGCGCGCCGGTAGCTGCGACCGTCTCGGGTCCGGGTGAGCCGGCCGCTCTCCACCAGGTAGCGGCGCAGCGCCGAGCAGTCGTCGTGCACGGTGCGCAGAGCCTCGTTGACCTCAGCCTCGCCGTACTCCCGCGCCGGCTCGAAGAGGGTGGCGAGGTGGTCGAGCAGCGCGGCACGGGGGCCCGCCTTGCGCGGGATCGCCGTCAACCGGCCGTCCCGGAACAGGGCGGCCAGGTGCGCGGGCGGCTCGGACATCGGTGACTCCTGTGCAGGTCGGCGGTCCTTCGGGTGCTTCGTCCGCCGAGGCTGCCAGAGCACGACGCCGCGAGTCATCCGGTTTTCCGCCGGCGGGGATTCCGGCCGCTCCACCGCACATCACCGACATCACACCCGGTCGGCTTTCCTCGCCGCCGGGGCCGCACGAGAACCCGGCTGCCGGCCCGTGCGCCGCACCGTACCCGGCGTCAGGGCCGGGTACGGTGCGGCATGCCGAGTGGGCCGTGGGCCGTGCGCCGTGGGTCAGCGCACGGTGACGGTGAACACGGGCGAGGCGGTGCTTCCGCTGATGATGCGCAGCTCGTTCAGGCCCTTGATGCCGAGCTTCACGCCGAGGGAGTAGGAGCCGGTGCCGGTCGTGGTGACGGTGGCGGGCAGGGTGACCCACGCGCCGTGCTGCTTCTGCTGCAGGGTCACCGTGCTTCCCGCCTTGAGGCCGGTGGTCGTGCCGGTGACGCGGAACAGCTGCCACGCCTGGACGGTGGAGACCGACGGCTTGGCGGTGATGCCGGCCTGCGCGGTGACGGCCGCGGGCTGGGTGGCGGGCACGGGCTGGGAGACGGGGGCGGCCGCCATGGCGGTGCCCGCCACGGCGAGGGAGGCCGCGGCCAGGGTGGTCACGGCGGCCAGGCGCAGGGAGTTCCGCTTGGAGACGATCACGGTGCGTCCTTTCCAAGGTGGATCCGGCCCGAAGGCACGATCGGTGCGACTCGGGCCCTGTCATCCATGGAGACGCCCCGCGCCGCACTCGGGTTGTGGACGAAACGTCACCACCTTGTAACAGTAAGCGATTTCGCGGAGAGGCGGACGGTCCGGCGGCTCGACCGCGCCGGTTCCGCCCGCCATTCCGGCGGCGGGTCGTCGTCGCAGTCCTGCGGCCGGGGGATGCGGCGGACTTCCCGCGCACCGCAGGCGAGTTGGCTAGACTGCGGCGGGCCTGGCATGATCACCAATGAAGGGGCAGGGAATGAGCACCGACGAGACCGTGGCGACGGCCGCCGAGTTCGGATCCGATGAATCGGCCGCCCTTCACATACGCCAGGACGTTCCGCACAGCGCCCGGATGTACGACTACTTCCTCGGCGGCAAGGACAACTTCGCGGTCGACCGCGAGGCGGCCGAACGCGTCCTGACCGTCTTCCCCACCATGCGCACCGCGGTCCACGCCAACCGCGCCTTCATGCACCGCGCCACCCGGGCGCTGGCCCGGCGCGGTCTGCGCCAGTGGCTGGACATCGGCACCGGCATCCCCACCTCGCCGAACCTCCACGAGGTCGCCCAGGCCGTGGAACCGGCGGCCCGCGTGGTCTACGCCGACAACGACCCCGTCGTCCTGGCCCACTCCCGCGCCCTGATGACCAGCACCCCCCAGGGCCGCACCGCCTACGTGCACGGCGACGTCCACGACCCGGCCGCCATCCTGGCCACTCCGCAGGTCGCGGCGACCCTCGACCTCACCCGGCCCGTGGTCCTGTCGATGGTGGCCCTGCTCCACTTCGTCCCGGACCTCGGCGACGCCCACGCCATCGTCAAGCACCTCCTGGACCCCCTGCCGTCCGGCTCCGCGCTCGTCCTCTCCCACGCCACGGCCGAACTCGACCCGTCCGGCGCCTCCAAGGTGCAGGAGATCTACAACCAGGCCGGCACCTCCCTGCGGCTGCGCCACAAGGACGAGTTCGCCACCTTCTTCTCCGGCCTGGACCTCCTCGACCCGGGCATCGTCCCCGCCCACCGCTGGCACGGCGACGACACCGACGTGTCCACGGACGCTCTGCCCGCGACCGTCACCGACGCCCAGGTCTCCTTCTACGCGGCCGTCGCCATCAAGCCCTGATGCTCGCGGAGTCGGGGGCACGGCGCCCCGTGGCGTGAGCACCGGCAGGTGGTCACGCCACGGGCCCGGCCACGCGGACCTGGGCGCGCCGGGCGGACTTGGGTGCGCCGGGCGCTCAGGGCCGGGCGACGCGGTCAGACCGAGTCGGGAGGCCGGCTCGGCGTCGGTGCGGGCGGCCGTCCGAGCCAGCGGGCCGGGCGGCAGGAGCCGGTGCCGGCCGGGCCGGTGCCCGACGGGCACACCTGCGCCCGGGCGGAGGGAGTCGATTGCTCGGACTCCGGGCCCTCGGGGAGGTAGGCGTATTCGACGATCGTGAGCTCCCGGCCGCCGCCGAAGTCCACGAACCGCTGGTGCAGCGGCCCGAAGACGTGGTCGTCGTCGCCCTTGATCACGACCTTCCTCGCATCGCCGGGGAAGACGGTGAAGATCGCCCAGCCGCCGAGCCAGATCGGGACCGGCTGGCCCGCCAGGGAGTCGAGCGAGGTGCCGACGACGACCTTGGTGACGCCGTCTCCGTTCCTGATCGTGGCGAGACACTCCACCTCGCCACCCCCGAGCCACACCGCGGCCGCGTGGCTGCGTCCGATTCCGTTGTCCAGGACCACCATGTCCGTCAGGGCGGGCACCGGACAGGCCTCCGGACTCGCACCCGGCAGGGCCAGACTGTCGACGATCCACTGCGCCGACGCCGGGGCGGCCGGCGACAGCACCACCCCGTGCCCGGCCGGCGCCGGCCGCACGACGACGGTCGGCGCGGGCAGTCCGCCGTCGCCCCAGTCGCCGCCGCCCTGGCCCGTACAGGCCGCGGCCCCCAGCGCCAGCACCGCCGCCGCCCGCCCCGTCGCCCACGCCGTCCGTCCCACTGCGCCTCCCCCGCGCCGTACTCTCCTCCCAGTCTTCCCGCCGCGGCGGCCCGGAAGCGTCCGTGAACAGCAACAACCGGGCATCGAAGGCCAGTTGAATGGACGCGACCCTCGCAGAGCGGGAACGGGGCTCCTGACGCCCCGCCCGGGGAGAGCTCCGACCCGCTCGGCGCGGCCCCGCAGCCAGCGGTGATCGGCAATGGCTCCGGCATGCGCCCGCTGCCGACCCTCAACGGCAACAACCGGGCGCCCGCGAATTTTGGACTAGACCAATGCCGATCCGGTCAACTCCTTCACACCTTCTCCACCCACCCCGCCCCTCCTCGTAGCGTGTCCACGCCTCGCACAACGCGCGGCCACCGTCCGGGGAGAGATCTGTGAACTCGCTTACGGTCAAGGCTCGTTGGACCATCGCCCTCGCGGCGTCCACCGCACTCCTGTGTGCTGTGCCGGCCGGCGCCGCCACCGCCGGCACAGCCGACACCGCCGTGGGGTGGCGGGCGTTCGGGATCGCCGTCAGTGCCGACGGCAACCGCGCCTACGTCGCCGCCGAGGACCACGTCGGCGCCGACCACCCCGGCTTCCTGCGCACCGTCGACACCCGCACCGGCGCGGTCCTGGCCCAGACCCCGCTCGGCCAGGACGGCCCCGTCGGCCGGCCCGCCCTCAGCCCCGACGGCAACCGGATCTACGTCCTCGCCGCCGACCACCTGCTGACCGTCGACCTCGCCACCAACACCGTGCTCTCCCGCACGCCCGTCGACGGCCCGCGCGCGATCGCCGTCAGCGCCGACGGGTCCCGGGTGTTCGTCACCCAGCAGGGCTCCTCCGGCCCCGGCCGGGTGCTGGTCTTCGACATCGTCACCCGCTCCTTCACCGGCGCCGTCACGCTCGGCGACCCGGACGTCGACGGGATCGCCCTCCACAACGGCGGCGCCGCCGCCTACGTCGCCACCGGCGCGGGCGTCGTCCACCTCGACCTGACCACTCCCGTCCCGACCGTCATCGGCACCGTCCAGCCGCTCGCCGCCGCGACCGAGGTCACCGCCTCCCGCGAGGGCACCCGCCTCTACGCCCTCGGCAGCCGCTCCGGCTACGAGCTCAACCCCTTCACCGACACCTCCCGCACCGCCTTCACCCTCGGCGGCCCGGCCACCTCCGCCGACACCCACCTGGTGTCGGTCTCCCCCGACGGCAGCCGCCTGTTCGTCCTCAAGGACGGCTGGAAGCCCTCCGCCACCGTCCTGGTCTACGACACCACCACCAACACCGCCCTCCCCGACGCCGACCTCACCGGCTTCGGCCTCGACGGCGTGGGCGCCACCGCGCTCGGCCCCGACGGGCACACCCTCTACCTGGCCGGCTCGCGCGGCGAGACCAGCTACCTGAAGGCCGTCGTCCTCTGACCGTCCGACGGGCGGGTGTGCGGGCCCTGCGCCGCCCGCACACCGGCCCGTCGACTCCCGCTCGTCCACACCGGCCCGTCCACGCCGCACGTTCACGCCCGCCCGTCCACACCGGCCCGTCCACGCCCGCCCGTTCACACCCGCCCGTTCACACCCGCCGATGTCGGCACCCCCCGCTACGGTCCTCCCCATGAACACCGAATCCGCCACCCGCTACGAGCCGTTGCCCGGACGGGTCGGCCACGTCGCCGCCGTCGAGTCGCTCACGCTCGACGGGCGCCGCCACTTCTTCGGCTTCGACCACCGCAGCGACCTGGTCGTCTCGCCCCTCATCGAGGACCCGGACGCCATGGCCGCGTTCGCCGCCGCCCACCTGCGCCAGACCGACGGCCCGCACGATCCGGCCTACTGGGCGGTGCTGGTCGCCGACGCCGTCGACGGCTCCGACCTGGTCGGCGACAACGCCGACCGGACGTTCACCACCGACGGCCTGCGCACCGGGCTCCCCGAGCCGGGCGGCCATCTGCTCTACCTCCTCGACGCCGCCACCGACCTCGACGTGGAGACCGGCCTGCCCGCCGACGTCGACCGGGCCTGCGGGCGCCTGGGCCACGCCGGACCGCAGGACGACGACTTCGCCGACACCGTCGACCACTGCCTGGAGACCGTCATCGCCCACGGTCCGCTCCACCGTCCCGACGAGTGGACGGTCGTCCGCGGTCATCTCACCGCCGCGATCGCCGCCCTCCCCGGTAACTGGGGCCTGCTGTTCGGCCCCCTCGCCGAGGGCCTGGCCCGCACCGACGACTGAGCCACTGCCCCGGGGTGGCCGCCCGCACACCGCCCCGCCGCGGGAGCCGGTCCTCCGGGGTACGGCCTCCTTGAGTCTCCTCGGGTGATCTCAGGGCGCGGGTTCCGCATCGGCCGGTCGGTTGCTCGCATAGTCGGACCGTCATACCCGCCGATGACCGGACGGTCCGACGATGCGATTTCCGCGCCGAGAAGTTCTCACCGCCGCCACCGCCCTGCTGCTCGCCCTCACGGGGTGCGGGGCACCGCAGGCCCGGCAGACCGCGCCGTCGCCGCTGCGCGATCCCGGCTCCGCGGCCACGCCGACCCCGTCGGGGCCACGGGCGTTCACCCTGGTCGCGACCGGGGACGTCCTGCCGCACACCGAGATCATCCGGCAGGCCGCGGAGGACGCCGGGGGCAACGGCTACGACTTCACCCCGATGCTCGCCGGCGTCAAGCCGGTCATCAGTGCCGCCGATCTGGCCATCTGCCACATGGAGACGGTGTACGGCCCCGACGGTGGGCCCTTCACCGGCTACCCGTCGTTCAAGTCGCCCCCGCAGATCGCCCGGGCGCTCAAGGACGCCGGATACAGCTCTTGCGACACCGCCTCCAACCACACGCTCGACGACGGACCCGCCGGCATCCGGCGCACGCTCGACGCCATGGACGCCGTCGGCCTCAAGCACACGGGCTCCGCCCGCGGCGCCGACGAGGCGGGCAGCCCCGCGCTGCTCACGGCAGGCGGCGCCACGGTGGCCCAGCTCGCCTACACCTACGGCACCAACGGCATCACGCTGCCGCAGGGGCAGCCCTGGGCGGTCAACCTCATCGACCGGGAGCGGATCCTCACCGACGCCAGGACCGTCCGGGAGCGGGGGGCGGACATCGTGGTGGTCAGCCTCCACTGGGGCACCGAGTGGCAGGACGCCCCGAACGACCAGCAGCTCGCACTCGCCCGCGACCTGGCCGCCGAGCGGAGCCCAGGCCGGCCCGACATCGATCTGATCCTCGGCACCCACGCCCACATCCCGCAGGCGTACGAGAAGATCGGCGACACCTGGACGGTCTACGGCCTGGGCGACCAGCTCGCCGGACACATGTTCAACCACACCGGCGCGGAGGACCCGCGCGGGAACTGGAGCTCGATCGCCCGGTTCACCTTCTCGCCGCCGACCCGGCCCGGGCAGCGGTGGGCCGTCACCAAGGCCGAGTTCGTCCCGCAGCTGACGGACCTCGGCCCGCCCTACCGGGTCCTCGACCTGACCGAGGCCGTCCACCGCACTCCTGGCCGCGGCGACTACGCCCGGGCCCTGGAGCACATCCGGACGGTCGTGCTGAGCCGCGGCGGCGCCTCGGCAGGGCTGACCACGGCCCCCTGAGCGGACCGGCACCCGAACGGTCCTGCGTGCACGGACGGCACCCGAGCCACCCTGCACCCACGGACGGCACCGCAGCCGTCCGACGCGCACCACTCCCGGTGTCACGCCAACAGCGCCTCGAACCGGTACTCGGGCGCGGTCAGGGGCTGCTCGGACCAGATGACCTTGCCCCGGGCCGTGTACCTGGTGCCCCACCGCTCGGCCAGCTGCGCCACCAGGAACAGGCCCCGGCCGCCCTCGTCCGTGGTGGCGGCGTAGCGCAGGTGGGGGGCGGTGCTGCTGCCGTCGGAGACCTCGCAGACCAGGCTGCTGTCCTTCAGCAGCCGCACCCGGATCGGCTCGGCGCCGTAGCGGATGGCGTTGGTGATCAGCTCGCTGAGGATCAGCTCGGCCGTGAAGGTCAGCTCCTCCAGTCCCCAGGCCGTCAGCCGCTCGACGCACTCGTTGCGGACGCGGGACACGGCGGCGAAGTCGAACGGCACGTCCCAGACGGCCACGCGGTCGGGATCGAGCAGCCGGGTGCGCGCGACGAGGAGGGCGATGTCGTCGCTGCGCCGCGGTGGGACCAGCGCGTCGAACACGGCCCGGCAGGTGTCCTCCGGGGACCGGTGGTCCTGGGCGCCGGTCAGCGACCGGCGCAGCTCGTCGAGCCCGGTGCCGAGGTCCCGGTCGCGGTTCTCCACCAGCCCGTCGGTGTAGAGGACGAGCGCGGTTCCGGGTTCCAGCCGCAGCTCGGTGGTCTCGAAGGGCAGTCCGCCCACGCCGAGCGGCGGGCCGGCCGGCAGGTCGGCGAACTCGACACTGCCGTCGGGGTGGACCAGCGCGGGCGGGGGGTGCCCCGCCCGCGCCATGCTGCACTGGCCGGAGACCGGATCGTAGATCGCGTACAGGCAGGTCGCCCCGGTGACGGGCGCGTTCTTGCCCTCCTCCGCCGTCCCGGCCTCCTCGTCCTGGTCGAGTCGGGTGACCAGCTCGTCGAGGCGGGCGATCAGTTCGTCCGGGGGCAGGTCGAGGGCGGAGAAGTTGAGCACGGCGGTGCGCAGCCGGCCCATGGTGGCGGCGGCGTGCAGGCCGTGGCCGACGACGTCGCCGACGACCAGGGCCACCCGGAAGCCGGGCAGCGGGATGACGTCGAACCAGTCCCCGCCGACCCCGCGCAGCGCGGGCAGGTAGCGGTAGGCCACCTCCATGGCGCTCTGCTCGGGCAGCCCCCGGGGCAGCAGGCTGCGCTGCAGCGTCTCGGCCATCCTGTGCTCACGGGTGTAGCGGCGGGCGTTGTCCACGCAGATCGCCGTGCGGGCCACCAGTTCCTCGACGACGGAGAGGTCCTCGTCGTCGAACGGCGCGGATTCACCGGCCCGCCAGAAGTTGACCGTGCCCAGGGTCAGGCCGCGCGCCCGCAGCGGCGAGGTGATCAGCGAGTGCGTCCCGTACCGGAGCACCGGGTCGGCGGCCTCCGGGGCGCCCGCCCCCCGGGCCCGCTCATGGCGCAGGTCGTCGGCCAGCGCGGCGGGCCCGGTCTTCAGGACGGTCTCGTGCGGGGCACCGGGGAGCGGGCTGAGCTCCGTGCCCACGGGCATGAACGGCCAGTCCTCGCCGCGGCCGCCGGTGGCCGCGCGGTGGAGTCGCGGGCCGTGCTCGATGCCGAGGTCCGGGTACAGCTCCTCGCCGCGCAGCACGGGCTCGGCGAGGTCGACCGTCGTGAAGTCCGCGAACCGCGGAACGACCACGTCGGCCAGCTCCTGCGCGGTCCGTGTCACGTCCAGGGTGGTGCCCACGCGCAGCCCCGCGTCGTAGAGCAGCTGCAGCCGGGCCCGGGCCGCCTCGGCCTGCCCGGCCAGTGCCCGCAGGTCGGTGGTGTCCCGGACGGTCGCGACGCTGCCGGACCCGCCGCCGAACGGTGCGGTGGGGCGGTTGTTGACGGCGAGCAGCCGGTCCCCGGCCCGGTGCACCTCGTCGGTCGCGGTGCGCCCGGAGGCCAGCAGCCCGGCCAGTCCTGGGTCGAGCCCGAGTTCGTCGACCGACCGCCCTTCCACCCGGGGCGGCAGCTCCAGCAGTCGCCGGGCCTCGTCGTTCGCCAGCAGGACCCGCCCGTCCCCGCCGACGATCAGCACGCCCTCGCGGACCGCGTGCAGCACCGCGTCGTGGTGCTCGTACATCCGCGTCATCTCGGCCGGGCCCAGGCCGTGCGTCTGGCGCCGCAGCCGCCGCCGCACCAGCAGCGCCCCGCCCATGCCGACCGCGAGCGCGACCGCCGCGCCGCCGAACAGCAGCGGCAGCTGCCGGGTCACCGCCGTGCCCACGTGCGCGACGGTGATTCCGACCCCGACCGCTCCGGCGACCGAGCCGTCCGGCCGGGTGACCGGCGCTCCGGACTCCACCACCCGCCCGACGGGCGTCTGGAAGCTGTCGGTGGTCGGCCCCATGAGGGAGCGCGCGAACGGGCCGATCACGTGCTTCCCGACCAGGTCGGGGGTCTGGGCCGTGTAGCGGATCCCCTCCGGGTTGGCGAACACGACGTAGTCGAAGCCGCCCTGCATCACGATCTTGTCGGCCAGCGGCTGCAGCACCGCGGTCGGATCGGGCCCGTCCATCGCGCTCACCACACCGGGAGCCTGCGCCAGGGCGACGGCCGCGGCACGGGTACGGCCCGCGGCCACGCCCGTGGCGTAGCTCCGGGCCTGCAGGACGAGCGTCGTCAGCGCGGCTCCGACCAGCAGCGCCACCACGACCAGCAGACACACGAACACCTGGCCGGCGACGCTGCGCACCCGCAGCCGCGAGCGCAGACCGCCCCGGGGCGGCCGCTCCTGCCCGGGTCCGCCCGGGTCCGTACCCGCGGCGTCATGGCCGTCCGCTGCGCGCATCGGCCCGGATCAGCTTTCGGCGCGGTCGTTCATACGGGTCTCCCGTCGTCCGACGGCTGAGAGGAGTTCCGAGGCAGTGGCACCATCCTCGGCCGGACGCCGCCTCGGCCTTCAGCCTAGTACCGGGCCCTCGGCCGTGCCTCCACAGCCGCCGGGGCCCAGGGCCGCACGGGCGGCGCGGGGCCCGGCTGCCGCCTGCGGTCGTCCGAACCCGCCGGGGAGCGGGCAGGCGCCTCCCGGGTCCACCGGGACGGGCCGTCCTGCTCCTCGTGCCCCGACCGGGCCGGACGGACGCGGCCCCGGGCGGATGCCTGTCGACGGCTGTCGGGCCGGGCCGGTGCCGGATCGACGGCGGGAGGCTTCCACCTCTCCTCTCCCGCCCCCTGGAAGCATGGCCGACGCCCTGTCAAACTGCCTGCCTCACAGCCTACTTGGAGAGGAACGAGCCATGACGAACGGCGACGCGCACAGACCGCCGGCGCACCGGCTACGGGCACTGCTCAGCCTGCTGGTCCTGGCCGCGGCCGCGCTGCTGGCCGGCCCGG
This sequence comes from Kitasatospora sp. NPDC048715, assembly GCF_043198905.1. Taxonomy (NCBI): domain Bacteria; kingdom Bacillati; phylum Actinomycetota; class Actinomycetes; order Kitasatosporales; family Streptomycetaceae; genus Kitasatospora; species Kitasatospora sp. NPDC048715. The sequence goes on along the minus strand of NZ_JBICVH010000002.1, from coordinate 370,444 downwards.
TGCCGTCCGCCGCGGCGGCGGGCGGCGAGGCGGAGGCGTACTACATCGGGGACGACGGGGGCCTGTGGAGCTACCAGTACTCGGACACCGCCGGCAGCTGGAGCACGGCCGCACGGCGCGGGCCGGCCGCGCTCGCCCCGCCGGGCGCGCGGGTGGCGGCGGTGCGGACCCCCGGCCATCGGCCCGCGGTCTACTTCACCGCGACGGACGGCTCGCTGTACGAGTACTGCGCGGACAACCCGGGCTCGGCGCCGTTCTCGATCAGCGGTCCGGCCACGGCCGAGCCCGGCGGGCGGATCACCGCCACGTGGGCGGGCACCCGGCTGACCCTTTTCACCGGTACCTGGACGGGCGCCACGGCGGCGGCACCGGCGGTCCCGCAGTTCACCGACGCGTGCCTCCCGATGACCGTGGACTGGCGCCAGCTCCCCGCCCCCGCCCTTCCGTCCTCGGAGGCGGCCTCCCTCGCCGTCACCGGCCGCGCCGGGATCTTCACGGTCGGCGACAGCGGCGGGGTGACCGTCGGCTGGACGTCGCAGGCCACCGGCGGGCTGACCAGCTACACCATCGCCCCGGCGGGCAGCGCCCGACCGGGCGGCGGCATCGCGGTGGCCCCCGGCACCACCTCCGGCACCGTGTCGGTGTTCTTCGCCGGCCGTGACGGACGGCTCAACCTGGCGACGGTCGGCGCGGGGGCCGGGCGCATCGGCTCGCTCCAGGCGAACACCACCGCTCCGACGGGCAGCGTCCCGGACGGCGCCGTCGTCTCGGCGGCCAGGAACGCGGCCGGCACCGCCGTCGGCTACGTCGCCGCCGACGGCTCCATCACCCTCGCCCACCTGTCCTCCGCGGGCCTGTGGCAGAGCACCGAGGCGATCAGCGCCACCGGCTTCTCCAACCCCGGCAGCTCGGTGGCCGTCTCGGACGTCGACGGCTACCCGGCCTGCGGCACCAACGGCCCCCGGGTCGTCCACTTCGGCCCCGTCCGCGGCCCGTCCCCCGATCCGTGGGTCGCGGCCGGCCTGAACGCGACCGTCGGCGCCGCCATGACCTTCGTGTAGGCGCGACACGACAGATCCGACGAGTCGGGCCGGTTCGGCGCGAGGGGCCCGGCTGTGCGGGGATGTGTGCTGCGGTGTGCGGACGTCCTCGGGCGCACCGCGGGGCGCCCGAGGGTGCCGGGGGTGCCGGGGGTGCCGGGGGTGCCGGGGGTGCCGGCGGCTGAGCGTCGGCACCCCCTGGCGGTGCCCCGTGGCGGCGGCGTCCGCGGGGCTCAGCCCCGGCTCGCCCGGGCGTGCCGGATGCCGGTGAGCGCGGTCGGGGCGCCGCCGAGCCACCAGGTGGGGTCGGCGCTGCCGTCGGTGGTGCGGCCGTCGCGGTGGACGTAGTGGCGCACGTCCCGTCCGGGGTCGGCGAACTCGCCGCCGAGGGCCCGCTGCAGCCACTCCGCCCCGAACCGGAAGACCTCGGCCGCCACTCCCCCGAGCGGGTGGAACTCGTCCTCGTAGACCCGCAGTTCCTTCGGCGCCCGGACCCGCTCGAAGCTCTCCAGCGCCTGGCCGAGGTCGGTGAGCTCGTCGAACTCGCCGATCCCGTACAGCACCGGGCAGGTGATGTCGGCCACCAGGTCGCCCAGCGGCATCCGCCGGGCCAGGTCGCGGTCGAAGGCCTCCTCGTCGGTGTACCCGGCCATGAACATGTAGTTGTTCTTGAAGGTCGGCTGAGCGCGCTCGAAGATCGTCGCGAACTCCCCGGTGACGGCCTCGAAGGCGGCGAGCGCGGCCAGCCGACGGTCGGTGGCGGCGGCCCGGGATCCCCAGTAGCCGCTCATCGAGATGCCGAACATGCCGATCCGCTCGGCGTCGACCTCCGGGAGCGCGGCCAGGTGGTCGAGGTAACGGCCGATCGCCCGCTCGTAGTTGCCGAGGTCGACGGTCAGCCCGCCGGCGCGGCTCTCGCCCTGGCCCGGCCCCTCGATGGACAGCGCGACCAGGCCGCGCGAGGTGTAGTAGCGCTCGGCCGCCCAGATGTAGTCCTCCTTGATCATGTCCATCCCGGGGCCGAGGATGACGGCCGGCGCGTTCTCGACCGGTCCGGCCGGCAGGTGCAGCAGGGCGAAGATCCGCGAGCCCTCGAAGTCCAGTTCCACCCGCCGCACCCGGCCGTCGCGCAGCGCGCCCAGGCGCTCCACGCAGTGATCGGCGCGTCGGCGCATGGCCGTCTTGCGCGGGTCGGCCGCGTCGAAGATCGAGTACTGCGCCCGGCCCCACATCACCGCCGCCCGCAGGTAGAGGTCGGCGGCGGTCTGCGCGAACCCGCCGCGCTCGTGGTGGGCGGCGCGCTCCTCGGCCTGGCCGGCCACCGTCGCCCACGCCTTGGGCAGCATCGCGCCGCTCCTGACCAGCGCGAAGACCTTGGCGAAGTCGGTGTGGTCGTGGCCCAGCTGCTCCATGGTCCCGACGGCCTCGGGGTGCAGCGCGTCGAAGCCGCCCTGGGCGAGGGCGGTGTCCAGGGCCCAGGTCTGGCCGGTGGAACGGATGGTCATGGGTGTCCTCCTGGGGATCCGCTCAGCATTTGGCTAAGCACTTAATGAATAAGTACTTAGCTATTAAGTACTGAGGCTAGGCTGCTGTCAACCCGCCGAGGAGGACCGACCATGGCCGAGACGCCACCCACCGACGACCGCGCCCGGGCACTCGACCGCCTGGCCCGCGCCGCCTACCGGCTCAGCGCCGCCGACGCCCGGCTGCGCGGACGCGCCACCCGCACCCCGGGCGCGCTCTCCCTCACCCACGCCCGGGCCCTGCGCACCCTGGCCGAACAGGGGCCCCTCACCATCAGCGGGCTCGCCGCCGCCACCGAGACCACCGGCGCCGCCACCACCCAGCTGGTCAACGGCCTGGTCACGGCCGGCTACGTCACCCGCACCCGCCAGCCCGAGGACAAGCGCTCCGTCCTGGTCGCCCTCACCGACACCGGCCGGGACCGGCACGACCAGCGCCAGAACGCGCTGGCCGAGGCCCTGCACACCGATCTGGACGACTACGACGACGACGCCCTCGACCGGGCCGCCGAGGTGCTGCAGCGACTGTCCGCCGTCTACGACCGGCTGTGAGACCGCCGGCCGGTCCGAAAGCCGCACCCGGGACGTCCGGCTCCCCTTGCCGTCACCGACTTTGACGATTCATCGGAAATCCGCACGGATACCGTTGGGATCTCAGTGCCGAACCGACGACCCTGGCCGCCGCCGGCGCCGCCCGGCCGGTGGAGGCGATCATGGCCGACACCTTGGGCGCCGGGTCCTGCCGGCGCTCACCGCCGACCCGGCCACTGTGTTCGACGCCGTGCGCGGCACGGGCCCGGTCCTCGCCGTGGACCAGTTCGAGGAGGTCGTCACCTCGGCGCCGACGAGGCCGAACGGGTGGCCCCGTCTGCCGTCATCGACGGTGACGCGCCGGGAAGGGTGCGGGTTCGCTGTCGGCGGAGACGGGGGCGCCCCGCACACGGATTCCGTGCGGGGCGCCCGCTCGTGTGCAAGGGGTCAGGCGAGGCGGATGCGCTCCGCCTGCGGGCCCTTCGGGCCCTGCACGACGTCGAAGGTCACCTTCTGACCCTCCTGGAGTTCACGGAAGCCCTGAGCGTCGATGTTCGAGTAGTGGGCGAACACGTCGGGGCCGCCGCCGTCCTGCTCGATGAAGCCGAAGCCCTTCTCGGCGTTGAACCACTTCACGGTGCCGGTGGCCATGCTCTTCTCCTTCGTGGGGACTGATCGGGTCCCACGGGTGCGGGCCCGGAGATGATCGCCTTGGTCCGGAGAGGCATTGAGCAATGAGAACGCCCACGGCGGGTAACCGCGGGCGAGAACTTCGGAACCACGACTGCTTGATCAAAACGTTACACCGCAGAACATCCCGCGGCCAGGAAGTCCAACCGCGGGCGAAGCGGCGTGGTTGTCGCACCCGCAGGCGATGAGGTCGGCGTCGACCCGCCGGACGCCACCCACCGGGGCGGGGCTCCCTACTCGAAGAGATGCGGGAGGCCCGGAACCGGCAGACCCTTGGAGGAGATCCGACCTCCGAGGAGAGCGATGACCGGTGCCAGTGCCTCACGGGAACCGAGCGTCATGGTGCACATGTCGATCTCCGGTGCGCCAGCGGTGGCGAACGTCGTCGCCGACACGGTGGGGCAGTCGTTCGGGCTTATCGCCGTCCCTGGTCCTGGCTCCGCGGGGGACTATGTCTCCCTCGCCGATCAGGTGGTCCACACCCGCTGGCAGGTGGACACGTCGGCGCCGATCGCGGAGACCCCCGCCCGACCGGTTGCCCACGCAGATGCCGGTTCCGGCCCGGTGAAGGTGGAGCTCGGTGGCAGAGCCGACGCCGTGGCCAAGGTCGCGGCGCTGATCCGCGCCCGTTTCCGCACCGGACCCCCGGCGGGATTCTCCCAGGCGTTCGAAGTGTGGCCGGGGAGTCCACCGGACGCCACAGACCGGCCATGACCGAAGCGGCATGCGTGGCCGTACTCAGGTCACGGCCGACGGACACCGTCCTCGCATGCCGGGTCGGCGGGGGGACGGACGGACACGGCCGCGCACTCCTCGGATCTGTCGGCCCACCGACCGCCGGTGGTCGGCCGACCTCGTCGTCACCCCTCGGCCGGAGCCTGCTCAGGGCCCAACAGGCCGCATTCCACTGTCGGTCAGGCAGAGGTTGCCGAACAACATCCACCAGCTCCCGGGCCGGACCGGCCGTCGGCCTCCCGCGGGCCGTCCACCGACCCGCCACGGCCACCCGGCCGCCCGACCGCCCGGTCCCGTCAGGGCGTCTGGACCGAGGCGCCCAGCCGGTAGTCGTGCGCGGTGAACGCGGCGGCGACCGCGAAGCGGTCCGCCCGGACGAGCGTCTGCCGCCACTCGATCGGACGCCCGTCGGTGTCGCGGCCGAGCCGGTCGATCGCCAGCAGCGCGGTGGTCGCGGGGCAGTCGAGCAGGATGCGCTCCCCCCGGCCGGGGACCACCGCGCGGATGCGTTCCCAGCCGCCGCGGATGCTGCGGCCGCAGTGGCGTTCGAGCTCGTCGTAGAGCGAGGTGTGGGTGAAGTCGACGTCCAGCAGCGGGTGGGCCACGTCCGCGGGGAGCCAGATCCGGTCGACGGCCAGCGGTTCCTCGTCCGCCAGGCGGACACGTTCGAGGTAGACCAGCGGCGTGGACTCCTCCAGTCCCAGGCGGGCCGCGATGACGCCGTCGGCGCGCCGGTCGAGCGCGCGCACGACGCTGCGCTGGACGGCACCGACCTCCTCGACCGAGCGGAACAGGCTGTACGCCTCACCGATGTCCTGCTCCAGGGGGCGGCTCGCGGTGAACCGCGAGGCCTTGCCGCGCTGAGCGGTGACGAGGCCCTCCTCACGGAGCTTGCGCAGGGCCTCGCGGACCGTGTGCCGGCTGACCCGGTACTCGGCGACGAGGTCGTGCTCGCCGGGGAAGACGTCGTGGAACTCGCCCTCGTCGAGCCGGCGCAGCAGGTCGGCGCGCAGCTGCGCCCAGAGCGGACTGCCCGCGGCCCGGGCGAGGGGCCGGGGGCCGGGGCCGGGACCGGGCGCGGAGGTCACGGCGCCCTCCTGGGAGTCAGGGGTCGGGTGGGTGGTGCGGGACACGAGGTGAATGTACGTACCTTCGGGGGTACAGCACAAAATCGGTGCCTGCCTGGCACCGACGGGCACCGCCGGGTGGCGACCGGCGGAAGGCGACCGCCGTCCGGACCCGAGGTGTCCGGGCAGCGGTCGCCGCGCTCACGCGGAGGCCGTCAGGCGAAGGAGCCGATCAGCATGAAGGCCGCCACCGCGAGCAGGACGACGGCGAAGGCCCGCTGCAGGGCCGCGCCGGAGAGCTTGGCCGCCAGTCGCTTGCCGTCCCAGGCGCCGAGGACCGCGGCGCCCACGAACGGCCCGAAGACCGCCGGGTCGACGGAGATGTCCGTGACCGTCAGGCGGGTGCCGAGGGAGACCACCGAGTTGACGACGATGACCACCAGGCTGGTACCGACGGCCTTGCGCATCGGCAGCCGGAGCACCGACACCAGCGCGGGCACCGCGAGGAAGCCGCCGCCGACTCCCAGCAGGCCGGTCACCGCCCCGAGGCCCGCGCCGGCCGCGACCGTGCCCAGGTGCCCGTCCCGGCCGGCCGGTCTCGCGGACGGAGCGGCGCCGCCGCCGTCCCCGGCCTCCCCGCCTTCCGCGGCCGCCCCGGCCGGCACGCGCCGCGCGCTTCGGGCGCCGCGCAGCATCACCGCGGCGGCCAGCGCGGCCAGGACGGCGAACGCGGAGGTCAGCACCGGCTGCGGGATGCGGTGGGCGAGCACGGACGCCCCGATGGCGGGGAGCACGCCGGCCGCGGCGAACAGTGCGCCGGTGCGCCACTGGACGGTGCCGCTGCCCGCGTGGCGGGTCAGCGCGGTGACGGAGGTGGCGGTGACGATGACCAGGCTGGTGGTCCCGGCGTCGGAGGGCGACAGGCCCAGCAGGTACACCAGGGCCGGGACCGCGAGCACTCCCCCGCCGCCGCCCAGCGCGCCGAGGGCCACGCCGACCACGGCTCCACAGAGCAGAGCGGTGATCAGGACGCTCACGCCGTGACGCCGTCCGCGGCCTGGCCGGCGGGGCGCACGACCTCGCCGTTCCAGGCGGCGAAGCCGCCGCGCAGGTCGACGGCCTCGAAGCCGCGGGCGCGCAGCACGGACGCGGCCACCGAGGAGCGGTTGCCGCCCGCGCAGATGACGGTCAGCGGCTGATCGGTCGGCAGTTCGCCCAGGCGGGCGAGCAGTTCGGGCAGCGGGAGGAGCCGGGCGCCGGGGAGGGTGCCCTTGTCCTGCGTCTCGCCCGGGCCGCGTACGTCCAGCAGCGTGAAGTCGGCCTCGCCCTCGACGAGTTGACCGTCGGTGGAGCGGGCGAGGGAGCGGGCGAGGTCGTCGGCGTCCACGCGCGCGACCGAGGTCAGGTGCGCGGCGTCGATCGCCTCGACGGCGGTGCCCAGGGCGCCCAGGACGCGGTCGAAGCCGATCCGGGCGAGGCGGGTCCGGGCCTCGGTCGCCGTGTCCGGGTCGCCGCACAGGACGACGGCGTCCTGGGCGTCGAGCACCTGGCCGGCGAGTTCGGCGAACCGGCCGCCGAGGGGGATGTTGACCGCGCCGTGCAGGTGGGCGGCGGCGAACGCCTCCGGATCCCGGGTGTCCAGCACGGTGGCGCCGCCCGCCCGGGCCTGGAGGAACGCCTCCGGGGTGAGCGGCGGGACGGGGGTGTCCTCGTCCAGGACCGGACGGGCCTGGCGGTTGCGCACCGAGGTGAACGCGAAGTAGGCGGGCGCGGCGGGCTGGCCGGCGGTCACCACGGCGACGAACTCGTCCTCGGTCATGTCGGCCAGGGCGTAGTTGCCGCGGCGCTGGTTGCCGATCGTGCAGCTCAGCTCGGTGGAGAGGTTCTTGCCGCAGGCCGAGCCGGCGCCGTGCGCCGGGTAGACGCGCGTGTCGTCGGGGAGGGTCAGCAGGGCCCGGGTGGAGCGGTACAGCAGGCGGGCCATCTCCTCGGCGGACCGCCCGCGCGAGCTGAGCAGGTCGGGGCGGCCGACGTCGCCGATGAACAGCGTGTCGCCGGTGAGCACACCGAACGGGACGGCGTCACCGGCGTGTTCGCGCACGAGGACGCAGATCGATTCGGGGGTGTGGCCCGGGGTGTGCAGGATCTCCAGGTCGACCTCGCCGAGGCCGATCCGCTCGCCGTCGCCCAGGGGGTCGGTGTCGAAGTCCAGCGCGGCGGCGGAGCCGTAGGAGATGCGCGCGCCGGTGCGCTCGGCGAGTTCCAGGTGGCCGGAGAGGAAGTCCGCGTGGATGTGGGTCTCGATGACCCGCTCGATGGTCAGTCCGTGCTGTTCGGCGGCGGCGAGGTACTCGCGGACGTCGCGCTGGGGGTCGACCACGACGGCCCGGCCGGTGGTGCGGTCACCGACGAGGTACGAGGCGTGGGAGAGGCAGTCGAGGTAGAACTGCACGAAGACCAGTTGTCCGGCGGGCGTCGTCATCCGGGGCTCCTGAGGGTGGAGGGTGGCTGCGCCCCGCGGCCTTGGGGGCGGGGCGTGGGTACGGGCGGGCGTGGGTACGGGCGGATGCGGGTACGGGCGGGATGTCGCCCGGCAGCACGCCGTGGGCGCGCGAAGGGCCGCGCCGGCGGGAGGCCCGAGTGGTGGGCCGTACGGGAGATCCGGGGCGCGCGGGCGCCCGGGGGTGCGTGACCGCGAGGGTCAGGCAAGCCCGCGGAGCATGAGGTTCCAGTAGAGGAACGGCAGCCCGCGCCGCTTGAGGTACCACATGTCGGTGCGCTCGCGGACGGTGTTGATCACCGGGATCGACGGGGCGGGCCGCCCGCTGTAGTCGAACTCGGCGAGCAGCATCTTGTTGCGGGCGGTGGTCAGCGGGCAGGAGGCGTAGCCGTCGTACGCGGCCTCGGGCTCGCGGCCGTCGAGGGTGGCGAGGAGGTTCTCGACGAGCACCGGGGCCTGCTTGCGCACCGCGGCGCCGGTCTTGGAGTTCGGGGAGGATCCGGCGTCACCGAGCGCCCACACGTTGGGGTAACGGACGTGCCGCATGGTGTACTTGTCGATCTCGACGTAGCCGGCCGGGTCGTCGGCACCGGCGAGCGGGCCGCGCTTGATCCAGTCCGGGGCGCTCTGCGGCGGCACCAGGTGGGCGACGTCGTACGGCAGGGTCGTCCTGCCCCCGGTCCCCAGATCGGTGACGACCACCTCGCGGGCCTCCGGGCGCACCTCGGTGACCTCGCTCCCGTAGTGGACCTTGATGCCGTAGCGGCGGACCACGCCTTCGAGGACGCGGGCGAACTCCGGGACGCCGAAGATGGCGGTGCCGGGGATCACCAGGTGGACGTCGATCCTGCCGAGCACGCCCTCCCTGCGCCAGTGGTCGGCGGCCAGGTAGGCGATCTTCTGCGGGGCGCCGCCGCACTTGATGGCTCCCGCGGGCATGCTGAACACCGCGCTGCCGGAGCGGGTCCCGCGGATGAAGCGCCAGGTCGCGGGGGCGTGCTGCGGCAGGTAGTTGCTGGACAGTCCGTCCTGGCCGAGCCCGGCTTCCAGGCCCGGTATCCGGTCCCAGTCCAGTTGGATGCCGGGGCAGACCACGAGGTGGTCGTAGGAGACCGTGCCGCCGTCGTCCAGCGCCACCTCCCGGGCCTCGGGGTCGACGGCGACCGCGGCGCGGCGTATCCACTGCACGCCCTTCGGCATGACGGACGCCTGGGGCCGGATGCTCTCCGCCAGCGGCGCCCGGCCTCCGCCGACCAGCGTCCACAGCGGCTGGTAGTAGTGATGACCGCTCGGATCGAGCACCGCGACGTCCCGCTGGCCGGCGCGGCGCAGCCGGGCCGCGACCGAGATCCCCGCGGTCCCGCCGCCGATGATCACGATCCGGTGATGCCTGGTTATCAAGTGGACCCTCCCTGGCGAAATGTACGGACATTAAGCTAGGTCGGACCCGCCACGGACCGCAAGCCATTGTCCGTACATTTGCCTCCGGGGCACGGCGCCGCCCTGATCGACCGCCCCGGGCGGCGTCCGGCCGACGTGCCGAACGGGACTTGCACGGATTCCCCGACACCCGGCAGCGCGTGATGAAACGATGAACGGGCCATGGTCAGGCCCGACTTGGAGGTCGTCGTTGCCGGGTGACAAGCGGAGCGTCCAGGAGGGAGCCGTGCCCACCGCACGCATCACCCCCGGCGACTTCCCCACCAGCCCGCTCGCCCTGCGCTTCGCCGACCCCGCCGGACAGGCCCCGGCCCGCGCCTTCGCCACCGGGCAGGCGGCCGCCGCCACCGAAGCGGCCGGCCTGCTGGCCCGGATGTGGGAGACCGCCGGGGACCGGCCCGCCCGGGTCGCCGCGCTGGCCACCGTCCACGCGCGGCTGGTCGACTGGCGCTACCGCCTCGCCGTCACGATGGGCCCGCCTCCCGGCATCGCCGGCACCGCCTTCAACCCGGAGCGCTTCCGCACCCCGATCCGGGAGGGCGACACCAACTACGACCGCCTCGGCGAGGTCGGCCGTCTGCGCGAGGGCGCTCGATGGGACCGGACCACCCGCACCTACACCGGCGGCCGCGCGACCCCGGCCTGGGAGGCCATGCTCCGCTACGGCCGTCTCGCCGAGCGGCGCTTCGCCGCCGAGGGCGTCACGGGCGACATCCTCCAGAACCGGGTGCTCCTGCCGGACGGACGGCGGATCGCCGGCAACCGCCTCCTGCGGGGAGACGCCGCCCGCCGCACCGACGCCGAACTCGTCGCCCGGTACGCGGCCCGCGGCCTGGACACCTCCTGGATCGAGAGCGGCGGCACGCCGATCTACACCGCCACCCCCGCGCCCCGGGACGGCGCCGTCCTGCACGCCGCCGCCCTGGACCTCCTGGCCCGCCCCCGCCTCACCACCGAGGACTACCTGCTGGCCCGCTACCTGCTCTTCCAGGCCCCGCGGACCAAGAAGGGGAGCGACGCCGTGACCAGGACGTTCATCGTCGCGGTCGGCGCCGTCGCCCTCCCCGGCACCGCACCCGCCCTGCCCGAGGACATCGACCTGCGCAGCTACGTCCTCGGCCGGCCCCGCTTCCGCCCGTAGCCGGGCAGCGCCCGCACGGCTCGCCGACCGCCCCGGTCGGCCCCCGCCCGAACTCGCCCCGGCCCGACCTGCCCCCGGAGCCGAGCTGCCCCAGGACCCGAGCTGCCCCCGGGCCCCAGGATAATGATCTTGTTTGTCGGGCGGGGCCGAGCGAGGACGGGCGGCATGCGGATCAAGGTTCTGGGGCCTCTCCAGGTCGTACGGGGAGAGGACGGGCGCACCGTCGAGGTCGGCGGGGCGCGGCTGCGGCTGCTGCTGGTCCGGCTGGCCCTCGACCCCGGGCGGGTGGTCACCCGCGAGCGGCTGGTCGACGACCTCTGGGGGGACACGCCACCGGATGAGCCGGCCGGCGCCGTGCAGTCCCTGGTCTCCCGGCTCCGCCGGGCGCTGGGGGCGGACCGGACGGTGATCGGCTCGCATCCCGCCGGGTACCTGCTCGACCTGCCCCGGGCGAGCGTGGACGCCTGGGACTTCGAGCAGCGCGTGACGGCCGGGCGGGCGGCGCTGGCGGCGGGCGGGTTCGCCGAGGCGGCCACCGTGCTGGGCGAGGCGGTGAAGCTGTGGCGCGGGGCACCGTTCACGGAGGCCGAGGGCGCCGGATTCGCCGCCGCACCGGCGGCCCGGCTGGCCGAACTGCGGCTGTCGGCGGCCGAGGACCACGCGGACGCGGTCCTCGCGCTCGGCGCGGCCGACCGCGTGCCGGGACTGGTCGCGGAGCTCACCGAACTCTGCGCGGCCAACCCGCTGCGCGAGCGGGCCGCGGCCCGTCTGATGCGCGCGCTGGAGACGAACGGGCAGCAGGCCGCGGCGCTGGAGGTGTTCGAACGCACCCGGCGGGCGCTGGCCGGGGAACTGGGCGCCGACCCGTCCGCCGAACTGCGGGACGTCCACCTGCGGGTGCTGTCCGGCGCCGAGCCGCCGAGGTCAGGACCTGCCCCGGCGCCCGTGGGCAGTCCGGCCGGACGCGCCGCGCTGCCCACCTGGCTGACCGGCCTGGTCGGCCGCGACGACGCGGTGACGGCGATCCGGGAGCGGCTCGGCCGGTCGCGCCTGGTGACGCTCACCGGGCCGGGCGGCGTCGGCAAGACCCGGCTGGCGGTCGCGGTCGCGGCCGCTGCGCCTGTCGGAACCGACGTACGGCTGGCGGAACTGGCCGATGTCAGCATCCCCGACGTCAACGCCCCCGACGTCGGCACCCCCGACGCGGTGGCCCGGGCCGTCCTGACGGCGGTCCGTCCGCCGCAGGACTCCGGGGTGCCGGCGGACGGACCGCCCGTCGGCACCCCGGCCGGCGATCCGGTCGACCGCATCGTCCGCGCGTTGGAGGGCCGCGAGACCCTGCTCGTCCTGGACAACTGCGAACACGTGGTCGAGGCCGCGGCCCGGCTGGCCCACCGACTGCTGACCGCCGTGCCGGGCCTCACCGTGCTGGCCACCAGCCGGGAACCGCTCGGGCTGACCGGCGAGACCCTCTGGCCGGTACCCCCGCTCGCCGTACCCCCGCCGGCCACCACCGCGGAGGAGGCGCTCGCCCACCCCGCCGTCGCCCTGTTCGCCGAACGGGCCGCCGCGGCGGCCCCGGACTTCACCCTCGACCGGAACACCGTCGAGCCCGTCGTCCGGATCTGCCGGGAACTGGACGGCCTTCCGCTCGCCCTGGAGCTGGCGGCGGCACGACTGCGCTCCCTCGGCCCCGGGCACCTCGCGGCGCGGCTGCACGACCGGCTCCGGCTGCTGGACCGGGGCCCCCGCACCGCCCCCGGCCGGCATCGCACGCTGCGCGCCGTCATCGGCTGGAGCTGGGACCTGCTCGACGAGGACGAACGCGTCCTGCTGCGGCGGCTGTCGGTGTTCGCCGGCGGGGCGCTCCTGTCCGACGCCCACCGAGTCTGCTCCGGCCGTTGGCCGGGCGGTCCGGCACCGGACGTGGTGGCCGTGGAGGACCTGCTGGCGTCCCTGGTCGAGAAATCCCTGGTGGTGGCCACCGGCCGGGGCGGCGGGCCGCTGCGGTTCCGGCTGCTGGAGACCGTTCGCGAGTACGCCGCCGAACAGCTCGTCGCGGCCGGGGAGGCGGACCGGACCGGCGCCGAGCACCTGGGCCGCTACCTCGCCCTCGCCGAGACCGCCGAACCCCGGTTGCGCACGGACGACCAGCTGAACCGGCTGGCCCGGCTGGACGCCGAGCACCTCAACCTGGACGCGGCGCTGCGCCGGGCGGTCGCCGTCGGCCCGCCGGAGCACGCGCTGCGGTTGGCGGCCGCCCGGGTCTGGCCGTGGCTGATGCGCGGTCAGGGACACGAGGCCGGCGAGTGGACGACGGCCGTCCTCGCGGCTCACGGCCACACCCCGCCGCCCGGCCTGGAGCAGGCGCACGCGCTGTGCGTGATCCTCTCCGGGCTCACCGTGCCACTGCGGGATCCGGACGGGACGGCGGCCCCGGCCGAGGCGATGGGGCAGGCGCTGGTCACGGCGCTGGAGGCGGACCACCCGGTCGCGCTCGGGGCGGCGCTCCTGCTGGCCCTGGGCGGGCCGCCCGGGGCCACGAGCGCGGCGGCGGAGCGGTTCCTCGGGCATCCCGACGCCTGGGTCCGGGCCGGCGCCCATCTGGCGCTCGGCCGCGTCGAGCTGGGCGCCGGCCGGATCGCGGAGGCCGAGCACGGTCTGCGGACCGCGGTGGACGGCTTCCGGGCGCTCGGTGACCGCTGGGGCCTGGCGATGGCCCTGGTCACGCTGGCCGCGCTGCTGTCCGTCACCGGCGCGGCCGACGAGGCGCTGACCGCGCTCCTCCAGGCCCGCGACTGCGACGCCCGGATGGGCGGCGCCGGCGACGCCCCGCTGCCGCTGCTGCTGTCCGGCCGGCTAAGGACCCGGAACGGCGAGCCGGACGAGGCCCGGGCCGACCTGGAACGCGCGCTGGCCGCCGCCGTACGGGCGCGGGACCCGCACCTCCAGGCCGCGTCCCGCTACGCGCTCGGTGAACTCGCCAGAAGGACCGGCGACTTGACGGCGGCGCTGCGCGACCAGCAGGAGACGCTACGGAGGCTGGAGCGCCTCTCCCCGGCCGACGCCGCGGCTCCCACCCGGCGGCACCTGCTCGCCCTGCTGCACACCAGCCTGGGCCGCATCCGGCTTCGCCTCCGCACGCCCGAGCAGGCCGGCCCGCTGCACCGCCGGGCACTGGAGCTGGCCGCGGAGGGCGGTGACCGGCCGGTCCGCGCCGACGTGCTGGAGGGCTTCGCCGAGTACTGCCTGGCCCAGGGCGAGCCGACCCGGGGCGCGGCCGCACTGGGCGCGGCGTACGCGCTGCGCGGAGCCCATGACCCGGGCGACCCGGAGCTGCGCGCCGTCCTGGACGGCTGCGCCGAGGCGCTCGGTGAGGACGGCTTCCGCAGCGCCTGGGAACGCGGCCGGGCGCTGTCGCGACCGGAGTCGCTGGCCCGGGAGGCAGGCTGACGGTTCCGCCGGGACGGTCGGCGAGGGAGCGTCCGACGGTCCGCACGGCCCGCACGACCCGCACGACCCGCACGGCGGACAGGTCCGCACGGCCCCGCTGCCGGGGCTGGGCGGACCGGTCGGCTCAGCCCGCGAAGGGCTGCCGGTCGGATGCGCAGACCGTCCCGCGCGCCGGGAGCACGCCGTCGATCAGGTAGCGCGTCTCGTACCGGGCCGCGCAGCCGCTGGGGTTGGCCAGGACCGTGTGGCCGTAGCCGTCGACGGTCAGCAGTTCGGCGCGGGCGAGCGACCGGGCCATGGCGCGGGACCCCTCGTACGGCATGCCCGGGTCCCCGGTGGCGGCGACGACCAGGATCGGCCGGGCGGTCGGGTGGTTCCACGGGCCGTCGTAGCGGTCGCGGTCCCGGACGGGCCAGTCGGCGCAGCGCTCCGCGGCCCACGCGAAGTACGGGCCGACCTCGCCGGAACGGGATCGGGCGAGTGCCGCCTGGGCCGGGTAGTCGGCACCGGCCGGCGGGTTGGCACTGTCCGAGCACATCACCGCGAGCGCCTGGTCGGGGGACGCGTGGGAGACGGGCGGCAGCGGCGCGGCGGGTGCCTCGGTGGCGGTCCACAGGGCCTGGAGCGTGCCGCCGAGCCGGGACCAGCCCGTGCCGGGCAGGCCGGGGACGGGGTTCGCCGCGTAGAGCGAGAGGACCGTCGTCTCCAGGGCCGAACCGGCGGTGAAGGTCGTGCCGGAGACGGCGACCGGCCGGGTCCGCAGCCGCTGGAGCAGCTCGGCGAACCGGTCACGCGTGGCGGTGGCCGTCCCGGCGGAGAAGGCGCACGCCTGCGGGCCGACCCGACCGCACCGGTCGAGGAAGGCGTCGAGGATCCGGCCGGCGGCCAGGTCGTCGCCGTTGCGCAGGAGGGTGCCCTCGGCCGCGGCCTGCCCGTTCCGGCCGGTGGACCAGGCCACCGGGTCCATGGCGCTGTCCAGGACCATGGCGCGGACCCGGCCGGGGAACAGGTTGGCGTAGGTGGCACCCAGGTAGCTGCCGTACGAGGTGCCCAGGTAGCTGAGCTGCCGGTCGCCGACCGCGCGGCGCAGCAGGTCCATGTCCCGGGCGACGTTCGCGGTGGAGACGTGGGACAGCAGGGCGGCGTCGCGGGCCCCGCACTGCCGCCCGAGGCGCCGGTAGGCATCGGTCCACGCCCGCTGCTGGACGGCGCCCTCGGGGTAGCCGGCCGCGGTGCCGGCCAGCAGGGCCTGCTCGTCCGCCGGGTTCTCGAAGCACTGGACGCCGGCGCTGCCGCCGGTGCCCCGCGGGTCGAAGCCGACGATGTCGAAGCGCGCGCGGACCTCCTCGGGGAAGAGGTCGAGCATCGCGGGCAGGGCCGCGGTGCCGGGCACGGCCGGGCCGCCGGGGTTGTAGAACAGCGAGCCGATCCGGTGGGCCGGGTCGCTCGCCGGGTGACGAATGACGGAGAGGTCCAGGCCCGCCCCGCGCGGGTCGTGGTGGTCGAGCGGGACGCGGGCGCTCGCGCACTCGAAGCCGTCCCCGCAGCTCGCCCAGTCGAGCCGCGGCACCGGCGCGGTGTCCGCGGCGGCGGCAGCGGGCGCGGGGGCCGTCGCGGCCAGCAGGGCGGCGGCCACCGCGCCCGCGCCCAGACGCCAGGCGGTCGCCACGCGGTGCCCCGCCGTGCGGGACGCCCTCGGCCGGCGGCGGCCCCCGACGGGGCCGGTGGGACGGGATGTGCGAGTCATGCGGGAGTCCTTTCGTCCGTGGCCGGGCGGTCGCGCGCTCCTCGGTCGCGGCGCTCCTCCCGACGCGTCCCACCGTTCCGCACCTCGCTGGCAGACCCCTGGCAGAGCGCTGGCAGCCACCCCGGCCGGCAGGCCTGCGGCTCACCCGTAGCGGGGGGCACGCCGGCGGGGGGCACGGCCGGCGGGCGGCCGCGCCCCGGCCCCGAGGGGGCGCGGCGCGCGGCGCGCAGTGGCGCGGATCACAGCCGGTCGGGCGGGGTCGGCGAAATGCGGGGGCCGCCGGGGTGGTTGGCACGGGCGACCGCTTCCGCCCCGGCGCACGCCATCGCTGCCGCTACCGCGAGGAATCCCATGACCGTCACCGAGAACCCGGCCTCCCGCGCGGCCGGGATCCTGTCCCGGCCCGTCACGATCAACGGGCTGACCGTGCCCAACCGCATCGCGATGGCGCCGATGACGCGCAGGTTCTCCCCCGGCGGCGTACCCGGCGAGGACGTGCGCTCGTACTACGCCCGCCGCGCCGCCGCCGGCGTGGGCCTGATCGTCACCGAGGGCACGTACGTCGGCCACGAGTCGGCCGGCCAGAGCGACGACATCCCGCGCTTCCACGGCGAGGAGCAGCTGGCCGGGTGGGCCCGCGTCGCCGAGGCCGTCCACGCGGCGGGCGGCACCATCGTGCCGCAGCTCTGGCACATCGGCATGGTGCGCAAGCAGGGCGACCCGCCGTTCGCCGACGCCCCCGCCGTCGGCCCGTCCGGGATCCGGCTGGACGGGACCGAGGGAACCGGTCGGGCGATGACCCGGGCCGACCTGGACGCCGTCATCGGCGCGTTCGCCGAGGCCGCCGCGGCCGCCGAGCGGATCGGCTTCGACGGCGTGGAACTGCACGGCGCTCACGGCTACCTGCTCGACCAGTTCCTGTGGGCGGGCACCAACCGCCGCACCGACGCCTACGGGGGCGACGCGGTCGCCCGGACGGCGTTCACGGCCGAGCTCGTCGCCGCGGTGCGCGAGGCCGTCTCCCCGGAGTTCCCGGTGATCTTCCGCTACTCGCAGTGGAAGTCGGAGAACTACGAGGCCCGTCTCGCCGAGACGCCCCAGGAGCTGGAGGCGATCCTCGCCCCGCTCGCCGCGGCCGGCGTCGACGCCTTCCACGCCTCGACCCGCCGCTACTGGGTCCCCGAGTTCGAGGACTCGGACCTCAACCTCGCCGGCTGGACCAGGAAGCTCACCGGCCGCCCCGCCATCACCGTCGGCTCGGTCGGCCTCGACGGCGACTTCGTCCGCGCGTTCGCGGGCGAGGGCTCCCCGGTCCGGGGCATCGACAACCTGCTCGACCGGCTGGAGCGCGACGAGTTCGACCTGGTCGCCGTCGGCCGCGCCCTGCTCCAGGACCCGCAGTGGGCCGCCAAGGTCCTCTCCGGCCGCTTCGACGACCTGCGCCCCTACGACGCCGCCGCGATCCGCACCCTGAGCTGACCACCGCGCCCGAGGGCCCGGCCGCACCGCGCGTGCGGCCGGGTCCGGCGGGCCGGGCGAGGCCCGACCCCGGGCCCCACTGCTCCGCTGCTCCACTGCTGCACAACCCGACTGCCCCGCAGTCGAGTTGGCAGGCCTGCCCTCGCGTCGGCCTGCCTCCGCCGCGCCCCCGCGCCACGCCCCCGGGCCACGCCCCCGGGCAAACGGGCCCCACCCTACCCGGACGTGCCGTCGCCCGTCGGGGAACCGGGGAGGATGCGTCAAGGTCCCGGCAACGGGACCCCGGCCCGGCGCGTCGCCCCCGCCGATCGGCTAGCGTGGGACGCTCCCCGACCGACACCCCTTCCTGGAGCACAGCGCCGTGTCCGACAGCTTCGCGCACCTGCACGTCCACACCGAGTACTCGATGCTGGACGGGGCGGCGAAGAACGGCAAGCTCTTCGCCGAGGCGGAGAGACAGGGCATGCCCGCCATCGCGATGAGCGACCACGGCAACATGTTCGGCGCCTACGAGTTCTTCCACTCCGCCGCGAAGACCGGGGTGAAGCCGATCATCGGCATCGAGGCGTACGTCGCCCCGGCCTCCCGCTTCCTGAAGAAGCAGGTGTTCTGGTCGCCGGGCGGCCAGCGCCCGTCCGGCGCCGACGGCGAGGGCGGCAAGGACGTCTCCGGCGGCGGCCGCTACACCCACATGACCATGTGGGCACAGAACGCCACCGGTCTGCGGAACCTCTTCAAGCTCTCCTCGCTCGCGTCGATGGAGGGCTACTACATGAAGCCCCGGATGGACCGCGAGCTGATCGCCGCCAACGCGACCGGCATCATCGCCACCACCGGCTGCCCCTCCGGCGAGGTGCAGACCCGGCTGCGGCTCGGGCAGTACGAGGAGGCCGTGAAGGCCGCCGGCGCCTATCAGGACATCTTCGGGAAGGAGAACTACTTCCTGGAGCTGATGGACCACGACCTGTCCATCGAGAGGGACGTCCGCGAGGACCTGCTGCGCCTGGCCAAGCAGCTGAACATCCCGCTGCTGGCCACCAACGACTCGCACTACGTGACCGCCGACCAGGCCGACGCCCACGACAGCCTGCTCTGCGTCGGCGTGGGCAAGAACAAGGACGACCCGAACCGGTTCAAGTTCAACGGCAGCGGCTACTACGTGAAGACCGCCGAGGAGATGCGCGAGCTCTTCCGCGAACTGCCGGAGGCCTGCGACAACACGCTCGCGATCGCCGAGCGGGTCGAGTCGTACGACGAGGTCTTCAACTACGTCGACCGGATGCCGCAGTTCGACGTGCCGGAGGGCGAGACCCAGGCCTCGTTCCTGCGCCAGAAGATCGCCGCCGGCCTCAAGCACCGCTACGGCGACAACCCGAGCCAGGAGGTGCTGGACCGGGTCGAACTGGAGATGGGCGTCATCTCCCCGATGGGCTTCGACGCCTACTTCCTCGTGGTCGCCGACATCTGCCAGTACGCCCGGGACAACGGCATCCCGGTCGGCCCGGGCCGAGGCTCGGCGGCCGGCTCGATGGTCTCCTACCTGACCCGGATCACCGAGCTGGACCCGCTGGAGCACGACCTGCTGTTCGAGCGGTTCCTGAACCCCGAGCGCATCAACCCCCCGGACGTCGACATCGACTTCGACGACCGCCAGCGCGACCAGATGGTGCGCTACGTCACCGAGAAGTACGGCTCCGCCTACACCGCCCAGGTCAACACCTTCGGCACGATCAAGGCCAAGGCCGCCGTCAAGGACGCCAACCGCATCCTCGGCTACCCGTTCGCGATGGGCGACCGGATCACCAAGGCGATGCCGCCGGACGTCATGGGCAAGGGCGTCCCACTGGCGGACCTCTTCAACGAGAAGCACCCGCGGTACAACGAGGGCACCGAGATCCGCTCGCTGTACGAGAACGAGTCCGACGTCAAGAAGATCATCGACACCGGACTGGGCATCGAGGGCCTGATCCGCGGCACCGGTGTGCACGCCGCCGCCGTCATCCTCTCCTCGACTCCGCTGCTCGACCTCATCCCGCTGCACATGCGGGACAAGGACGGCGTGATCATCACCGGCTTCGACTACCCGTCGTGCGAAGCCATGGGCCTGATCAAGATGGACTTCCTGGGGCTGCGGAACCTGGGCATCATCGATCACTGCATCAAGATCGTCAAGGCCAACCGGGGCGTGGACGTCGACATCGAGAAGATCCCGATCGACGACCCCACCACCTACCAGCTGCTGGCCCGCGGCGACACCCTCGGCGTGTTCCAGCTCGACGGCGGCCCCATGCGCGCCCTGCTCAAGCTGATGAAGCCCACCGAGTTCGCCGACATCTCCGCCGTCTCCGCGCTCTACCGGCCCGGCCCGATGGGCATGAACTCCCACACCAACTACGCGCTCCGCAAGAACGCCCAGCAGGAGATCATCCCGATCCACCCCGAGCTGGAGGAGCCGCTGAAGGACGTCCTCGGCCCCACCTACGGCCTCATCGTCTACCAGGAGCAGGTCCAGCGCGCCGCCCAGGTGCTCGCCGGCTACTCGCTCGGCCAGGCCGACCTGCTCCGCCGGGCGATGGGCAAGAAGAAGAAGGAGGTGCTGGAGAAGGAGTTCGTCCCCTTCCACGCCGGCTGCAAGGAGCGCGGCTACTCCGACGAGGCCATCCAGGCGGTCTGGGACGTCCTGGTCCCGTTCGCCGGCTACGCGTTCAACAAATCGCACTCCGCCGCGTACGGCCTGGTCTCCTACCAGACCGCCTACCTCAAGGCCAACTACCCCGCGGAGTACATGGCCGCGCTGCTCACCTCGGTCGCCGACGACAAGGACAAGATGGCGGTCTACCTGGCCGAGTGCCGGCAGATGGGCATCAAGATCCTCTCCCCCGACGTCAACGAGTCCGTGGTCGACTTCACCGCCGTCGGCAGCGACGTCCGGTTCGGCCTCAAGGCCGTGCGCAACGTCGGCGTACCCGTGATCGAGTCCCTGGTGCGCACCCGCGGCGAGCAGGGCAAGTACACCTCCTTCGCCGACTTCCTGGACAAGGTCGAACTGGTGGTGTGCAACAAGCGCACCGTCGACTCCCTCGTCAAGGCGGGCGCCTTCGACTCCCTCGGCCACACCCGGCTCTCGCTCAGCACCGTGCACGAGAGCGCGATCGACGCCGTCACCGGGCTGAAGAAGCAACAGGCCATCGGCCAGGACGACCTCTTCGGCGCCCTGGACACCGGCAACGACGGACCCGGCATCGGGCTGGACTTCCAGCTCACCGAGAACGAATGGCCCCGCCGCCAACTCCTCGCCCTGGAACGCGAGATGCTCGGCCTCTACGTCTCCAGTCACCCGCTCGACGGCGCCGAGCACATCCTCTCCCAGAGCCGCGACACCTCGATCGCCGAACTCCTCGGCTCCGGCCGCTCCGAGGGCGAGGTGCGCCTGTCCGGCCTGATCACCGGCGTCGACCGGCGGATCAACAAGGCCGGCAACGCGTGGGCCATCATCACCCTCGCCGACCGCGACGGCTCCGTCGAGGTGCTGTTCTTCCCCGCGACCTACAACCTGATGGCCGAGCAGATGATCGAGGACAACGTCATCTCGATCCGCGGCCGGCTCAACGAACGCGACGGGTCCCTGAGCGTCTTCGGCCAGGAGATCACCACCCTCGACGTCTCCTCCGCCGAGCTCGGCACCAAGCCGCCGGTGCACATCACCGTCCCGGCCGCCCGGATCAACCCCCAGGTGGTCGCCGAACTCAAGCTCGCCCTCCAGGCCCACCCCGGCGACGTCCCGGTCCGGCTGCGCACCACCAACTGGGACAAGGACACCCTCTACGAGCTCGGATACCGGGTGAACCCGGACAACGGGCTCGCCTCGGACGTCAAGACCCTCCTCGGCAACCGCGCCTGGGTGGGCGCAGCCGTCCGGTCCTGACCGGCGCCGGACCCGCCGCTTCCGGTCAGGACGGAAGCGGCGGGCCCGGCGGTCCGGCCACGCGGTCCCGGTTACCCGCTCCTGGTCGCGCCGGACCGCTTCGCGCACTCCGGCAGGTACGAGGAGCCCGCGGCGCCGGCCGCCAGCCAGCCGACGGCCAGCAGCCAGCCGGCGAGGACGTCCAGCGGCCAGTGCACGCCGAGGTAGATACGGCTCAGGCCGATCGTGCCCGCGAACAGCACGGCGCCGACGACGGCCGCGCGGGTGGCGGCCGGGCGCGTACGGGCGACGGCGAGCGCGAGCAGGCCGGCGCAGAGGGCGGACGTGAAGGCGTGCCCGGAGGGGAAGGCGAAACCGGAGGCGGTGAACGCCCAGTCCGTCACGGGCGGCCGGGGCCGGCCGAAGGCGTGCATCAGTCCCTGGCGCAGCAGTTGCCCCAGCGCCAGCCACACCACGGGCAGGAGCAGCGCCCGTACCGTCGTCCACCGGCGCCTCGGCGAGCCGGTGGTCCCGAGGGCGGTGAGGACGCCCGCGGCCAGGGCGAGGAGGTAGGGGACCACGCCGGTGCCGAGGGAGGTGACGGCCATGGCCACGGCTCGGGCGAGCTCCGGGCGATGCGCGGTGCACCAGTCGATGGCGGCCTGCTCGAAGGCGAACGGCGCCCAGCCGTGCGCGGCCACCACGGCCGCGACCACCGCGAAGGCCGACCACGCACCGACGAGCACCACCACCCACCGCCGACGCTCCGTCATCCGGTCAGCCGCCATCCCAGCCCTCCTGCCAGCACCGCGCGGGGCCACCGGAACGCGGCCCCGCGCGGCCAGGGTAGCGAGCCCGCGCCCGACGGCACCGGCCGGCGCCCCCGCCACGGCCGCGCGCGGGTCGTGGCCCCCGGCCGGTCGACGCCGGTTCACCAGGTCGTCCTGAACGGCCCCGGCCACCGCCCCGCGCTGCCCCGCCGGGCCACCGGCGAACCCCACCGACCGGCGCGGCGCGCCCTCGACGGCCGATCAGAGGTCCGGCGGCCCCGCCTCGACGCGGCGGAGCACCGGGAGCAGCCGGTCCAGGTCCGGGCCGGTCTGGAGCCGGCGCTCGTCCCACCAGGTGGCACCGGCGTCGCGCAGCGGACCGATCACATCCCTGGCCCTGGCCGCGTCCGGCGGCGTGGCGC
The DNA here is from genome assembly GCF_043198905.1 of Kitasatospora sp. NPDC048715. Lineage (NCBI taxonomy): Bacteria > Bacillati > Actinomycetota > Actinomycetes > Kitasatosporales > Streptomycetaceae > Kitasatospora > Kitasatospora sp. NPDC048715. The sequence goes on along the minus strand of NZ_JBICVH010000002.1, from coordinate 348,002 downwards.
CGCCGAGCACGAACTCGAAGGGGCGCTCGGCCGCGACCGTACGGTGCCCGCGCACATAGCCGACCAGATCCCGTACCTCCGCCACGTCCGGCACCTGGCCGTGCCGGGCCGTCTCGAAGAGCGGCACCGCGCCGTCCCACCGCGCCGCCCTTCGCATCGGCGGGCGGCGCGGCCAGAACCCGCCGATCCACACCGGCGGACAGGGCCGCTGCGCGGCGGCGGGCAGCAAGGTCACGTCCCGGACCTCGTAGTGCCGGCCGTGGTGGTCCACCGCCTCGCCGGACCAGAAGCGCCTCAACAGCTCCAGCCCCTCGTCCAGTCGTTCGGCCAGGAGGCGCGGTTCGGAGGTGTCGCCGAAGCTGAGGTATTCGTCCTCGATCGGACCGCCCAGGCCGGCGGCGAAGATCACCCGGCCGCCGCTGAGGACGTCCAGGGTGGCGACCTGGCGGGCGAGTTGCTGCGGCCGGTACCGGGGGACCGGCGTCAGCAGGGTGCCCAGCCGGATCCGGGAGGTCGCCAGCGCGGCCGCGGTCAGCAGCATCCAGGGGTCGGCGAACGGACGCCCCTGGTGTCGTCGATGCAGTACGTGGTCCCAGACGAACAGGCCGTCCCAGCCTGCCTGTTCGGCGGCGGCGGCCACGGTCGCGACATTGCGGGGGTCGGCGAAGTCACCGAAGTTGGGGATGTTGACGGAGAAGCGCATTCCAGCAGGATGCGCAGCCGGCCCCGGAGCGGGCAAGACGTGTGCCCCATCAGGCTTCCCGAGCACCCGGGAAGTCACCCGGGTCCTGGCGTCGGCGGCTTCACGAGGTAGGACGAGCCCGGCAACCGTCCACCTGCACAGACGTGATCGGGTAGCGGGACGGGCCGCTCTGAGTACCCGTACTCAGGCCGGCCCGGCCGTGATCGCCGGAGCATGGAGGCATGCAATCAGCAGCGATACCGCGGATCGGCATCACCGCCGTCGGCTCCCACCTGCCGGCCCGCCGGCTCACCTCCCAGCAGCTTCAGGACGAGATCGCCGCGGGCGGCCGACTCGCCCTGCCGGAGCGGATGTTCGAGAAGGCGACCGGGATCCGCAGCCGGCACTTCGCCGCCGACGACGAGTACGCCTCCACCCTCGCCGTCGGCGCCGCCCGGCGCGCCCTCGACACCCGCGGGCTGCATCCGCGGGACGTGGACCTGCTGCTGTTCGCCTCCGCCACCCGGGACGTCTGCGAGCCCGCCACCGCCCACATCGTGCAGGCCGAACTCGGCACCCGGGCCCACGCGTTGGACGTCAGCAACGCCTGCAACAGCTTCCTCAACGGGATCGACCTGGCCCGGGCGATGATCCTGGCCGGACGGGCCCGCCGCGCCCTGGTCGTCACCGGGGAGACCCCCAGCCGGGCCATGCGCCGCGCTCCCTCCGGCATCGCGGAGGTGCGCGACGGCTTCGCCGGCTACACCTTCGGCGACGCCGGGGCGGCCGTCGTCGTCGAGGCCGTCGAGCGGGGCGGCATCCTCGACATCGAGACCGCCACCGCCTCCGAGCACTGGGAGGCCGGCGGGATCCCCGGCGGCGGGTCCCGGCACCCGCGCGGCGACGAGCACAGCTACTTCCGCGGCGGCGGCAAGGAGTTGCGCGGCATCTTCGAGACGATCGGCCCGGCCGTTCTGGCCCGGCTCGCCGCCCGCACCGGCCTCGGCTGGGACGACTACGCCCGCGTCCTGGTGCACCAGGTGACGCTCCCGTACCTGGAACGCTTCGTCGAACTGACCGGGGCGCCGGCCGGGAAGCTGGTCCTCACCGTCCCGGAGATCGGCAACGTCGCCAGCGCCACCCTGGGCGTCCAACTCGACCGGATACGCGACACGCTGGCCCCCGGGGACAAGGTCCTGCTGGTCGGCCTCGGCGGCGGCGTCAGCCTGATGACCATGGTCTGGGAGGCGTCGTGAGGACCGATCTGTGGGTGGTGGTCCCCGCCTACCAGGAGCAGGACCGCATCGACGGGGTGCTGCGCGCCCTCACCGCCCAGCGCGACCGCGACTTCACCCTCCTCGTCGCCGACAACGGCTCCACCGACGGCACCGTCGCCACCGTCCGCGCGTTCGCCGCCCGCGCACCGTTCCCGGTCGAGGTGCTGGTCGAGCCGGAGAAGGGCGTCGGCTCCGCCGTGGACACCGCCTTCCGCCACGCGATCGCCCACGGCGCCACCCTGCTCGCCCGCACCGACGCCGACTGCCTGCCCGAACCCGGCTGGACCGCCGCCGCCCGGGCCGGCCTGCTGGACAGCGGAGGGCTCGTCTGCGGCCGGGTCACCGCCCGCCGCGACGAACACGGGCCGGCCGGACGCGCGGTGTTCCTGCTGCTGGTCGCCCTCGGCGCCTTCTTCGGCCGGATCCGGCCGGCCCACCACCGCCGGCACGGCTACCTGACCCCCTACCGGATGCACGCGGGCAACAACATGGCGATCACCGCCGAGCTCTACCAGGCCGTCGGCGGCATGCCCCGCCGACCCTCCCCCACCGACCGGGCGTTCCTCAACAGGGTCCGCCGGCACACCACGGCGGTGGTGCGCCGCCGCGACATGGTGGTGCAGAACTCCACGCGCCGGATCCGCGCGTACGGGGTGGTGGGCACGGCGCGCTGGTACCTGGAGCGCGGGGCCGGACCGCGCCCCGTCGACGTCCGCTGAGCCTGCATCCAGGCGTCCAGGCGTCCATCGGACCGGCCGTCGTCGACCGAACCCGCCGGCGGCCGCCCTGGACCGCCGGGGCCGCCGATTCCCACCGAGGCGGCCGTCGCAGCCGCCCACCCAGCCCACCTCCGCTCCCCGAAAGCAGCCCTCCGTGCTCGACCGCCTCGCCCACGCCCTGCGCGCCGACCATCCCGAGCGGCCCGCCGTCCTGCGCCAGACCGCCCTGGGCACCGTCCGCCCGGTGATCCGCCGGGGCGAGCTCGCCGACCTGGCCGACGGCTACGCCGCCGCCCTGCACGCCCACGGCCTCGGCTCCGGCTCTCGCTCCGGTCCCGGTCCCGGCGCGACCGTCGGCGTCGCCGTCCGTCCCGGCCCGCGCGCGCTGGCCGTCATGCTCGCCGCCCACCGGCTGGGCCTGCGGATCGCCGTCCTCGACCCGACCGCCGGACCCGACGTGCTCGCCGCCCGACTCGCACTGGCCCGCCCCGATCTCGTCCTCGCCGACGCCGCGGCCCAGGCCGTCGCCGGCTGGGCGGGGCCGCTGGCCCGCCGCGCCGACCTCGCACTCCCCCGGCTCACCGCACTGGGGCCGGTCGCCACCCTCGGCCGCCGCCTGCCCGGCTGCGCACCCCGGCTGCGCCCGGCGGACAGCGCCCTGCCCGCTGCCCCGTCCGAGGGCGACGGCCACGGCCACGGCAGCGAGGACGCGGTGATCGTCTTCACCTCCGGCACCACCGCCCGACCGCGCGCCGTCGTCCACACCCGCGCCGGCCTCGCCGCCGGGCTGGGCACCGTCGCCGACCTGGTCGGCCCGCGCCCCGGCACGGTCGTCCTCGGCGGCACCTTCTTCGTCCTCGTCCCGGCACTCGCCGCCGGCGCCGCCGTCGTTCTGCCCGCCCGCCGCCCCGCCGCGCTCGGCCGCCAGCTCGCCCGGCTCTCCCCCGCCCACACCTACCTCACCCCGCCGCAGCTGCGCGCCGCCCTCACCGCCGGGGCCCGCTTCACCGGCCGGGTCTGGACGGGCTCCGCCCCCGCCGACGCCGCCCTGCTGCGCCGGGTCAAGCAATCCGGTGCCGACGAAGCGTGGAGCGTCTACGCGCTCACCGAACTGTTCCCCGCCGCCGCGGTCGAGGAGGCGGACAAGAGCGCCCACGACGGGAACGGCGACCTCGTCGGCCACCCGCTGCCCGGCGTCCGGGCCCGCCTCGCCGAGGACGGCGAACTCCACCTCACCGGCCCCGGCGCCCGCCACCGCTACCTCGGCGAGGAACCCGACCCGTGGATCCGCACCGGCGACCACGCCCGCCTCACCCCCGACGGACGGATCGTCCTCGCCGGCCGCCTCAAGGACATGGTGCTGCGCCACGCCGAGAACATCTACCCGGGCCTGTACGAGCCCGCGCTGCACCTGCCCGGCGTCGAACTGGCCGTGCTGGTCGGCGTTCCCGACGGGAACGGGGACGAACGGCTGGTCGCCCTCGTCCAGCCCGCGCCCAGGACCGACCCGCGGCACCTGCGCGCCGCCCTGCGCGGGCCGCTCGACCGCATGGGCTCCGCCCGCCCCGACGCCGTCCTGTTCGGCACCGTCCCGCTCGCCGGCCGCTCCCGCAAACCCGACCGGGCCGCGGCATCCGCCCACTGCGCACAGGAGTTGGCCCGATGAACCCGTCCGACCGCACGACCGCCACCGCGACGCCCACCGGGACCCTCTCCGGGACCACCACCGCCACGGACCTCGCGTCCCTCGCCGCCTCCCGCCGGGCCCGGCGCCGCGACCGACGCGTCTACCTGCACAGCCACCCCGCGCTCTTCGCGCTGCTCTGCGCCACCCGCCGCCGCCCGGTCCTGCGGATCGGCCGCACCCTGCTGGTGCACGGCGCCGATGCCTACCACGAGGCCCTCACCCGCGTCCCGCTGCACCGCACCGCGCCCGGCACCACCGGCGGCGCGGCGGCCCGGCTCACCGACGGCGGCGCGCTGTTCGACCAGGACGGCGGCGACCACCGCACCGCCCGCCGTACGCTGGCCGCCGGCGTCGACACCGGCGCCCGCGCCCGGATCCGCCCGCTCTGGCAGGCCGTCCTCGCCGAGCGCGTCCCCGACCTGGCCACCGGGCACCTCGAACTCGTGGACCTGGTAAGGGAGCTGGCCGGAACCACCGCCGCCGCCCTCACCGGTGCGACCGTCCCGGCACGTCGACTCGCCGACGCCGCAGCCGAGGCGGCCGCCGCTGCCGCCCGCGACCACCTGCCCGGACCGCGCCCGGGCCGTGCCCGCGCCGCGGCCGAGGCGGTCGACGCCGCTGCCCGCCTCAGCGCCCTGCTGCCCGATCCGCGTGACGCCATGGTCGCCGTCGCCGCCGTCAACACCACCCTCGCGGCCGTCCCCCGCGCCGTCGCCTGGTGCGCCGACGCCGGCCTGTGGGCGGCCGTCGACGGGGCCACCGCGCCCCGTCTCGCCGCCGAACTGCTGCGCCTCACCGCGCCCTCCCCGCTGCTGCCCAGGGCGGCCGCCGCCGACGCCATCCTCGCCGGTCACCGGGTGCGCCGCGGCGACCGGCTGATCCTGGTCGCCCGGCACGCCGCCCATGCCCACCACCGCGCTCCGAGCCCGGACCCGGCCGCCACCCAGGCCGTCTTCGGCACGGGCCCCCACGCCTGCCCCGGTGCGGGCCTGGCCCGCGCCCAACTCGCCGATGTGCTCCTCGCACTGGCCCCCCATCGCCCGGTGGTCACCCGAGCCCGCGTCGACCGCCGCTGCGCCCTGCCCGGCTACGCCGAACTCACGCTCCGCCGAGGACGGTCCTGATGCGCATCGCCGTCACCGGCGCCTCCGGATTCTGCGGCGCCCACCTCGCCCGCACCGCCGCCGCCCTGGGCCTGGACGTCACCTGCCACGGCCGCCGCCCCGGACCGGTCGGCCGCCACCTCGGCTGGGACGCCGCCGCCCACGACCCCGACTTCACCGGCGCCGACCTCGTCGTCCACTGCGCCGCCGCCGTCGCCGACCTGCCCCCGGGCCACCCGGCGGAGGCCCACCAGCGCACCGTCAACGTCACCGGCACCGAGCGCGTCCTGCGCGCCACCGCCGGCCGCCCCCTCGTCCACGTCAGCAGCGCCAGCGTCTACGATCCCCGCACCAGCGCCGCCGTCCTCACCGAGGACCACCCCACCACCGCCGGCCACCTCAACGCCTACGGCCGCACCAAGGCCGCCGCCGAGCGGCTCGCCCTCGCGGCCGGTGCCGTCGTCCTGCGCCCCCGCGCCGTGTACGGCCCCGGAGACCCGCACCTCCTTCCGCAGCTGCTCGGCCGGGCCCGGTACGGTCTGCTGCCGCTGCCCGGCCGGGACCTCCCGCTCAGTCTGACCGCCGTCGCCAACCTCACCGACGCCTGCCTGTCCGCCCTCGGCCTCACCGGCGCCGCGCCCTGGGCTCCCGGCGCCTACAACATCGCGGACGCCGCCCCGTACCGGCGCGACGACGCGCTGCGCCACATCCTCACCGTCCACCGCCGCCCCGCCCGGCTCGCCCACCTGCCCGCGCCGCTCGTCCGCCTCGCCGCCCGCACCGCGGTGGTCCCCGGCCTCACCCCGTACACCGTCGACCTCCTCACCCGCGGTGTCGTCCTCGACCTGACCCGCGCCCGCGCCCAGGGCTGGCACCCCGCCCACGACCTGCGCGACTACCACCCCTGACACCTGTCCGAGCGAACGGGGGATGCCGGGAGAATCGCCGGAGGATGCTTGACAAACTCAACCTTTCATCCCTAGGGTCGCCATTGCTTCAGGTAGTGAAAAATTTCTGCCCGCAAGCACCGGCTCCCCACCTCAAGACCGCGAGACCCCTCATGACTGACGCCATCCCCACCGTGGTCGCCCGCCTGCGGGCCGAATTCTCCACCGGCCGGACCAGGCCGCTCACCTGGCGCCTGAACAGGCTGGCCGCCCTGCGCGCCCTGCTCACCGAACAGGCCGAGGTGTTCCAGCAGGCCCTGCACACCGACCTCGGCAAGAGCGCCGCCGAGGCGTACCGGACCGAGATCGGCTTCACGCTCAACGAACTCGACCACACCGTCGCCCACTTGGCCGAGTGGCTGGACCCGAAGCCGGCCGCCGTACCGGAGGTCTTCCGCCCCGCCGAGGCCCGGATCGTCCGCGAACCCCTGGGCGTGGTGCTGATCATCGCCCCCTGGAACTACCCGCTCCAGCTCGCCCTGGCCCCGCTCGTCGGCGCCCTGGCCGCCGGGAACACCGCCGTCCTCAAGCCCAGCGAACTCGCCCCCGCGACCTCCGCGGCCGTGGCCGAGCTGCTGCCGCGCTACCTCGGCGAGGAGGCCGTGGCGGTCGTCGAAGGCGCCGTCCCGGAGACCACCGCCCTGCTGGAGCAGCGCTTCGACCACATCTTCTACACCGGCAACGGCACCGTCGGACGGATCGTCATGACCGCCGCCGCCAAACACCTGACCCCGGTCACCCTGGAACTCGGCGGCAAGAGCCCGGTCGTGGTCGACCCCGGCACCGACCTCGCCGTCACCGCCCGGCGGATCGCCCGCGGCAAGTTCCTCAACGCCGGACAGACCTGCGTCGCCCCCGACTACGTCCTCGCCGTCGGCGACACCGCGGCCGGCCTGGAACGCGAACTGGCCGACGCCGTACGGGAACTGTTCGGCGAGGACCCGGCCACGAGCACCGAGTACGGGCGCATCGTCAACGAGCGCCACTTCGACCGGCTCACCGCACTGCTCGACGACGGACGCACCGTCACCGGCGGCGGGCACGACCGCGCCACGCGCTACCTCGCCCCGACCGTCCTCGCCGACGTGCCCGCGACCGCCCCCGTGATGCAGTCCGAGATCTTCGGCCCGATCCTGCCCGTCCTCACCGTCCCCGACCTCGACGCGGCGATCGCCTTCATCAACGAGCGCGACAAGCCGCTCGCCCTGTACGCCTTCACCGAATCCGCGGACACCAAGCGGCGACTGACCGAGGAGACCTCCTCCGGCGCGCTCAGCTTCGGACTCCCGGTCTCGCACCTGGCGATGCCCGACCTGCCGTTCGGCGGCGTCGGCGAGAGCGGCATGGGCCGCTACCACGGCGAGTACTCGATCGACACGTTCAGCCACACCAAGGCCGTCGTCGACAAGCCCCTCGGCTGATCCCGACCCTGCCCTCCCCCTCCACCCTCGCCCTCACCCTCGCCACCGGACCGCTGGTCCCACCGGCCCCTGAATCCCTCCGGAGCAACCGTCCATGACCCCGAACGAGCACGTCGACGCCGTGGCCGCCGAGACCGACAGGTTCGCCACCGCCGTACGCTCCGCCGACCCGGCCACCCCCGTCCCCACCTGCCCCGACTGGACCCTCGCCGACCTGCTCCGCCACGCCGGCAGCGTCCAGCGCTGGTTCACCGTCCTGCTGCGGCAACGCATCCAGGCACCGCCCACCAGCCGGGACGTCGACCTCAAGCTCCCCGAACGGGCCGAGGACTACCCGGCGTGGCTCACCGAGGCCGGCACGGAAGCGGCCGCGACGTTCGCGGCGACCGACCTCGACGCCCCCATGTGGGCCTGGGGCGCCGACCAGCACGCCCGCTTCTGGGTGCGCCGGATGCTCTTCGAGACCCTCGTCCACCGCGTCGACGCCGAACTCGCCCTGGGGCTCAAGCCCGAGATCGACCCGGACCTCGCCGCGGACGGCGTGTCCGAATTCCTCACCAACCTGCCGCACGCCACCCTCTTCGCCCCGCACACGGCCAAGCTCCGCGCCGCCGACCGCACCCTCCGCTTCACCCGCACCGACGGCGACGGCGACTGGCTGATCCACCTGCGCCCCGACGGCTTCGGCCCGGCCCCCGCCGACACGACCGCCACCGACGCCGACGCCACGGTCTCGGCCACCGCCGCCGACCTCCTGCTCCTCCTCTACGGCCGCACCGACCGCTCGGCGCCCGGGATCACGGCCTCCGGGGACGAAGGACTGCTGGACCTCTGGTTCACCAACTCCGCCTTCTAGGAGAGCATCCGGGCACCTGAACCCCCTGCCCGGCGGCCCGCGCCGACGCCCCCGGCGCGGGCCGCCGGGCAGGCGGCAGGCGGACGGCCTGCGGGCCGGTCAGTGCTCCCGCCGGCCGGGGTCGGGCAGCCGGATCCACGTGTCGGCGGGCCCGGTGACGGCGCGGGCGTCGACGGGTCGCAGGCCGGCGAAGGCACAGGCATGGGCGACGGCGTGGTGGTGGTAGAGGTAGCCGGCCAGCACCTCCTCGGGGGTGTCGCCCTGCCGGGGGCCGCCGCCGGGGTGGAGGTCCCATCCTTCGACGGCGCCGTCGCGGACGATGCCGCCCTGGTTGCCGCTCTTGGGGTTGGCGTAGAGGCCGTAGCCGACGGTGCCGGCGGTCAGACGGGTCATCGCATCGAGAGCGGACGGGGCGTGACCCCAGGGCTGGGTGACGACGCATCCGCCGGGAACGGTCGTGACGCCGGCGACGAGCAGCCTCTCGGCCATGCCGTACTCGTACGGGCAGTCGAGGAAGCGCTCCATGAACTCCTCGTCCGCGGGCGTCGCGTCCAGGCGGCGGATCGCCTCGGCGGCGTCGATGCCGGCGATGCAGGCGAGGCCGGTGCCCTCGTAGTGGAAGCGCCCCAGGGCCCGGAGGAGTTGCCGGCCGCGCTGGACGGCGGCCCGCTCGGCGGCCGTCAGGCCGGGTTCCCCGTCCGGGACGGGGAACAGGTCGGGGGTCGGGCCGGCCAGCGCGAGGCGGCCCGGCGACCAGCCGCCGAGCAGTGGCCGCCAGGGATCGGCACCCGCGGCCACGAGGGCCCGGGCATTGTCCGGCCGGTTGTCCATGACGGCCTCCCACAGCGCGGTCGTCCCGTCCTCCAACGCGTCCACGTCCGAGACGCGGCCCGCCAGTTCGGCCACCACCTCGGGGGATCCGCTCCCTGCCGCCCGGTGCAGCGGGCGCCCCGAGCCCCATGCATCCGGGTCGGCGCCCGCGTCGAACCGCTCGCGGATCTCGCCGTGGTCCCGCCGGCCCTCCCGGCTCACACCGGCCCAGCCCGTCATCGTGCCCTCCGTCCTCCGCGCGCCGGCGCGGGCGTCAGTCCCTTCGCAGACGATCGCACGAGGGTCGGACAACCCGGTTCGGTCAGTCCTCGTGGACGAACTCGTACGTCCGGCGGCGGTAGGACCCCGAGACGGTGGCGAGGCGGTCCGGCGGCCAGCTGTCGGACCGCTCGCCGAGGATCAACTCGCCGTCCCGGCGCACCATCCAGACGTCCTCCTGGTCGAGGTGCAGAACCGCGTCACCGGGCACCCGCGCGAGGAGGGCGTCGGACAGCCGGATCATGTCGTCCTGCTGGCCGGAGACGTCGGTGGTCTTGCCGAGCCGGAAGGCGACCGAGACGGTCGGGGTGAAGACCCGGCCGCCGATCCGGGGATCTCCCCAGGGGGTGGGCTTGAGCGGGGTCACCCGGATCCAGGTACCGTGCACCGTGAGCGCGCCGTCCGCGAGCAGCGTGTCGGCGGTCGCGGGGACGGTCGCGGGGGCGGTCGCGGGGACGACGAAGAGCCGCATCGGTCGGGCGACGTCGACGAGCCTCCGGGCGACCCGGACCGGGGCCCACGGGGTCACCAGCTCAAGACTGTAGGAAATCGCCATGGAATCCGTCCTTCTCCTCCACCACGGGTGGCGGAGGAGCATGGGCGCCGCGAGGCCGGGCGGCATCGGAGGTGCTGGTGGTGTCAACCGGCAGCGCCTACTGATAGAGCGCCACCAGCACGCCGTGCAGGGGCTGGTCCTCCGCGTCCTCCTCGGCCTCGTCGACCAGTTCGGTGAGGGCCTCGCCGAGTTCTCTCGCCTTCGCGGGACCGAGACGCAGGTGGCGCAGTGTCAGGTGGGTCTCGGCGGGAGAGAGGTCCAGCTCCTGGGCGACCGCGGCGAACATCGCGGCGGTGCCCGCCGCTTGAGGTTCGACAACGACCATGTGGCGGGCCGTGCGCTGGTAGTACTGCTCGGTGCCGCCGCGGACCTGGCGGGTCTCGACGACGCGGACCAGCCCGGCGTCGCGGAGCACCTTGAGGTGGTGGGCCACGTTGCCCTTCTTGGCGTCGAGCTGCGCCGCGAACTGCTCGGGCGCACCGATCTCCAGAACTTCCTCGGAAGGCGGCGGGCAGGACGGCTGATCACGCATACCGAAAGTGTCTGAACTCTTTGACGCTTTCGCAAGGGCAGTGCTCTACTCCCTGCCATGACGACTACGACGAAGCTTCAGCCGCCCCTGTCATCGACGAGACGGCCCGGCTGCTGACCGAGCACTACGTTTTCCCCGACATAGCCGAACAGCTCGCCGGCCTGCTGCGACGACGCCTCACCGAGGGCGCCTCACCGAGGGCGCCTACGACGTCGACGGCGCCGAGGAGCTCGGGACCATCGCCCAACTCACCATCGGCAGCGGCTAGGAGGGCCCGGCGCCCCGGCCTTCCGGGCCCGGGCCATCGCAGCGCCGGGCCCGCGCCCAGGCCCGTACGGCAGCGGTACGGCTGGGCCGGAAGGCCCATTGCCTACCGGTCCCTCCCCTCGGCAGTCCGCTCCGTTGCGCCCGCCTCGGCCGGCGCGTCGGACTCGCGCGTACCGTTCAGGCGGATGCCTCGCATCGAGGCCCACATCACCAGGGCGCTGCCGCACACCACGCCACAGTCGGCGAGGTTGAAGACCGGCCAGTGCGGCAGTTGGATCCAGTCCACGACGCGCCCCTGCAACGGGGAGGGGGCCCGGAACAACCGGTCGACGAGATTTCCGGCTGCCCCGGCGATGACCAGCCCGAAGGAGACCGCCCAGACGGGGGTACGGATTCGCGGCGACACCACCAGCATGGCGACGACGACCACGATCTTCACCGTGGTGAAGAACCATGCCTCCCCCTCGCCGATGGAGAATGCTCCACCCGAGTTGAAGACCAGCGTGAATCTCAGAAGCCCATCGAGGGCCTCTGTCGGATCGCTCCCCGAGAAATGTGTCAGCGCTATCTGTTTGGTGACGAAATCCGCCGCCAGCAGCACGAGTGCTACGGCTGTCATGATTCCCGACCGTCGAGGCATGTCACCCGGCGAGGAAGCTCCTCGCGCAACCCATAGACGTAGTAAGCCAGTCATGGCCGCAGTGTAGGTGACGGCGGCCGGCGCCCCGGCGGGCCCGGGTTCCGCCGGAGCGTCCGTCCCGCCGGACCCGCACGGGCGGTGTCGTGGTGTGCTCCGGGTGCTCCTCCAACCCAGCCGGCCCGCACCCCGTGGGGTGCGGGCCGGTCCGGGGCCGGGTTCGGTCAGGCGCCGGCGGTTGCCAGTCGGGCGTGGCGCCGGGCGGTCGCCTCGACCGGGTCGAGCACGGGTACGGCGGCCAGCAGGCCCTTGGTGTAGGCGTGCTGGGGCGAGTCGTACACGGCATCGGCGTCGCCCTGCTCCACGATCCGTCCGGCCCGCATCACGGCGACCCGGTCGCTGACCTGCCGGACCACGGCGAGGTCGTGGGCGATGAAGACCAGCGCGAGGCCGAGGTCGCGCTGCAACTCGCCCAGCAGCTCGACCACTTGGGCCTGGGTGGTGACGTCCAGCGCGGAGACCGGTTCGTCACAGACGATCAGTCGCGGCTGGGGCGCGAGCGCCCGGGCGATGCCGACCCGCTGCCGCTGCCCGCCGGAGAACTCGTGCGGATAGCGGTGGTACCAGTCGGGGTCGAGCCCCACGCGTTCGAGGAGTTCGCCGACCCGGGCGCGGATGCGGCGCTCGTCGTTCTCGCCGGCGATGCGCAGCGGGTCGGCGACGGACTCCCCGATGGAGCGGCGCGGGTTGAGCGAGGACACCGGGTCCTGGAAGACCATCTGCAGTTCCCGCCGGAGCGGGCGCAGTTCCTTCTCCCCCAGCGCGCCGATGTCGCGGCCGCGGTAGTGGAGCCGGCCGCCGGTCGGTTCCAGCAGCCGGACGAGCATCCGTCCGAGCGTGGTCTTTCCGGAGCCGGACTCGCCGACGATGCCCAGGGTCTCGCCGGCCCGTACGGTGAGCGAGACGCCGTCCACGGCGGTGACGGGGGCGGCGCGCCGGGTGAGGCCGCCCCGGGTGGCGAACTCCCGGCGCAGGTCGGTGGCTTCGAGCAGGACCTCTCCCCCGACCGACTCGGCCGTCCCGGTCGGAGCGGTCGAGACGGTCGGAGCGGTCGAGACGGTCGGAACGGTCGATGCGGTCGACACGTCCGGAGCGCCGGGCGCGTCGACCCGGGGCACCGCCGACAGCAGCGCGCGGGTGTACGGCTCGCGCGGAGCGCCCAGCACCTCGGTGACCGGGCCGTGTTCCACCGCCCGGCCGTCCTTCATCACCAGCACCCGGTCGACGCTTCCGGCGACCACGCCCAGGTCGTGGGTGACCAGGACCAGCCCGGCCCCGGTCTCCGCGCGCAACTCGTGGAGCAGGTCGAGGATCTGGGCCTGGACGGTGACGTCCAGCGCGGTCGTCGGCTCGTCGGCGACCAGCAGTCGCGGCTCGCAGGCGAGGGCCATCGCGATCAGCACCCGCTGGCGCATTCCGCCGCTGAACTCGTGCGGACGCGAGCGCGAGCGGCGGGCCGCGTCGGCGATGCCGACGCGGTCGAGCACCTCGACGGCCCGGGCCCTGGCGTCCCGGCGGGAGACGTCCCGGTGGACCCGGACGACCTCGGCGATCTGGTCGCCCACCGCGTAGTACGGGTCGAGCGCGGAGAGCGGGTCCTGGAACACCATGGCGGCCAGTCCGCCGCGCAGGCGCCGGAGTTCCGCGCCCTCGGCGGTGACGGCGTCCACGCCGGCGACCCGGACGGTGCCGCCGATCCGGGCTCCGGTCCCGCGGTGCAGGCCGAGCAGTCCGTAGGCGACGGTGCTCTTGCCGGAGCCGGACTCGCCGACGATGCCGAGTGCCTGTCCGGCCTCCAGGGTGAAGCCCACGCCGTCGACGGCGCGCACGTGGCCGTCGCCGACCGGGAAGTCGACGACCAGGTCCCGGACGTCGACCAGGGGTTCGGCACCCGGAGACTCGACACCCCGTGACTCGGCAGCCGGAGACTCGGTACCCGGAGACTTGGCGACCAGGCGCTCGGCGCCCAGCGGTTCGGCGCTCACGTCAGGACCACCCTTCGGTCGGACACCGCGTAGAGCACGTCCGCGATGACGTTGGCGAGGACCACGCAGAACCCGGTGACGAGGGTGAGGCCGACGACGGTCGGCAGGTCGATCAGGCCGACCGAGGTGACCAGCAGCTTGCCGAGCCCCGGGAGGCCGAAGAGCGACTCGGTCAGCACGGCGGACCCGAACATCGTCCCGAGGTCGATGGCGGTGAGCGCGATCACCGGGGTGAGCGCGCCGCGCAGCGCGTGCCGGGTCACCAGGCGCCGCTCGCTGACGCCGTACGCCCGGAAGGTCCGGATGTGGTCGTCGGCGAGGGCCTCCAGCATGGACGAGCGGGTCAGCCGGGCGTACTTGGCGGACTCGATCAGGGCGAGCGAGACCCAGGGCAGCAGCAGGCCCCAGAACCACTGTTGGGGGTCGTCGGTGAGCGGTACGTAGCTCGGGAACGGCAGCCACTGGAGCTGGGCGCACAGGACGATGAGCAGCACCAGGCCGATGATGAACACCGGGATGGAGCTGCCGGCCAGGGTCAGGCCGGTCAGCAGGCGCTCGCTGAGCCGGCCCCGGCGCAGCGCGGAGACCAGCCCGGTGCCGACCCCGAGGACGAGCCAGAGCACCATCGCGCCGAGCGCGAGCGAGGCCGTGACCGGCAGCCGGGCGGTGATCATGTCGGTGACCTGCTCGCCGCTGCGGTAGGAGACGCCCAGGCAGGGCGCCGGGCAGTGCAGCAGGCCCGTGCCGGCGCTGAAGTCGCGTCCGGCGACGATGCCCTGGAGGAAGTGGGCGTACTGCAGGTGGACGGGGGCGTCGAGGCCGAGCCGTTCGCGCACCTGGGCGACCTGGGCGGGGCTGCACTTCTCGCCGCAGGCCAGCTGGGCGGGGTCGCCGGGGGCGATGTAGAAGACCGCGTAGACGATCAGGGAGAGGGCGAGCAGGACGCCGAGCATGCCGACGGCCTTACGGAGCAGGAAGCGGGTCATGCGGTGGCCTCCTCGGCGCCGCTCGAAGAACCGGCAGTCGAAGAACCGGCACTTGAGGAACCGGCAGTCGAGAGACCGCCGCTCGCCTCACCGGCGCCGCCCCGCGCCGTTCCGACCCGCAGCCGGGAGGCCGCGCGGGGGTCGAGCTCGGTGCGGACGGCGTCGCCGAGCACGGTGAAGGCGAGCACGGTGACGAACAGCAGCGCCGACGGCAGCAGCACGTACGTCGGGTCCGCGCGGAACCAGGTGGTCGCGCCGGAGAGCATCTGGCCCCAGGAGGAGGTCGGCGGCTTGACGCCGACGCCGAGGAAGGAGAGCCCGGCCTCGGCGATCACATTGGACGGGAGCAGCACCGCCGCGTAGGTGATGACCGGCGCCGCCAGGGAGGGCAGCAGTTCCCGGCGGGCGATGCGCCACCGGGTGGCGCCGGCGAGCCGGGCCGCGGCGACGTAGTCGAGCTGCCGGAGGCTGAGTGTCTGCGCCCGGACGATCCGCGAGGTGCCGGCCCAGCCCAGCAGCCCGATGACCAGGGTCAGCAGGAGCGGGCGGGGGAATCCGGAGGGCACGACCGCCATCAGCGAGATGGCGAAGACCAGCGAGGGCAGCGCGAGCATCACCTCGGTGGTGTTGCCGATCAGCTGGTCGAGCAGCCGGTTGCCGAGGCCTGCGGTGAGGCCGAGCAGGACGCCGATCGCGACCTGGACGAGGGTGGCGCCGACGGCGACGAGCAGCGAGATCCGGGCGCCGTGGACGAGCCGGGCGAACACGTCGCGCCCGGTGCCCGGTTCGACGCCCAGCCAGTGCTCGGCGCTGACGCCGCCGAAGGAGCCGGTGGGCACCCCGCCGGCCGCCGAGTCGAGCAGGTCGTTGTGGTAGCTGGTGGGGTCCTGGCCTTCGAGCGCGCTGAGCAGCGGTGCCGCCGCCGCGACGAGGGCGAGCAGGACGATGACGAGGCCGGCGGCGAGGGCGGCGCGGCGCGCGAGCAGCCGCCGCCAGACCTGCCGTCCCCCGGCGGCCGGGGAGGCCGCGCGGGCCTCCCCGGCGCTGGGTTCCTGTGGAGCCATGGTTGTCTGACCGATCCGTCCGTTCCCGACCGCTACTTGACCGCGACCTGGGAGATGTCGAGCACGCCGGTCCAGTCGCTGATGACGATGTTGCGGACGTCCTTGCCGGACAGCCGCTTGTAGACGGGGTGGAACAGCGGGACGGTGAGGGCCTGGTCACCGATGCGCTGGTCCAGGGCGCCCCAGCGCTTGGCTGCCTCGGCGTGGTCGGTGATCTTGTTGATCTGGTCGATCTCGTCGTTCACCGACGGGTCGTCCAGCTGTGCGGAGTTGAAGTTGTAGCCGTCGGTGACGATCTGCCGGCCGTCGAAGATGGGTGCGAGGAACGGGCCGCCGGACGGCCAGTCGGCGCCCCATCCGGAGAGGAAGAGGCCGGGCTCGGTGCTGACGGTGTGGATCGTCTTGGAGTACCTGGTGGAGTCCAGGGCCTCCAGCTGGACGGTGATCCCGGCGGCCTTCAGGCCGTCCTGGACGGCGGTGGCCAGGTCCGGGCCGTAGCCCTTGCCCACGGCGCTGGAGTGGGTGAGCGTGATGGTCAGGCCGTCCGGGTAACCGGCCTCCTTCAGCAGCTCCTTGGCCTTCTCCGGGTTGCCGGTGGCACCGGCCGGGAACGGGTCGTAGGGGGTGTACCCGAAGGTCTCCTGGGTGGGCAGGTAGGTGGTGGCGGCCTCGGCGAGCGAGGAGCCGCCGGCGGCGTTGACGACCGAGGTGCGGTTGATCGCGTAGGCGACGGCCTGCCGGACCTTGGGGTTGTCGAAGGGCTTGACCTTGGGGTTGAACGCCAGGTAGTTGACGTAGCCGAAGTGGCCGGTGCCGACGCGTGCGGCGAGGGCCTTGTCGTCCTTCACCTGGGCGAGTTCGGAGGGGCCGAGGTTGGTGTCGGTGGTGACGGCGGCCGCGTCGGCGCCGGTGCCGGCGGAGAGCCGCTGGTTGATCACCGCCGGGTCGAGACCGGACTGCACGTCGACGGTGTCGGGGTACGCCTTGCGCTGGTCGTCCGTCGCCGCCGACCAGTTGGGGTTGCGCTTGAGGACGAGGTGCGCGCCGTCGTTCTCGTTCTTGACCACCTGGTAGGGGCCGGAGGAGACGGGGTGGTCCTGGTACTTCGTCCCGGTGTCCTTGGCCTTCGGGACGGGTGCGAACTGCGTCTGGGTGGCCAGGTACGGGAAGTCGCCCTCGGGCTTGTTGAGGCGGAAGACGATGGTCTTCTCGTCCGGGGTCTCGATGGCGTCCAGGGTGCGGCCGTCCTTGTACGGGCCCTGGTAGTCGGCGGCGCCGACCAGCCAGTCCCTCAGGAACGGTGCGCCACCGGAGAGTTCGGGGGCGAATGACCTTTCGATGCCGTACTTGATATCGGCGGTGGTGATCGGCGAGCCGTCCTCGAACTTCAGGCCGTCCTTGAGGTGGTACGTCCAGACGGTGGCGCCCTCGGAGGGGGTGCCGGTGTCGGTGGCGAGGTCCGGGACCACCTTGGTGCCGGCCGCGCCGTCGGCCCGGTTGCGGGTGGTGAGGGTGCGGAAGACGAGCGAGGGGACGTTGCCGCCGCCGGAGGTGTAGAGCCGTGCGGGGTCGAACTGGTCCTGCGGGTTCTGGTTGAGGACGGTGAGGGTGCCGCCCTGCTGCGGCGCGGCGTCCTTGCCGGTGCCACCACCGCCGTCGGCCTTCGGTCCGCACGCCGCCAGTCCGACGACGAGCGCGACGGTGACGGTCGCCGTGGCGAGGCGGCGAGGGGTGAAGGTGGTTCGAGACATCGGAAAGGGAGCCTTTCGCTACCGATGGTGTACGGAGGAAGGCGGGCGACAGTGAGGCTTCGGGAAGAGTGAGCGGCACCGCGCCCGCAGGGAGGGGCGACACCCCGATGCGGCGATCACCGCAAAACGCGTCGGGGCAGGCGGATTCAGCGACAGAGGTTGTCGGAAACGCAGTGCGCGGCCACGCCGATCAGCGCCAGCTCGATGGCGGCGCACTCGATCGGGTGACGGTCAGACATGCCGAGAAGACTGTAGGAAGTTAAGCGGAATGTCAAAACTCCACTTATGA
Organism: Kitasatospora sp. NPDC048715; assembly: GCF_043198905.1. Lineage (NCBI taxonomy): Bacteria > Bacillati > Actinomycetota > Actinomycetes > Kitasatosporales > Streptomycetaceae > Kitasatospora > Kitasatospora sp. NPDC048715. Next base: position 330,094 of record NZ_JBICVH010000002.1, on the reverse strand, counting down.
CCTGCCCACCAGGTGGACACCGAAATGGATACCCCCGGACTTCCGGGGATTCCGGAGGCTCCCCGGCCCCGCACGGAGACCGACCGGGGTCGCACCGCACCGCCGCCCGGCGGGGCCCGAACGCCTCGGCGGTCAGAGCGGCGCGAGGATCATGAGGACCTCGTCGCGGGTGTCGTGGGGAGCGAGCCGGAGGGCTTCGGGCCAGCGTCCGATCTCGCGCCAGCCGAGCCGCCCGTAGAAGTCCTCCAGGCCCTCGCCGCCGCGCGCCGCCAGGCGCAGCTGTTCCAGGCCGAGCTCGTCGCGGGCGATCCTCCGGAGCTCGCGGACGAGGGCGGATCCGACTCCGCGGCCGCGGACGGCCGGGTGGGTCTGGAGGTGGTGGACGGTGCCCCAGTGCCCGACGAGCCGGTAGGGGTCGCGGTCGAGGACGACCCGTCCGACCAGGATGCCGTCGACCCGGGCGGTGAGGAGTCGACTCCGCCGCGGATCGAGACGGGCGAGGAGCCCGTCCGCGGCGGGCACGACGTCGTCGTGCCCCACCGGAGGGAACGGGAATCCCGCGGCGCCGCCGGTGTTGGTGACCGCGATCCAGCAGTCGATCAGCTGCTGCCGGAGTTCGGCGGTGACGTCCTGCGGGTCGGTCGTCTGGACGAGGTGGAGGGCGGCGTCGTACGGCATGGGGCGAAGGATGCCAGAGGGCTCCGACATCCCTCCCGGATACAGGGAGTCTCCGCACGGGGCCGGGCCGAGCGATGAACACCCGTCAGGCCCGTTTCCGCCGCGCACGCCTGGGTGAATGCGTCCCCGTTCGGCGGCATTGACGCTATTTATCCGATTTTCAGACGCGATACTGCATTCGTACGGTCACCAAAGGTAGCGACCCCATTACCGCATTCACGGGCTCCGCCCCGTCACCACCACCGTCCGGCGCACCGTCAGACACCGGACCGTCCGATCGAAGGGAATCGTCATGAGGCGCTGTCCACCCACCAACGGACGCGAGCGAAGACGCCATGGACCGGTCGGGCTCCGCGGCCGCCTCACCCGGGCCGCGCTGCCCCTCCTCCTCGCGGCCGCGACGGCGTCCGCCTCCTTCGCCGCGCCCGCAGTGGCACACGCCACCCACCGCACCGCGCACGCCACGACCGCCGACGGCCCGGCCGGCGGCGCCCCGGTCGGCGGCGGCCATAGCCGGCAAGGCGGCCGTCAGCAGCCCGTCACCCTCGCGAAGACCGGCACCGACCTCGCCACCGGCAGCACCACCCGGACCGCCCACGGCGACACCGTCCGCTGGGTGGTCTCCGCCACCAACCCGGACGGCACACCGGTCAGCACCACCGTCACCGACAAGATCCAGGGCGGCCCGGGCAGCACGCCGCAGACCCAGTCCTACGTGCCCGGGTCCCTCCAGGTGCCCCCCGGCTTCAACAGGCAGTGGTCCACCGACGGCGGGACGACCTTCTCGGGCACCGACGCGGGCGCGGCCACCAACGCCGTCCAGGCGACCAACCCGATGCTCGCCTCGCCGGCGACCGGTCAGGTGGTCCAGATCCCGCCGCCGTTCACCCCGATCAACACCGCCACCGGCGGCGACGGCTTCACCCCCATCCTCTACACCGCCACGATCAACGGCGTCCCCACGCCCGAGATCTGGAACATCTACCACCACGGGTTCTCCAACACGGCCAGCGTGGTCTGCACCGACCAGCTCACCAACGGGCCGTGTCCGACGCCGAACGGGGCCCCCGCCACCTGGCCCCAGCCGCTGAACTCCTCGGTGGCCGGAGCGACCACCGGCGACCTCGGCAGCACCCGCACCCCGACCTACGTCCTGCTCGGCTCCAAGCTGTACTACGCCGCGATCAGCCGGACCACCCTCGGGCTGATCGGCGTCGGCTGCATCGACCTCCAGGCCCAGTCCAGCTGCGGCTTCACCGCCCTCCAGACCGGCACCGGGCTGGTCGTGGGCGGTGTCGTCCAGGCACCGAACCAGCTGATCCACGCCGTCTCCGGCACCGGCGAGATCCTCTGCTACGACCCCGTCGCCAACGCCTCCTGCGGGACGTTCGGCATCGGCCTGCCGCCCAACGAGGGACAGGTCGCCTTCAGCGGCGACTACGCCGGCATCATGCGGGTCGTCAACGGCAAGATCTACGTCACCGACAACACCCCGGCCCCGCAGCCGACGGTGATGTCCTGCTTCGACCCGTCGACGAACGCCGCCTGCACCGGTTGGGCCACCCCCAGGACCGTGGTCACCCCGATCGGCGGCGCCCCCGCCCGGGCCGACAACGTCTTCGAGATGTACGACCCGGCGGGCACCGTCACCGGCGTCTGCACGGTGGTCGGCGGCGTCTACCAGGAGGTCACCCCGCCGGTCGGCACCGTCGTCTGCTTCGACCCGACGGGCAACCCCGTCGCCGCGCCCCCCGGCCTCCAGGCCCTGGTCAGCACCAACGTCGCCCCCGGCGAGGCCAACTTCCAGGTGCCGCTGACCATCACCGCCCCCAACGGGCACCTGGAGACCGAGTTCCCGCTCTGGATCTACCAGGGCACCACGCCGACCCTCAACAGCACCGAGTACTGCTACGACTGGACCGTCCAGGGCCCCTGCACCCAGTACGGCACCAACGGCATCGTCAACGGCCCGCCCGACGTCAACGGCGGCAACACCAGCCCGTACGGCTTCGCCTACGACGGCCAGTGCAAGTACAGCCTCGGCGACACCGGCTACCTGTTCTCGATCGACCCGGTCACCGGAGCCTCGCCCTGCCTGAAGACCAAGGCCCAGGGCACCATCAACCCCTCCGCGTACTACTGCGACGGAGCCACCGGGCACATCAGGTCCTACGGAACGGTCAGCCTCCTCGGCATCGATCCCACGACCGTCGACTTCGCCCACTCCTCGGTGACCGTGCTCGCGGCCGACGGAACCACCATCGGCACCTTCCCGTTCAACCCCGCCACCGGAACAGCGGACATCTCGTCCGTCCCGACCGGCGACTCGCCGATCCAGGTGATCGCCAACCTCACCCTGATCAACGGATCGTCCTTCACCCCCGACAACCACCCGCGGATGCAGGTGACCTTCGTCGGCGACGCACCGCAGATCTGCTTCGAGACCACGGTGGCCACCGACTGCTCCGTCACCGCCGTCTCCAACCAGGCGTCCGCCGTCACCAACGGCCAGCCGCCCGTCACCTCCAACACCGTCACCCTCCAGGTGACCCCCGGCGCCCAGTGCACACCGATGCTGACGATCAACAAGGAGGTCTGCACCTCCACGAGCGCTGCCGACTGCGTGGACGGCGGTAGCGGGCCGTGGGCGAAGAACGCGACGATTCCGTCCGGAAGCACGGCCTACTGGCGGATCACCGTGACCAACACCGGCACGGTCCCGGTCACCGGGATCACCCTGACCGACAGCGTGTCCCCGTCCTGCGTCACCGCAGCAGGGACGTTCGACCTGGCAGCCGGCGCATCCCATCAGGTCTTCTGCGACCTGACCGACGTCACCCAGCACACCGTGAACTCCGTGACCGCCACCTTCCCCGGCCCAGGCGGCACTCCGATCACCACGCCCCCCTCCGAGGCGACGGTGGACGTGACCCCGCCGGTCGTGCCGTCACTCAGCATCAACAAGGAGGTCTGCACCTCGACCAACCCGGCCGACTGCGGCCAGAACGGCCCCGGCCCGTGGGCCAAAACCGCCACCGTCGCCCAGGGTGCCACCGCCTACTGGCGCATCACCGTCACCAACACCGGCACCGTCGGCATCACCGGAATCACCCTCACCGACCCCGTCACACCCTCCTGCGCCACCACCGCCGGCACCTTCGACCTCGCGGCCGGCGCCACCCAGCACTTCTCCTGCAACCTCCCCGGCATCACCCGAACCACCACCAACGTCGTCACCGCCACCTTCCCCGGCCCCGGCGGCACCCCCGTCACCACACCCCCCTCCGAAGCCACGGTGAACGTCAGCGGCACCGGTGTCCCGTCGCTGAGCGTGGACAAGGAGGTCTGCCAGTCCGACAACGCCGCCGACTGCGGCGCGGGCGGCGCCGGGCCGTGGGGCAAGGAGGCGACCCTGCACAAGGGGAACGCACCCGAGGAACTCTGCGCTCCGGACAAGTGCCAGGCCTTCTGGCGGATCACGGTCACCAACACCGGCACCGTGGACCTGACCGGCATCACCCTGAACGACTCCCAGGAGCCGGCCTGCGTGGTGGCGGCCGGCACGTTCGACCTGGCGGCGGGGCAGACCAGGACATTCTACTGCTTCAGCCTGATCAGCGAGGACACCGTCAACACGGTCACCGCCTCCTACGTGCCGCCGGGCTCCCCGCCGGGGACCGCACCGGTGACCACTCCTCCGTCCTCCGCCCTCGCCCGCTGCGAACCGCCGTGCGAGACGGACAAGTGCCACCACCCCAAGCCCGGCCACGGCCACGGGTCGCACGGCGGCAAGCCCGGGACCGGCAACCCGTACCTCCAGCCCGACATCGGGACCTGGCCGTCCGCCCTCCCCTACCTCACCACCGATCCGTCGATGACCGACCTCGACTGGCTGCTGCCCATCCTGGTCGAGGCGGGCGGGGCGATGGGGTGACCCCGAACCGGCCCTGACGGACCGAAAGGGCGGTGGCCGGGGAAGGACCTCTTCCCCGGCCACCGCCGCGCCGGTCCTCAGGCGGGTGCTCGGCGACGGAGTCGGCGATGGCGTCCTTCACCCCCCGGAGGCCGGGGCGCAGCCGCCGTACCGGCCCGGCGCACGCCGGTACTGTGAGCTCCGGAGAGTGCTCGTCTCGGCGCACCGCCGCCGGCACCGGAACGACCGCGTGAACCGGGACCTCCCGCGCCCGCCGACCGGGGACCCGAAGCCCGCACCACCGAGAGGAACGAGCACCCCCGTGGGATCCAGCTTCGAGACGGAGGGCTGGGCCGACCGGCAGACCGCGACGCTTCGCGCCGCCGGGTACGAACCCGCCGCCCGGGACGGGGACACCAACCGCCTGGACGACTACCGCGAGGTATTCGGCGACGCCGGCGACGAGATCTGGCACGTGGAACGCGGCCGGGGCGCGATCCACATCAGCGACAACGGGTGCGGGATGACCGGCTGGCTCGTCGTCGTCGGCCCTCGCCGCGGGGAGCTCCGCGACCGGGACTGTGCGGTCGACCCGCCCTTCGATCCGTGCGTCGACGCGCGGGGGAACCGCCACACCTTCGCCACCTGGTACCTCGACTGGCTGGAGCGACGCGAAGCGGCAACCCGGTGAACGGGCGCGGCGACGCGGACCCCGGGCGCGGCGCTTCTCCGCCGCCCGCCCTGGGTCGCCCGCCGCTGGGGCGTCCGGATCGAGCTGCGGGTGCCGGCGCCGGGGGCCGGCCGTCCCGTCAGCCGCCGCGCGTCGCGCTCACAACTGCTGCCCGGTGCGGGGGTCGTAGCGGACCGCGACGGCCGCCACCTGGTCGGTGGGCATGACCTCGATCCACTGGTCGAAGATCTGGTACGGGTCGTCCGGCCGGCGGAACCCGCCCTCCAGCGGGTCGAACCCCGTCTCGAAGACCTTCTCCGAGGCCAGCGTGTTGTCCACCGCCGTGTTGGCGGCCTGGAGCTTGGCCGCGAGGAGCTGCAGGACGTCGCCGTACGTCTTGTTCTGGTACTCCGGCGGGTCGCCGGCCTGGACGGGGTAGGGCAGGCCGAGCCCCGCCACGCCTTCGACGCCCAGGAGCCAGGCGAGCGCGGCGACCTCCTGTCCGGACCTGACGGGCATGACGGCCTTGGCCCAGGCGGCGTTGAGGAACTCGTTGCGGCGCTCGTCGCCGTCGATCTGGATCAGCCAGCCCAGCGAGCTGCCGAGCGGCGCCGGCTGGGTCTCCTCGGTGATGAGGTAGTCGACCCGCCATTCGGGGGCGGGCGCGCCCGCCGCGCCCGAGGTGCGGTACTCGTCCGCGCGGGAGTACCAGCCGGCCACCGTCTGCCCGGCGAGCGGCAGTTCGACGGTGCCGGCGGGGAGGGGCGGCTGCTTCTCGGGCGGCAGCGGGTAGCGGCCGGCGCTGTTCCGGTCGGGGGCGGGCGGGGCCACCGGGCCGGGCCGCCAGAAGTCCGGGGCGACGAAGTAGAGCATCTCCTCGACGTCGAACAGCTGGTTGATCTGCTCCGATTCCGCGAACGGGGGGTGGTCCGGGTCCTGGGGGTAGTGACCGTTGTTCTCCAGGCGCCGCAGGATGTCGCGGAACACCACGCGCCGTTCCTCGCTGCGCAGCACCTCCGGCCGGCGTGGGGTCAACGCGCTGACCAGGCGCAGCCGTTCGCGCACCGCCTTGCCGTAGGCCTCGTGCTCCAGCCGGTCGACCGCCGCCTGGTACTCGGCCTGCGCGGCGTCCCGCCGCTTCTGGAGGTCGGCCTTGGCGGCGTCGGTGGGCGTGTAGGTCAGTACGGCGTCGAACGGCATGGACTTGCGGCCCTGCCAGTTGGCGTAGACGAGGCGGATCTTGAGCGTGTTCTTGACCGGATCGGGGTCGGGTACCAGGTCGGTCGAGTCGAGCGGGGCGAAGTCGGCCTGGGCGCCGTGGCGGTCGATCGAGGCGACCCCGGTCAGGCGGTAGCCCGGTGGGGCGGGCGGGAGCGGGAAGTCGAAGCAGAACTGGACGATGTCGTCGTGTCCGGTGGTGCTGCTGTTGATGCCGCGGCAGGCGTTGCCGCTCTCCGGCAGGTAGGTCAGCTTGGCGTCGTCGTCCGGGCCCTGGTCGTGCAGGAACGGCACCTCGAAGTGGAAGGGCACCTGTTTGTCGTCGAGGTCGGGGATGTCCGCGGGCTTGGGGATCGCCGTGAGGTCGGGCGCGTCGACGACGTGGACCATGTCGCCGAGTCCCAGGTCCCGGCCCGGGTCGGGGAGGTAGACCTGCCAGCACAGTCGGGTGCCGATGTGCTGCAGTTGCACGCCGACCTTGCGCATCTTGCGCCGGAACTCGTAGTTGACCAGGTCGGTGGTGCTGGCGTTCTGCAGCACGTAGCGGCGGCTGGAGGTGTCGGTGGTCTCGGTCACCGTCTTGAAGGTCGTCTTGAAGTTGCGCCTGATCTCCGTGTTGACCTTGGAGGTCTGTGTACGGGTGTGCTTGTGGGTCTCCTCCGCCCCCCGCTTGACGGTGTTCTGGGTGGCGAAGCTGGCGCTGACGTCGGCGTGGTAGATCGTGGCGTTCACTCCGCCGGTGGCGCTCACGCCGAGCTTGGTGTCGGTGGAGTTGTCCTCCTTGACGGCGTCGGCCACGTCGTCCTGGTCGGTCTGGCTCTCCTCGGTCTTGCGGGTGGTCTCCTCCGCCACCGTGGTCGTCTTCTCGACCAGGGTGCGCCGGGTGCTGGTCTCGACGACCTCGACGGTTCCGCCGGGGCTCACCCAGATGTGCCCGGACGGCGCGCCGAGGAAGGTGTCGAACTCGAAGAAGTACTGGCGGAAGAGGTTCACCAGCCCGACGGGCGTGAGCGGGGCCGTGCCGGAGGCCGACGCGGCGGCGAGGCCGGCGACGTAGTCGGGCGGCGCGCCGGTGGCGGACGCCGGGTCGAGCGTGGACGGGGTGCGGTAGTACTCGGCCAGCGCGGCCAGGGCCGGGTCGCGCAGCACCCGGGCGTTGTCGCCGCGGAAGCTTTCGGAGGCGAGCGCCGCGAACCGGGATCCGGGGTGCACGGCGGCGGCCGCGGTGCCGGCCTGCGAGCCGAGCCATCCGAGCAGGGGCTGGTAGACGCCGAAGACCTCGGTGGCGTACGGGAGGGCCCCTTCGAAGTCGGTGACCGGGCGCCCGGTGAACGTCGGGACGCCGCGGGCGGGCAGGACCATGGTCTGCCCGTCGGCGGCCGCGCCGCTGCCGGCGACGGTGAACACGACCGCGCTCCACGGCGCGCCGCTCGGGGACTTGAACAGGCGCACCGACGCGGTGGCGGTGCGGGCCGGCGCGACGAAGGTGATCGTCACCGTGGTCGGCGAGGTCGCGGTGCGCCCGGCGAAGTTGAGCCCGGTGACCGGGTCGCGCCACAGGAACGTGCCGTCCAGCGCGGTGACGTCCGGGTAGGCGCTGGGGTCCTGCACACTGACGCCGTCCGGCAGGGCGAGGGCCACCCGCAGGCCGGCGGGGATGTCGGCGCCCGTGCCGTCGACGCGGTACGACCAGAGCTTGAAGGCGGTTCCGGACCCCGCCGTGGGGATGGGGGCCGTGCCGAGGAAGGTGACGGCGAATGCCATGGCGGACTCCTGGAGGGCGGGGAGGGTCCCCTTGGTGTCCCACCGCGGTCCGGCTCGCTCACCACGGCCGCGGGCGTGCCGCCCGAAGGATGCACACGTTCGTTCGAACGATGCACGTCCTGTGGCGCCTGCCGCCGGCGCGGGGAACGCCACCGCACCGGCGGACCCGCCCGTACCGGCGGGCTCAGTTCCGCGTGGGCCTGGGCTGGACCACCGGCCCCGCCGCCTTGAAGCGGCGCTGCTCTCCGAACCACTCGGGCGTGGCGTTGGACAGGGCGTGGGACAGCAGGGTGCGCAGGAACCAGCCGTGGCCGTGGCCGTTGTCCCGGGCGCTCTGGTCCCAGCCGGCCGGGTTGTCCAGCGGGGGCTCCAGCCAGTGCCGGAAGAAGGACGGCGGCAGGTGGACCACCCCCACACTGCGGTCGTGGTTGTACGCCTCGACGCCGGTGCCCCTGGGGTGCGCGCCCGGTGTCCTGCGCAGGGCGGCCTTCGCGGACGGGCCGCCCTCCCACTCCACGGTGTCCAGGTTGACGGTGGTGGGGCTCTGCAGCCCCAGGCCGCTGCCGAGCAGCGCCCGCTGATGGTCGTCGTAGGAGGTGTAGACGAAGACGCGGGCGTCGCGGTTGACCCGGCTTTTCCAGAACGACGCCCTCTCCAGCAGTGCCTGGAAGCGCTCCAGACGGGCCTTCGCGTCCCCCACGACGAGGTTCGGGTCGAAGAGGTTGATCTGGGACAGGTGGCGGCGGAAGAACGGCGTGTCCGTCACCGTCCTGATCAGCTTCTCGACGCGGTCGCCGCTGTGGCTGTAGCCGGAGAGCATCACCTGCCCGAACTCGGGGTAGCCGTCCTGGACGGGGCGGCCCGTGATCATCCCGGTGGCGAAGAGGAGCACCTCCTGGACCGCCCGGGTCAGGCCCTGCTCCGTCAGCAGGTCGTCGAAGTTGCCTCCTGCGACGGATGCCACCGGGACGACGTAGAGGACGTTCGGCTCGAACCGGTCCGAGGCCAGCAGGTGCTGGGCGACCGCCCGGAAGTCCGTGCACAGGTAGCGCTCGCCGAGTTTGACGTAGGGCTGCTGGCCCTTGAGTCCGGCGGTGACGCAGCCGCGGTCCTTGCCGTCGATGCCGCAGGTGCCCGTCCAGTAGGTGGTGTCGGCGTAGCAGTCCCGGTCGGTCGGGGGGTGGAAGAGGAAGTGGACGTTGACGTTCTGGGTGGCCTCGGCCTTCAGGTGAAGCGCCGCGGTCCTGGACACCCACATCAGGAACAGCTGCGTGGCCTGGTCCCGCTCCGCGACGAGGACGGTCCCGTGCTCGTCCGCCAGGCCGCCGGCGACGTCCGTGTACTGGAGCATCCGGACGTTGAGGCCGTCCGGTCGGGTGGCGTCCAGGACCCGGCGCCCCGGCACGTCGATCCCGCGGTCGCGGTGCAGCACCAGCGGGAGCAGCAGATCGGTGTCGGCGCTGCGGTCGCTCCGGAGGAGTTTGAGGCCGGGGTCCTGGAGCGACTGGAACCGGCTGAAAACGTCGGTCATCATGGGTCGGCACCTCGTTCGCCGCACGGCCTGGGGCACTCCGGGACTTCCCGGTGCTCCCCGGCACTCCTCGGAGCGGCCATCCTCGTGCACCGCACCGCCGCGTCCCGCCGCGACGGGCCGGACGCGGGCGCCCTCGGCCGGCCCACCACCCGAACGGAGCGCCCGGAAGCCCTGCCCTGGCCGGATCCCGATGGTCGCGCTCCGGTCTCTCCCCCGCCGGGGCGCGGGCAGGACGGGCGGAGCGGGCGGGACAGGAGGCGTGAAGGCCGGGTGAAGGACCTGTCGGCAGTCGCAGGGGGCGTGGAGCTGCCCTCTTCACGGGGGTGGGGACGAACCGTTCCCCCGCCGCACCGCACCGCGGACGGCGCGCCCGCCGGGCCGGGCGGGGTTTCAGGGGTGTACGCATGGGGCGAACCGGGCACCGCGGTGCCCCGCCGGGGTGCGGCCGGCGCCGCGGGCCGCGGCGGATTACCGGCCAATGTGACCGGAGCGCCCTCTCGGCGGAGCGGGCCTCGACCTAGACTCGGCAAAACGGTGGCGCCCGGCCGGTATCGATCCGGTCCGAGCCGCGCGCCCACGGGGGGCCAGGCGCATCCGCACCATCCCGCTTGAGCACGCGTGTGCGCTCAGGCACGCATGTGGCACCTCTGCGCGACACCGTCGCACTGCGCGCGGCACCGTCGCGCTGCCGGAGGACGGCGGCTCCCGGGGATCGTGTTCCTGCCAAGAGTCGTCGTCGGGCTTCCGGCCCACGTTCCGGCACGGACCCGGTCCGGCGATCCACCGGGCCGACCCCTTCGACACTCCTCGGGAGACCTCCATGTCCGACCACCTGCAGGACGTCCTCGCGCTCGACGACCTCGACCTCGACCTGGGCGAACTGACCGTCACCGCGCTGCGCGACAGCATCGCGCTGCCGGAGGGCGGCGCGTCCACCAACTCCACCTCCTGCAACTCCTCCTCCAACTCCAGCATCGTGCACCCCACGACGACGTGGTTCTGACGCTCCGCGCTGCCGGGCGTCCTGAACGGCGCCGAGCCCTGCCGAGCCCTGCTGAGCCCTGCTGAGCTGTAGCAAGCCCTGCTGAGCGGCGCCGAAGCACCACGGAACCCGGCGCGTTCCACTGCGAACCCGCCGGGTTCCCCTGCCGTCCCGCCCGCCCTTCGGAGGTCGCCCGCCGTGCCCGACCCTGCCCCGTCCCGGGCCCCGTCCCCGGCCGCACCGGCGCCCGCGCCCGCGCCGCCCGTCCGCGCCGCCACGTCCACCGCGGCGTCCACTTCGGCGTCCACTTCGGCGTCCACTTCGGCGTCCACTTCGGCGTCCACCGCGGCCTACGCGCTGGTACGCGCCGCCGTGCTCGCCCGGGCCGCGCAGTCCTCCCCCTCCGCCCTCGCCCGGGACCTGCTGGCGCGGCTCACCGCCACGGAGGCCGCCGACGCCGCCCTGCGCCCCGCGCTCGGCGACGACCTGTACGCCAGCCGGGCCGGACACGACGAGGAGTTCCACCGGCGGATCGTCCTGCCCCTTCGCAGGGACCTCCACAACGGCCGCACGCCCCGCGCCGCACAGCTCGCCCGGCTGGGCGACCTGCCCGCCCGGCTCCCCCGGCTCGCGCGGTGGCTGGAGCTGCGGGAGCGGCACGCCCGGCTGCTGGCCGAGCTGGCCCGGGCCGTGCCGCCGGCGCTCGCGGCGGAACGGGCCGCTCTCGCCGCGGTGTGCCGGGAGCCCGCGTTCCGGCGCGCCGTCGCCCTGGGCAGCGCCGACCTGCTGCGCGCGGTGGTCACCGCCTCGGACGTGAGCGCCGGGCGGGGCGGCCGGGCCCGCAAGGAGGAGGCCAAGGTGCTGCGCCACGCGCTGCGGGCGACCGGCAAGGCCAGCCCCCTGTCCTGGTTCACCGCGGTCGGCTGGGCCTCGGACGGCCCGCGCCCGGCCGATGCGGGGACGGCCCCGCGCGCGGTCGTCCGCGCGAACCGGACCCTGGTCGGGGCGCTGGTCCAGGCCCTGCTCGACGAACCCCGGCGCGGCCGGAGCCTGCCGCACCGGATGACCAGGGCCGCCCGCGTCCACGCCGGACGGGCCCACTACCGGCGCACCCGGGTGGAGTTCGTCGGGGGCCGCTACCTCGCCGCGCGCGAGGAGGAGGTCGAGGTCGGCGCCCGGCCGGAGCTTGCGCTGCTCGCCTCCCTGGCCGCGACCCCCGACCCGCCGGAGCGGCTCGCCGCGCGGCTCGCCGAGGCCCTCGGACGCCCCGGCGAGGACCCGGCGGTACGGCGCTTCGTCGAACAGCTCCTCGCCGCCGGGCTCCTGGTGCCCACCGAACCCGTCGACCCGCAGAGCCCCGATCCGCTGGAACAGCTCGCCGCATGGCTCCGGGCCTGGCCCGAGGACGCCGGGCTGGCCCGCAGGATCCGCGGACTCGCCGACGACACGGCCGGGTACGCGTCCGCGCCGGCCGAACGCCGACCGGGCCTGCTCGCCGGCCTGAAGGCCGACTGGCGCCGGGTCCTCGCCGACGCCGGGCGCCCCCTGCCCGACCGGACCACGCCGTTCGACGTGCTCAGCGAGGACGTCCACGCGCCCGCCCCGCCGCAGTCCCGACCGGGCGCCGCCGACCGGGCCGTGCTCGCCGAACTCACGGCGCTGGCCGAGCTGTTCGACCAGGGCCACCTGATCCGCAGGACCGCCCGGGACCGCTTCGTCGCCCGCTACGGCGCCGGCGGCGTCTGCTCCACTCCGTGGGAGTTCGGCGCCGCCATCGACAACGCCTGGGCCGACGTCCCGGTCCCCGACGACATCGCCTCCCTGCGGCGGGAGTTCCTCGACCTGCCCGAGGCGGACGGGGAGGTCGCGCTGCCGGCCGACCGGGTGCGCGCCCTGGCCGCCCGGCTGCCCGCCTGGACGGCGGTCCGGCCGCTCAGCTACTCCTGGTTCGTCCAACGCGAGCCGTCCGAGGGCCTGTTGTGCGTCAACCACGTCTACTGCGGCTGGGGTCGCTTCACCAGCCGGTTCCTCGACGCCACCGCTCCACAGGCCGCCGCCGAGGTCGCCCGGCAGATCCGCGCCGGGCTCGGCGAGGACGCGCGCGCCGCCCAGATCCGCCCGGTGGGCGGCTTCAACGCCAACCTGCACCCGCTCCTGCTCGCCGAGGACATCGGGCCCGACCGCCGGTGGACCGCCCTCGCCGAGGCCGACCTCGACCTCGTGCACGACGTCGCCGGCGACCAGCTCCGGTTCCGGCTGCGCTCCACCGGCGAGCACCTCGACGTCCTCTACCTGGGCTTCCTCTCCCCGATCATGCTGCCGCAGCGGCTGGCGCCCCTCCTCGCCGACCACCCGACCGGCATCGTCGCCTTCCCGTCACTGCTGCCCCGCACGACGCTGCCCGCCCCAGGCGGCACGGTCACCCGCACACCGCGGCTGCGCCACCGGCATGTCGTCCTCGCCCGCCGCCGCTGGCACCTCCCGGCCGGGGTCCTCGACGCCCTGCGCGCCGACCTCGCCGCCGATCCCGGCCCGGACGGCGTCCCCGCCGCCGCCGTCGCCCGCTGGCGTGCCCGCCTCGGCCTGCCCGAACAGCTCTTCCTCCACCCCGTGACCGGGCCCGCCGAGGACGCTCCGGCCGTCGACAGCTTCCTCGACCGGCTCCGAGCACCCAAGCCCCAGCCCGTCGACCTCGGCAACCCGCTCCACCTCCGGCACCTGGGCCGGTGGCTCGCCCGCCACCCGCACGGCGCCCTGCTGGAGGAGGCCCTGCCCCTCGTCGGCGGGCAGTCGGAACCGGCGCGGACGGTCGAACTCGTCCTGGAGACCTACCGCCCGGCGCGGCCAGCTGCCCGCCCCCTGCCCGCACCGCCGGTACCGGTGCCGCACCGAGGAGTCGCCCGATGAGCGAGCCGACGACCGAGCCGACGGGTGAGCCGATGAGCGGTCCGGCCGGCCGCCCCGCGCCCGGGACCGCCCTCGACGTGATCCTCTACCACTACCAGCCCGTCAAGGCGCGCGCCCTGCGCGAGGCCGTCCTGCCGCTCGCGCGCCGGGCGACGGAGCAGGGGCTGCGCGCCCACGTCGAACGGCACTGGCGGTTCGGGCCGCACCTACGGCTGCGACTGGAGGGGCCGGCCGATCGGGTGGCCGCCGTGGCGGAGGAGTCCGCCCGGGCGCTGCGGACGTGGGCGGCCGCGCACCCGTCCGTCGCCGACCGCACGCGGGAACAGCTGCTCGCCGAGGCCGCCGTCGCCGGGCGGGCCGAGCTGATCGCCCCGCCGTACGGCCCCCTGGTGCCGGACAACACCGTCCGGGTGGCGCCCGTCGACCCGGCCGCGACGGCCGATCTGCACGCGCTTCTCGGGGCCGAACCCGCCGCGCTGCGCGACGAGTTGATGCGCGCCGGGCTGCCCGCGATCACCTCGGCCTGCGCGTTCCTCGGGGAGCACGGCGACACCGCGCAGGCCCGGGTGCGCCTGGTGCTGACGGCACTGGCGGCGCACGCGAGCACCCATCCGGACGGACTGATCGGCGGGCACTACTCCTTCCTCTCCCATCTGGAGGACTTCCTCGTCCACGAGGACCCGGACGGCCGGGTCCGAGCGGCCTTCGATCAGCGCTGGAAGCGCAGCGGCCCCGCCGCCACGGAGCTGGTCCGCCGGGTGGCGGCCGGGGACACCCGGGGCTGGGAGCAGGACTGGGCGCGCTGGTCGGCCACGGCCTGGGACCGGGCCGAGCGGCTGCTGGCGGCCGGGGCCGACCTCTCCGGTCGCGGCGAGGAGTACCGGGCCCGCGCGACCGCCCTCGGCGACCCGGCCACCGCCGAACGCTGGGACTTCGAACTGCGCACCCGCTACAGCGAGTTCCACCGGATGCTGACCCGCAGCGACCCCGACGGCACGCTGTTCGACCGCACCCACTACCTGATCTACCGGACCGGCACCAACGCCCTGTACCGGCTCTTCGCGATCTGCGACGTCCGGCCGGTGGAGCGCTACCTGGCCGCCCACCTCCTCGTGCGCAGCGTCCCCGAACTCACCGGACACCGGTGGCGGGACTACATCGCCCGGGTGATCGCCATGGTCGAGGGACCGGCGTGACGGCCCCTCGACCTCGCAGTCGCCGCCCGCGCCCCGCCGGCGCGCCACCGCGGCTACCACCGCCTCCGCACTCAGCTGTGGTTGACGATGATGAAGATGCCCCAGCCGATCGCGGCGAGGACCACCGCGAAGCACACCACGGCAACGGTCCAGCCGAGCGCCCCGGCGGCGCGGCGGGAGACCCCGGCCCCGTCGATCCCGACCGGTGGGTAGAGGGCGCGCACGCCGATGGCGAACAGTGCGGGCAGACCGGCGCCGGCGAGGAATCCGACCACGACGATCTTCCAGAGCGCGTCCAGATCGATCCAGGAGTTCACGGGGCCACCTCGTCGGTGGCGGGAACGGGCTCCGGGTCCGGGATGACCGACCCGGTCCACGCGGCGTTGACGTTCGCCGGGGTGACCGCCGGGTGGCGGGACGCGACGAAGAAGGCGATCGAGGCCAGCACCAGAACGGCGAAGATGGTCACGACGCCCCCGGTGCCGCCGATCCCGTCGGCGACCCAGTAGGCGAGCGCCCCGACCAGTGCCGCCGCCGGGAGGGTGAGCACCCAGGCCACCACCATGCGGCGGGCGATGTTCCACCGTACGACCGCGCCCTTCTTGCCGACTCCCGATCCGAGGATCGACCCGGTGGCGACGTGGGTGGTGGAGAGCGAGTAGCCGAAGTCCGTGGAGGAGAGGATGACCGCGGCCGAGGCCGACTCACTGGCCATCCCCTGCGGCGGTTCGATCTCCACCAGCCCCTTGCCCAGCGCCCTGATGACCCGCCAGCCGCCGATGTAGGTGCCCAGCGCGATGGCCGTGGCGCAGGAGGCGATCACCCAGTCCGGCGCCTTCGCCCCGGCGCTCAGGGTGCCGCTGGCGATCAGGGCCAGCGTGATGACGCCCATGGTCTTCTGGGCGTCGTTGGTGCCGTGGGCGAGCGAGACCATGCAGGCCGACCCGACCTGACCGCTCCGGAAGCCCCGCGTGCGCGGGCCCTCGGAGACGTCGCGGGTGACGCGGTAGACGAGGTAGGTGCCGAGTGCGGCGACCGACCCCGCGATGAACGGCGACAGGGCGGCCGGCACGATCACCTTGGCGACCAGGCCCTGCCACTTGACGGCGGAGGCCCCGGCCGCCGCCATGGTCGCCCCGACCACACCGCCGATCAGCGCGTGCGAGGAGCTCGACGGGATCCCGACGTACCAGGTCGTCAGGTTCCACAGGATGCTGCCCGTCAGGCCCGCCATGACCACGGTCAGCGTCACGTCCTGGCTCTGCACCAGACCGCTGGCGATCGTCGCGGCGACCGCGGTCGACAGGAAGGCGCCCACCAGGTTCAGCACCGCCGAGACGCCGACCGCGACACGCGGCGGGAGGGCGCCGGTGACGATCGAGGTCGCCATGGCGTTGCCGGTGTCGTGAAACCCGTTGGTGAAGTCGAAACCGAGCGCGGTGACCACCACCAGCGCCAGAACCACGTCATTGCCGGTCACGCGTCCGAACCTAACCCGCCGACCGCCGCCGCCCCGGTCCCCCGCCACCCGTACGGGGCCGGGCGGTGGAGGACACCATCCGATCGGACCAGCACGCCGTGGAGCCGGAGCGGAGCGCACAGGACAGAACCACTACTCGGTCAATAATTGAGTGTCGCCGACCACTTTGGGACTGGTAGCGTCCCGGACGTGGCAAAGCTGAACCAGATCATCGCCGTTGAAAAGGGCGTCAAGTCCAAGTCCTTCCAGGAGCTGACGCAGGCCCACCAGGACCTGCAGAAGCCCGCGCTGCTGGCCGGGATCTCCCGCACCTACCAGCCCAAGGACGAGGAGGGCGAGCAGCTGCCGCCGGAGTCGACCCGTGTGCAGCTGAAGGCCGAGGACATCCTGCGGTCCACCGCGCAGACCCTCACCCGGCTCTTCGACGTGACGGCCACCAAGGACTGGGCCAACATCGGTGCCAGCGCCGACGTGGTGGTCGACGGCCAGGTGCTCCTCGCCCGGGTGCCGGTGCCGTACCTGCTCTTCCTAGCGGGTCGGCGACGCCGTCTTCGGCTACCTCTTCCGGTAGCCCCATGATCGCCCGCCCGGGGAGCCGGGCGGGTGCACCGAGCGCGTCGAACACCCTGTCCGGGAGACCGGGCGGGTGCGCTGCACGGTGCGAAAAGCTGACACTGACGTTGAAGCTGACCAGAGGTCCCAGTGGAGGTTCGAGTCCTCCCCCCGGCACCACCGGCCGGGGTAGCCCAAGCAGGCAGAGGCAGACCCCTTGAATCTCAGACTCTCGCTCCAGTCTCAGCATTCGCCGCCGAACACCGGATCGACCGGGTGCGGACGAATATCGACGAATGCAGGTTCAAGTCCTGTCTGTGCCGCTCCGTGGCACGGTAGTTCAAAGGTAGAACGCGTCGATTTCAACCTGATCCGCGACCCTTAAACGTGCCGGTGTGCGCAATTGGGCGGCAAACAGGGGCCCGGGAGCTGGCTACGCTCCCGGGTCCTCTCGCGTTCCCGGGGCGCCGCCCCGGCAGGACCACCCCTACGGCCGGCACACCCCGGCCCGCCGCCGGCGGCGGAGGAGGGCCGCGCGGAGGGCCAGGCGGAGGCGGCCGGTGGTCGGGCGGCCGGCGAGGACGGCCTCGAAGCGGCGGTGATCACGGACCGCACGGAGCACCGCGACATCGTGGGCACCGGGGGCCGGCGGGGCCGGCTCGGCGTGCTGGGCGGCCCGGTAGCTGTCGAAGAGGTGCTGCTGCAGTGCGTTCATGCGCCCACCGTGCACCCCGGCGGCCCCACAAGTCCCGTCGATTGACGGCCCCCGTCAAATGACGGCCCGGCTCCCCCCGCCCGACCCGGCGCCGAGGCGGCCAGGCACCATGGAGGGGTGAGCGTGACCATTGACATCACCGGACTGCCGCACGAGCGGATCACCTTCTGCCCCTCGCCCCTGGCCGAACTGAGCAACGCGCTGCACGCGCTGGCCGAGCCCGCTCACCACTCCCGGCTGCACGCGTGGACGACGACGACCGCCGCCGCGCTCAAGCCGGAACTGGCCGACCGGCTGCTCGAAGCCGACTTCATGTGGCGGTCGACGCGCTCCGACTTCCTGATGCCGGCCCGGCCCCGGGAGACCCTCACCGAGGAACTGGACGACCTCGACCGCATGGAGGACGAGAAGTTCGTCGGCGCGGCGCTGGAGATCTCGTGCAGCATCAGCCACTACCCCAAGGGCCTGCCGTCGCCCCTGGTCGACGCGTGGTCGCGGCGCCGCGCGCTCGACCTGGCGGCGGCGCGCGGCCCGCGCCAGGCGGCCTTCGTCGAGCGGATGCTCGCCGAACCCACCGCCACGCGCGCGTGGATCCGGCGCCTCCTGGAGGACTGCGACCAGGCGTTCTTCGCCGACACCTGGCGCCGGGTCCGCGTCCAGCTCGCCGCCGACGCCCAGCACAAGACCGAGCTGCTGCGCCGCAAGGGCCTGGCGGAGGCGCTCACGGCCGCGTCACCGGCGCTGAGCCTGGAGGAGGACGAGCACGGCAGCCGCATCGTCGTCGACAAGCTCGTCCACGGCCGCACCGAGGCCCGCGGCGCCTCCCTCACCCTGATACCGACCGTCTTCGGCTGGCCGCACCTCTTCACCCTGTACGGGCCGGGCTGGCAGCCCGTGATCCAGTACCCGGCGGCCGCCCACGAGGTCGGCGGCGCCGAGCCGGTGGAGACGGTCAAGCTGCGCCTGGACGCGCTGACCCACCCCCTGCGGATGAGCCTGTGCCGCAACCTCGCGCGCGGCGCGTACTCGACCAGCGAGCTGGCCGACGCCTACGGCATCACCGCCCCGGAGGTCTCCCGCCATCTCACCGTGCTGAAGAAGGCCGGGCTGGTCATCACCCGGCGCCGGGGCCGCTACGTCCTCCACCAGCTCGACATCTCGGTCGTGGCCCGGCTCGGCAGCGACTTCCTGGAATCCGTGCTGCGGTGAGGACGGCCGGGCGGCCGGACGCCAGGCGGGGGCGGGGGCGGGCCGCCGCGACGGGCGGATCGGCCCGGCAGCCCGTACCGCCACCACCCGCCCGCCCGCGCGTCAGGCCCAGGGCTCCCCCGGACGGGGTCCACCGCCGAGGACGAGCAGCGCCTCTCCCGTGGACGGGTCGCCCGGCCGCCGTACGGACCTGCCGTAGGCACTCGCCGCGTTGCCGAGCGCGAGGAGGGCCTCCCCACTCGGCAGCGCGGCCCGGTCGGGACGGAGGCGGTCGGCCGCCAGCCGGGAGAGCCGGGCGATCGTCTCGCACGCGCGGACCGACATGTTGCGAAGGAACTCCGCGACGCGCCGGTCGCCGAGGAGACGGCCCGCGGACTCGCCGGCCCGCTCGGCGAGCGTGTCCCAGACCCGGGAGACGGCGTCACGAACGGTGCGAAGCTGCTGCCACTCGGGGACGGCGCGAAGGGCGAGGGCGTGCCGGTCGACGGCGCGGAGTGCGGCGTTCACCGCCATCGCTCCGCTCCTCGTGCCCACGTGCCCCGTCCCGTCGGCGGCCGGCGCTTCCGATGCGTCGGGGAGCGCGGCGACGTGCTGCCAGTGGACCTGGAGCGCCTCCACATCGGCCTCAAGAACCGCTCTCAGATCCCCGGCGGTGCTCCGCCCCTCGGGCACGGCCTCCTTCCAGGCCTCCGCCACCTCGTACAGCTGCGCTCTGAGGTCCGGCAGGTCGGCGCCTTCCGCGGCCTGCCGGCCCTCCGTCCGTGTCAGGGGCAACTCCGGTCCCCACAGGGGGAGTTCATCCCCGGCCGGCGTTTCGTCGACGGCTTCGACCGAGCCCTGGACCGCACTGGCGACTGACTCGCTGCGACCCGCTCCAGGACCGGCAGCGGCGTTCTCCGGTGAATTCACTGAGCGCATTCTCCAACTTCCGGACGACGAAGGGTCATGGCTGCCTCTCTGCCCTCGCGCAGGAAGGAGTGTTCGACACGAGCAGCACTCCCGAGGCGCTGAACTCACCTGGTGTAACAGCTCTGTTGAGGGTTGTCGACCGATGCGACCGACGTGTCTCCGACTCCCGGTCCAAACCGCCCGCGGGGGTGTGATTCCGGCTTTTCCAGCCAAGTGGTTGCCGCCGTGACGCTTTACCGACCATATGCCCGGGTGGATCCCGTGACCGTGGGTGATGACCCTACTCGGCTCAGCGGGGATTGCCGGGCACCACCGGGCCCGGAAGGCTGGGAGCCCGGGGGAAGCACCCGGAACACCAGGAGTCTTCGCGCATGTCCCCGAAAACGATCGCCGCCCTCGCCGTGGGCCTCGCCGGCACCATCGCCCTCACCGACGCCGCCGGCCACGACGTGCGGGTCTCCAACCTCGAAGGCAGCCTCTCCGGCGCCAGCACGTTCGTCGTGCGGACCAGCAGTGACCCGGCGGGCGCCCGCATCCCGGTCTACAACATCCCCGCCCGGCCCCTGATCAGCCCCGACGTGCAGTCCGTGGTTCCGCCCCGGGTCCACCTCGCGCTCTCCGACATCCGGATGAGCGTCCTGCCCGAGTTCGCCACGGTCATGAACCAGACGTTCGGCGACGGCACCATCCAGCCCGGCGACCGGCTCGGCACCTGCACCGCCGAGACCACCTCCTGAGTTCCCTCGCGCCTGCCGCCGTCCGGACGGTGGGTGGGGTGGGCTGGGCGGCTGTGCGACGGCCCTGATGGACGCGCGGGGCCGAGCCGGGGCGGGCCGGGTAGATTCACTCCCCCACCACCGACCGAGGGAGCACCCGTGCCCGACCGGCCCAGCCTGCTGTACGTGACCGACCTGGCCTACCCGGCCCGCGGGCGGCGGTACGGCGACGAGGACGTCTTCCTCACCTCCCGGCTGCGGGAGTGGTTCGACCTGGCCCTGTGCCACCCGCTGGACGCCCGGGCCCTGATGGGGCGCTTCGACGCGGTCGTGGTGCGCAACAGCGGTCCGGTGCTGCACTACCGGGAGGAGTACGCCCGCTTCCGCGACCGGGCCCTGGCCGACGGCGTGCGGGTCTACAACCCGCTGACCGGGCGGGGCGACATGGCCGGGAAGGGGTACCTGCTGGACCTGACCGAGGCGGGCCGCCCCGTCATCCCCACCGTCGACCGGCCGCAGGACCTCGACCGGCTGCCCGCCGCCGACCGCTACGCGGTCAAGCCCAGGGAGGGCGCGGACAGCATAGGCCTGCGCTTCCTCACCCGCGAGGAGCTGGACGGGCTCGACGCGTGGGGCGAGGTGCTGGTCCAGCCGCGGATCGACTTCCGCTACGAGGTCTCGTTCTACTTCGTGGACGACGCCTTCCAGTACGCCCTCCACGCGCCGGATCCGGCCCGGCGCTGGGTGCTGGAGCCGTACGAGCCGAACGCGGCCGACCTCGCGTTCGCGCGGAGCTTCGTCGACTGGAACACGCTCGCCCACGGGATCCAGCGGGTGGACGCCTGCCGCGCGCCGGACGGGAGCCTGCTCCTGGTCGAGCTGGAGGACCTCAACCCGTACCTGTCCCTCGACCTGGTAGCCGAGGAGGTCCGGGAGGGCTTCGTCGAGGCCCTGGCGGATTCACTGCACCACTTCCTGGGCTGACCGGCCGGGGCGGAACGACGGACCGCCGCCCCGGGAGGCGTCTCCCGGGGCGGCGGCAGCGCGCGCCGTCAGCAGATCCGCGGCAGCTGCTCGCCCATCGGCAGGTCGACCACCCGGGTGCCACCGAAGCCCGTGCGGGCCACGACCATCCCCGGGTGCTCGTCCACGCACTCGCCGATCACCGCCGCCTCCGCGCCGAGCGGGTGGGCGCGCATGGCGGCGAGCACGGCGTCCGCCGTGCCGCGCGGGACGAAGGCGACGAGCCGGCCCTCGTTGGCGATGTACATCGGGTCCAGGCCCAGCACCGCGCAGGCGTTGGCCACCGGCTCCGGGACGGGGACGGCGGCCTCGCTGAGCACGACGCCCACCCCGGCTGCGGTCGCGATCTCGTTGAGCGCCGCCGCCAGGCCGCCCCGGGTGGGGTCGCGCAGCACGTGCAGGTCGGCGGTGGCCGCGAGCATGGCCTCGACCAGGCCGCCGAGCGCCGCGCTGTCGCTGCGCACGTCGACGCCGAACTCCAGTCCCTCCCGGACGCTCATGATCGCCACGCCGTGCAGCCCGATCGGCCCGCTGACGATCACCACGTCGCCGGGCCGGGCGCGCTGCGGGCGGATGTCGACCCCGGCCGGGACGATCCCGATGCCCGCGGTGTTCAGGTAGACGCCGTCCCCGTGCCCGGCCTCGACCACCTTGGTGTCCCCGGTGGCGATCTCGACCCCGGCGGTGCGGGCGGCGGCGCCGATCGCCCTGGCGACCCGGTCCACCACGGCCATCTCCACCCCCTCCTCCAGGATGAAGCCGCAGGACAGGTAGGCGGCCCGGGCCCCGCTCATGGCGAGGTCGTTGACCGTGCCGTTGACGGCGAGGTCGCCGATGCAGCCGCCGGGGAAGAACAGCGGCCGCACCACGTAGGAGTCGGTGGAGAAGGCGAGCCGGGCACCGCCGAGCTCCAGCACGGCGGAGTCGCCGAGCCCGGCGAGCACCGGGCCGCCGAAGGCCGGCGCGAAGAGGTTCTGCACCAGTTCCGCGGACAGCGCGCCGCCGCCGCCGTGGCCCATCACCACCCGGGGGTGGTCGCGCAGCGGCAGCGGGCAGCTCCAGCCGGAGAAGTCGGGCCGCCCGGCGTCCGGTTCGACGGACGGTTCGGCATCCGGTGCGGCGGACGGTTCGGCGGGGGGTCCGGCGAGCGCTTCGGTGAGCAGTTCGGTGTCAGCCAACGCGGCTCGCCTCCTGGGTCTCCTGACGGTCCTGAAGCCGGACGGACGTCGCACCCGGCACACCGAGCCGCCGGTACAGGTAGTACGCCGCGCACGCCCCCTCGCTGGACACCATCGTGGCGCCGAGCGGCGTGCGCGGTGTGCAGACGGTGCCGAAGGCCTCGCACTGGTGGGGCTTCAGCAGGCCCTGCAGCACCTCGCCGCTGCGGCACTCGGCGGGTTCGCGGGTGGTGATCCCCGAGACGTCGAAGCGGTGTTCGGCGTCGTGGTCCCGGTAGCGGGGCGAGAGCCGCCAGCCGCTGCGCGGGATCACCCCGATGCCCCGCCAGGCGCGGTCGGCCACCTCGAAGACGTCCTCCAGCATGGCGCGGGCCGCCGGGTTGCCCTCGGGGCGGACGGCCCGCGGGTAGGCGTTGTCGACGGTGTGCTCCCCGCGCTCCAGCTGCCGTACGGTGCGCCGGATGCCTTCCAGGATGTCCAGGGGTTCGAAGCCGGTGACGACGATCGGCACCCGGTGGCGCTCCGCGAGCGCCGGGTACTCGGCGGTGCCCATCACGCTGCAGACGTGCCCGGCGGCGAGGAAGCCCTGGACCCGGCAGTCCGGCGAGTCCATGATCGCCTCGATCGCGGGGGGCACCCGGACGTGGGAGACCAGCATGCTGAAGTTGCGCAGCCCCTGCTTCCTGGCCAGGTGGACGGCCATGGCGTTCGGCGGGGCGGTGGTCTCGAAGCCGATGCCGAAGAAGACCACCTCCTTGTCCGGGTTCTCCCGGGCGATCCGCAGGGCGTCGAGCGGTGAGTACACGACCCTGACGTCGCCGCCCTCACCGCGCACCCGGAACAGGTCCCGGTCGGTGCCGGGCACCCGCAGCATGTCCCCGAAGGAGCAGAAGACCACCCCCGGCCGGGCGGCGATCGCCAGTGCCCGGTCGATCATCTCCAACGGGGTGACGCACACCGGGCAGCCCGGCCCGTGGATCAACTCGACCTCGTCCGGCAGGAGTTGGTCGATGGCGTGCCGGATGATGCTGTGCGTCTGGCCGCCGCAGACCTCCATCAGCGCCCACGGCCGGGTGACCGTCGCCCTGATGTCGGCGAGCAGCCCGGCCGCCAGCTCGGGGTTGCGGAACTCCTCCAGGTACTTCACCGTCCGGCCTCCTCGGTCATGTCCGCCGCTCCGGCCGCACCCGCCGCCGCCCCGGCGGCCTCCCACGGGTCGCCGAACTCCTCCTGCAACAGCCCGAGCTCCTCGAAGAGGGCGAGGGTGCGCCGGGCCGACTCCTCGTCCAGGCGCTGCAGCGCGAAGCCCACGTGGACGATCGCGTACTCCCCCACCGCCAGGTCGGGCAGGTACTCCAGGCAGACGTCCTTGATCACGCCGCCGAAGTCCATCACCGCCATCCTGGTCCCGTCCCGCTCCCCGATCTCCGTCACCCTGCCGGGCACCGCCAGGCACATCCGCGCTCACTCCTCCCGGGTGGCCGCCGACCGGGCGGCCACCATCAGCTGGCCCAGCGCCAGCCCTCCGTCGTTGGGCGGCACCCGGCGGTGCCGCAGTACGGTGAAGCCGTCCTCCCCGAGCCCGCTCGCGCAGGCGGAGGAGAGCAGCGCATTGGCGAAGACCCCGCCGCTGAGCGCCACGGTGGTGGTGCCGTGCCGTTCCCGGACGGCGGCGCAGATCCGCCGGACCAGCTCGGCCACCGCGCCGTGGAAGCGGGCGGCGACCAGCCCCGCGGGCGCGCCCGCGGTGACGTCGGCCACCACCGCGGCCAGCACCGGCCCGGGGTCGGCGATCCAGCCGTCCGCCCGCGCCGACAGGCCGAACGCGTAGCCGCCCGCCCGCTGCGCCGCCCCGCACACAGGGCCGTCCTCGCGGCCGAACCCGCAGGCCGCCGCCTCCAGTTCGATCGCCGCCTGGGCCTCGTACCCGGCCCGCTGGCAGATCCCGGCGAGCGAGGAGACCGCGTCGAACAGCCGGCCCATGCTGGAGGTCGGCGCGCAGTTCAGCCCCCGCTCCAACTGGCGCTCCAGCAGCCGTAGTTCCCCGCCCTCGCAGGCCCGGACCGGCGGCAGCTGCGGCAGCCGGGGCAGCCCGGCCGCGCGCAGGTGGGCGAGCGCCGTCCGGTAGGGGCGCTCGACGGCCGCGTCCCCGCCGGGCAGCGGCACGTACCGGAGGTGGGCGAGACGGCGGAACCCGTCGTAGTCCGCCAGCAGCACCTCGCCGCCCCAGATCGCGCCGTCCTCGCCGTAGCCGGTGCCGTCGAAGGCCACCCCGAGCACCGGCCGGCCACCGTCCAGGCCGTGTTCGGCCATCACCGCGGCGATGTGGGCGTGGTGGTGCTGGACCCGGTGCACCGGCCGGCCGGCGGCGGTCCGCTCGGCGTGCCGCAGCGAGCGGTAGCCGGGGTGGCGGTCGGCGGCCAGCAGTTCGGGCCGTACGCCGCTGACCGTGCCGAGCTGCTCGACCGCCCGCTCGAAGGCCCGCAGGGTGGCCAGGTCGTCCATGTCGCCGATGTGGCCGGACAGCCAGGCGTAGCCGTCCCGGGCCAGCGCGAAGGTGTTCTTGAGGTCGCCGCCGACGGCCAGGACGGGGCGGACGGGCACCGGCAGCGGGATCGGGAGCGGCGCGTACCCGCGCGAACGGCGCAGCGGCAGCTGTTCGCCGTCCACCACCCGCACCACGGAGTCCTCGCAGGGGACGTGGATCGGCCGGTCGTGGGTGAGCCAGCCGTCGACCAGCGGGGCGAGGCGCTCCAGCGCCTCCCGGTCCTCGGTGACGATCGGCTCGCCGGAGCGGTTGGCGCTGGTCATCACCAGCAGGTCCGGCCCGGGGGCGGCGAGCAGCAGGTGGTGCAGCGGCGTGTACGGGAGCATCACCCCGAGGTCGGGGCTGCCCGGGGCCACCGCCTCGGGCACCGGCAGGCCCGTGCGGCGGAGCAGGACGATCGGCCGCACGGGCCCGGTGAGCAGCTCCCGCTCGACCGGGTCGACGGGCAGCAGGCGTTCGACGGTGGCGAGGTCGCGGGCCATCACGGCGAAGGGCTTGTCGCCGCGCCGCTTGCGCCGGCGCAGCAGGGCGACGGCCGCGGTGTCGCGCGCGTCGCAGGCGAGGTGGTAGCCGCCGATGCCCTTGACGGCGAGGATCGCGCCCTCGGCGAGCAGCCGTCGGGCCTCCGTGAGGGCCTGTTCCCCGGCGAGTCCGGGGCGTCCGGGCACGGTCAGCGCGAGTGCGGGCCCGCAGGCGTGGCAGGCGACGGGCTGGGCGTGGAAGCGGCGGTCGGCGGGGTCGGTGTACTCCCGGGCGCAGTCCGGGCACATCGGGAAGCCGGCCATGGTGGTGTTGGCCCGGTCGTACGGGAGGCCGGTGACGATGGTGTGCCGGGGGCCGCAGTTGGTGCAGCTGATGAAGGGGTGCCGGTGGCGGCGGTCGGCCGGGTCGGCGAGTTCGGCCAGGCAGTCGGCGCAGACGGCGGTGTCGGGCGGGATCAGGGTGGTGCGGGGGCCGTCGGGGCTGGACGGGACGATGCGGAAGCCGGTGGCGCCGGTGGTGGCGAGCGGCGCGTGTTCCACCGAGTGCACCTGGGCGAGCGGCGGCGCGTCGCCGGCCACGCGCCGGCAGAAGGCGTCCAGGGCGTCCGGGCTGCCCTCGACCTCGGCCAGGACGCCCTCGCCGGTGTTGGTGACGGTGCCGGCCAGGCCGAGTTCACCGGCCAGCGTGTGGACGAACGGGCGGAAGCCGACCCCCTGCACCAGGCCGCGGACGGCGACCCGCCGCCGCTCGCGGTCGAGCCCGGGGTGACCGGCCGTCACGCGCGCTCCCCCACGGCGGAGCGGCCGTGGTGGTGCCCGTGGTCGTGTTCGTGCCCGTCGTCGTGCGCGTGCCCGTGGTCGTGCTCGTCCCCGTCGTCGTGCGCGTGCCCGTGGTCGTGCGGCGCCGCCGACATCACCGGCCGGTGCGGCTCGGCCCCCTCCAGCACGGCCAGCGCCCGGTCCAGCAGCGCCCCGACGCCCTCGCCCGTCCGGGCGGAGGTGTTCAGCACCGTCACCCCGGGGTTGACCCGCTGGACGTTGGCCAGGAACGCCGCCTCGTCGAACTCGGCCGCCGCGGCGAGGTCCGTCTTGGTCACCAGCACCAGGTTGGCCAGCCCGAAGGCCGTCGGGTACTTGAGCGGCTTGTCCTCCCCCTCGGTCACCGAGGCCAGCACCACCCTCAGCGTCTCGCCGAGGTCGTAGGAGGCCGGGCAGACCAGGTTGCCGACGTTCTCCACGAACAGCAGCCGGCACTCGGCCGGCAGCCAGCCGTCCAGGTGCCCGGCGAGCATCCGCGCCTCCAGGTGGCAGAGCCCGTCGGTGAGCACCTGCTTCACCGGGGCGCCCGAGCGGGCCAGCCGGCGGGCGTCGTTCTCGGTGGCGAGGTCGGCGGTCAGCGCGGCGACCTCCACCCCGCGCCGCCGGGCCAGCCCCAGCTCGGCCTCCAGCAGCGCGGTCTTTCCGCTGCCCGGGCTGGACAGCAGGTTCACCGCGACCGTCCCCCGCGCCTCCAGCGCCTCCCGCAGCCGGCGGGCGCTGTCGTCGTTGCGGGCGAGGACCGCCTGACGGAGGTCGACCGTGCGGCACATCGGCATCAGCCTTTCTGTTCGGCCCGGACGTCCCGGACCTCGGCCCCGACGTCCCGGGCTTCGGCCCACTGGACGTCGAGGATCTGCAGTTCACGGCCGGACAGCAGCTCGACGCCACCACCGCCGGAGCAGCTCGGGCAGCCGAGGTCCGGCGGCATGCCGACCGCCCACTCGACCGCGCAGGGGGTGCAGCGGGCCCGGGCCGCGACGGATTCGGTGTCCAGCACGGCGCCCGCCACCAGCGTTCCGGTGCAGGCGAGTTCGAAGCAGAAGTCGAGGGCCTCGGGCACCACGCCGGCCAGCTCCCCGACCCGCAGGCGCACCCGCGCCACCCCGGGGGCCCCGTGTTCGCGCGCGGCCGTGTCCACCTGCTCGACGACGGCTTCGGCGATCGACATCTCGTGCATGGGTCCCTTCCCGGAGCGGGCGGCAACGCGCCCCATTACAGGGCGCGGTGGCGGCGTCGGCCCGCAGCCGCGCCGCCACCGCACGCGGGGCTGCGCCGTTCGCAGCAATCCGCTCCCCACCTCGGATCACCTCCGGTCACATCGGCTCACACGGCTCGCACGGCTCACATCCGGGAGATGTGCAGGTACCGCTTGATGTCCGGCAGGCTCTGCCAGACCAGTGCGCCGATGCCCGCCAGCAGGGCGACGCAGAACAGTTTCCTCAGCATGGTGTTGTCTCCTTCTCCGGCTGCGCGGCCTCGTCCACGACCCGCAGGACCACTCGGACCGCCTCCTCCACGGCGGCGGCGACGGGCTCGCTCAGCCCGATGCCCTCCTCCAGCGACGCCGGCTCGCAGCCGACCACCAGCACCCGTTCCGGCGGCTCGCCGCCGGTGCCGGCGGCGAGCGTGGCCAGCAGCGCCAGTACGGCGTCCGGCCCCATCCGGTGCCCGTCCAGGACCGGCGCCTCCAGCGGCTCTCCGGTGTCCGCCTCGATCAGGTAGACGGTGCCGGGCGCCCCGCCCCGGCAGGTGGCGTCCACCAGGACGGCGGTGCGGTGGCCGTCGAGCAGCCGGTAGGCGAGGTCCACGCCGCGCACGCCGACGTCGGCCAGCTCGACGCCGGCCGGCAGCGGGTGGGCGGACAGCCGCCGGACGGTCTCGACGCCGAAGCCGTCGTCGCCGAGGAAGATGTTGCCCACCCCGGCGACCAGCACCGTCGAGCCCGCCGTCACGATCCCTCCAGCGGTGTGACCTCGTCGGGCTGGAAGTAGCGGAACCGCCCCTGGGCCCGCCACAGGTCGGCGCCCGGGTCGTCCTCCACGGTGACGGCCAGGTGCACCGAACCGTCGAGGTCGTGCAGCACGGCCTCCACGACGCCGGTCCGCCCGTCCAGGAAGAGGTCCTGGGCGTCGGTGCGCCGCCGGCCGGGCCGCAACAGGACCCGGCTGCCGGCGCCGACCTCGTGGCCGTCGACCAGCACCCGGTCCCGCTCGGGGTCGACCGCCGGGTCGTCGCCCGGATCCCACCAGGGCTGTTCGCCGCCGTCGACGGCGCCGCCGCCGGTGACCTCGCGCAGCCCGCGGATGGCCCCGTGCAGCCGCTCCAGCACCTCGGGGGGCATGGACTCGGCCAGGTCGATCACCGCGCCGGCCCGCTCGTCGGTGCCGCGGGCCTCCCGCTTCTCCTCCTCGGTCAGGGCGGCCGTCCGCAGCGCCAGGATCTCGTCGATCTCGGTGGCGTCGTACAGCGTGCCGAGGCTCTCCGGGGCGATCCGCGGGTGGTCCTCCAGGATGATCGGCGAGGACAGCACCACCGAGCGGTCGCCGTCCGGCCCGGCCAGCACCGGCCAGGTGCGCTCGTTGCGGCACCGCTCGACAGCCGGGCGGGCCCACTCGGGCGGGTCGGTGACGGACAGGAAGCGTCCGTGCTCCAGCCCGAGCAGCAGGTGCGCGGAGACCAGCGAGTGCGGCAGGGCCTGGTCGCGGGTGGCCCCCCGCGGCGGCCTCCAGGGGGAGGTGTTCTCCACCTCCACGGTCAGCCGCTGCGCCCGGTACGGGCCGGGCAGTTCCTCGGCCCGCAGCCAGACCAGGCCGTCGACCTGTTCGCGCCGTCGCACCACCCGGCCGACGACGGCGCCGTCCTCGTGCACCAGACCGGTCTCGCCGACGCCCGGCAGCCGGAACGGCCGCTGCACCCCTTCGCCGTCCACCTCCTCGACCGGGACCAGGAGTTCGACCCTTTCCTCGGCGCCCTCGTCCCACTCGACGAGGTCCCGGTCGGCCAGCTCCAGGCGCTCCACCGACTCGAAGCCGGCGGCGGTGGCCCGTTCGACGGTGCGCCGCTGGACCCGCAGGAAGCGCAGCTCGACCGCCAGCAGGTCCCCGCCGCGCGCCTCCATCAGGCACTCGGTGCGCTGATGGGAGTGCTCGCCGCCGACCGCGGTGTACTCGGGCGGCACCAGGACGCCGAACTGCCAGCGCAGCCGGTTCTTGGCCGCCGAGGCGCGGTACGGGTAGAGCACGTAGCCTTCCAGCAGCACCGCGTCGGCGACCTGCCGGGCGGCCGCGAAGCCGCGCTCGATCCGCTCCGGGAAGCCGCTCACCGGACCGTCCCCCCGATCGCGGCCGCCGCGAGCAGCTCGCGCACCGTCGCCTCCCAGGAGGGCAGGGCCCGCCGGGAGCGGTAGGCCAGCAGCTCGTCCATGACGTCCTCCGGCAGCCGCAGCCAGCCGCTGCCGGGGAAGTGCCGGTCGATCGCCTCCTGCCAGACCCGCACCGGCATCCGCACCCGGGCCTCCCGGTCCCAGGGCACCGGGCTGACCTGGAAGCCGCCGGGGCCGGAGAAGGCGGTGCCGGAGAAGAGCAGCAGCAGCGGCACCTCGCCGCCGTCCAGCGCCCGGAAGTAGCGGGCCGAGGCGACCTCCTGGTCGTAGGTGCAGGGCACCGAGAGGTCGATCTCCGTGCCGCCGGTGAAGCCGGGCACCAGCAGCGGCACGGTGGCGAACTGGACCGGGTTGAGCGTGGTGGCCCAGCGCTGCCGCTCGCCGAACAGGTCGGTCAGCCGCTCGCCCTCGGTGTCGCCGTACGGCCGGCGGCCCGGTTCGATCCGCAGCTGGCACTGGAGGGCGAGGGCGTGCACCCGGGTGTCGGCCGGGGCCGTGATGCGCAGCCGGAACACCAGGGTCGGCCCGGCCGCGTACGGGTCGGACCGCACGCCGGTGCAGGCGAAGGCGAGGGCCGTCACGCCGTCACCTCCGCGGGCAGCGGGCGGGCCCGGTCGGCCAGCCGCGCGAAGAACGCGTCGAGTTCGGCCCGTGCCTCGGCGCCGCCGTCGAAGCCGTGCCAGCACCGCCGCAGCCGGCCGACCAGCTCGTAGCAGACGTCGATCGGTACCAGGAGGCACGTCACGCGTTCCTCGGTGCGGCGCAGCAGCAGCGCCTCCACGTCCGGTTCCAGGGCGTCGGCCAGCCGGCTGCCGCCGAGGGCGCGCTGCCAGGTCGCCTCGTCCAGCTCGCTCTCGGTGGCGCCGGCCGGGCCGGGGTAGAAGGCGAGCAGCTGGTCCATCACCGTGTTGCGGAACAGGAAGGCGGTGCCGACCGGGATGCCCAGCACCGACCAGGCCTGCTGGTCCAACTCGTGGGCCGGGTCGGCGAGGTAGCGGTCCGGCACGGTGCGGTAGCGGCCGCCGGCCGCGCCCGGCTGCTGGAACAGCAGGCCGCAGGCGGTGCAGGCGCACGCCAGGGCGCGCTCCTCGACGTCCACCAGGTGGCGGTGGCCGGCGGGCAGGTCCCGGCCGCAGAACGCGCACTGCTCGGGGCGCGGCGGGGCCGGTTCGCGCAGCCGGTGCAGCAGGGCGGTCCCGTCGCGGGAGATCCGGCGGGTGTTCATCGGGCCTCCGCGGGCTGCGGCGGGCGGGTGCCGATCTGGAGCAGTTGCGGGGCGCGCTCCAGTTCCACGGCGGTCACCTCGGGCGCGTGGCAGGCGAGCACGGCCTCCACGTCCTGTTCGCCGCAGCCGCAGCCGGTGGCCGTGCGGCGCAGCCGCAGGACGCCGGTGGCCGGGTCGAAGCCGGCCACCTCGACCCGCTCGGACAGGGCGGCCAGCGCCCGGTCGATCCGGGCGGGGAGGTCCTCGGGGTGCAGGTCGTGCAGGAGCAGCACCCCGGCGACGGCCGGGTCGTCCAGCATCCGGTCCAGCGCGGGCGGGGGCAGCGCCGGGACCATCCTGGCCAGGCCCTGGCCGTAGAACTCCATGAGTTCCCGGACCAGTTGCTCGCCCGCCTGCTCGGCGCCGCTGCCGGCCAGGGCGTCCAGGGCCTCGTGGATCCGCTGCCCGGTCCGCTCGGCCGTCATGCGGTGAGCCCGCTCAGGCCGGTGGGCACGTGCATGGTCTGCACGGTGCGCCCGCCGCCGACGTACATGTGCACGCCGCAGGGCAGACAGGGGTCGAAGCTGCGCACCGCGCGCATGATGTCGATGCCCTTGAAGGTGTCCGGGGGGTTCTCCTCGAAGATCGGGGTGTTCTGCACCGCGTCCTCGTACGGGCCGGGCGTGCCGTAGCTGTCCCGGACGCTGGCGTTCCACGGGGTGGGCGGGTACGGGTGGTAGTTGGCGATCTTGCCGTCGCGGATCACCATGTGGTGCGAGAGCACGCCGCGCACGGCCTCGGTGAAGCCGCAGCCGATCGACTCGTCCGGCACCTCGAAGCGCTCCCAGGTCTGGCTGCGCCCGGCGCGGACCTCGTCGAGCGCCTTCTCGGCGAAGTGGAGGGCGGCGGCGGCCGCGTACGCCTGGAAGTAGGTGCGGGCGCGGTTGCGCTCGATGGCGTTGCTCCACTGCGGGATCTTCCACTCGAAGGTGACCTCGGGCTTGGTCATCGAGCGGGGCAGGTTGATCTGCACGCTGTGGCCGGTGGCCTTGATGTAGCCGATGTCGACCAGCCCGGACAGGGCGGTGGACCACAGCCGGGCGATCGGGCCGCCGCCGGTGTCGAGGGCGAGGTGGTCCTTGCCGTCGAACCAGCGCGGGGACATCACCCAGCTGTACTTGTCGTCGAAGTTCCGCTTCTGCGGGGCGGGGATGGTGTGCTGGTTCCACGGGTGGCGGGGGTCGACGGGGTTGCCCAGCGGGTCGTGGGTGACGAACAGGTCCTTGCCCTGCCAGTCCTCGTAGTAGGAGCTGCCGAGCAGGATGCGGATGCCCAGGTTGATCTGCGTCAGGTCGTTGGTGACGAGCTTGCCGTCCACCACGACGCCGGGGGTGACGAACATCCGCCGGCCCCAGTCCGTCATGTTGCGGTAGGTGAAGTCGCAGTGGTCCGGGTCGTTGAGGCTGCCCCAGCAGCCGAGCAGGACCCGGCGCCGGCCGACCTCCTCGTAGCCGGGCAGGGCCTGGTAGAAGAAGTCGAAGAGGTCGTCGTGCAGCGGCACGACCTTCTTCATGAACTCGACGTAGCGCATCAGCCGGGTCAGGTAGTCGGTGAACAGCTGCACCGTGGCGACGGTGCCGACGCCGCCCGGGTAGAGCGTGGAGGGGTGCACGTGGCGGCCCTCCATCAGGCAGAACATCTCCCGGGTGTAGCGGCTGACCTGGAGCGCCTCGCGGTAGAACTCGCCCTCGATGGGGTTGAGCGAGCGCATGATGTCGGCGATCGTCCGGTAGCCGTGGTCGCCGGCGTGCGGGGCCTCGGTGCGCTCGGCCTGCTCCAGGACGCCGGGGTTGGTCTCGCGGACCATCTTCTCGCAGTAGTCGACCCCGACCAGGTTCTCCTGGAAGATGTTGTGGTCGAACATGTACTCGGCGGCCTCACCGAGGTTGATGATCCACTCGCCCAGGTGCGGGGGCTTCACCCCGTACGCCATGTTCTGCGTGTAGACGGAGCAGGTGGCGTGGTTGTCGCCGCAGATCCCGCAGATCCGGCTGGTGATGAAGTGGGCGTCGCGCGGGTCCTTGCCGCGCATGAAGACGCTGTAGCCGCGGAAGACCGAGGAGGTGCTGTAGCACTCGGCGACCCGCTTCTGCTTGAAGTCGATCTTCGTGTGGATGCCCAGGCTGCCCACGATGCGGGTGATCGGGTCCCAGGACATCTCGGTCAGGCCGCTGCCGTCGCCGGCCGCCCTGGTGGTCGGTGTTGCCATCGTTGCTGTCGTGTCCTTGTCTCTGGGAGCGGGCCCCGGCGAGCGGGCGGGGGGGTCGTCGAACGGGCGGGGGCCGTCGGCGGCCGCACACCGGACGGTGTGCGGCCCTGCGGCGGTCACCAGGGCGGGCGGTAGCCCGTGGTCAGGTGGCGGCCGGAGTGACGCCACTTCGGTTCCTTGTCCAGGGTGTTGAGCGTGATCGCGCGCAGCCGCCGGATCAGCGCGCCGTACGCGCTGCTGGCGTTGGTGGAGACCCGTGAGCCGGGCGGCGGGTCCATGAAGGGCATGAACTTGTCCGGGAAGCCCGGCATGGTGCAGGCGATGCAGATGCCGCCCACGTTCGGGCAGCCGCCGATGCCGTTGGTCCAGCCGCGCTTGGCGACGTTGCACTTCACGACCGGGCCCCAGCAGCCGAGCCGCACCAGGCACTCGGGCGTGCCGTAGTCGGTGGCGAACTGCCCCTGCTCGTAGTAGCCGCCGCGGTCGCAGCCCTCGTGCACGGTGGCTCCGAACAGCCAGGCGGGCCGCAGCTTGTCGTCCAGCGGGATCATCGGCGCGGAGCCGGCCAGCTGGTACAGCAGGTAGGTGAGCGTCTCGGCGAAGTTGTCGGGCTGGATCGGGCAGCCCGGCACGCAGACGATGGGCAGTCCGGCCTTGGACTTCCAGTCCCAGCCGAGGTAGTCCGGCACGCCCATGGCGCCGGTCGGGTTGCCGGCCATCGCGTGGATGCCGCCGTACGTGGCGCAGGTGCCGATCGCCACCACGGCGGTCGCCTTCGGGGCGAGCCGGTCCAGCCACTCGCTGGTGGTGATGGGCTGACCGGTGGCGGGGTCGTCGCCGAAGCCGCACCAGTAGCCCTCCTTCTTGATCTTCTCGTTGGGGATGGACCCCTCGACGACCAGCACGAACGGCTCGATCTCGCCGCGGTCGGCCTTGAAGAACCACTCGACGAAGTTGTCCGCGCCCTGGACCGGGCCGCACTCGAAGTCGATCAGCGGCCAGTGCACCGCGACCTTGGGCAGGCCGGGCAGTGCGCCGGTGACGATCTCCTCGATGCTGGGCTGCATCGCGGCGGTCAGCGAGACGGAGTCGCCGTCGCAGCTGAGGCCCGCGTTGATCCAGAGAATGTGCACCACGTCGGTGTCGGTGGTTGCAGCTGTTGCAGTCGTTGCAGCTGTTGCAGCACCCATGAGGATGCCTCCTCGGGGATGGGAGCCTGAGGGAATGGCTCGAAGCCAGTCATAGCAACGGTCCGGGCCGGGCGCCGGTCCGCGCGGCGCGCGCCGGGGCCCGGGGAGGCAAGCCGGGCGGGGCCGTTCGGGTCACGGTCGCGCCGCGGGCCCCGTCGGCACCGGGCGCTTGTGGACGAACGCGGAACGCAGCGCGTGATACGGCGATTCGGGTGTGAAGAACTGCCGGTGCATGACCGCGAGCTCCTCCTCCCGGTAGGCGTCGAGCGGTTTCGTCCGCTCGTCGGCCTCGCGCGCGGCCTTCTTCGCCGCGATCCGCTGGTGGGCGGTGGGCGAGGCGGCGAGCAGCCCGGCCAGGTGGGCCGTGGACGGCCCGAACTCCTCCGGCCCGCAGGCGAGCACCCGGTCGACCAGGCCGATCCGCTCGGCGGTGGCCGCGGAGACGGGCAGCGCCTGGCGGGTCAGCCGCTCGGCCGCCGCCGCGCCGAGGCGGCGCGGGAGGCTGTACGTCCAGTACTCCGACCCGTACAGCCCCATCAGCCGGTAGTGCGGGTTGAGGACGGAGCCGGCGCGGCACCACACCTCGTCCGCCGCCAGCGCCAGCATCACCCCGCCGGCCGCCGCGTTGCCGCCGACGGCGGCGACCACCAGCCGGTCGGTGGTGGTGAGCACCGCGTCGACCAGTTCGTCCATCGCGGTGATGTTGTCCCAGGACTCGACGGCCGGGTCCGCCGCGGCCTCGATCACGTTGAGGTGGATGCCGTTGGAGAAGAAGTCCCGGCCGCCGCCGAGCACCAGCACCGAGGTCGGGCGGGCGACGGCGAAGCGGTAGGCCGCCAGCAGGCGGCGGCAGTGGCCGGTGGACATCGCGCCGCCCGGGAAGGAGAAGCGCAGGAAGCCCACCGGGCCGTCCTCCCGGTAGCGGACGTCCGACCAGACGGGGCCGTCCTGCTCGCCCGGCATCAGGGGCGCCGCCAGCTCCGGCAGGGCGGGGAGCAGGCCGCCGAGCGCCGTCACGGCGGGGAGCTTGACGCCCGCGGGGCCGCCGGGGGTGCGGCGGCGCAGTTCGGGGATCCACACGGCACCGTCCGTGGTGGCCCGGCACAGGGCCCCGGCCCGGGTGGCGAGCAGGTCGCCCGGGCAGCCGCGCAGCACCGGTTCGCGGTGCCCGCCGTGCAGGTACCAGGTGCCGCCGCACAGTTCGTCGAGCACTCCGGGCCGGGAGTCCGCGGCGCGGAGCCTGCGCAGCACCGCCTCGGTGCTGTCGGCCGCCCAGTCGATCCGGCGCTCCTCCTGGCGCAGGACGGGCCGGGTGCGCACGGTGCCGCTCCAGCCGGGGCCGGACTGCGGCTGCGGCGCGTACGTGCCCGAGGCGACGCGCTCCACGGCGAGCAGCGCGGCCGCCACCGCCGCGTCGGCGACCTCGTTGCGGTAGAGGTCGCTCTTGCCGTACTCCGGCAGCCGGCAGGGCGCCGAGGCCCAGACCGGCCCGGCGTCCATCTCCGCCTCGGCCTGGAGCACGGTGACGGCCCATTCGGTGCGGCCGTCCTGGATCGCCCGGTCGAGGGAGGAGGGGCCGCGGTCGCCCGGCGGGCCGGGGTGGACGATCAGGCAGGTGAGCTGCGACCAGAGCTCCCGCGGGATCGCGGTGCGCAGCATCGGGGCGAGCACCAGGTCGGGCTTGAGTCGGCGCACCGTGTCGAGCAACTCCTCTTCGTCACCGGCCAGTTGGAGGTCCACGGTGTGACGCCGGTCGCGCAGTTCGGCGTGCAGCCGCTGGCTGAGGCTGTTGAACGCGCTGGCGAGGAGAAGAATCCGCATGTCCGCCTCCGACGGGGGGTGCTCCGGGAACCCGGTGATCATCGCTTCCGCCCTCGCGGCCCCCCGCCGCGTCCGGCATGTCGCGCCGCGCGTTCACCCGAGCGGCCGGAGCCGGGCGACGGCGCCGAGCGGGTAGCATGTAAGCTATGAATCCAGTGAGTGACCCTTACGAGCTTCGTCCCGGCGTGCCCGCCGTCGAGGTCTTCCGCCGCCTGCGCACCGACGCCGGCCTCTCCGACAAGGCCCCCGAGGCGGTCGCGCTCGCCCTCCCCAACACCTGGTACGGCGTGGTCCTCCACCACGAGGGCGAGCCCGTCGGGATGGGGCGGATCATCGGCGACGGCGGCACCGCGTTCCAGATCACCGACATCTGCGTCCACCCCGCACACCAGGGCCACGGCCTCGGCAAGCGCATCATGGCGGCCCTCACCGAGGAACTGGAGCGCCGGGCCCCCGCCACCGCGTACGTCTCGCTGATCGCGGACGGGCCCGCGCGCTTCCTCTACGAGAAGTTCGGCTTCGCGGACACCGCCACCCACGACTCGATCGGCATGTACCGGCTGATGGGCGGCCGCTGACGGCCCCTCGGCCGGTTCGACGGCCCGAGCCCGGCGGCCGACGGGGTGTGTCCCCGGTCGGCCGCCGGGCGGGCGGTCACAGCGGCAGGACCTGCCAGTCGCCGAAGGCGGTGGCCGTCGTGCCCGTGCGGAAGCGGACGCGGCCGTCCGTACCGACGGCGAACACGTGGAGCACCCCGCCGCCGTCGACGATCGCGGTCGGGAAGTCGAGGACGGTGCCGCCGAGGTCCTGCCAGCTGTCGTAGCCGGAGTTCGGGGCGGTCTGCGCGGTGGTGCTCACCCCGCCGCCGCCGTTGCGCTCGAACAGCACGACCCGTCCGCCGAGGGTGGCCGCGGCCGGCTCGCCCACTCCCCCGTGCCCGCCGAGGGGGGCCGGTGTCCGGCTCCACGAACCGCCACCGGGCCGGGTCTGGTAGCTGACCAGCATCGCGCCGGTGCCCGCCTCCCGGTAGGCGAGTTCGATGCGGCCGTCCTGGTCGAGCGCGGCCTTGGGCGGGCTCGCCGGCCGGGCGTCCGGGATCGGGGCCGGGCCGTTGAGGATTCCGTTCGGGGCGCTCTGCCACCAGCCGAGGATGCCGGTGCGGGTGGCGGCGAACACCTCGATCGCCCCGGCGCCGTTGCGGATCGCGGTGACCGGGTCCTGGAGGTCGGTGCCGCCCAGGTCCGCCCAGTCGCGCGTCCACACGCCGCCCGGGGTGGTCTGCCAGATGCTGCTGAGGCCGCCGCCGCCGTTCTTGACGAAGATCTCCAGCCGCCCGTCCTGGGAGTTGGCGACCACGGGCACGCCGACCTGGGCCTCGTTGCCGAGCCCGGTGTTGGGGTTGCCGTGGTCGGCCCAGGAGTTCCACCACCAGCCGTTGGGCGTGCCCTGCGGCAGCGAGACGATGTGGTGGTCGGTGAGGCGGCGGGCGAAGACCTCCAGCCGGCCGTCGGCGTTGGTGCCGACCGCGATGCCCGGCGCCAGCCGCCCGCCCGGGTCGGCCATCCGCACCGGACCGCCCCAGCTGCCGTCCGCCTGGCGCCAGTACGTGACGAGGGCGCCGGCCCGGACGACGAAGACCTGCGGCCGGCCGTCCTGGTTCAGCCCGGCCCAGGAGGTGCCCCGCGACCAGCGGTAGTACATCCGGGAGAACCAGTCGGCGGAGTAGTTCGGCGAGTGGTCGTGGCTCGCGTACTCGGAGACGAACACGCCCTTGGCGCCGGTCGTCGCCGGGTCGAGGTTCACCGGGGAGTCGCTGATGTTGTAGTCCCGGTAGTTCACCTGGATCAGCGAGCCGCCGTACAGCCGGGCCGCCTCGCCGGCGAACTTCGCGGCGGTGACGTGGTCCGCGTGGTCGCCCGAGTAGCGGCTGTCCGGCAGTTCGTCCTGGGCCCGGAGCACCGTCGGCCGGTACGTCACCATCACCTGCCGCAGCACCTCGACGACGTCCGCGGCCGTGTAGGTCGACGGCCCGGACAGCTTGCTGCCGACCGGGACGACCGTGGTGTCGGTGCCACCGGCCAGGACGCCGGCGAGCCCGCCGTCGTGCAGGTTGAGGAAGATCAGGTGCACCGGCCGGCCCTTGAGGACGTACCGTTCGACCTGCTTGCCCGCGACCGTCCACGCCTCGGCCGTCCAGTGCCCGACCTCGTCGGTCCCCGGGTCGGTGTCGCCGACCCCGGTCATCCGGGAGTAGGCGTTGACGGCGCCCATCTGCCGGTTCCAGGTGCGCAGCGGATCGCCGTCGGCGTCCCAGCAGGCCGTGGCGCACGGGTCGCCGGTGATGTTCCCCGCGGTGACGAACACCGTGACGGACGGCGTGCCGTTGGCGAGCGCGTTGGACAGGTCCGGGTTCATGAACAGGATGTCGTCGTCCTCGTGCGCGACGACCTGCAGGAACAGCGGCCCGTCGCCGGCGGCCGCCGGTGTGCCCGCGGCCGTGCCCGTGCCCTCGGCCGCGACCGCGCGGGTCGCGCTCCCCCTGGCCAGGACGGGTGCGGCGAGGGCGGTGAGCGCGACGGAGGCGAGTAGTTGCCGTCGTCCGATTGCCATGCGATTCCCCCCACTTCGAGACCGGCATGTGATCACGCCACGAGGAGGCTAACCCATGATCGGACGGACGGCGCCATCAGCCGCATTCCGCGCATTTGCCCCGGGGGAAAGGTGATTGACGGACCGTCAGTCCGACTCGGGGGACGGGTTGCCGAGCAGGTCGGCGACCAGGCGGCGGGCGTAGTCGGGGCCGAGGCCGGCGGGGCGGAACAGGATCCGGTACATCAGGGGGGCGACGAGGCGGTCCATGGCGGCCTCGACCCCGGGGGCCTCCTCGCCGCGCGCACGGGCGCGGGCGAGGACCAGGGCGAGCTGCTCGGCGGCGTAGGCCGAGCACTGGCCGGCGTTGCCGCCGTCCGGGTCGCCGAGGAGGGCGTCGCGGACGTAGGCGCGGCCGGAGGCGGAGGCCATCTCGTCGAGGAACTGCTCGGCCCAGGCGGTGAGGTCGGCGCGCAGGCCGCCGCGGTCCGCGGGCTCGGTGTCGGGGCGCAGCCGCTCCACCGCGACGTCGGACAGCAGCTCGGCCAGGTCGCCCCAGCGGCGGTACACCGTGGACGGGGTGACACCGGCCCGCTGGGCGACCATCGGCACGGTGAGCGCCTCGCGGCCCACCTCCGCGAGCAGCTCGCGCACCGCGGTGTGCACCGCCTCCTGGACCCGGGCGCTGCGCCCGCCCGGGCGGACCATCTGCCGAGGACTCATACCGCCATCCTAAAGCGACGCCTTTGCGTCAAGGCGGGCCCGGGCGGGCCGGGACCCCGGGCGCGGGCCCGGCACGCCCGCGGCCGGCTCAGACCACCGGCGCGAGCTCCCGCGCGGGCTGCGTCCGCTCGAAGGCGTGGCCGACCCGCAGCAGCGTCCGTTCGCCGAGCGGCCGCCCGAGCAGCTGCAGGCCGATCGGCAGGCCCGCCGCGTCGTGGCCGGCCGGGACGGACAGCGCGGGCACCCCGGTGACGTTGGCCGGGGCGGAGAGCCGGACGTAGGCGTCCGAGACGCTCTCGGTGGTGCCGTCCGGCCAGCCGACCGCCTCCTGGCCGACCCGCACCGCCGTCGTCGGCACGGTCGGGGCGGCGATCACGTCGACCTCCGCCAGGACCCGCGCCCACGCGTCCCGGATCAGCGTCCGGGCGCGCTGGGCGCGCAGGTAGTCGCCCGCGCCGATCAGTTCGCCGGCCTCCAGCAGGACCCGGACGTCGGCCTGGTACAGCTCGGGGACGGTGCGCAGCGTGCGCGCGTGGTAGGCGGCGGCCTCGGGCGCGGTCAGGCCCCACAGGGTGGGCACCAGGTAGCGGGCCATCGGGATCTCCACCTCGACGGGCCGGGCGCCGAGCGCCTCCAGCTGTTCGACGGCACGGTGGACGGCGGCGGCGACCTCCTCGTCGACGTGGTCGACGTAGTAGGCGTTCGGCACGCCGACCCGCACGCCGGTCAGGTCCGGCTCCCGCTCGGGCCGGTAGTCGACGGCGGGGGCGGCCAGCGAGGCGGGGTCGCGCGGGTCGTGCCCGGCGAGGGCGGCCAGGACCAGGGCCGCGTCATCGACGGTGCGGGTGATCGGGCCCACGTGGTCGAGCGACCAGGACAGCGAGGTGACACCGTGGCGGGGCACCAGCCCGTAGGTGGGCTTGAGGCCGACCACCCCGTTCAGCGCGGCGGGCACCCGGATCGAGCCGCCGGTGTCGGTGCCGATGGCGAAGGTCGCCGCCCCGGCGGCCACCGCGGCGGCGGACCCGCCGCTGGATCCTCCGGCGACCCGGTCGCGGTCCCAGGCGTTGCAGGTCTGCGGGGTGGTCAGGCCGTAGGCGAACTCGTGGGTGTGGGTCTTGCCGGCCAGGACCGCGCCGGCGGCCCGCAGCCGGGCGGCGACCGCGCTGTCGGCGGTCGCGCGGTGGCCGTCCCGGACCCGGGAGCCGGCACCGGTGGGCGTGCCGGCGACGTCGATCAGGTCCTTGAGTCCGACCGGGATGCCGTGCAGCGGCCCCCGGTACCGGCCCTGGGCGATCTCCCGCTCGGCCCGGCGCGCCGCGTCGCGGGCCTGTTCGGCGGCGACGGTGGCGTAGGCGCCGAGGTGCGGCTCCACCCGGTCGATGCGGCCGAGGACGGAGTCGACCAGTTCCACGGGGGACAGCCGCCGCTCCCGGATCCGGGTCGCGGCGGCGGCGAGGCTCAGTTCATACGGCTGCATCGGGCCGCTCCCCCGCGTCGTGGTGCTCCGCTTCGGCGCGGTAGGCGGCGCCGGGCGGGGTGTCCCCGAAGTCCAGTTCCCGCAGGACGGCGACGACGGACTGGATGTGTTCGGCGGTGGCCGCCACCGCGGCGTGGCGCTCGGGCGGCAGGTCGAG
Source organism: Kitasatospora sp. NPDC048715 (assembly GCF_043198905.1). Taxonomy (NCBI): domain Bacteria; kingdom Bacillati; phylum Actinomycetota; class Actinomycetes; order Kitasatosporales; family Streptomycetaceae; genus Kitasatospora; species Kitasatospora sp. NPDC048715. The sequence goes on along the minus strand of NZ_JBICVH010000002.1, from coordinate 288,786 downwards.
TCCGGCCCGGGCGGCCCGGTGGGCGGCCTCGGACGGGGTGAGTTCGGCGGAGGACATGGGCGCGCTCCTGATCGTGGGCGGCGGGGCGGGTTCGCGCAGGCGAGGCACCCCGCAGCAAAAGCTAAGGGTTTGCGTTAACGCGACTGTAGGTTCTAGGGTGCCACTAACGCAAACGAATGGCTTTTACAGCGGAGGAGCCGGCCCCGTGCCCACTACCCCTACCCCCTCCTGGACGGTCGGCGACGTCACCGTCCACCGCATCGACGAAATCCCGCTGCCACCCGCGACCGGACGGTGGCTGCTGCCCGACGCCACCCCCGCGACGGTGGCCGGCCAGGGCTGGCTGCACCCCGACTTCGCCGACGCCGACGGCGCGCTGCGCCTGGACAGCCACAGCTTCGCCTTCGACCTGGACGGGCTGCGGGTGCTCGTCGACACCGGCATCGGCAACGGCAAGCAGCGCGCCAACCCGGCCTGGCACGACCTGCGCACCGACTACCCGCGGCGCCTCGCCGCCGCCGGATTCCCGCCGGACTCCGTCGACCTGGTGGTCCTCACCCACCTGCACGCCGACCACGTCGGCTGGAACACCCGGAAGGTGGACGGCGCCTGGGTGCCCACCTTCCCCCGCGCGCGCTACCTCACCACCCGCGCCGAACGGGAGTTCTGGGCCGGGTACGCCATGGACGAGGCGCGCGCCCTGATGTTCAGCGACTCCGTGCTGCCAGTCGAGCGGGCCGGCCGGCTGGACCTCGTCGACGTCCCGGCCGGGGGCCTGGCGATCGCCCCGGGCCTGCGCCTGCTCCCCACCCCCGGCCACACCCCGGGGCACGTCGCCGTCGAACTGACCAGCCGGGGCCGCACGGCGGTGATCACCGGGGACTGCCTCCACCACCCGGTCCAGCTCGCCCACCCCGCCATCGGCGCCTGCGTCGACATCGACCCGCAGCGCTCCGAGGCCACCCGCCGCGCACTGCTCGGCTCCCTCGCCGGCACCGACACCCTGCTGCTCGGCACCCACTTCGCCCCGCCCACCGCCGGCCACGTCGTCGCCCACGGGGACGCCTACCGGCTGCGGCCCGTCCCCCCGGCCTGAGCCGACGGAACGCGACGGCCGGGGTGCGGCGGGACGATGCGACGGCAGGAGGAGCTGAGGACACTGGGAACGGTCGACGATCCTTTCGGACAAGGGTGGTCGCACCTCGCCCTTCCCGGATGGCCGCCCAGATCGTCTTCGGACTGGGCTTCAATCGACCGGGCCGCGCCACCGGGCGAGGACGGCGGCGGCGACGAGCGGGTCACGGAGGTGTCCATCAGCCTGCACGGCCGGGGGAACCCGTCCGCCCTCACCGCCGAACTGGCCCGGATCCCCGGCGTCCTGGCCTGCGCGATCAGCCACGCCGAGGACTGAGGCCGGCTCCGTCCGCCGCCTCCACCGGGGGCGTCCTGACGGCGAGCAGGGCGGTGTCGTCCGTCAGCCGGCCGCCGGTGTGCCGGACCACCGCGGCGGCCACCTCGTCGACCAGGCGCCCGGGATCGACCACTCCCGGGGCGTCGGCCAGCCGGTCCAGGTGGGCGCGCAGCGAGAAGAAGGCGCCCGTGCGGTCACGGGCCTCGGTCACCCCGTCCGAGACGATCAGGACCGTCTCGCCCGGGCCCAACCGCAGCCGCCGCACCCGCGGCAGCCCGCCGGCCAGCTGGGCCAGCCCGATCGGCGCCCCGTCGCCCGGCGGCAGCTGCCGCACGCCCGCGGGGCCGAGGACGTGGGGGCTGTCGTGGCCGAAGTTCACCACCTCCACCTCCCCCGGCGCGTCGGAGGGGAACCAGAGGACCACCGCCGTGGCGAACCGCTCCTCCCGCTCCCCCAGCCGCTCCGCCAGCGCGTTCTGCCGGTACAGCCGCTCCTCCATCCAGCCCGCCACGGTGGCCAGGTCGCGCTCGTGGAAGGCGGCCTCCCGGAAGCAGCCCACCAGCGCCGCCGCCGCGGAGACGGCCGGCAGGCCCTTGCCCTGGACGTCACCGAGGATGACCCGCGCCCCGAACGGGGTGGCCAGCACGTCGTAGAAGTCGCCGCCCACCCGGGCCTCGACGTCCGCGGCCAGGTAGCGCGCCGCCGAGTCCACGCCGCCCCACCCCGGGGGCACCGGGCGCAGCACCACCTGCCGGGTGGTCTCCGCCGCGCCCTGCAGATGGCGGACGTAGGCGGCGGCCCGGGCGCGGAAGACGCTGATCGGCACCGAGAAGACGGCCCCCGCGATCACCAGCAGGAAGTCCTCGATCCCCTGGGACTTGCCCCAGATGCTGTCCAGGGCGGGGTAGGCGGCGATCGCGAGGAGGGCGAACAGCCCGGTGACCACCGGCCCGCAGAGCCCGGCGGCCACCACGGGGACCATCACCAGCCAGCTCACGGACGCGAACGTCGCGGGCGTGGCCGCGTCCACGCCCACCACGAACGCGAAGACCGCCAGGGGCACCAGCCAGGAGCGGTGGCCGTACCGGATCAGGATCGGCATCCGCTGCCCCGGCTCCTCCACCGAACGTGCCCGCAAGCCGCCCTCCCCTTCTCGGGACCTCCCCCCGACCTTCGGGCACTCCACCCGGCGCGCGGGCGCCGGGCGGGAGGTTGCGCCCAAGGTAAGGGGCCCGGTCCCGGCGCGGGCGGTGCCCCGGCCCCGCAGCCGCGGCGGTCGCACGTTCGGCCCAGTCCCGGCACCGCTCCCGGCCCTCCGGTCGGGCCCGGCACCGGCTCACGGCGGGCGGCTCACGGCGGGCGGGTCGCACCGGGCGGGTCGCCCGGGCGGCTCACCGGTCGCGGCTGCCGGGTGCGGCTTCGGCGTGCGGCTTTCCGGGTGAAGGGGCAGGGTGGTGCCGTACGGACCTGCCCGGACCAGTCGGCGCACCCGCGTGCCCTGGCCACCGGCCGAAGGAGGCGCCATGCGCACCCGGAAGATCCCCCGTCGGAGCCTGGCGCTGGCCGCGGCCCTCGCCGCCGTGCCGACCGCCCTGCTCACCGCCCCGTCCCAGGCGGCGACCGGCACCCCGACCGCGGCCGGCACCCCGCCGACCGGCTTCGTCGAGCTGCCCTCCTCCTCGCTGTCGCCCGGCCACGCGCAGCGGGTGATCACCGTCTCCTACCGCAACGACTCCTCGGCCGACCGCACGGTGGCCCCGCAGGTCCTCATCGAGTCCCCCGCCAACGGGCCCTTCCTCGATCCGGCGAGCATCCGGCTCGAAGTGCTCTCCTCCGACGGCCACTGGCGCACCCTGCCGCTCGCCAGCCAGACCGGCACCCTGTACACCCGGCTCGCCTCGGCCAAGCTCGTCCTGCACGGCCACCACACCCTGACCGAGCGCTACCGGGTCACCGTCGTCGGGACGGCCCCGGCCCAGGGGACGGTCGAGCCCCGGGTGGCGCTCTACGGCTGACGCACGGGCAACGGGCCGCCGGGCACTGGGCACCGGCGGCCCGTTGCCGCGGGCCCGCCACCAGGCCGAGGGCCGCGCGCGAGGTCGGGTGGCAGACGGTGACCCGGCGGCGGCCGACCGCTCGGGCCAGGCCCTCGCGGTAGGTGTCGGCCCGCGCGTCCGGGTCGGGCCCGTCCTCACCGGAGGTGCGGACGGGCGGCCCGAGCCGGTCGCCGAAGAGCCGGTGCGGGCGGGGCCCGCTCGCACCGCTCGTCCGGGGAGCACCGCCGGCCGGGTTCCGGGCGGGAGCGCGGCGTCGTCGTGCGCGGCGGCCAGGCCGAGACAGCCGAGGACGAGCAGGGCCGCGACGGACGCCGGGCCCAGCCGCAGCGGTGCCGCATCCGTTCCGTGTCGCACCGTCCGTGCTGACCGCTGCCGCTGCCGCGTCCGGGTGCGGACCGTACAATCGCCGGACGATCGGGCGGGGGAGGACGCGGCGCGCCTTCCGCGCGGTCGCGGACGTCCTGCCCGACGCGGACCGGCCACTGCGCGCGCTGGCGGAGGCCGTCGTCCACGACAAGGGCTTCTTCGCCCTGCACGCCGACCCGCGCTCCCTGCTGATGTACGACTACCTGTTCTGGCTCTTCACCAGCGCCAACCGGGTCGACTCCTTCGAACGGTACGTCAGAACCCCGCCGCAGCAAGAGCGTTCCTATGCGCTCCCGGACTACGAGCTGATGATCGCCTTCGACCTCGGGTCCGAACCGTACGGCTTCCGCACCGGCGGCTACGCCCCCGGATTCCTCGAAGACTGGTGGAGCTCCCGCACCGCCTCGGGCCACCTCGTCGAGACCACCGCCGGCCACCGGCTGACCCCCGCCGCCGTCACCACCCTGCTCGCCGAACTCGCCACCTTGGCCTGATGACCGGGAATCCTCCGGGACGACCTTGCGGCCTTCGCGTGATCCTGGACTCCGCCGAGCGGGCGAGGACGTGACGCGAAGGCCGCACCGCGGGATCGCGCCCTTCTCGTTCCCGGCGGCGTCGTACTCGGCCACGATCCACAGTGCGGACTCGGGAGCCGAACCTGCGGCGCTCCGGCCTCGGGGCCGGGCCGGACCCGGGCGGCTCGATCACTGGTCATGGGGGTGGAACTGCCCCTCGTGTCCTTGCGGGCCGACCCGGCCGGCAGGACGGTCCCGCCCGGGGCCGGCCGCGGGGGCCGGTGGATCCGGGGCCGGGCCCGGTCGCCCGACGATCACCGACTCCGCCGCTGCCACGAACGACACCGGGGTGACGGGTCCAAACATGCGGAACAGCGGTGCCCCGATTCTGGCTCGTTTCCCGCACCCGGCGCCCCGTGGCCCCAGGTAGTGCTTGTGGCGGGAGGGATGCGCACCTAGATTCACGACGTGTCGATCCAGTAGCTGAGAGTGGCGGCGGCGTCCCGCCGTGAACTCGGTGCCCGGCGGTCCGATCGTGGTGGACAGCGCCCTCTTCCCCGGCCGGGTGGAGATCCCGCCGCCGGCGATGACCGACGGCGTCACCCCGGCCTGGACGAAGCCCCGATCCGTTCCCCGTCCTCTCGACTCCCTCGTGGAAAGGCTCACGCATGACCGCCCTCACCGGACAGCACGAGAACGGCCGGCACGTGAACAGCCCGTCGGACCACGACTCGGACCCGCACGAGACCGACCTGCGCCGGATCCGCGCCCTGATCCTGGCGGCGGACGGGCCCGAGGAGCAGCTTGCGGCGGTGATCAGGTCGGCGGGCGCCGAGCAGACGGCCGCCGACCTGGTGGACGAACTGGTCAGCCGGGCCGACCTGAGCGAGCAACTCGCCGCCGCGGCGGTGGTGGTGCAGTTCGAGCTCGCCTTCGACGGCCAGGTGCTCCGGCACCACCTGCTGGCCGGCCCCAAGGCCGAGCACCGCACCGGGCCGGCCGACGAGCCCAGCGCCACCGTCGAGCTGGACCTGATCGACCTGGCCCGCGCCGTCTTCGGCGCCCGGCACACCGCAGGCCACCGCACGCCCGGGATCACCTGGCACGGCATCGAGGACCCGGCTCGGCTGATGCCCGCACTGGCGGCCTTCCCGGTCGTCCAGCAGCTGCTTCGCGGCTTGGCGGAACAGCCGCTCGACCTGGCCGAGTTGTCGCTGCGCCACGGTTCGGACAAGTGGGGGCTGCACTACTACACCGATCACTACGCCCGGCACTTCGCCCCGCTGCGGGACCGGCCGCTCACCATCCTGGAGCTGGGGATCGGCGGCTACGCCGACCCGGCGGCGGGCGGTGGCTCGCTGCGGATGTGGAAGCGCTTCTTCCGGCGGGGCCTCGTCTACGGGGTCGACGTCTACGACAAGACGGCACTGCGCGAGCAGCGGATCCACACCGTCCGGGGCGACCAGGCGGACCCGGCCTTCCTCACGGCACTGGCCGAGCGGATCGGGCCGATCGACATCGTCATCGACGACGGCAGCCACTACTGCCCGGACGTCATCGCCGCCTTCGGCGCGCTCTTCCCGCACGTGGTCCCGGGCGGGCTCTATGTGATCGAGGACCTGCAGACCTCCTACTGGCCGGGCTACGGCGGCAGTTCGGAGCGGCTCGGCGACCCGACCACCAGCATGGGCTTCCTCAAGCAGCTGCTCGACGGCCTCAACCACGAGGAGCACGAGCCGCCGACCGCGCACCGCCCGAGCGGGACCGACCGGACGCTGGCCGGCGCGCACTTCTACCACAACCTGGCGATCCTGGACAAGGGCCGCAACGAGGAGGGCACCGTCCCCGCCTGGATCCCGCGCCGGCAGCTGAGCGCCGAGGAGATCGCGGGCGGCCAGTGGGCCGCCGAGCCGCAGTCCGAGGCCGGCCCGGACCAGGACCCCAGCTGAGCCGCGCGGCCTGCCGCGCCCCTTCTCCCGTCCCGAATCGCGCTTCTTGCTCCCCCTTCCCTCGTTCCTCCTCCCGATACCGACGGAGCAGCAGTGAGCCACATCCTGATGGTCAACATCCCGGCCCACGGCCATGTCTTCCCCACTCTGGCGGTCGTCGGTGAACTGGTACGCCGCGGGCACCGGGTCACCTACGCGGCCGTCGACGACTTCGCCCAGGCCCTGGCCGAGGTCGGCGCCGAACACCTGCGCTACGACTCCACCCAGCCGCTGGACAGCGTGGGCGGTCCCGAGAACGGGCGCACCCCGCTGATCTTCCTGGACGAGAACATCGCCATCCTGCGCGCGGTCCAGGAGTGGTTCGGCGACGCCAGGCCCGACGCGGTGGTCTACGACGCCGTGGCCTTCCAGGCCGGCCGGATACTGGCCCACACCTGGGGGGTCCCGGCCGTCCAGTCGACGCCGTTCTTCGCCTCCAACGACACCTACTCCTTCGTGCAGCAGATGATGGAGGCGGACGGCGCGGTCCCGCTCACCGAGGAGGTGGTCGTCGAATTAGGCGTCCGGATGGCCGAGTTGCTGGCCTCGCACGGCATCGACGAGCCGGCGCACGAGTTCCTGATGCGCACCGAGGACCTCAACCTCGTCCACGTGCCGCGGTTCTTCCAGCCGCACGGCGAGAGCTTCGACGATCGCTTCGCCTTCGTCGGGCCGTGCCTCACGGACCGCTCCTTCCTGGGAGAGTGGCAGCCCCCGGCGAGCGGCCTGCCGGTGGCGCTGGTCTCGATGGGGACCGTGCACAACAAGCATCCGGAGTTCTTCCGGCTGTGCGTGGACGCCTTCGCCGAGCTGCCCTGGCACGCCGTCATCTCGGTCGGCGGGGGGATGGACCCGGCCGACCTCGGTCCGCTGCCGGACAACATCGAGGTCCACCGCTGGGTCTCGCACCTGGCGGTGCTCCGGCACGCCCGGCTGGTGATCACCCACGGCGGCATGGGCGGCGTGCTGGAGTCCCTGGACGCCGGCTGCCCGATCCTCGGAGTGCCGTCCTGGCCGGACGTCGCGGCCAACACCGCGCGGGTGGCCGAGCTGGGCCTCGGCCGGGTACTGCTGCCGGCGGAGGCCGACGTGAGCCTGCTGCGGGCCGCGATCACCGAGGTGGCCGCCGACGCGGCCGTGCAGGAGCGGGGCATCGAGGCGCAGCGGCTCACCCGGGAAGCGGGCGGTGCCACCCGCGCCGCCGACGAGATCGAGGCCTACCTGAAGCGCACGACCTGATCCCACCACAGGGCCCGGCGTCCCCGACGAGAAGCGGAACGGTCAACGGCCGCCAGGGGTCGCGGTGTCGCCACTATGGTGGGCCGATGTCATCGATCAAGCAGTTCCAGGTCACCTTCGACTGCGCGGAACCCGAGCGCCTCGCCCGTTTCTGGTGCGAGGTGCTCGGGTACGTCGTGCCGCCGCCACCGGAGGGCTTCGCCACCTGGGAGGACTACTGGAGCGCGCAGCCGGCCGAGCGGCGGGACGCGTGGTTCGCCTGCGTCGATCCGTCGGGCGTGGGGCCGCGGTTGTACTTCCAGCGCGTTCCCGAGGGCAAGGCCGCCAAGAACCGGCTGCATCTCGACGTGCGGGTCGGTACCGGGCTGGTGGGTGAGGAGCGGCTGGCCGCGCTCGAGGCCGAATGCGCACGGCTGGTCCCGCTCGGCGCGGTACACGTGCGGACGCTGTACGACGGCAACGACGCGTGCATCCCGATGCGGGACATCGAGGGCAACGAGTTCTGCATCGACTGAGGAGAGGCCAAGGCGTGCCGCAGCCGCTCCATCGGGGCCTCCGGGTGCCGGGCGCTTGGCTCCAGGCCGTGCGGCTCGGTCCCGACGCCGCCGCCGAACAGGTACCCCGAACTCATGACCACTCCTGTGAATCAGTGTGACAGGAGGGGACGGTGGTGCGGCCCAGGCGTAGTGCCGCAGACGTGGGCCCGACAGCACAATGCCGCAGAATCCGGCATTCGACCGGACGCTCGGGAACCCGTCCTGCGGCACGATATCCGTACGGTATCCGGATCCGGGAAAATATCTGTCAGCATACCGGCGGAGTGCATTCCCCGCCTTCGGAACGGAATTTTTCGACCCGCCCTCCGGCGGGGAACTCACGGGGGAGATCAGGGAACAGTGCGCCCCGCCCGCTTCTAGGACTCAAGGAATTCCGGGAGAACGCGAGGTGGCCATGTCCCGACGCTCAACACACCGAGGGAGTGCGCCCGGGAGACCAGAGCGGGCCGGTTAGCGGCCTGGAAATGGCGCATCATCAGCCCGATGCGGTACTCGATGCCCTGCGGGCTCAGATAGAGCGATGTCGCCAGCCGGGCGGTCGAGATGCCGACCGCGACGCCTTCCAGGATGCGGACGTCCACGGCGGTCAGCCGCCGGACGCCCGCGCCGCGGGCAGGGCCCCCGTCCGCCGGACGGGCGGCGGACTCGGACCGCGGCGGCCGCCGCGCGGGCTTGATCTCCTCAGAGGTCGCTGACGGTGTCACTTCTCGGTCCCCCCTTCCCTGTCGTCCGTGCTCTCAGGTGCGCAGCGTGCCGGCGAGGTGGTCGCGGAGCATGCCGGTCACCTCGTTCGCCCGGCTGCTGAGGTAGAAGTGCCCGCCGGGGAAGACCTTGAGGTCGAAGGCACCCATCGTGCGGTCGCGCCAGTGCCCGGCCTCGGGGACCGGCGTCCAGGAGTCCTGGTCCCCCACCAGGGCGGTGACCGGGCAGGTGACCGCGGCGTCACGGTCGGCCCGGTAGGCCCCCAGGGCCTGGTAGTCGCCGCGCAGCGCGGGCAGCACCATCCCCAGCAGTTCCTCGTCCTCCAGGAGCCGAGCGTCGGTGCCGCCCATGGCTTTGGCCTCGGCCACGATGCCCTCGTCGTCGAGTGGGTGGGAGTGCTCGGGCCGGTCCGCGGACGGCCCCTTGCGGCCGGAGACGAAGAGGTGGTCGATCCGGCCGCCCGCGCGCTCGATCCGCCGGGCCACCTCGAAAGCGACGAGCGCGCCCATGCTGTGCCCGAAGAGAGTCAGGGGGAGGTCGTCCCGGCGGCGCAGCGCTTCGGACACTTCGTCGGCCATGCGGTGCAGGTCCTGGCCCCCGGCTTCCTTCCGGCGGTCCTGCCTGCCGGGGTACTGCACGGCCAGGAGGTCGACCGGGCCGCACAGTGCGGCGGACAACGGGAGGTAGAAACTCGCCGAGCCGCCGGCGTGCGGAAAGCAGACCAGTCGGCGCGTGGCCATGGGCGAGGGATGGAAGCGACGGCACCACAGGTCGCTGTCCAAAGCGAGGGAGGTCATAGCGGCCTTTCATTCCCTTCGAAATCCGCGCAGTGCCGACGGACGGGCGGGGTGTGGTGATCGCGTGGGACATCATCCGCACCGGCAGACCGTCTGGTGCGCGCTTATACGGGGAGCCCCGATCGACGGCGACCGGCGAGCGAGTCACGGACACCGCATATGACAGCCTGCCATACTCCTCGGAATGTCAGCAAGTACGCATCGGATCGCGTCCGTACGCTCATGTCCGGGTTCAATTCCGGCCATCTCTTCGTGAATGGTGAGAACTCTGCGGTGCGGGGCAATCCTGTGGGATTTACCTGGCTCCGACTCGGCAGCAACGGTCCGGCCGGACCGCGCACCGCGGATCCGGCCGAGGAGGCGAGGGCACCTCATGGCAAGGCTGCACGCCGTCAGTGACGTCCGCGGCATCGACGCGGAGCCGGAGGGGCCGCCGCCGGAGGGGGTGTTCCAGGGCGCGCCGGCGGTGCCGGGTCACCCCCGGTCGACGGCGGTGCGGCAGCGATCGGTTCCACCGGCCGGTGGGCCGTGGTGGGCGGACCCGGTCCTGACCGCCGTGACGGTGCCGCGCAACGTAAACCCGACATGAGCGCAAGACCTGCACTCTAGGAATACATCTAGATACGACAGGACCGCGTTGACCCGTACACAGCCACCCAAGACGCTGGAGGCAGTCTTGCCCACCGGTCGTGTGATGAAGAGGACTCCCTTGAACTTCCTGTTACTGGGTCCGCTTTCCGTCCGGCTGAACGCGCGTGAGGTGCACGTGTCGGCTCCGAGGCAGCGCGTGGTCATGGCAGCGCTCCTCCTCAACGCCAACCGGGTGATCTCGGTCGACCGGATCGCCGAGTACGTCTGGGACGGCGCCCCGCCGCCGAGTGCCGCCGCGACCGTCCGCACCTATGTGATGCGCCTGCGGCAGTCGCTGGGCGAGCACGCCTCCGCCCGGATCCTCACCCGGGCGCCCGGCTACCTCCTCGAACTCGGCGAGCACGAGAGCGATCTCGGGCAGTTCACGGCCCACCGCCGGCGCGCGGCGGAGCTGGCCGAGCGCGGAGACCTGGAAGGCTCCTCCGCCGAGCTGGCCGAGGCGCTCGCCCTGTGGCGCGAGGAGCCGCTGGCGGACATCCCGTCGCAGACGCTGCGCGATGTGGAGGGCCGCTACCTCCAGGAGCTTCGCCTGCAGACCCTGGAGCTGCGGTTCGACGCGGAGCTGGCGCTGCTGCGGCACGCCGAGGTCGTGCCGGAGCTGGTGCGGCTGGCGCGGAAGCACCCCTTACGGGAGGCCCTGGTGGGCAAGCTGATGCTGGCGCTGGGCCGCTCGGGACGGCAGTCGGAGGCCCTGGACCTCTACCAGCGCACCCGGGCGCTGCTCGTCGAGCAGCTCGGCGCCGAGCCGAGCACCGATCTGCGCGAGGTCCACCGGCACATCCTCTCGGCCCACGACCGGCCCCGCGCGCCCGACCCACTGGAGCAGCCCGAAAAGGCCCCGGAGGCGGCCGTCGCGCCGGCGCCGGCCACTGCCCGGGAATGGTCCTGCTGGCCGAGCCCGGCGCAGCTGCCCTCGGTGCCGCTGCCACTGTCGGCCCGCTCCGGTGCGCTGGCGCGGCTGCAGCACTTCCTCACGACCGGCACGATGCCCGCGGGCATGGTGGCGACGGCGGTGGTGACCGGCCGGGGCGGTGTCGGCAAGAGCGCGCTGGCCCTGCAAGCGGCGCACGCCGTGCGCGGCTCCTCGGTGCACGGCCAGCTCTACGCGGATCTCGGCGGAGCCGCGCGGCCGCTGACCGCCCGGGCGGTGCTGCCGCGGTTCCTGGCGGACCTCGGTGTGCCCCGGGACGAGATACCCGAGGAGGAGTCGGAACGGGAGAGCCTCTACCGCTCGCTCACCGCGGGCCGCCGTCTGCTGGTGGTACTCGACAACGTCTCCAGCACGGCGCAGGTGCGGCCACTGATACCGGGCAGCGGGGGCAGCAGGCTGCTGGTGACCAGTCGACGGCGGCTGGCCGATCTGGAGGGGGCGTGCCCCATTCCGCTCGGCCCGCTGGACGAGGCCGGGTCGCTGGAGCTGCTGGGCAGCATCGTCGGCCCGGCCAGGGTGGGTGCCGAACCGCGGTCGGCCCGTTCGGTGCTGACGGTCTGCGCGGGCCTGCCGCTGGCGATCCGGATCGCGGGGACCCGGCTGCTGGAGCGCCCGCACTGGACCATCGGGCACTTCGCCCGGCGGCTCACGGACGCCCCGCGACTGCTGGACGAACTGTGCGCGGGCGACCTCGGTGTCCGGCCCTGCCTCGACGCCGACCACGCCGGGCTCCGGCGGACGGCTCCGGCCGGGGTCGACCCGGCCGAGGTGTTCACCGCGCTGGGGACTGCCGGAGCGTCTTCGGTCTCCAGCAGTAGGGTCGCGGTGATGGTCGGCTGCTCCGAGGCGCAGGCCGAGGAGGCCCTGGACGCCCTGGTCGAGGCGAATCTGCTGGGTGAGCCGGCGGGGGGCCGCTACCGGCTGGACGCGCTGCTGCGGGCGTACGCCCGCGAGCGGGCGCAGGCGGTCGCCGTACGGCAGCACGGTCACCCGTACATGCGCGCCGGGTGACCGTCCCGGCGGCCCGGCGACGGGCACCCGGCGGCCCGGTCCCCCCTTCCCCCGATGCTTTTCGACCCGATCTCCTTCAACCTGATCTCCTTCGAGAGGACCCCCGCACCATGGCCCACCAGACAGAAGCCACCCACGACCTGCTCGCCTACGTCCGGGAGGTCTCCCTCCGTGACGACGATCTGCTCAGGGAGCTGCGGGAGGCCACCGCGGACCTGCCGGGCGGGACCGCCATGCAGGTGATGGCGGAGGAGGGCCAACTGCTCTCCCTGCTGGTCGGGTTGACGGGGGCGCGGGCGGTGCTGGAGATCGGCACCTTCACCGGCTACAGCACCCTGTGCATGGCCCGCGCGCTCCCGGCCGACGGGGTGCTGGTGTCCTGCGACATCGACGACCGGTGGCCGGCCATCGGCGCCGACTTCTGGAAGCGGGACGGGGTCGACTCGCGGATCGACCTGCGGATCGGCGATGCCACCGCGACCCTGGACGCGCTGCTGGCGGAGCGCGGGCCGGAAAGCTTCGACCTGGTGTTCATCGACGCGGACAAGAGCAACTACGTCCGCTACTACGAGACTTCGCTGGCGCTGCTGCGCGCCGGCGGTCTGATCGTGGTCGACAACACCCTCTTCTTCGGCCGGGTCGCCGATCCGGCCGCCGTGGACCCGGACACCGCCGGGGTCCGGGCTCTGAACCGGCTGCTGCACGAGGACCCCCGGGTGGAGCTGTCGCTGCTGGTGATGGCCGACGGGATCACTCTCGTCCGCAAGCGCTGAGGGCGGCGGACCGGAGCCCGGGAGCGCCGGCCGCCGCCGCCGCGGTCACGACGTTCCCGGGCCCCCTTCCGGCACGTTCAGGTCGGGTGCGTCCACGCTCATGACGGTGGACACCACGCGCGGGCCTGGAACCAGGTGCAGGCGCTGGAGTCCGGTGCTCTCCGGAGCCGGTGCGAGGACGGCGGCGCACGGGCACGGGGCTTCGTCCAGGCCCTCGAAGCCCGCGAACCGGTAGGCGATCTCCATCATCCGGTTGCGTTCGGTCGCCCGGAAGTCCGCGACCAGGTGGACTCCGGACCGGGCGGCGGCGTCGGCCAGCCAGTTCAGCAGGGTCGCACCGGCGCCGTAGGCGACGACCCGGCAGGAGGTGGCGAGCAGCTTGAGGTGCCACAGGCCGGGGTGCCGCTCCAGCAGCAGGACGCCGACCGCGCCGTGCGGGCCGAACCGGTCGGTGAGGGTGACCACCAGGACCTCGTGCCGGGGGTCGGTGATCAGGCCGCGCAGCACCGCGTCCGGGTAGTGGACCCCGGTCGCGTTCATCTGGCTGGTGCGCAGGGTGAGTTCCTCGACCCGGGACAGCTCCTCGCCGGTGGCCCGGCCGATGCGCATCCGCAGGTCCAGGGAGCGCAGGAACTCCTCGTCGGGGCCGGGGGCGGCCGCCCGCTCGGCCTCGCGGCGGAAGCCCGCCTGGTACATCTGGCGCCGCCGCCGGGAGTCGACGGTGCTGGTCGCGGGGGTGAACTCGGCGAGTTCGGGAAGGGCGAGGACCTGCTCGGCCGGGTAGCACCGTACGTCGGGCAGGTGGAAGGCCACTTCGGCGCGTTCGGCGGGCCGGTCGTCGACGAAGGCGATGGCCGTGAGCGCGAAGTTCAGCCGATCGGCGATCCGGCGCACCGACTCGGACTTGGCGCCCCACCCGATCTCCGGCAGGACGAAGTACTCGGCCACGCCGAATGCCTCCAACCGGGCCCAGGCGTGCTCGTGGTCGTTGCGGCTGGCGACGGACTGGAGGATGCCGCGGGAGTCGAGCTCGATCACCACCTTGCGCACCTCGTCCGGCAGGTGCACCTCGCCGTCCTCCAGCAGGGTGCCCTGCCAGAGGGTGTCGTCCAGGTCCCAGACCAGGCACTTGACGGTCTCGGCCATGTCGTCCTTCCTCGTCTCGTCGGCTGCGGGCCCGCTCACGGTGCCCCCGGAGCGGAGAGCGCGTGCTGTGCCAGCATCAGCCGGCACAGCTCGTTGCTGCCCTCGATGATCTCCATCAGCTTGGCGTCCCGGTACGCCCGGGCCACCGCGTGGCCGTCCCGGGACCCGGCCGAGGCCAGTACCTGGACGGCCGTCGCCGCGCCCCGGGCGGCCTGGGTCGCGGCGACGTGCTTGGCCAGTACGGTCGCCACCACCTGGTCCGGCGACCCTTCGTCCCAGCAGCGGCTGGCGTGCTCGCAGACCCGCGCGGCCACCTGCTCGGCCGTGTAGAGGTCGGCGAGGTGTCCGGCGACGAGCTGGTGCTCCGCGAGCGGCCTGCCGAACTGCTCCCGTCCGGCGGCGTGCGCGGTGGCCGCCGCCAGACAGGCCCGCAGGATTCCCACGCACCCCCAGGCGACGGACATCCGCCCGTAGGCCAGCGCGGTCGTCACCAGCAGGGCGGGCGGCAGTCCGTGACCGCCCAGGACGCTGTCGGCCGGCAGCCGCACCCCGTCGAGGTGGACGTCGGCGTGTCCGGCCGCGCGGCAGCCGAGCGGGTCGGCGATCCGCTCGATCCGGACGCCGGGCGTGTCGGCGGGCACCACGACGGCCACCGCGCCGTCCTCGTGGCGGCCGACGATGACCAGCAGGTCGGCGTAGTGGGCGGCGGTCACCCACTTCTTGTGTCCGTCGACGACGACCGCGTCACCGTCGCGGCGGACGGTCGTCGTCATCGCCGCGAGGTCGCTGCCGGCGCCGGGCTCGCTGAAGCCGACCGCCGCCAGTGCGCCGCCGGTCAGCCGGGGGAGGTGGGCGGCCGACTGCTCGGCGGTGCCCAGGCGCTGGATGGTCCATGCCGCCATGCCCTGGGAGGTCATCACGCTGCGCAGCGAACTGCACAGGCCTCCCACGTGGGCGGTGTACGCGCCGCTGTGCATGCTGCTGAGCCCCCAGCCGCCGTACTGCTCCGGGACTTCGGCGCACAGTCGGCCCTCGGCGCCCAGTTCGCGGAGCAGGTCCAGCGGGATGAGGCCGGTCCGGTCCCACTCCCCCGCCAGGTCGCCGACCCGCAGGGTGACGGAGGTCGTCGCGCTGCTCAGGTCCTCACCCATGCTGGCCCCCGGCGGCGGGAACCCGGAGCCGGTCCACCAGCTCCGCCATCCGCCGTACGGTGCGGAAGTTGTCGAGCCGCAGGTCCGCGCCGCGGACGGCGATGGCGTAGGTCTTCTCCAGGTGCACCACCACCTGCATGGCGAAGAGGGACGACAGGCCGCCGGCGCCGAACAGGTCGGTGTCGGCGTCCCAGGCGGTTCCGGTGCGTCCTTCCAGGAATCCCAGCAGTTCCTTCTCCAGGTCGTGGGTGTTGGGCGTGTTCGCTGCGGTCATGGCTGTCTCCTCGTCGGGGTGATCAGGTGTAGTCGTAGAAGCCGCGCCCGGACTTGCGGCCCAGCCGGCCCTCGCGGACCAGCCGGAGCAGCAGTTCCGCGGGGCGGCAGCCGTCGTCGCCGGTGCGCTCGTGGAGCACGGTGAGGGAGTCGACGAGGTTGTCGATGCCGATCAGGTCCGCGGTCCGCAGCGGGCCGGTGGGGTGCCCCAGACAGCCCTGCATCAGGGCGTCGACGTCCTCGGCGCTCGCCGTGCCCTCGCCCACGACCCGGGCCGCGTCGTTGATCATCGGGTGCAGGATGCGGCTGGTCACGAAGCCGGGTGCGTCCCGGACGACCACCGCCCGCCGCCGCAGCGCCGTGAGCAGGGCCGCCACGGCGGCCATCGCGGCGTCCCCGGTCCTGGCGCCGCGGACCACTTCGGTGGTTCCGATCAGGTAGGGCGGGTTCATGAAGTGGGTGCCGACCAGTTCCTCCGGCCGTTCCAGGGCCCCGGCCAGTTCGTCGACGGGGATGGAGGAGGTGTTGGTGATCAGCAGGGTTCCGGGCCGGACCAGTCCGGAGACCTCGGACAGGACGGCGGCCTTGATCGCGGCGTTCTCGGTGACCGCCTCGACGACGGCGGTGGCTCCGGCGGCGGCCTTGAGCGAGGTGCCGGTGGCCAGGGCGCCGAGGGGCGTCCCGTCGGGCAGGGCGCCCATCAGTTCGGCCAGCCGGAGTTCGCCGTCGATCAGGTCCGCGGCCCGGTCGAGCCGTTCCCGGTCGATGTCGACCAGGTGGACCGGCAGGCCGTGTCCGAGGGCGAGGACGGTGATTCCGACGCCCATCACCCCGGCTCCCAGCACGGTGAGGGCCTGTCGCGGGGGGGAATCGTCGTACGGGGCTGTGGTCAACGGGTTCTCCTTCGTTTTCACCGGGCACCGGGGGTGCGGAGGGTGCTGTCGAGCCAGTCGGCGACGGCGTCGCCGGTGGTCGCGACATGCTGTTCCATGATCGAGAAGTGGTCTCCGGGGACGTCGACGACGGTGTCGGCGCCGGCCCAGGTCGAGCGCCAGTCGCCGGCTTCGGCGGACGGGCGGCCGAGCGGGGTGGAGGCGCGGACCAGCAGCAGCGGGGCGCGGACCGCCGGGGGCTTCCAGTCGTCGAGCAGACGGAAGTAGCCGCCCATCGCGGTCAGCCGGGCCCCGTCCATCGGGGCCGCCCGGTCCTCGCGGGCGAACATGCCGCCCAGCAGGACGTCGTTGAACTGGGTGATGCCCTGGTTGTCGGAGAGGTAGGTGTCCAGCAGCACCACGGCCGCCGGGCCCTCGCCGCGCTGTTCCAGCGCGGCGGCCACGCCGTGGGCGAGCGTGCCGCCGGAGGAGGAGCCGGCCAGCACGAGCGTCCGTCCGGGCAGTTCCCGGAGCAGTGTCGTCGCCTGGAAGTCCAACAGGGCCGACATGTCGGCGGGCAGTTCCTCCTCGGGGACGAATCCTGGGGCGTCGAGCGCGGCGACGGCGTAGCGGTCCCGGAAGCGGGCGGCGAAGCGGGCGTACTGGTGGGCGCCGCCGAGCGCGACGATGGAGCCGAAGCAGACGAGCACGGGGGCGTCGGCGCGCTCGTTCAGGCGCAGCAGCCGCGGGCCGGCGCCGGCGGCCGCGAGGTCACTGCCGCTGTGGAAGGCCGGGCGCAGGGCGGAGGCGTTCTTGAGCAGGGCGATGCCCTCGTCGATCCGGCCGAGTGTGCAGGCCTGGCGGAACAGCACGCTCACCGGGTCGGCGTCGGCGGCGTCGGACGCAGCTGCTCCGGTTCCGGCCGCGGGTGCCGTTTCGGGCCGGGGGGTGTCTTCCGCCCGGGCCTCGGCGGCGAGGCGCGCCGCGAGCGCGGCGGGGGTGCCGCTGTCGAAGACGGCGGAGGGCCGTAGCCGCAGTCCGGTGGCGGCGGCCAGCCGGTTGCGGAGTTCGACCGCGGTCAACGAGTCGAATCCGACGGAGAGGAAGGGGACCGTCGCGGACAGCGCCCCGGAGTCGGTGTGGCCGAGGACTTCGGCGGCCTCGGCGAGGACGAGTTCGCGCAGGACCAGCTCGCGTCCCTGTTCGTCGGCGGCGGCGTCGAGCCGGTGCCGGAGCGCTGCGGCGGCGGTCGGGGACCCCTTCGCCCCGGTCGCCGCGGTCGGGCTGCGCCGGACCAGGGAGCGCAGCATCGGGTGCACCGGGCCGTCGCCGCGCACGGTCAGGTCGAGGTGGGCCAGGACGACGGGACTCCCGTCTCCCGGCGGGGCGGCGTCCGGGGCGCACACGGTGTCCAGCAGGGCCATGGCCTCCTGGTCGGAGAGGCCGCGGGCGCCGCGCCGGTCGATGCGCTGCCGTTCGGCGCCGCCGAGCTCCGCCGTCATTCCGCTCACCCGCTCCCAGGGCCCCCAGGCGAGGGACAGGCCGGGGAGCCCGAGCCGTCGGCGTTCCGCGGCGAGGGCGTCGAGCGCCGCATTGGCGGCCGAGTAGGACGCCTGGCCGGGGCTGCCCAGCACGCCCGCGGCGGAGGAGAAGACGACGAACGCGGCGAGGTCCGCTCCGCGCGTCAGCCGGTCGAGGTGGTGGGCGGCGTCGACCTTGGGCCGCAGGACGGCGGTCATCCGCTCCCCCGTCAGCCCGTCCAGCAGACCGTCGTCGAGCACTCCGGCGGTGTGGACCACGGCACACAGCGGATGGCGTTCGGGGATGCCTGCCAGGGCGGCGGCCAGGGCCTGACGGTCGGACACGTCACAGCTGAGGGCGGCCAGTTCGGCTCCCGCCTCGGCCAGCTCCGCCGTCAGCTCCGGCATGCCGGGGGCGTCGGCGCCGCGGCGGCTCAGCACGAGGAGGTGGCGCACCCCGTGCGCGGCGACCAGATGGCGCGCCAGGACGGCCGCGAGGGCGCCGCCGCCGCTCAGCAGGACCGTCCCCTCGGCCGGCCCGAACGCGCCGGCCGGCCGGGTGTCGGTCGCGGTGGCGGTGGCCGTGGTGGCGGTGGTGGCCGGCGGCCGTACCAGTCGGGGCGCGCACAGGACGCCGCCGCGCAGGGCCGCCTGTGGTTCGCCCGTGGCGAGCAGGTCGGCGAGCGCGTCGCCGAGACCGTCCGGGGCCGGCCCTTCGACGTCCAGCAGCACGAACCGGTCGGGGTGTTCGAGCTGAGCGGCCCTGAGCATGCCCCACACGGCCGCCGCGCCGAGGTCCGCCGGCTGCGGCTGCGCGCCGAACGGGCCGGTCGCACCCCGGGTGAGCACCACCAGGGGTGTCCGGGCGGTGGTGTCGTCGGCCAGGTGGGCCTGGACGCGGTCCAGGACCCCGGACGCGACCGCGTGCACCGCCGCGGGGTCCGCGTCCCGGGCGGGGGCGTCCGCGGTCACGGTGCCGGCGGACGGGGGGCAGGTCAGCAGCATCGCGTCGGGTGTCGCGGACGGGGGTTCGGTGGGGAAGCCGGCCGGCAGCAGCCGCTCGTCCTGCGGGCCGAGGAGGCCCCAGCGGGTGACCGGGCGCGGGCCGGGCCCGGCGGTGACCGGCGTCCAGCCGACGTGGAGGACGGAGCCGGAGGACGCCCGCAGTGCGGCGGTGGACGCCGTGCGCAGGGTGAGCGAGCCGACCGTCGCCACCGTGCGCCCCGAGGGATCGGTGATCCGCGCGGTGACGGCGTCCGGGCCGTCGGGGCGCAGCCGGACGCGCAGGACCGGCGCGTCGGAGGTCTCGATCGCGACGCGCTGCCAGGAGAACGGCAGGGGGACGCCGTCGGCGGGCTCCGCGGTCGCGGCGCCTTCGCGCAGACCGGTCGTCTGGAGGGCCGCGTCCAGGAGGGCCGGGTGCACGCCGAAGCCGCCCGCTCCGCCGGCGGGGAGGCCGTCGGGCAGGGCCACTTCGGCGTGGATCGCGTCCGCGGTGCGCCATGCGGCGCGCAGGCCCCGGAACGCCGGGCCGTAGGCGACGCCCCGGGTTTCGAGCAGCCCGTACAGTTCGTCCACGTCGAGGGGGACCGCGTCGGGCGGGGGCCAGGTGCCGGCCGGTTCGGTCGTGTCGTCCCGGTCGGCCGAGGGGTCCCGGGGGCCGACCGCGCCGGTCGCGTGCCGGGTCCAGGGCCGGTCGGCGGAGCCGGGGGCGGCCTCGGGCCGGGAGTGGAACTCCACCGGGCGCCGTCCCGTGCCGTCCTCGGCGCCCACCCGTACGCGCAGTTGCACGGCCTGATCGTCGGGCAGCAGCAGCGGGGCGGCGAGGGTCAGCTCCTCCACGAGGGCGCAGCCGAGGCGGCGGCCCGCGTGCGCGGCCAGCTCCACGAGGGCCGCGCCGGGCAGGATCACGGCTCCGGCCACGGCGTGGTCGGCGAGCCAGGGGTGGGTGGCCGAGGAGAGCCGGCCGGTGAAGAGGGTGCCCGCGTCGTCGGGCAGTTCGACCTCGGCGCCGAGCAGCGGGTGGTCCGCGGCGGACTGGCCGGTGGCCGCCTGGTCCCGGTCGGCCGGCAGGGCGTCCAGCCAGTAGCGGCGTCGTTGGAAGGCGTAGGTGGGCAGGTCCACCCGCTGGGCACCGGTTCCCGCGAACAGTCGCTCCCAGTCGACGCGCAGGCCCCGGACGTGTGCCTCGGCGAGCGCGAGCTGGAGTCGGCGGAGCCCTCCGGCCCCGCGCCGCAGGGTGTCGAGCACCAGCGTCTCCGGGGCGCCCGCGTCGGCGGCCGTGTCCTCGATCGCGTACATCAGGGCGGGCTGGGGGCTCGACTCGATGAAGACGCGGTGCCCGGCCGCGAGGAGCGAGCGGGTCGCCCGCTCGAACTCGACGGTCTGCCGGAGGTTGCGGTACCAGTACTCGGCGCCCAGGGACTTCGTGTCCAGCAGGCCGCCGGTCACGCTGGAGTAGTACGGCACCGTACCCGCGAGGGGGGTGATCCCGTCCAGGTCGGAGAGCAGGCGCTCGCGGATCTCCTCCACGTGCGAGGAGTGCGACGCGAAGCCGGTTTCGATGCGAGTCGCCCACACCCCTTCCTCCAGGAGTTCCTCCACCAGGGCCGTGACCGCGTCGGCGTCGCCCGACACCGCCACCGACGACGGGCCGTTCACCGCCGCCACCGAGAGCCGGCCCGCCCACGGGGCGATGCGCTCCCGTGCCACGTCCGCCGGCAGGGGAACCGACGCCATCCCGCCACGGCCCGCCAGCGCACCCACCGCACGGGAACGCAACGCGACCACCCGCGCCCCGTCGTCGATGCTCAGACCACCCGCCACCACCGCGGCGGCGATCTCGCCCTGCGAGTGGCCCACCACCGCGTCCGGAACGACGCCGAACGAGCGCCACACCTCCGCCAGCGACACCATCACCGACCACAGCACCGGCTGCACCACGTCGACCCGGGCGAGCAACCGCTCCGAGCCCAGCGCCTCCGCCAACGACCAGTCCACGTAAGGCGCCAGCGCCCGCTCGCACTCGGCCATCCGTTCCGCGAACACAGCCGATTCGGCCAGCAGCTCCGCGGCCATCCCCACCCACTGCGAACCCTGACCCGGGAACACCAGCACCGAACGGCCCGGGGGCAGCCCGCTGCCGACCGTCACGCCCGCCGCACGCACGCCCCGCGACAGGGCGGCGACACCGGCCAGCAGTTCGCCCCGGTCCGCCCCCACCACCACCGCGCGCTCCGCGAACCGCGAACGCCCCGCCGCCAGCGAATGGCCGACGTCCGTCACGCTCAGGCCCGGTTCCGCCACCACCCGCTCGTACAGCGCCGTCGCCTGGGCACGCAGCGCATCCGGAGTACGCGCCGACAGGATCCAGGGGACGGCGGCGGGCACCGGTTCCGGCGTGGCGGGCCCGTCGGAAGCCGCCGGGTCGGCCGGGGCCTGTTCGAGGATGACGTGGGCGTTGGTGCCGCTGGCGCCGAAGGAGGACACCCCGGCCCGGCGCGGACGTCCCGTCTCCGGCCAGGGGGCGGCCTCGGTGAGCAGGGAGACGGCTCCCTCGGTCCAGTCGATCCGGGGCGAGGGACGGTCGACGTGCAGGGTGCGCGGCATCACGCCGTGCCGCATCGCGAGCACCGACTTGATCACCCCGCCGACGCCCGCGGCGGCCTGGGTGTGGGACAGGTTGGACTTCAGCGAGCCCAGCCGCAACGGCCGCCCGGCGGGCCGGTCCTGCCCGTACGTGGCCATCAGCGCCTGCGCCTCGATGGGGTCGCCGAGGACGGTGCCGGTGCCGTGCGCCTCCACCATGTCGACCTCGGACGGGTCGAGTCCGGCACGGGCGAGCGCCCCGTTGATGACGCGCTGCTGCGCGGGCCCGTTGGGGGCGGTCAGCCCGTTGCTGGCGCCGTCCTGGTTGACGGCCGAGCCGCGGATGACGGCCAGGACGGGGTGCCCCGCGCGCCGGGCGTCCGAGAGCCGTTCCAGCAGGAGCAGGCCCAGGCCCTCCCCGAACCCGGCTCCGTCCGCCGCGGACGAGAAGGACTTGCTGCGTCCGTCGGGTGCCAGGCCGCGCTGGCGGCTGAATCCGACGTACAGGCCGGGGGTGGACATCACGGTCACCCCACCGGCCAGGGCGAGGGTGGTGTCGCCGGAGCGCAGCCCCTGGCAGGCGAGGTGGACGGCGACCAGGGAGGACGAGCAGGCGGTGTCCAGGGTGACCGCCGGGCCTTCCAGGCCCAGGGTGTAGGCGATCCGGCCCGAGGCGACGCTGGGGATGGTGCCGGTGCCGAGGAAGCCTTCCACTTCGTCGGGCACCCGGCCGAGCCGGGACCCGTATTCGCTGTAGATCACTCCGGTGTAGACGCCGGTGCGGCTGCCGCGCAGGGTCGCCGGGTCGATGCCCGCGCGTTCCACCGCTTCCCAGGACGCTTCCAGCAGCAGCCGCTGCTGCGGGTCCATGGCCAGGGCCTCGCGCGGCGAGATGCCGAAGAAGCCGGAGTCGAAGCCGGTCGCGTCGTGGAGGAAGCCGCCTTCCCGGACGTAGAAGGTGCCGGGGGCGTCGGGGTCGGCGTCGAAGCCGCCCTCGACGTCCCAGCCGCGGTCGGTGGGGAACGGCGAGACCGCGTCGCGTTCCTTGACCAGCAGCTCCCACAGGTCTTCCGGGGTGCGTACGCCGCCGGGGTAGCGGCAGCTCATCGCCACGATGGCGATGGGCTCGGCGGAGTCGTCGCGGAGCCGTCGGTTCTCCTGCCGCAGGCGCTGGTTGTCCACCAGCGAGGCGCGCAGGGCGGCGACCACCTGGTCCGTGTCGGCGGGCATGGGGGTGGGCTTCTCCTTCTGCGGCTGTCGGTCAGTCACGTTCGCCGCCCAGGGCCATCCGGACGAGTTCGTCGACGGCCATGGCGTTGATGTCGGCGGCGGGAGCCGGCGTGTCCGGTGTCTCCGGCCGGTCGGCGAGGTGCGCCCCGGCGGCCCTCCCGGTGCGGGCGGGGTCGCCCGGCCCGTCGGGTACCAGGCGCCCGGTGAGGTGGGCGGCGACGGCGGCCGGGGTGGGGTGGTCGAAGACCAGGGTGGCGGGCAGCCGGCGGCCGGTGGCGGCGCCGAGCCGGTTGCGGAGTTCGACCGCGGTGAGCGAGTCGAAGCCGAGGTCCTTGAACGCCTGGTCCGGGTCGACGGCCTCGGGTCCGCCGTGGCCGAGGATGTCGGCGACCCGGCTCCGTACCAGGTCGAGCAGGGTGGCGACGCGTTCCTCCGGGGTGAGGCCGGTCAGCCGGCGGCGCAGCGAGTCCGCTTCGGCGGCGTCCGCCCCGGAGGCGGGGCGGCGTGCGGTACCGGGGACCAGGGCGGCGAGCAGGGCCGGGACGGGTCCGGTCCGGGCTGCCGTCCGGAGCCGGCCGAGGTCGATCTTGACCGGGACGAGCAGCGGTTCGTCCAGGGTGAGCGCCGCGTCGAACAGGGCCAGGCCCTCTTCGCTGCCGATGGCCGCGGTGCCTCCCCGGGACATCCGCCGCAGGTCGGCGGCGGTGAGCGTGCCGGTCATGGTGCTGCGGCGCGCCCACAGGCCCCAGGCGAGCGACTGGGCGGGCAGTTTCAGGGCACGGCGGTGCTGGGCGAGCGCGTCGAGGAAGGCGTTGGCGGCCGCGTAGTTGCCCTGCCCGGCGTTGCCGACCGTGGCGGACGCGGAGGAGAACAGGACGAAGGCCGACAGCGGCAGGTCACGGGTGAGGTTGTGCAGGTTGAGGGCCGCGTCGACCTTGGGCCGCAGGACGTGGCGCATCCGCCCGGGGGTCAGCGACTCGATCGTCCCGTCGTCCAGGACGCCGGCCGCGTGGACGACCGCGCTCAGCGGGCGGTCGGCGGGGATGCCGGCGAGCAGCGCGGCGAGCGCGTCCCGGTCGGCGACGTCACAGGCCTCCACGTCCACCCGGGCGCCGAGGCCGCGCAGTTCGGCGGCGAGGTCGGCCAGGCCCGGGGCGTCCGTGCCGCGCCTGCCGACGAGCAGCAGGTTCCGTACGCCGTGCGCGGTCACGAGGTGCTCTGCCACCAGGCCGCCGAGCGCGCCGCCGGCCCCGGTGACGAGGACGGTTCCCCCGGCCGCGGCGATACCGGACGGTGTGTCCGGGTCCGGGTTCCGGTCCGGGTCCGTGGCGACGGTGGCCCTGATGAGGCGGGCGGCGAGGAGCTCTCCGCCGCGTATCGCCAGTTGGGGTTCCGTTCCGGCCAGTGCCCGGGGCAGCAGGCCGGCCACGGCGGCCGGGTCGTCGGTGTCGATCAGCAGGAAGCGGTCCGGGTGCTCGGACTGGGCGGAGCGGACGAGGCCGCGGACCGCGGCGCCGGTGAGGTCGGTGACCTCCTCGCCGGCTGCCGTGGAGACCGCACCCCGGGTGACGAGCACGAGCCGGGTGCCGTCGTCCCACCGCGGGTCGGCCAGCCAGTCCTGGACGAGCCGCAGGGCGTCGTCCAGTGCGGTGTGCACGGATCCGGCGTCGGGCGGGGACGAAAGGTCCGGGGTGTGGTCGCACCAGGCCAGCACGGCGGCGGGCGACGGCGCTCCCCCGTCCAGCGCGGCACCGAGCGCGGCCAGGTCCGGATGGCTGTCCGGGAAGAGTTCCCGGCCGCCGAGGACAGCCCAGTGTCCGAGGGGGTCGGCGGGTGCGGTGGCGGGCACCGCCGACCACTGCACCCGGTAGAGGGATTCCGGGCCGCCGCCCGGGCGGAGGGTGTCGAGGTCGATCGGGCGGACGGCGAGCGCCTCGACCGACGCGACCGGGAGGCCGTTCGGGTCGGTCGCGTCGATCGACACCGATCCGTCCGGCCGGAAGCCGAGCCGTACCCTGAGCGCGGTGGCTCCGGAGGCGTGCAGCCCGACTCCGCTCCAGGAGAACGGCAGTCCGGCGGACGGCCGGTCCGCGCCCGATTCGCTGTCCGGCCGGGCCCGCAGGAACAGCCCCTGGAGGGCGGCGTCCAGGAGGGCGGGGTGCACACCGAAGGCGGAGGCGGACCGGTGCTGGTCCTCGGGCAGACGTACCTCGGTGAAGATCTCGTCGCCCCGGCGCCAGGCAGCGGTGAGCCCGCGGAAGGCGGGTCCGTAGCCGTAACCGGAGGCACGGAACCGCTCGTACAGGTCGTCGACGGGGATCGGGACGGCGCCGGGCGGGGGCCAGGAGCCGGCGTCGTCCGGTATGGCCGAGGACGACGGCTCGCGGGTCGTGGCGTCGGCGGTGAGCGTGCCGGTCGCGTGCGCGGTCCAGTGCGGGGTCGCCGCGTCCTCGCGGCAGGAGAACAGGTCCAGGGAGCGGCTGCCGTGCGCGTCCGTGGCGCCGACCCGAACCTGCAGGCGGACGGCGGTGTCGGCGGGTATCAACAGCGGTGACTGGAGCGTCAGTTCCTCCACCGTGTGGCAGCCGGCCTCGTCCGCGGCGCGTACCGCGAGTTCCGCGAAGGCCGCGCCGGGCAGCAGGACCGTACCGGCCACCGCATGGTCGGCGAGCCAGGGGTGGGTACGCAGCGAGATCCGGCCCGTGAGCAGCAGTTCACCCGTGTCGGCCAGTTCGATGGCCGCTCCGAGGACGGGGTGGTCGGCCGGATCGAGCCCGGCCGCGCCCACATCGGCCGCCGCGGT
The DNA here is from genome assembly GCF_043198905.1 of Kitasatospora sp. NPDC048715. Classification (NCBI taxonomy): domain Bacteria; kingdom Bacillati; phylum Actinomycetota; class Actinomycetes; order Kitasatosporales; family Streptomycetaceae; genus Kitasatospora; species Kitasatospora sp. NPDC048715. The sequence continues at coordinate 263,205 of NZ_JBICVH010000002.1, read as the reverse complement.
GGGCGCCGGCTCGGGCCAGTAGCGGCTGCGCTGGAAGGCGTACGTCGGCAGGTCCACCCGCCGCGCCCCCGGGAACGCACCCGAGAAGTCCACTCCCAGCCCGCACTCCCACGCACGGCCCACCGCACGCAGCACCTGAGCCGGGCCGCCCTCCCCGCGACGCAGCGTCCCCAGCACCGCGGCCTCCACACCCGCGGCCTCCACCGACTCCCCCACCGCCACACCCAGCACCGCGTGCGGGCTGGACTCGACGAAGAACCGGAAACCCTCCCCCAGCAACGCCGCCGTGGCCTGCCCGAACTCCACCGTCTCCCGCAGATTCCGGTACCAGTACTCGGCGTCCAGGACCTCCGTGTCCAACCAGCCGCCCGTCACCGTCGAGAAGAACGGCACCGAACCCGCGAGAGGCGTGATGCCGTCCAGGTCGGACAGCAGGCGCTCGCGGACCTCCTCCACATGCGCGGAGTGCGACGCGTAGTCGACCTCGATCAGACGCGCCCGCACACCCTCCCCCACCAGCGCATCGACCAGTGCCGCCACCGCGTCCGCGTCACCCGACACCACCGTCGACGACGGACCGTTCACCGCCGCCACCGACAACCGCCCCGCCCACGGGGCGATGCGCTCCCGCACCGCCTCCACCGGCAGGGGCACCGACGCCATCCCGCCACGGCCCGCCAACGCACCCACCGCACGGGAACGCAACGCGACCACCCGCGCCCCGTCGTCGATGCTCAGACCACCCGCCACCACGGCCGCGGCGATCTCGCCCTGCGAGTGGCCCACCACCGCGTCCGGAACCACACCGAACGAGCGCCACACCTCCGCCAGCGACACCATCACCGCCCACAGCACCGGCTGCACCACATCGACCCGCGCCAGCAGCGCCTCCGAACCCAGCGCCTCCGCCAACGACCAATCCACGTAAGGCGCCAGAGCCCGCCCGCACTCCGCCATCCGCCCCGCGAACACAGCCGATTCGGCCAACAGCTCCGCGGCCATCCCAACCCACTGCGAACCCTGACCCGGGAACACCAGCACCGAACGGCCGTCGACCGGGCGACCGCCGTCCCACGCTCCCGAGTCGTCGTCGGCCATCCGGCCCAGCAGGGTGTGGAGTTGGTCCCGGTCCCCGACCAGTGCCTTCCGGTACTCGAAGGCGGTGCGCGTGTGCAGGGCGGATCCGATGTCGCGCGGGTCGGCCCCGGGGTTGCCGTCCAGGTGGCGGCGCAGCCGGTCGGCCTGGAGGCGCAGTGCCTGCGGGCTCTTCGCCGACAGCAGCCAGGGCACCGCCGGCAGGGGGGTGCGCTCGGCCGGCGGGCCGTCGTCCTCCAGGGGGGTGTGTTCGAGGATGGTGTGGACGTTGGTGCCGCTCAGGCCGAAGGAGGACACTCCGGCCCGGAAGGGGCGGCCGTGGGACGGCCAGGGCTGCTGCTCGGTCGTGAGGGCCAGCGCTCCGCGCGTCCAGTCGACGTGGCCGGAGGGCCTGCTGACGTGCAGGGTGCGGGGCACCTGCCCGTGCTGCATGGACAGCACCGTCTTGATGACCCCCGCCACACCCGATGCCGCCTGGGCGTGGCCGAGGTTGGACTTGAGGGAGCCGACCAGCAAGGGCCGTCCGGCGGGCCGGTCCTGGCCGTAGGTGGCCAGCAGGGCCTGCGCCTCGATCGGGTCGCCGAGGGTGGTGCCGGTGCCGTGCGCCTCCACCACGTCCACCTCGGACGTCGTCAGGCCCGCGTCCGCGAGCGCCGCCCGGATCACCCGCTGCTGCGACGGACCGTTGGGGGCGGAGAGTCCGTTGCTGGCGCCGTCCTGGTTGACGGCGGAGCCGCGTACCACCGCCAGTACCGGGTGTCCGTTGCGGCGGGCGTCCGACAGCCGCTCCAGCAGCAGGACGCCGACGCCTTCGCCCATGCCCATGCCGTCCGCGTCGTCCGAGAAGGCCTTGCAGCGGCCGTCCTCGGCGAGTCCCCGTTGCCGGGAGAAGCTGATCAGGGCGCCGGGGGTCGCCATCAGGGCGACACCGCCGACCAGGGCGAGGGAGCAGTCGCCGCCGCGCAGGGCCCGGCCGGCGTAGTGCATGGCGACGAGTGAGGAGGAGCAGGCCGTGTCGATGGTCACGGCGGGGCCTTCGAGGCCCAGGGTGTAGGCGACCCGGCCGGATACGACGCTGGGTGCGCTGCCGGTGAGCAGGTGGCCCTCTCCTTCCTCCGACTGGGCGACGACGGCCGCGTAGTCGGCGTAGTTGACGCCGGTGAACACTCCGGTGCGGCTGCCGCGCAGGGCGGCCGGGTCGATGGCGGCGCGTTCGATCGCCTCCCAGGTGGTTTCCAGGAGCAGCCGCTGCTGGGGGTCCATGGCCAGGGCCTCGCGCGGCGAGATGCCGAAGAACTCCGCGTCGAAGTCGGCGGCGTCGTGCAGGAAGCCGCCCCGCCGGGTGGTCGAGGTGCCGGGGCGGTCGGGGTCGGGGTCGTAGAGGGCTTCGACGTCCCAGCCGCGGTCGGTGGGGAAGTCCGAGACGGCGTCGCCGCCGTCGGCGAGCAGGCGCCACAGGTCTTCGGGGGTGCCGATGCCGCCGGGGAAGCGGCAGGCCATGGACACGATCGCGATCGGCTCGTCGTCGGGCGCGGGCGGGTGCGCGGCGGTGTCCGGGGCGGCCGGGTCCGGGTCGCTGGTCTGCCGGCCGAGCAGTTCGGCGCGGATCTCCCGGGCGAGCGCGGTGGACGACGGGTGGTCGAAGATCAGCGTGGACGGCAGCCGCAGTCCGGTGGCGGTGTTGAGCCGGTTGCGGAGTTCGACCGCGGTGAGGGAGGCGAAGCCCATGTCCTGGAACGCCGTGCCGGGCCGGATCGCGTCCACCGAGGGATGGCCGAGGACGGCTGCCGCGTGGGTGCGGACCAGGTCGAGCAGCAGGCGGTGCTGTTCGGATTCGGCGAGGGCGGCGAGCCGTTGGCGCAGCAGTGCGGCGGCGGGTGCCTCTGTGCCGGTCGCGGCTTCCAGGGCGCGGCGGGCTTCGGGGATGCCGGTGAGCAGCGGGCTGCGGCGGGTGGAGGTGAAGACGGCGGCGAACTGCTCCCAGTCGACGTCGGCGACGGCGAGTACGGTCTCGTCGTCGTCGAGTGCCTGTTGCAGGGCGTGGACCGCGAGGTCGGGGGCGATCCGGGGCAGGCCGTGCTGCTCCAGTTTGAACAGGTCGGCGTCCGCTCCGGCGATGCGGTCCTGGAAGGGGTTCTCGGCCTGCCAGATGCCCCAGTCGACGGTGGTGGCGGTGAGGCCGCGGGCCCGGCGGTGCTGGGCCAGGGCGTCGAGGTAGGCGTTGGCGGCGGCGTAGGCGCCGTGGTCGCCGCTGCCCCAGACTCCGGCGATCGAGGAGAACAGGACGAAGGCGTCGAGTTCGCGGTCGAGCAGGGCGTCGAGGTGTTCGGCGCCGGCGGCCTTGGCGGCGACGATCTGTTCGAACGCGGACATCGGTGTGCCGTCCAGGGGGGCGAGCGCGACGAACGCGGCCGCGTGGACGACCGCGGTGACCGGGTCGCCCGCCGTGTCCAGGCCGGTGAGCAGTTCCGCCACGGCCCGACGGTCCGCCAGGTCGCAGACGGGCAGGGTCAGTCGTACGCCGAGGGCGGCCAGTTCCGCGGCGAGTTCGGCCGCGCCGGGTGCCTGGGGGCCGCGGCGGCCGGGCAGGACGAGGTGGGTGGCGCCGCTGCGGGCCAGCCAGCGGACGAGGTGCGGGCCGACGGCTCCGGTGCCGCCGGTCAGCAGGACGGTGCCGCGGGGCTTCCAGTGCGTCGTACGGCCGTCGTTCCGGGGGGCGCGCCGGAGGCGGCGGGCCAGCAGACCGGTGGGGCGCAGGGCGAGCTGGTCCTCGCGGCCGAGGCCGTCCGGGCCGGTTCCGGGGGCCGTCAGGACGGCGGCGAGGCGGGTCCTGGCACGGGCGTCGAGGTCCGGCGGCAGGTCGATGAGTCCGCCCCAGCGGGCGGACAGTTCCAGCGCGGCCACCAGTCCGGTGCCCCAGACCAGTGCCTGGCGGGGGTGGGTGACCGGGTCGTCCGGGCCCGTGGACACGGCCCCGGCGGTGGCGCACCACAGGGGTGCGGTGAGGGCGAGGTCGCTCAGGGCCTGCACCAGGGCGACGGTGAGTGCCGTCCCGGTGGGCAGGGCCGGGTGGTCGGGGTGGGGCCGGTCGTCGGCGGCCAGCAGCGACAGCACGCCCGTCGGGACGCGGTCGCCGAGGGCGGTGGCGAGCGTGTCCGCGAGGTCCGTACGGCGGACGGCGTCGGCGGTGAGTCCGGCCGTGACGACGGTGGCGCCCGCTTCGGTGAGGGCGAGCAGCGGGCCGCGTACCCGTGCGTCGTCGTCGTGTCCGGCGGGCAGGACGACGAGCCAGGTGCCGGCGGCGGGGGTGGCGGCCGGCGGGTCGGGCAGGGGCTGCCAGCCGATGCGGTAGCGCCAGGAGTCGATGACGCTCTCGTCGCGCCGCTGTTTGCGCCAGCCTCGCAGGGCGGGCAGGACGGGGGCGAGGGCGTCCTCGTCGACGGCGAGGTGGGCGGCGATCTCGGCCGGGGCGTCGTGGTCGACCATGTGCCAGAAGGCCGTGTCGTGCGGGTCGGCGGCGGCCGGTCCGGTGCCGGGCGCCGCCTCCGGCTCCAGCCAGTAGCGCCGCAGCTGGAAGGGGTATCCGGGCAGGGCGGTCGGGCGGGCGCCGGTGCCGGCGTACACCGCGGACCAGTCGACGGCCGCGCCGGCCAGCCACAGTTCGGCGGCCGAGCGCAGGGCCCGGCGCGCTCCGCCGTCGTCGCGGCGCAGGGTGCCGACGACCACGGGCGGCTCCTCGGCGCCGGTGGCCTCGGCGGTGTCCTGGAGGGCCATGGTCAGCACCGGGTGCGGCGACACCTCGACGAAGACCTCGTGGCCCTGTTCGATCAGGGAGCGGACGGCGGCCTCGAAGCGGACGGTCCCGCGGAGGTTGCGGTACCAGTAGTCGGCGTCCATGACCGTGGTGTCGAGCCGGTCGCCGGTGACGGTGGAGAACAGCGGGATCCGGGCCGGGAGCGGGCGTACGCCGGCCAGCGCGGCCAGCACCTCGGACCTGATCCCTTCGACCTGGGCCGAGTGCGAGGCGTAGTCCACGGGTACGGACCGGGCCCGTACGCCCTGTGCGGCGCAGTGGGCGAGCAGTTCGGCCAGGGCCCGGGTCTCGCCCGAGACCACCACGGCGGCGGGTCCGTTGACGGCGGCCACCGACAGCTTCTCGGCCCAGGGGGCGATCTCGGCGCGGACCCGGTCCTCGGGCAGGGACACCGCGACCATGCCGCCGAGTCCGGCCAGCGCCCGGATGGCCCGGCTGCGCAGGGCGACGACCTTCGCCCCGTCCTCCAGGCTCAGCGCTCCCGCCACCACGGCGGCGGCGATCTCGCCCTGGCTGTGCCCGACCACGGCGTCGGGCCGGACGCCCCAGGACTCCCAGTGCGCGGCCAGTGACACCATCACCGCCCACAGCACCGGCTGCACCACGTCCACCCGTTCCAGGGAGGGTGCCCCGGGCGCGCCCTCCAGGACGGCGGGGAGCCGCCAGTCGACATGGGCGGAGAGGGCGGCGTCGCAGGCGGCGAGGCGGTCCCGGAAGGCGGGGCTGGTGGCGAGCAGGTCCTGCGCCATGCCGGCCCACTGGGAGCCCTGGCCGGGGAACACCAGGGCCGTCCGGCCCTCGACGACCCGGCCGGTGCCCGCGACGACGTCGGCGGGCGTGGCCGGGGCGGTGGAGAGGTCCGTGCCCGGCCCGGACAGGGCGGCGAGGCCGTCCAGCAGTGCGGGGTACCCGTCGCCGATCACCACGGCCCGGTGTTCGAAGGCGGACCGGGTGGTCGCCAGCGAGAACCCGATGTCGGCCGGCCGTGCGGGCGCGTCCGTGGCGAGCCGGGCGCGCAGCCGGGCCGCCTGGTCCCCGAGCGCGGACGCGGTGCGGCCGGACAGCACCCAGGGCAGCACGGCCCCGGGCGCGCCCGCCCCGGCTGCGGTGTCCGGGCCGTCGATCGCTGCTTCCGGTCCGTCGGCCGGTTCCGGCTCCGGCGCCTGTTCGAGGACGACGTGCGCATTGGTGCCGCTCATGCCGAACGAGGACACCCCGGCCCGGCGCGGCCGGTCGACGGCGGGCCAGTCGCGGGCCTCGGTGAGGAGTTCGACGGCGCCCGCGGACCAGTCGGCGTGCGGGGTGGGCGCGTCCACGTGCAGGGTGCGGGGCAGGACGCCGTGCCGCAGTGCGAGCACCGTCTTGATGACCCCGGCGACCCCGGCGGCGGCCTGGGTGTGCCCGATGTTGGACTTCAGCGACCCCAGCCACAGCGGGCGGTCGGCGGGCCGGTCCTGGCCGTAGGTGGCCAGCAGCGCGTCGGCCTCGATCGGGTCGCCGAGGGTGGTACCGGTGCCGTGCGCCTCCACCGCGTCCACGTCGGACGCCGTCAGCCCCGCGTCCGCGAGCGCCGCCCGGATCACCCGCTGCTGGGAGGGGCCGTTGGGGGCGGTCAGGCCGTTGCTGGCGCCGTCCTGGTTGATCGCCGAACCGCGCAGCACGGCCAGCACCGTACGGCCGTTGCGGCGCGCGTCCGACAGCCGCTCCAGCAGCAGCATCCCCACGCCCTCGCCCCAGCCGGTGCCGTCCGCGGCCGCCGCGAACGGCTTGCAGCGGCCGTCGGCGGACATCGCGCCCTGCCGGCTGAACTCGACGAACACCGCCGGCAGCGCCATCACGCTGACCCCGCCGGCGAGGGCGAGCGAGCACTCCCCGGCCCGCAGGGCGCGCGCCGCGAGGTGCAGCGCCACCAGCGAGGCCGAACAGGCGGTGTCCACGGTGACGGCGGGGCCTTCGAGTCCGAGCGCGTAGGACACCCGCCCGGACATCACGCTCATCGAGTTCCCCGTCATCAGGAACCCCTGGACGGCTTCGGCGGCGCCGGAGCCCAGCGTCGCGTACCCCTGGTCGATGGCCGCGGCGAAGACCCCGGTGCGGCTGCCCCGCAGGGTGAGCGGGGCGATCCCGGCCTGCTCGACGGCCTCCCAGGACGCCATCAGCAGCAGCCGCTGCTGCGGGTCCATCGCGACCGCCTCGCGGGGCGAGATGCCGAAGAACTCCGGGTCGAAGTCCGCCGCGCCGTCCAGGAACGCCCCCCGCCCGGGGACGGTGCCGCCGGACGGCCAAACTGTCTCCCAGCCCCGGTCGCCGGGGACGGGCGCGACGGTGTCGCGGCCTTCGGCGAGCAGTTCCCACAGGTCCTCGGGGGTGCGGACACCGCCGGGGAAGCGGCAGCTCATCGCCACGATCGCGATCGGCTCGCTCGTGCGGGCCTCGGCCTCCCGGAGCCGCTGCCGGGTGTCCCGAAGGTCGATGGTCACCCGGTTGAGGTAGTCGCGCATCCTCTGGTCGCTCACTGGACACCGCTGCTTTCGTCTCGGGCTGCTCGGGTCTCGTCTCGGACTGCGCGGGACGCGCAGGGTGCGCAGGGTGCGCGGAACGGTGCCCTGGTCATGCGGATCCCAGCTGCCGGTCGATGTAGTCGAACATCTCGTCGTCGCTGGCCGCCTCGATCAGGTCGGGGGCCAGGTCGTCCACGTCGCCCGTGGGGCGGGCGGTGGTGGCCGTTGTCCCGCCGGACAGCGGGCGGGACAGCACTTCCCGTATCCGGGCGGCGAGTTCGTCGCTGACGCCGTCCGGCGGCAGGGCGTCGAGCAGGGTCTCCAGGGTGTCGAGCCCGGCCCGGACCGCCGCGTCGCCGGTCGGGCGGGCGGCGGTGACCCGCTCGGCGAGGTGGCGTGCCAGTGCCTCCGGGGTGGGGTGGTCGAAGACCAGCGCGGCCGGCAGCCGCAGCCCGGTCGAGGACACCAGCCGGTTGCGCAGTTCGACCCCGGTGAGGGAGTCGAAGCCGACCTCCTTGAACGGGCGGGCCGGGCGGATCAGGTTCGGCGAACTGTGGCCGAGCACCGCCGCCGCGTTGCCGCGCACCAGGTCGAGCAGGGTCCGGTGCAGCTCGGCCTCGGGCAGCTCGGCGAGCTGCTGCGCCATCGAGCGGGCCGGTGCCGCGGCGGAGGCGGCGGCAGTGCGGGCGGGGCGGGCCAGGCCGCGGAGCACGGCGGGCAGCCGGTCGTCCGCCCGCAGCACCGACGGGGCGATCCTGGCCGCGAGCCGGTAGGCGTACGGGGAGTCCAGCGCCGCGTCGAACAGGGCGAGGCCCTCCGCCGAGGTCAGCGCGCCCGCCCCGGCACCCCGGCCCGCGGTGACCGCGGCGGTCATCGCGCTGCGCTCCTCCCACAGGCCCCAGCCGATGGACAGGCCGGGCAGCCCCTCGGCCCGGCGTTCGGCGGCGAGGGCGTCGAGGACCGCGTTGGCGGCGGCGTAGTTCGCCTGCCCGGCCGCGCCGAACTGGGCGGCGCCCGAGGAGAACAGGACCAGCGCCGCGAGGTCGAGGTCCCGGGTGAGTTCGTGCAGGGCCAGCGCCGCGTCCGCCTTGGGCCGCAGGACGCGGTCGAGCCGGTCCGGCGTCAGCCCGGCGATCGTGGCGTCGTCCAGGACACCGGCCGCGTGGACGACGGCGGTCAGCGGGTGCGCGGCGGGCACCGACCCGAGCAGGGCGGTGAGCGCGGCGTGGTCGGCGACGTCGCAGGCGGCTACGGTCACCGACGCCCCGAGTCCGGTCAGTTCCCGCACCAGCTCCGGCATCCCGTCGGCGGATCCGCCCCGGCGGCCCGCCAGCAGCAGGTGCCGGGTGCCGTGCGCGACGACCAGGTGCCGGGCCAGGAGCCGTCCCAGGGTGCCGGTGGCCCCGGTGACCAGGACGGTCCCTTCGGGGTCCGGCGCAGCGGGCAGCAGCAGGACGTTCTTGCCGACGCCCCGGGCCTGGCTGAGCGAGCGCAGGGCGGCCGGGGCCTGCCGGACGTCCCAGCCGGTGACGGGCAGGGGACGCAGCACCCCCTGCTCGAACAGGGCCAGGACGTCGGCGAGCATCTCACCGATCCGCTCCGGACCGGCCTCCATCAGGTCGAACGCCCGGTAGCGCACCCCGGGGTGCTGCCGGGCGACCGTCCCGGGGTCGCGGACGTCGGTCTTGCCCATCTCCACGAAGCGGCCGCCGTTCGGCAGCAGTCGCAGACCGGCGTCGACGAACTCCCGCGCCAGGCTGTCGAGTACGACGTCGACGCCCCGCCCGCCGGTGGCCGTCAGGAACTTCTCGGCGAAGTCGGTGGAACGGGTCGAGGCGATGTGCTCGGTGTCCAGTCCGCCGGCCTCCAGGACGTCCCACTTGGCGGGGGAGGCGGTCGCGAACACCCGCGCACCGGCGTGCCGGGCGAGCTGTACCGCCGCCATGCCGACACCGCCGGCCGCGGCGTGGACCAGCACCGATTCCCCGCGCCGCAGTCCGCCGAGATCGAACAGACCGTAGTAGGCGGTGAGGAACACCACCGGCACCGATGCGGCGCGGGCGAAGGACCAGCCCGCCGGTATCCGGGCGACGGTGCGGCGGTCGGCGACGGCGGTCGGGCCGAACGCGCCCCCGAAGATCCCCATCACCCGGTCCCCGGGCACCAGGTCGTCCACACCCGGGCCGACCTCGATGACGGTTCCGGCGCCCTCGCTGCCCAGGCCCTGCTGTTCGGGGTCGGGGTCCAGGCCGAGCGCGGCGATGACGTCGTGGAAGTTCAGCCCGGCGGCGCGCACCGCGATCCGCACCTCGCCCTTGCCCAGCGGGGCGAGGGCCGCGGGCGCCGGCCCCGCCACGATGTCCTCCACGGAGCCCCGGCCGTCGGTGGTGAGCCGCCAGGCCGCGCCGTCCGGCAGGGACAGCGTGCCGTCCGGCCGTCCGCCGCGGACCAGCCGCGGCAGCAGCGGCAGGCCGGTCCGCAACGCCAGCTCGGGTTCCCCGGTGGCGAGCGCCGCAGGCAGGGCGTCCGCCGGCTCGCCCGTCCCGGCCGCGTCGATGAGGACGAAGCGCCCGGGGTGCTCGGCCCGCGCGCTGCGCACCAGGCCCCACAGGGCGGCCTGGGCGGGATCGACGGGACGGTCGAGCGGTCCGGTGCGGACCGCGTCCCTGGTGAGCAGGGCCAGCCTGGCCTCGGCGAACCGCTCGTCGGCCAGCCACTGCTGTACCAGGGCCAGGCCCCGGTGCGCGGTGCCGCGGACCCGGTCGACGGGGTCGGGCAGGTCGGCGGTGGCGACGGCCGCCACGATCACCTCGGGGAGGGCGGCGCCCGCTTCGAGCGCGGCTCCCAGGGCGTCGAGGTCCGGCAACGTCGCCGCGCCGGGGACGGCACCGCCGAGGGCGGCCCAGGTGGGCACGGCACTGTCGGCCGGGTCGGCGGCCGGGGTCCAGTCGAGGCGGTACAGCAGGTCGGCGTGGGCGTTCGCGGAGAGCGGCCCGCCCGCGGCCGGGGGCCGCAGCAGCAGGCCCTCCACGCCGAGCACCTGCCGTCCCGACAGGTCGTGGGCGTGCAGGGTCACGGAGTCCGGCGCGCCGGCGGCGAGCCGCACCCGCAGCGTGGTGGCCCCGGTGATCCCGCCGGTCACACCGTTCCAGCTGAAGGGCAGCCGGGCCCCGCCGTCCTGGTCGGGCAGCAGTGCGGCGGTCTGGAGGGCCGCGTCCAGCAGCGCGGGGTGCAGCACGCACCCGGCGGCATCGGCGTGCTGCGACTCCGGCAGCACCACCTCGGCGAACACCTCGCCGTCGCGGAGCCATGCGGCACGGATGCCGCGGAAGGCGGGGCCGTAGTGGTAGCCGGCCTCGGCGAAGCGCTCGTAGAGGTCGCCGGTGTCCACGGGTTCGGCACCGGACGGCGGCCAGCTCAGCAGACCGGCCGCGGCTCCGGCCGGGTCCCCGGCGGGCCGGGGCACCAGGGTGCCGGTGGCATGCTCCGTCCAGGGCGTGTCGGCGTCCCGGGTCGTGCGGGCGAACACGCCGAGCCTCCGCCGACCGTCGCCGTCGGGCGCGGCGACCCGGAGCTGCAGGTGGACGGCTCCCTCGTCCGGGAGCACGAGGGCCGATCCGAGGGTGAGTTCCTCGACCACCGGGCAGTCCGCCTCGGCCCCGGCGCGCAGCGCGAGTTCGAGGAAGGCCGTACCGGGGAGGAGGACGACGCCCGACACCGCGTGATCGGCGAGCCACGGGTGGGTACGCAGCGAGATCCGGCCGCTGAGCAGCAGCTCGTCGGAGTCCGCGACCTGCGTCGCCGCACCGAGCAGCGGGTGCCCGGTCGTGGCGAGACCCGCCGAGGCGACGTCCCAGCTCGTGGTCGGGACGTCGAGCCAGTAGCGGCTTCGCTGGAAGGCGTACGTCGGCAGGTCCACCCGCCGCGCCCCCGGGAACGCACCCGAGAAGTCCACTCCCAGCCCGCACTCCCACGCACGGCCCACCGCACGCAGCACCTGAGCCGGGCCGCCCTCCCCCCGGCGCAAGGTCCCCAGCACCGCGGCATCCACACCCGCGGCCTCCACCGACTCCCCCACCGCCACACCCAGCACCGCATGCGGGCTGGCCTCGACGAAGAACCGGAAACCCTCCCCCAGCAACGCCGCCGTGGCCTGCCCGAACTCCACCGTCTCCCGCAGATTCCGGTACCAGTACTCGGCGTCCAGGACCTCCGTGTCCAACCAACCACCCGTCACCGTCGAGAAGAACGGCACCGAACCCGAGACCGGAACGATCCCGTCCAGGTCGCACAGCAGCTGCTCGCGGACCTCCTCGACGTGCGCGGAGTGCGACGCGTAGTCGACCTCGATCAACCGCGCCCGCACACCCTCACCCACCAGCGCATCGACCAGTGCCGCCACCGCGTCCGCGTCACCCGACACCACCGTCGACGACGGACCGTTCACCGCCGCCACCGACAACCGGCCCGCGATCCGCTCCCGCACCGCCTCGACCGGCAGCGGCACCGACGCCATCCCGCCACGGCCCGCCAACGCACCCACCGCACGGGAACGCAACGCCACCACCCGCGCCCCGTCCTCCAGGCTCAGACCACCCGCCACCACCGCGGCCGCGATCTCGCCCTGCGAATGACCCACCACCGCGTCCGGAACGAGTCCGAACGAGCGCCACACCTCCGCCAGCGACACCATCACCGCCCACAGCACCGGCTGCACCACATCGACCCGCGCCAGCAGCGCCTCCGAACCCAGCGCCTCCGCCAACGACCAATCCACGTAAGGCGCCAGAGCCCGCTCGCACTCGGCCATCCGCCCCGCGAACACAGCCGATTCGGCCAACAGCTCCGCGGCCATCCCCACCCACTGCGAACCCTGCCCCGGGAACACCAGCACCGAACGACCGGAAACCAACCCGCCGCCGGACACCGCGGCACCCTGCGACAGCGCGGTCAGGTGCTCGGCGAGGTTCTCCTCCGTGCCCACCAGCACCGCGCGGTGTGCCAGCGCGCTGCGGCCCGTGGCCAGGGAGAAGGCCACGTCCGCGGCGCGGACGCCCGAACCGTCGCCGATCCGGGCCGACAGCGCGGCGGCCTGGGCGCGCAGCGCCTCCGGAGTGCGCGCCGAGAGGAGCAGGGGGACGACCGCGGGTGCCGTCTCCGGTGTCCCGGGCTGGTCGACGAGCGTGTCCGCGGGAGCTGTCGGGTCGTCCGGGGCCTGTTCGAGGATGACGTGGGCGTTGGTGCCGCTGACGCCGAAGGAGGACACGCCGGCCCGCCGCAGGCGGCCCGTGTCGTCCCACGCACGGGCCTCCGTCAGCAGTCGGCCGGCGCCCGCCGACCAGTCCACCTCGGGCGTGGGGCCGTCCACGTGCAGCGTCTTGGGCATCACGCCGTGCCGCAAGGCGAGCACCGACTTGATGACCCCCGCCACACCGGCGGCAGCCGAGGCGTGTCCGATGTTCGACTTCAACGAGCCGATCCACACCGGACGGTCCGCCGGACGGTCCTGCCCGTACGTCGCCAGCAGGGCCTGCGCCTCGATCGGGTCGCCCAGCCGCGTCCCCGTACCGTGCGCCTCCACCACATCCACCGCGGACGCCGACAACCCCGCATCCGCGAGCGCCGCACGGATCACCCGCTGCTGCGACGGGCCGTTCGGCGCCGTCAGACCGTTGCTCGCACCGTCCTGATTCACCGCCGAACCACGGATCACCGCCAGCACCGGATGCCCGTTGCGCCGCGCGTCCGACAGCCGCTCCACCAGCAGCATGCCGACGCCCTCGCCGAAGGCGGTCCCGTCGGCCGCTGCCGCGAAGGACTTGCAGCGGCCGTCCGGGGCGAGTCCGCCCTGACGGCTGAACTCGACGAACAGTTCGGGGCTGCACATCACGTTGACGCCGCCGGCCAGCGCCAGCGAGCACTCGCCGGATCGCAACGCCCGTACCGCGAGGTGCAGGGCCACCAACGAGGACGAGCACGCCGTGTCGACGGTGACCGCGGGGCCTTCCAGGCCGAAGAAGTAGGCCAGGCGTCCGGAGACGATGCTTCCCGAGTTGCCGGTGCCGAGGAATCCTTCGACGTCCTCGGGGATGTAGGGCAGCAGCCGGGCGGCGTAGTCCTGCTGCATCAGGCCGACGTACGTGCCGACCGGGGCGCCGCGCAGGGCGGCCGGGTCGATGGCCGCGCGTTCGAAGAGTTCCCAGGTGGTCTCCAGGAGCAGCCGCTGCTGCGGGTCCATGGCCAGGGCCTCGCGCGGCGAGATGCCGAAGAACTCCGCGTCGAACTCGGCGGCGTCGTACAGGAAGCCGCCGTCGCGGGTGACGGAGGTGCCGATGCGGTCGGGATCGGGGTCGTAGAGGGCTTCGACGTCCCAGCCGCGGTCGGTGGGGAACCCGGAGACGCCGTCGCGGCCCTCGGCCAGCATCCGCCACAGGTCCTCGGGTGAGCGGACACCGCCGGGGAGGCGGCAGGCCGCGGCGACGATCGCGATCCGGTCGTCGTCCGCGTCCCGGTTCCGGTCGGCCGGCCCCGCGGGTGCGGCGGGCCGGACGGCCGTGGCCGTTTCCGGGTCCGTGAGTCCGGCGCGCAGGAAGTCCGCGAGCGCCGCCGGGGTGGGGTGGTCGAACACCAGGCTGGCGGGGAGCCGCAGGCCGGTGGCGGCGTTCAGGCGGTTGCGCAGGTTCACCGAGGCCAGTGAGTCGAATCCCAGTTCGCGGAAGGCCCGTCCGGGGTCGAGGGTGTCCGGGGAGGCGTGGCCGAGGACCGCTGCCGCGTGGGTGCGGACGAGTTCGACGAGCAGCCGGGTCCGTCCGGTGCCGTCGAGGGCCGCGAGGCGCAGGCGCAGGGCGTTGTCGTCGGCCGTCGCCTCCGCGGCCGTGGCCGCCCGGCGCGGCGGTGTGCGCACCAGGCCGCGCAGCAGCGGCGGCAGGGTGCCGTCCGCCGCCGCGGACCGCAGGGCCGCGGCGTCGAGGCGCATCGGGACCAGGACGGCCCGGTCCACGGTGAGGGCGGTGTCGAGGAGTGCGAGTCCTCGATCGGTGGAGATTGGCGGCATCCCGGACCGGGCGAGGCGTCGTACGTCGTCCTCGTCCAGGTGTCCGGTGAGGGCGCTGGGCTGCTCCCACAGGGTCCAGGCCAGGGACTGGCCGGCCAGCCCCGCCGCCCGGCGCCGGGTGGCCAGGGCGTCGAGGAAGGCGTTGGCGGCGGCGTAGTTGGCCTGTCCGGGGCCGCCGAAGGTGCCCGCGGCCGAGGAGAAGAGCACGAAGTGCGTGAGGTCGAGGTCGCGGGTCAGTTCGTGCAGGTGGAGGGCGGCGTCGACCTTGGGGCGCAGCACGGCGTCCACCCGTTCGGGGGTGAGTGCGGTGACGACGCCGTCGTCGAGGGTGCCCGCGGTGTGGACCACGGCGGTCAGCGGGTGCGCGGGCGGCAGGTCCGCGAGTACGGCGGCCAGGGCGGTCCGGTCGGCGGCGTCGCAGGCGACGACGGCGGTCTCGGCTCCCAGCGCGGCGAGTTCGGCCCGCAGTTCTTCGGCTCCGGCGGCGGCCGGGCCGCCGCGGGAGAGCAGCAGCAGGTGCCGGACGCCGTGCCCGGTGACCAGGCGGCGGGCGACGTGGGAGCCGAGCAGGCCGGTGCCGCCGGTGATGAGGACCGTGCCGTCCGGGTCGAAGGCCCGGAGGGGCCCTGCCGCGTCGTCGGAGGTGTCCGGGTCGTTCCTGATGACTCGGACCAGGCGGGGTGTGCGGACGTCGTCGCCGCGGACCGCGGCCTGCGGTTCTCCCGAGGCGAGGGCCGCGGCGACGCCCGCGGAGGTGCCGTGCTCGTCGTCGGCGTCGAGGTCGAGCAGGGCGAAGCGCCCGGGGTGTTCGGACCCGGCCGAGCGGACCAGGCCCCAGAGCGCGCTGTGCGCGGGGTTGCGGACGTCCTCCCCCTCGCCGGTGCTGACCGCGCCCCGGGTGGCGAACACCAGGCGCGAGCCGGCGAAGCGGTCGTCGGCGAGCCAGGTCCGGACGTCGGCCAGGGCCTGGTGGACGGCCGCGCGGACCGCCGCGGCCGGTCCGGCCGCGTCCGCGGGCTCCACGGGCTCCGCGCAGACGAGCAGGACCGTCTCGGGCACCGGGGCTCCGGCGTCGACGGCGGCCAGCAGCGCGGCCAGGTCCGCGGTGCGGTGGACGGGTGCGCCGCTGCCGCGCGGGGGTTCGGTGACCCACTCCGTCGCGTAGAGGTCCAGGTGGCGGCGGCCGTGGGCGGCGCGGTCGGCGCCGAGGCCGGCGGTGCCCGCGGGCCGCAGGACCAGCGCGTCCACGGTCGCCACGGGGGCGCCGGTCGCGTCGGCGACGGCGAGCGTCACCGTGTCGGGTCCGGCCGGGGCGAGCCGGACGCGGATCGCGTCGGCACCGGCGGCGTGCAGGGTCACGCCGTTCCAGGAGAACGGCAGCCGTCCCTCGGGGTGGGCGTCCGCGCCGGGGGTGCCGGGCACGCCGGTGGCGTGCAGGGCCGCGTCCAGCAGGGCCGGGTGCAGGCCGAAGCGGGCGGCGTCGGGTGCGGGCCCGGCGGGCACGACGGCCTCCGCGAACAGCTCTTCGCCGCGCCGCCAGGCCGCGCGCAGGCCCTGGAAGGCGGGACCGTAGGCGAATCCGCCGGCCGCGAAGCGGTCGTACAGTCCGTCGAGGGCGAGGGGTTCGGCGCCGGGCGGCGGCCAGGGCATCGGCCCGTCTGCCTCGATGCCTTCCGCGCCGTCCTGGGCCAGGACGCCCTCGGCGTGCCTGGTCCACTCGTCGTCGAGGGCGCCGTCGAGGGCGCCCTCGGCGGGTGCGTCCGGCCGGGAGTGCAGGCTGAGCGGGCGGCGGCCCAGGGAGTCGGGGGCGCCCACGGTGAGGCGCAGCACGGTGCCGCCGTGTTCGGGCAGCACCAGGGGGGCCTCGAGGGTGAATTCCTCGACCCGGGGGCAGCCGACGCGGGCTCCGGCCTGGAGCGCGAGTTCCAGGAAGGCGGTGCCCGGGAGCAGTGCCCGGCCGCCGACGGCGTGGTCGGCGAGCCACGGGTGGGTGCGGGCCGACAGGCGGCCGGTGAGGAGCAGGCCGTCGCTGTCGGCGAGGACCACGACGGCGCCCAGCAGCGGATGGTCCGCGGGGGTCAGTCCGGCGGAGGTGACGTCGGCGTCGGGCGCGGCGCCGTCCTCCAGCCAGTACGGGTCGCGCTGGAAGGCGTAGGTGGGCAGTTCCACCCGTCCGGGGCGGCGGTCGGCGAAGACGGTGTCCCAGTCCGGGGAGACTCCGCGCAGGTGGAGTTCGGCCAGGGACTCGGTGAACCGGCGCGGGCCGCCGTCGTCGCGGCGCAGGGTGCCCACGGCGGTGGCGTCGGCGCCGGCGTCCTCGGCGGTCTCCAGGACTCCGACGGTGAGGACGGGGTGCGGGCTGCTCTCCAGGAGGACCTGGTAGCCGTCGGCGAGCAGGGCGCGGGTCGCCTGTTCGAAGCGGACGGTCCCGCGGAGGTTGCGGTACCAGTAGTCGGCGTCCAGGGCGGTGGTGTCCTCCAGCAGGCCGCCGGTGAGGGTGGAGTAGAAGGGGACGGCGGACGGGCGGGGGGTCAGTCCGTCGAGCCGGGCGAGCAGTTCGGTGCGGATGTCCTCGACGTGGGCGCTGTGCGAGGCGTAGTCGACGGGGACGCGCCGGCTGCGGATGTCCAGGGCCGTCGTCCGGTCGAGGAACGCGTCGAGCGCGTCGGTGTCGCCGGAGACCACGGTGGAGGCGGGTCCGTTGACGGCGGCGACGGAGAGCCGGCCGTCCCAGGGGGCGAGGTGTTCGGCGACCTGTTCGGCGGGCAGCGCCACCGAGGCCATGCCGCCGCGGCCGGACAGGGCGCGGATGGCGCGGCTGCGCAGGGCGACGACCTTCGCCCCGTCCTCCAGGCTCAGCGCTCCCGCCACCACGGCGGCGGCGATCTCGCCCTGGGAGTGGCCGACGACGGCGCCGGGGGTGATGCCGCGCGAGCGCCACAGTTCGGCCAGGGAGACCATGACGGCCCACAGCGCCGGCTGCACCACGTCGACGCGGTCGGCCGGCGGGGTGCCGGGGGCGCCGCGCAGGACGGCTTCCAGGGACCAGTCGACGAAGGGGGTCAGGGCGCGTTCGCAGTCCGCGACGCGGGCGGCGAAGGCGGGGGCGGAGTCGAGGAGTTCGACGGCCATGCCGGCCCATTGGGAGCCCTGTCCGGGGAACACCAGGGCGACTTCGCCGCCGGTTCCGGCGGTGCCGAGGACCAGGCCGGGGACGGTGCGGCCGGCCGCCAGGGCGTCGAGGCCGGCCCGGAACTCCTCGGGGTGGGTGCCGATCAGGACCGCCCGGTGCTCGTGCGCGGCGCGGGTCGTCGCGAGGGCGTGGCCGATCTCGGCCGGGCCGGGTCCGGGGTGGGCGTCGAGGTGGTCGCGGAGCCGTGCGGCCTGGGCGCGCAGCGCTTCGGCGGTGCGTCCGGAGAGCACCCAGGGGAGGACGGCGGGGGCGGCGGGTTCGTCGGTCTGTTCCAGGACGGGTTCGTCCGCCTGTTCCAGGACGACGTGTCCGTTGGTGCCGCTGACGCCGAAGGAGGACACCGCGGCCCGGCGCGGCCGTCCGGTCTCGGGCCAGGGGGTGTTCTCGGTGACCAGGCGTACCGCGCCCGCGGTCCAGTCGATCCGCGGGGACGGGTCCTGCGCGTGCAGGGTGGGCGGGACGGTGCCGTGCCGCATGGCGAGGACGGTCTTGATGACGCCGCCGACGCCGGCCGCCGCCTGGGTGTGTCCGATGTTGGACTTCAGCGAGCCGAGCAGCAGCGGCTGCCCGTCGGCGCGGTTCTGCCCGTAGGTGGCCAGCAGGGCCTGGGCCTCGATCGGGTCGCCCAGCGGGGTGCCGGTGCCGTGCGCCTCGACCACGTCCACGTCGGCGGGGGTGAGTCCGGCGTTGGCCAGGGCGTGGCGGATGACGCGCTGCTGGGCGGGGCCGTTGGGGGCGGTGAGCCTGCTGCTGGCGCCGTCCTGGTTGACGGCGGTGCCGCGGATCAGGGCGAGGACCGGGTGGCCGCCCCGCCGGGCGTCGGAGAGGCGCTCCAGGAGGAGCATTCCGACGCCCTCGCCCCAGCCGGTGCCGTCGGCGGCGGCGGCGAAGGACTTGCAGCGGCCGTCCCGGGCCAGGCCGCCCTGGCGGCTCATCTCCACGAACGGGACGGGTGTCGACATGACCATCGCGCCTCCGGCCAGGGCCAGGGTGCAGTCGCCGGCCCGCAGGGCCTGGGCGGCGAGGTGGATGGCGACCAGCGAGGAGGAGCAGGCGGTGTCGATGCTGACCGCCGGGCCCTCCAGGCCGAAGGTGTAGGCGACGCGGCCCGAGGCGACGCTGTCGGAGCTGCCGTTGCCGACGTAGCCGGCCACGTCGTCGGGGACCTGGCGCAGCCGTACCGCGTAGTCCTGGTACATCACGCCGGCGAAGACGCCGGTCCTGCTGCCCCGCAGGGTCGCGGGGTCGATGCCGGCCCGTTCGAACGCCTCCCAGGTGGTCTCCAGGAGGAGCCGCTGCTGGGGGTCCATCGCGAGCGCTTCGCGCGGGGAGATCCCGAAGAATCCGGGGTCGAAGTGCCCGACGTCGTCGAGGAAGCCGCCCAGGGCGGTGTGGCTGGTGCCCTCGCGCAGTTGTTCCGGGTCGTCCAGGTGGTCCAGGTCCCAGCCCCGGTCGCCGGGGAAGCCGGTGATGGCGTCGGTGCCGTCGGTGACCAGGCGCCACAGGTCCTCGGGGGACCGTACGCCGCCGGGGTAGCGGCAGCTCATCGCGACGACCGCGATCGGTTCGCGGCCCGCTTCCTCGGCCTCGGTCAGGCGCCGGCGGGTGTGGTGCAGGTCCGCCGTCACGCGCTTGAGGTAGTCCCTCAGCTTGTCGTCGTTCACCATCGGGAGCCGCCGTCCTGGTTCGGGTGTCGGGTCGGTGTCATGACAGGCCGAGTTCGTTGTCGATGAGGTCGAAGAGTTCGTCGTCGCTGGCGCCGTCCATCCGGTCCTCGATGGAGTCGGCCGCCGTGCCGTCGCCGTCGGCCGCGGTGGCCGCCGGGTCGACGCGGCGCAGGAGGTCCCGGAGCCGGTCGGCGAGCCGTTCGCGGTCCGCCGGGTCGTCGAGGGTGCCGTCGAGGGCGTCTTCCAGGCCGTCCAGTTCGGCGAGGCCGGGGACCGGGCCGGGCCCGCCTTCGGGGACGAGTTCGGCGGCGAGGTGTCCGGCGATCGCGGTCGGCGTGGGGTGGTCGAAGAGCAGGGTGGCCGGGAGGGGGTGGCCGGTGGCGGCGCGCAGCCGGTTGCGCAGTTCCACCGCGGTCAGCGAGTCGAAGCCGACCTCCAGCAGACCGCGTCCGGGATCGACCGCGGCCGGGCCGCTGTGGCCGAGCACCAGGGCGGCGTGGGAGCGGACCAGGTCGAGGAGGACCCGGCCGCGCTGGGTGTCGTTGAGGGAGGCGAGGCGCTGCTTCAGGGCTTCGGGCCCGTCGGGGCCGGCGCCGGCGGCGGGGCCCGCGGCGCCGCGCCGGGCGCCGGGGCGCACCAGTCCGCGCAGCAGGGCGGGGACGCCGCCGGCGCCGGCCTGGGCGCGGACGGCCGCGGTGTCGAGCCGCAGCGGGAGGACGACCGGCTCGTCGAGGGCGGCGGCCGTGTCGAAGAGCGCCAGTCCCTGGGCCGGGTCGAAGGCGACGATCCCGCCCCGGGCGATCCGTCGCAGGTCGGCCTCGGTGAGCCCGCCGGTCATCCCGGTGCTGTTGGCCCACAGGCCCCAGGCGAGGGAGCGGCCGGGCAGCCCGTCGGCGCGGCGCCGGTGGGCCAGTGCGTCCAGGAAGGCGTTGGCGGCGGCGTAGTTGCCCTGGCCCATGCCGCCGAAGATGCCGGCGATGGACGAGAACAGGACGAACTCGGACAGGTCCGGGCCGGCGGTGAGTTCGTGCAGGTTGATCGCCGCGTCCACCTTGGGGCGCAGGACGAGGTCCAGCTGCTCGGGCGTCATGGTGGCGACGACGCCGTCGGCCAGGACGCCCGCTGCGTGCACCACCCCGGTCAGCGGGTGCGCGGGGGGCAGGGCGGCCAGCAGGGCCGCGAGGGCGTCGCGGTCGGCGGCGTCGCAGGCGGCGATCTCGGCGTGCGCGCCCAGCGCGGCGAGCTCGGCGAGGAGTTCGGCCGCGCCGTCGGCGGCGGGGCCGCTGCGGCTGGTCAGCAGTAGGTGCCGGACGCCGTGTTCGGCGGCCAGGTGGCGGGCGACGTGGGCGCCGATGGCACCGGTGCCGCCGGTGATCAGGACGGTTCCGTCGCCGCTCCAGCCGGGTGTGCGCCCGGCGGCGGCCAGCGGTACGCGGGCCAGCCGGGCGACGTGGACGGCGCCGGCCCGGATCGCGAGCTGGGGTTCCCCGGAGGCGAGGGCTTCGGCGAGTACGGCCGGCGGGGTGTCGTGGGCGTCCAGGTCCAGCAGGACGAAGCGGTCGGGGTTCTCGGTCTGCGCCGAGCGGACCAGGCCCCAGAGCGCGGCCAGGGCCGGGTCCGGGACGTCGTCGCCGGTCACCGGGACCGCGCCCGCGGTGACCAGGACCAGCTTGGAGCCGGTCAGGCGCTCGTCGGCCAGCCAGTCGCGCAGCAGGGCGAGGACCGTGCCGAGGCCGTCGTGGACCGCGTCGCGGAGGGTGCCGGGCGGGGCCGGGACGGGCGGGCAGGCGGCGAGGACCAGCCGGGGCGGCGGGGTGCCCGCGTCGAGCAGTGCGGACAGCGCGGCGAGGTCGGCGACCGTACGGCCGGGGAGCGGCGCGGCGCCGGAGGGCAGGGGCGTCCCGGCGCCGAGCACGGTCCAGGACTCCGGGCCGGAGACGGTGCCCGTCGCGGCGCGCTCCGGCAGGGCCTGCCACTCGGGGCGGAACAGCTCCTCGTGGTGTCCGGCGCGGGTGGCCTTGAAGCGGTCGGCCGAGACGGGTCGCAGGACGAGGGAGCGGGCCGAGACCACCGGCCGGCCGGCGGCGTCGGTCGCCCGTACGGTGACGGCGTCGCGGCCCGTGGGGGTCAGCCGCAGCCGGAGTTCGGTGGCGCCGGAGGCGTGCAGGCGCACCCCGTTCCAGGAGAACGGCAGCCAGCCCTGCGCGGGTCCCTCCAGTACGTCGAACACCAGCGCGTGCAGGGCGGCGTCGAGCAGGGCCGGGTGCAGGCCGAACGCGGCGGCGTCCGGCTGCTGCTCCTCCGGCAGGCTCGCGACGGCGTACACCTCGTCGCCGAGCCGCCAGGCCGCGCGCAGGCCCTGGAACGCCGGTCCGTAGGCGAATCCGCCGCCCGCGAAGCGGTCGTACAGGCCTTCCGTGTCGAGGGGGACGGCTCCGGACGGCGGCCAGGCCGCGGGGTCGACCGGGTCGACCGGGTCCGCCTGGTCGGGCTCTGCGGCGGAGGTGAGCAGGCCGCTCGCGTGCCGGGTCCAGGGGGCGTCGGGGCCGTCGTCGGCGGCCCGGGCGTGGACGCTCAGCGGGCGGGTGCCGGAGGCGTCCGGGCTTCCGACGGTGAGCTGGAGTGTGACGGCTCCGCCCGCCGGGAGCACCAGCGGCGCCTCCAGGGTCAGTTCCTCGACCTGGTCGCAGCCGACCTGGTCGCCCGCGCGGACCGCGAGTTCCAGGAACGCGGTGGCGGGGAACAGCACGCCCTCGTAGACGCCGTGGTCGGCCAGCCAGGGGTGGCTGCGGACCGAGAACCTGCTGGTGAACAGGAAGCCGTCGGAGTCCGCGAGTTCCGTTCCGGCGCCGAGCAGCGGGTGGTCGACCGTCAGCAGTCCGGCCGCGGGCAGGCCGGCCGTGGCCGGGCCGGCCGGCAGCCAGTAGCTGCCGCGCTGGAAGGCGTAGGTCGGCAGGTCGACGGCGGAGCGGGACGGGCCGCCGGAGTGGACGGCGTTCCAGTCCACGGGGACGCCCGTGACGTGCAGCCGGGCCAGGGCGGCCGTCGCCGCGGGGGCTTCGGGCCGGTCCTTGCGCAGCAGGGGCACCAGCACGGGGCTGCCGCCGGCGCCGGTCAGGCAGTCCTGGCCCATGGCGGTGAGCGCGCCGTCGGGTCCGAGTTCGAGGAACGCGGTGACGCCGTCGCGCTCCAGGTGGCGTACGCCGTCCTGGAAGCGGACGGTGCCGCGCACGTGCTCCACCCAGTAGTCCGGTGAGCCGAGCTGCTCGGCGGTGGCCGGCTCGCCCGTCAGGTCGGAGATGACGGGGATGGCGGCCTCTCCCGGGACGATCCGGGCCGCGACCTCGCGGAACTCGGCGAGCATCGGCTCCATGAGGGGCGAGTGGAAGGCGTGGGAGACCCGCAGCCGTCGGGTCTTGCGGCCGCGCGCGGCGAGCACGGCGGCGATCTCGTCCACCACCGCCGCGTCGCCGGAGATCACGGTCGAGGCCGGGCCGTTGACCGCGGCGAGGCCGACGTCGCTCTCGCGGCCGGCGAGCAGCGGCAGCACCTCCTCCTCCCCGGCGGCGAGGGCGACCATCGCGCCGCCCGCCGGGAGGGCCTGCATCAGCCGTCCCCGCGCGACCACCAGCCTCGCGGCGTCGGGCAGCGCGAACACCCCGGCGACGTGGGCGGCGGCCAGCTCTCCCACGGAGTGGCCGAGCAGCCGGTCGGGGCGCACGCCCCAGTGCTCGACGAGGCGGAAGAGTGCGACGCCGAGGGCGAACAGGGCGGGCTGGGTGTATTCGGTGCGGTCCAGCAGGCCGTGGCCGGGGTCGCCGGGGGCCGCGTCGATCACCTCCCGCAGCGGGTGGTCGAGCAGCGGGTCGAGTTCCGCGCAGACCGCGTCGAAGGCGTCGGCGAAGACCGGGAACCGCGCGTACAGTTCGGCGCCCATCCCGGTGCGCTGGCTGCCCTGGCCGGGGAACAGGAAGGCGGTCTTCGCGGCCGGGCCGGTGACACCGCTCACCAGGTCCGCCGACGGCTCGCCGGCGGCGAGGGCGGTGAGCCCCTGGAGCAGGGTCTGCCGGTCCGTGCCGGTGAGGGCGGCCCGGTACTCGAAGGCGCTGCGGTTCAGCGCCAGGGAGCGGCCCAGGTCCGCGACGGCGAGGGCCGGGGCGTGCTCCACGTGCCGGAGCAGCCGGGCGGCCTGCTCCCGCAGCGCGTCCGCGCCACGGGCGGAGAGCAGCCAGGGCAGGGCGGGCGTGTCGGGGGTGGTCGCCGGGGTCGGCGCGGGGGCGGCGGGCGGGGCCGGTTCGGTGGGCTGTTCGAGGATGGTGTGGGCGTTGGTGCCGCTGACTCCGAACGACGACACCGCGGCCCGCCTGGGGCGGCCGGTCTCCGGCCACGGGGTGTCCTCGGTGAGCAGCCGGACCGCGCCGGCCGACCAGTCGACGTGGGGTGTCGGCGTGTCCACGTGCAGGGTGCGCGGCAGCGCCCCGTGCCGCATGGCCTGCACCATCTTGATGATGCCGGCGACTCCGGCGGCGGCCTGGCTGTGTCCGATGTTCGACTTCAGCGACCCCAGCCACAGCGGCTGCTGCGCGCCGCGTTCCCGGCCGTACGTGGCCAGGAGTGCCTGGGCCTCGATCGGGTCGCCCAGCCGGGTCCCGGTGCCGTGCGCCTCCACCGCGTCGACCTCGGCAGCGGTCAGTCCGGCGTCGGCGAGGGCCGCCCGGATGACCCGCTGCTGGGAGGGTCCGTTGGGGGCGGTCAGGCCGTTGCTGGCGCCGTCCTGGTTGACGGCGGAGCCGCGTACGAGGGCGAGCACCGGGTGGCCGTTGCGCCGGGCGTCCGAGAGGCGTTCCAGGACGAGCAGTCCGGCGCCCTCGGCCCAGGAGGTGCCGTCGGCGGCGGCGGCGAACGGTTTGCAGCGGCCGTCCTCGGCGAGCACCCGTTGCCGGCTGAACTCGACGAACGCGCCCGGTGTCGACATCACGGTCACCCCGCCGGCGAGCGCCAGCGAGCATTCGCCGGCCCGCAGCGACCGGGCCGCGAGGTGGACCGCGACCAGCGACGAGGAGCACGCCGTGTCGACGGTCACCGCGGGCCCTTCGAGGCCGAGGCTGTAGGAGATCCGCCCGGACGCCACGCTGCCCGCGCTGCCGATGCCGAGGTAGCCCTCGAACTCTTCGGAGGGTTCGGTGACGCGCGACCCGTAGTCGTGGTGGCTGCATCCGACGAAGACGCCGCTCGCGCTGCCCTTGAGTGACAGCGGGTCGATGCCGGCCCGCTCGAACGCCTCCCAGGAGAGTTCGAGCAGCAGCCGCTGCTGGGGGTCGATGGTCAGCGCCTCGCGCGGGGAGATCCCGAAGAAGGCCGGGTCGAAGCGGTCGGCGTCGTGGAGGAAGCCGCCTTCCCGCGCGTAGGTGCTGCCGACCCGGTCCGGGTCCGGGTCGTAGAGGCCGTCCAGGTCCCAGCCGCGTCCGGTGGGGAAGCCGGTGATCGCGTCCTGTCCGCCCGCGACGAGCTCCCACAGCTCCTCGGGGGTGCTGACGCCGCCGGGGTAGCGGCAGCTCATGGCGACCACGGCGATCGCCTCGTCCTCGGACACCGCGGCGGCCGCGGGCACCAGCCCTGGCGCGTCGGCCGTCTCCGTGGCGGGCGCCCCCGGCAGTTCGGTGCGCAGGTGTCCTGCCAGGGCCGTGGCCGTGGGGTAGTCGAAGGCCAGGGTCACCGACAGGCGCAGGCCGGTGACCGCGGCGAGCCGGTTGCGCAGTTCGACGGCGATCAGCGAGTCGAAGCCGATCTCCTTGAACGCCTGGTCGGGTCCCACCGCCTCGGGCCCGGGGTGGCCGAGCACGGCGGCGACCTCGGAGCGGACCAGGTCCAGCAGGGCCCGGTCCCGTTCCGCCGGGGGCAGTGCGGCCAGCCGCAGGGCCGGCGGCTCGGCGCCGTCGGCCGTGCCCCGGGGCCCGGCCGCGGCGGCGAGCACGTCCCGTACCTCGGGCAGGTCCCCGAGGGCGGCACTGGGCCGGAGCGCGGTGAACGCCCGGGTGAAGCGGTCCCAGGCGAAGTCGGCGACGAGGACCGCCGTCTCGTCGTGGTCGAGGGCCTGACGCAGCGCGATCGTGGCCGTGGCGGGATCCATGGCGGGCAGGCCGTCGCGGATCAGCCGTTCGGCGACCGCTCCGGAGGCGAGGCTGTCGCCGCCCCACAGGCCCCAGGCCACCGAGGTGCCGGGCAGTCCGAGGTCGCGGCGCTGCCGGGCCAGGGCGTCGAGGTAGGCGTTGGCGGCGGCGTAGCTGCCCTGGCCGGTGCCGCCGAGCGTGCCGGCGAGCGAGGAGAACAGCACGAAGGCGGTCAGGTCGAGTTCACGGGTGAGCTCGTCGAGGTTGCGTGCGCCGTCGAGCTTGGGGCGCAGGACGCCGGCCGCGCGTTCGGGGGTGATCGAGTCGATCACCCCGTCGTCGAGGACGCCCGCGGTGTGCAGGACGGCGCGCAGCGGGCGCTCGGCCGGAATGCCGGCGAGCAGTTCGGCCAGTGCGTCGCGGTCCGCGACGTCGCAGGCCACCGCGGTGGCGGCGGCGCCGAGTCCGCGCAGTTCGGCCAGCAGGGCGTCGGCGCCCGGGGCCTGTGCGCCGCGCCGGCTGGTGAGCAGCAGGTGCGCGGTGCCGGTGCGGGCGAGCCAGCGGGCGATCTGGGCGCCGAGGCCGCCGGTGCCGCCGGTGATCAGGACCGTGCCCTCGGGTGTCCAGTCGCGTACGGGGGCGGTGTCGCCGAGTCCGGCGTGGACGACCCTGCGGCCGTAGAGGCCGGTGGCGCGCACCGCCAGCTGGTCCTCGCCGTCCGGGCTCGTCAGTGCTTCGGCGAGCCGGGTCGCGGCCCGGTCGTCGAGCCGGCGCGGCAGGTCGACCAGGCCGGCCCACCGCTGCGGGTACTCGACACCGGCGACCCCGCCGAGGCCCCAGACCAGGGCCTGGAGCGTGCTGTCGATCCGGTCGGAGCGGCCGACCGACACCGCGCCCCGGGTGGCGCACCAGAGCGGGGCGTCGGTGCCGAGGTCGCCCAGGGCCTGGAGGAGTGCGACCGTCAGGGTGAGGCCGCGGGGAAGCGCCGATCCGTCGCCGTGCGGTTCTTCGGCCAGGGCGAGCAGTGACAGGATTCCGGCGGGCGGCCCGTCGGGGTGGCCGTGGGCGTCGCGCAGCAGTGCGGCGAACCGTGTCCGGTCGGTCGCGTCGGGGCCCGCCTCGACCAGCACGGGCGTGGCGCCGTGTCCGCGCAGGGAGTCCGCGGCGAACGCGACGGCCGGGTCGTCGCCGGCGCCGGCCGGGGCGACGACGAGCCAGCTGCCGGTGAGCCGGGGCCGCTCGGGTGCCGGCAGGGGCTTCCAGGCGACCCGGTAGCGCCAGCTGTCGGCGGTCCGGTCGCCGGCCCGGCCGCGCGCCCACTCGGCGAGGGTGGGCACCAGGGAGGCGAGGGAGGCCCTCAGTTCCCCGTCCTCGACCCGCAGGGTGGTGGCGAGGGCGTCCAGGTCCCCGTGGTCGACCGCCTCCCAGAAGCCGGAGTCGGCCGGGCCGGCGCCGGTCGTGGCGTCAGTGCCGGTCAGGGCGTCGGCGGGCCGGCCGGGGGTGGTGTCCAGCCAGTAGCGCTGCTGCTGGAAGGCGTAGGTGGGCAAGGGCCGCTTGCGCGCGCCGGTTCCGGCGAACACCGTGCCCCAGTCCACCGGCAGTCCGCGGACGTGGAGTTCGGTGAGCGCGGCGAGGAAGCGGCCGGGGCCGCCCTCGGTGCGCCGCAGGGTGCCGACGACGGCTCCGTCGCCGGCTCCGGCCGCTTCGACGGCCTCCTGGAGCCAGACGGTCAGCGCGGGGTGGGTGCTGCACTCGACGAAGGTGTGGTGTCCGTCGGCGATGAGCGCGTGGACCGCCCGTCCGAACTCGACCGGCCGGCGCAGGTTCTCGTACCAGTACGCGGCGTCCAGGCGCAGGGTGTCCACGGGGCCGCCGCTGACCGTGGAGTAGAACGGGATGTCGGACGTCCGCGGCGCGGTGCCGCCGAGGAGGGTGAGCAGTTCCTCCCGGAGCTCCTCCACCTGGGGCGAGTGTCCGGCGAAGTCCACGCCGGGGACCGGCCAGGTCAGGACGCCCGCCTCGGAGTACTGCTCGCGCAGTCGTTCCAGTGCCGCCGGGTCGCCGGAGACCGTCACCGACGTCGGCCCGTTGACCGCGGCGACGTCGAGTGCCCCGTCGTGGGAGGACAGTGCTTCGCGGACGGCTCCGACCGGCTGCGGCACGAACAGCATGCCGCCGCGTCCGGTCAGGGCCAGCAGGGCCCGGCTGCGCAGGGCGACGATCCGGGCGGCGTCGTCCAGCGAGAGCGCGCCGGCCACGCAGGCGGCGGCGATCTCGCCCTGGGAGTGTCCGACCACGGCGTCGGGGACGATCCCGTGCGCCCGCCACAGCTCGGCCAGCGACACCATCACCGCCCACAGCACCGGCTGCACCACGTCCACCCGGTCCAGCGGGGGCGCGTCGGGCTCGTCCCGCAGGACCGCGAGCAGCGACCAGTCCAGGTGCGGGGCGAGGGCGCGTTCGCAGGCCGCGATCCGGTCGGCGAAGGCCGGGGCGTGGTCGAGCAGTTCCCGGGCCATGCCGGCCCACTGGGATCCCTGGCCGGGGAAGACGAAGACGGTCCGGGCCGATCGGGCGACGGTGCCTTCGACCAGGCCGGGTGCGCGGTCTCCCGCGGCCAGTGCGGCCAGGCCGCCCAGCAGGGCCGCGCGGTCGTCGCCGACGACGGCTGCGCGGTGCTCGAAGGCGGTCCTGGTGGTGGCCAGGGAGTGGCCGACGTCGACGGACGACAGCTCCGGATGCTCCGTCAGGTACGCGTGCAGCCGCTCCGCCTGGGCCTTCACCGCCTCGGCGGTCCGCCCGGACAGGACCCACGGGACGGCGGACGCCCCGGGTACGGGCGCGGGTGCGGGTACGGGTGCGAGCTCGGGGTCGGCGGGCGGCTGCTCGATGACGACGTGGGCGTTGGTGCCGCTCAGGCCGAACGAGGACACGCCGGCCCGGCGCGGACGGCCGGTCTCCGGCCAGGGGGCGGCCTCGGTCAGCAGGGCGACGGCGCCCGCCGTCCAGTCGACGTTCGGGGACGGCCGGTCGATGTGCAGGGTCCGCGGCAGCTCGCCGTGCCCCATGGCCAGCACCATCTTGATGATGCCGCCGACCCCGGCGGCGGCCTGGGTGTGCCCGATGTTCGACTTCAGCGACCCGAGCCGCACCGGCCGGTCGGCCGGCCGGTCCTGGCCGTAGGTGGCCAGCAGCGCGTCGGCCTCGATCGGGTCGCCCAGCCGGGTGCCGGTGCCGTGCGCCTCGACGGCGTCCACGTCGGCGGCCGTCAGCCCGGCGTTCGCCAGCGCGTCGCGGATCACCCGCTGCTGGGCCAGGCCGCTGGGCGCGGTCAGCCCATTGCTCGCGCCGTCCTGGTTGATCGCCGAGCCGCGCAGCACCGCGAGCACCGGGTGGCCGTTGCGGCGGGCGTCCGAGAGGCGTTCCAGGAGCAGCAGGCCCACGCCCTCGGCCATGCCGAAGCCGTCCGCCGAGGCGGCGAAGGACTTGCAGCGCCCGTCCTCGGCGAGCCCGCGCTGCCGGCTGAAGCCGGTGAACGACAGCGGGGTGCCCATCACCGTGGCGCCGCCCGCCAGTGCCAGCGCGCATTCGCCCGAGCGCAGCGACTGCGCGGCGAGGTGGACCGCCACCAGGGACGAGGAGCAGGCCGTGTCCACGGTCACGGCGGGCCCCTGGAGGCCGAGTTGGTAGGCGACCCGCCCGGACAGGACGCTGGTGGAGATGCCCGCGATGAACAGGCCCTCCAGTTCCTCGGGGACGTCGCGCAGGGTGCCGCCGTAGCCCTGGTAGGAGGCGCCGGCGAAGACGCCGGTCGGGGTGCCGTGCAGGGTCGCCGGGTCGATGCCGGCGCGCTCGATCGCCTCCCAGGAGGTTTCGAGCAGCAGCCGCTGCTGCGGGTCCATGGCCAGTGCCTCGCGCGGCGAGATGCCGAAGAAGCCGGGGTCGAACCGGTCCGCGTCCGTGACGAATCCGCCCGCGGCGGCGTAGCTCCGGCCGGGCCGGTCGGGGTCCGCGTCGTACAGCGCGTCGAGGTCCCAGCCCCGGTCGGACGGCAGCCCGGAGACGGCGTCGCGTCCGTCGGCGACCAGGCGCCACAGGTCCTCGGGGGTGCGGACGCCGCCGGGGTAGCGGCAGCTCATGGAGACGATCACGACGGGGTCGTCGTCCGCGGCCGGTGCCGCCGACGGGAGCGGCCGGACGGTGGCGGGCTCCTCGGCGGTGCCCAGCAGTCCGGTCTCCAGGCGCCGGGCGAGCGCGGTCGCCGACGAGTAGTCGAAGACGACGGTGACCGGGAGCCGCAGGCCGGTGGCGGTGTTGAGCCGGTTGCGCATGTCCACGGCGGTCAGGGAGTCGAAGCCCAGGTCGCGGAAGGCACGGCCGGGGGCGACCGCGTCCGGCGAGTCGTGGCCGAGGACGGCGGCCGCGTGGGTCCGGACCAGGTCGACCAGCACCCGGGTCCGCTCGGCCGCCGGGAGCGGCTCCAGCCGGTCGCGCAGCGCCGAGGGCGTTCCCTCGGCCCCGGTCCCGCCGGTCTCCGGTTCGGCGGCCAGCGCGGTGCGCACCTCGGGGAGTTCCCCGATCAGCGGGCTGGGGCGGGCCGAGGTGAAGACCGTCGCGAAGCGGTCCCAGTCGATGTCGGCGACCACGACCACGGTCTCGTCGTGGTCCAGGACCTGCTGGAGCCCGGTGATCGCGACCGCGGGCGGCATGAAGAGCACGCCGTGGCCGCGCAGGGTCTCCTCCGCCAGTTCGGCCGCCATCCCGCCGGCCCCGCCCTCGGGGCTCCAGATGCCCCACACCACGGAGGTCGCGGCGAGGCCGCGGCTCCTGCGGTCCTCGGCGAGGCCGTCGAGGTAGGCGTTGGCGGCGGCGTAGGCGCCGTGGACGGCGCTGCCCCACACCCCGGAGATGGAGGAGAACAGCACGAACGCGTCGAGCGTGTCCCGGTCGAAGAGCAGGTCCAGGTTCCTGGCCCCGCCGACCTTGGCGTGGAAGGTGTCGGCGAACTCGTCCGCGTCGGTGTCGGGCAGTGGCACCAGCAGCCCGGCCCCTGCGGCGTGGAAGACGGTGCTGATCCGGTGGCCGTCCTGTTCGAGGCCGTCCTTGAGCTCGCGCAGGGCCTCCAGGTCGGCGACGTCGCACGCGGCCAGGGTGACCCGGGTGCCGAGGGCGGCCAGTTCCTCGGAGAGCTCCGGCGCACCCGGCGCGTCCGCGCCGCGCCTGCTGACCAGCACCAGGTGCCCGGCTCCCCGCCGGGCCAGCCAGCGCGCGATCTGCGCGCCGATCCCACCGGTGCCGCCGGTGATCAGCACGGTGCCCCCGGGCCGCCAGCTGCGCCGCGGCGAGGTGTCGCCCAGGGCGGACCGGACCAGCCGCCGGCCGTGGCAGCCGGTGGCCCGTACGGCGACCTGGTCCTCGTCCCCGGCGCCGCCGGCCAGCACCCGGCACAGCTGCGGGGCGGTGTCCGTGTCCAGGACCTCCGGGAGGTCGATCAGACCGCCCCAGCGCTGCGGGAACTCCAGCGCGGCGACCCGGCCCAGACCCCAGAGCAGGTTCTGCGCGGCGCTGACCGCGCTCCCGGTGTCCGTGCCCCCGACCGACACCGCGCCCCGGGTCGCCCACCACAGGGGCGCGTCGATCCCGGCGTCGCCGAGGGCCTGCACCAGCGCCAGGTTGAGCGCGGCGCCCAGCGGGACGGAGGGGTGCGCCGAGTGCGGGCGCTCGTCGAGGCCCAGCAGCGACAGCACTCCCGCCACCGGGCCGGGCAGCGCGTCGAGGGACGCGCGGACCCGGTCGGCCAGCACGGCACGGTCGGCCTCCGCCTCGGCGATCCGTAGGTGGACCACCGAAGCCCCGGCCTGCTCCATGACCTGGACGGTCGTCTCCGATCGGCGCGCTCCGTCCTCGGGCCGACCGTCCGACGACAGCACGAGCCAGGTGCCGTCCAGTGCGACCGGGGGACCCTCGGGCAGGGCCCGCCAGGTCACGCGGTAGCGCCAGGAGTCGACCACCGAACGCTCGGTGCGCTCGGTGCGCCAGGTGGCGAGCGCGGGGAGCACCACGTTCAGCGGGTCCTCGGGCGTCACCCCCAGGGTCGTGGTGAACCGGTCCAGGTCGCCTCCGCCCAGGGCCTCCCAGAAGTCGTCGCCGTCCGAGGACGTTCCGGAAGGACCGCCCGCCGCGGGGCCGGTGTCCTCCAGCCAGTACGGGCGACGCTGGAAGGGGTAGGTGGGCAGGGAGATGCCGTCCGGACGGTGTCCGGCGAACACCCGGTCCCAGTCGGGCGACAGGCCGCCCGCGTGGGCCTCTCCCAGGGACGTCAGGAAGCGGTCGAGGCCGCCCTCGCCGCGCCGCAGCGTGCCCACGACCACGGCGGGGCCCTGCGCGGAGCCGGCGGTGTCGGCCGCGTCGGCGGTCTGCTGGACGCCGAAGGTGAGCACGGGGTGCGGGCTGGACTCGACGAAGAACCGGAAGCCCTCCCCCAGCAACGCCGCCGTGGCCTGCCCGAACTCCACCGTCTCCCGCAGATTCCGGTACCAGTACTCGGCGTCCAGGGACTTCGTGTCCAGCCAGCCACCCGTCACCGTCGAAAGGAACGGCACCGTGCCGGACAGGGGTGCGATGCCGTCCAGGTCGGAGAGCAGCTGCTCGCGGACCTCCTCGACGTGCGCGGAGTGCGACGCGTAGTCGACCTCGATCAGACGCGCCCGCACCCCCTCACCCACCAGCGCATCGACCAGTGCCGCCACCTCGTCCGCGTCACCCGACACCACCGTCGACGACGGACCGTTCACCGCCGCCACCGACAACCGGCCCGCGATCCGCTCCCGCACCGCCTCGACCGGCAGCGGCACCGACGCCATCCCGCCACGGCCCGCCAGCGCACCCACCGCACGGGAACGCAACGCGACCACCCGCGCCCCGTCGTCGATGCTCAGACCACCCGCCACCACGGCCGCGGCGATCTCGCCCTGCGAGTGGCCCACCACCGCGTCCGGAACCACACCGAACGAGCGCCACACCTCCGCCAGCGACACCATCACCGCCCACAACACCGGCTGCACCACATCGACCCGCGCCAACAGCGCCTCCGAACCCAGCACCTCCGCCAACGACCAATCCACATAAGGCGCCAGCGCCCGCCCGCACTCGGCCATCCGCCCCGCGAACACAGCCGATTCGGCCAACAGCTCCGCGGCCATCCCCACCCACTGCGAACCCTGACCCGGGAACACCAGCACCGAACGGCCCGAGGACACACCGTCGCCCTGTACCAGCCCCGGCACCGAGCGGCCCTCCGCCAGCGCCTTCACGCCGTCGAGCAGCCGGTCCGGGTCGGTGCCCACCACCACGGCGCGCCGTTCGAAGGCGGTCCGCGTGAGGGCGAGGGCGCGGCCGGTGTCGGCGGCCCGCAGGGGTGCGGGGTCGGCGCCCAGGTGTGCCAGCAGCCGGGCCGCCTGGTCGCGCAGCGCCTCGTCGGTGCGCCCCGACAGCGCCCAGGGCAGCGGGTACGCGTCGCCGCCGGCCGCGGTGTCGGCCACCGGTTCGGCCTCCTCCGCCGGGGCCTGTTCCAGGATCAGGTGGGCGTTGGTGCCGCTGACGCCGAAGGCGGACACGCCCGCCCGGCGCGGGCGTCCCGTGTCGTCCCAGGCGCGGGCCTCGGAGAGGACTTCCACGGCTCCCGACGACCAGTCCACCATGGGCGTCGGCCGGTCCGCGTGCAGGGTCCTGGGCAGTTCGCCGTGCTCGATCGCCAGCACCATCTTGATGACGCCGCCCACTCCGGCCGCCGCCGAGGTGTGGCCGATGTTCGACTTCAACGAGCCCAGCCACAAAGGCCGTTCGGCGGGCCGCCCCTGGCCGTACGTGGCCAGCAGGGCCTGCGCCTCGATCGGGTCGCCGAGGGTGGTGCCGGTGCCGTGCGCCTCCACCGCGTCCACCTCGGACGCCGACAGGCCCGCGTCCGCGAGCGCCGCCCGGATCACCCGCTGCTGCGACGGACCGCTCGGCGCGGTCAGCCCGTTGCTCGCACCGTCCTGGTTCGTGGCCGAACCCCGGATCACCGCCAGCACCGGGTGCCCGTTGCGCCGCGCGTCCGACAAGCGCTCCAGCAGCAGGACACCGGCGCCCTCGGACCAGCCGGTTCCGTCCGCTTCGGCCCCGAACGCCTTGCAGCGGCCGTCGGCCGACAGCGCCCGCTGTCGGCTGAACGCCACGAACGCGTCGGGGGTCGCCATCACCGACACCCCGCCGGCCAGGGCCAGCGTGCAGTCGCCGGCCCGCAGGGCCCGGATCGCCAGGTGCAGGGCGACCAGAGAGGAGGAGCAGGCCGTGTCCACGGTCACCGCGGGCCCTTCCAGGCCCAGGGTGTAGGCGATCCGGCCGGAGACCACACTGCTCGCGGTCCCGGTGTCCAACAGGCCCTGGACCTCGGGGAGGTGGCGCGAACCCTCGCCGTAGCCGTTGCCGATCGCCCCGAGGAAGACACCCGTGCCGGTGCGCCGCAGCGTGCGGGGGTCGATCGCGGCCCGCTCGACCGCCTCCCAGGCGGTCTCCAGTGCCAGCCGCTGCTGGGGGTCCATGGCCAGGGCCTCGCGCGGCGAGATGCCGAAGAACTCCGCGTCGAACTCGGCGGCGTCGTGGAGGAAGCCGCCGTGCCGGGTGTAGGAGGTACCGGGCCGCTCGGGGTCCGGGTCGTAGAGGCCCTCCAGGTCCCAGCCGCGGTTGACCGGCCAGGCGGAGATCGCGTCGGCGCCCCGGGAGACCAGGTCCCACAGCAGTTCGGGCGTGTCGGTGCCGCCGGGATAGCGGCAGGCCATGGAGACGATGGCGATCGGTTCGTGGCGGGCCTGCTCGGCCTCGCGCAGCTGCCTCCGGGCGTCACCGAGGTCGGCGGTGACGCGCCTGAGGTAGTCGAGCAGCTTCTTGTCGTCGGACATCAGTGCCAGCTCTCTCTCAGGCGTTGCCGAAGTCGTTGTCGATCAGGGCGAACAGCTCGTCCGCTGTCGCCGTTTCCATCGCCGTGACGGTGTCGTCCACCGGTCCGGGCGGTGGTGCCTCGCCGCCCGGTGCGCCGGCGCGCCGGCCCCAGCCGCGCAGCAGTTCGTTCAGTCGTTCGCCGACCCCGTCGGTGTCGGCCGCTCCGGGCGGGACGGCCGCGAGGAGCGCGGCCAGCCGGTCCAGCTCGGCCAGCAGCGGCGAGGGCGGTTCGGGCGCGGCGGACAGCTCCGCGTCCAGGTGGGCGGCGAGCGCTTCGGGCGTCGGGTGGTCGAAGACGACCGTCGGCGGGACGGACAGCCCGGTGGCCTCGCACAGCGCGTTCCTGAACCGCATCGCGAGCATCGAGTCGAAGCCGATCTCGGAGAAGGAGCGTTCCGGGCGCACCGGACCGGCTCCGGAATGGCCGAGGACCGCGGCCGCGT
Source organism: Kitasatospora sp. NPDC048715 (assembly GCF_043198905.1). Classification (NCBI taxonomy): domain Bacteria; kingdom Bacillati; phylum Actinomycetota; class Actinomycetes; order Kitasatosporales; family Streptomycetaceae; genus Kitasatospora; species Kitasatospora sp. NPDC048715. The sequence continues at coordinate 228,349 of NZ_JBICVH010000002.1, read as the reverse complement.
GCCGGATGACCAGGTCGAGCACCACCTGACGGCGTGCCGGCCGGTCCAGTGGGGCCAGCCGGGCGGCCAGTCGTGCGGCGGGGGTACCGTCCTCGTCGCCTGCGGCCTCCGAAGTCTCCTCGGCCGGCACCCCGGTGGTGACCGCGGCGGCCGTCCGGCCCGGTGTGGCCAGCCAGTACCGGTCGCGCTGGAAGGGGTACGTCGGCAGCAGGACGGGTGCCGGGCCGCCCGGCCCGGGGGCACCCGTCCAGGGCGACCAGTCCACCGGACCGCCGCCGGCCGCCCACGCCTCGGTCAGCGAGGCCAGCAGCCGGTCCCGGCCACCGTCGCCGCGCCGCAGCGTGCCGACCGCCGACACCTCCCGCCCGGCCTCCGCGGCCACCGCCTCGATCCCGGCGAGCAGCACCGGATGCGGGCTGACCTCGACGACCAGGGTGTGACCCGAGTCCAGCAGGGCGCGGGTCGCTCCGACGAAGTCGACCTGCTCGCGCAGGTTGCGGTACCAGTAGGCGGCGTCGAGCGATTCTCCGGCGACGGGTTCGCCGGTCACCGTCGAGTAGAGCGGGACGGCCGAGGCGCGGGGGCGTATCCCGGTGAGGGCTTCGCGCAGTTCGTCCTCGATCTCGGCGACCTGGGCCGAGTGGGCCGCGTAGTCCACCGGGATCGCCCTGGCCCGTACGCCTTCCCGGTCGCAGGCCGCGAGCAGGGCGGCCAGCTCCTCGGGCTCCCCGGCGACGACCACGGCGTCGGGGCCGTTCACCGCGGCCACGCAGAGGCGTCCGCCGGCGGGCATCAGGCTCGTGGTCCGCTCGGCGGAGGCGGCGACCGACACCATGCCGCCGCGTCCCGCCAGCCTCAGCAGCGCCCGGCTGCGCCGCGCCACCACGAGGGCCGCGTCGTCGAGCGACAGCGCTCCGGCGACGTGGGCGGCGGCGATCTCGCCCTGGCTGTGTCCGACGACCGCGTCCGGGGTGACCCCGGTGTCGCGCCAGTGCGCGGCCAGCGCGACCATCACGGCGAAGAGCACCGGCTGGACGACGTCCACGCGGTCGAGCGTCGGTGCGCCGGGCGCGCCGCGCAGCACCTCGGTCAGGGACCAGTCGGTGTGCGGGGCGAGCGCCCGTTCGCAGTCGGCGATGGCGGCGGCGAACGCCCCGGCGGTGTCGAGCGCCGCCACGGCCATGCCGGCCCACTGCGAGCCCTGGCCGGGGAAGACGAAGGCCGTACGTCCGCCGCGCGCCCGGTCCTGCACGGCGTCGGGCGCGGGTTCTCCCGCCGCGAGGGCGTCCAGCCAGCCGAGGAGCGCGTCGCGGTCGCGGCCGGTGGCGGCCGCCCGGAAGGGCAGGGCGGGGCGGGTGGTGGCGAGCGCGCGGGCCGGTGCGGCGACGCCCCCGTGGGGGTCGGCCCGCAGGTGCTCGCCCAGCCGGCGCGCCTGTCGGCGCAGGGCCGCGGGCGTCATGGCGGAGAGCAGCCACGGAACCGTGGTCCCGGTGTCCTCGGAGGGTTCGCCGTCCGTGCCTTCGGGCAGCGGACCGTCGTCGGCGGCGGGTGCTTCCTCCAGAACGGCGTGGGCGTTGGTGCCGCTCATGCCGAACGCGGAGACGCCTGCCCGGCGCGGCCGGTCCCCGTCCGGGGCGTCCCAGGGGCGGGCGTCCGCGAGCAGCCGGACCGCGCCGACCGACCAGTCCACCCGGCTGGACGCCTCCTGTGCGTGCAGGGTGCCGGGGAGCACGCCGTTGCGCAGTGCGAGCACCGTCTTGATGACCCCGGCGACGCCGGCGGCGGCCTGGGTGTGCCCGATGTTGGACTTCAGCGACCCCAGCCACAGCGGGCGGTCGGCGGGCCGGTCCTGGCCGTAGGTGGCCAGGAGGGCCTGCGCCTCGATGGGGTCGCCGAGCACGGTACCGGTTCCGTGCGCCTCGACCAGGTCGATTTCGGCGCCGGACAGTCCGGCCGTGGCCAACGCGGCCCTGATCACCCGCTGCTGTGCGGGGCCGCTCGGGGCGGTGAGGCCGTTGCTGGCACCGTCCTGGTTCACCGCGGTGCCCCGTACGAGGGCGAGGACCGGATGCCCGAGGCGGCGCGCGTCGGAGAGGCGTTCCACGAGCAGGACGCCCACCCCTTCGCCCCAGCCCGTACCGTTCGCCCCTTCGGCGAAGGAGCGGCAGCGGCCGTCGGGCGACAGCCCCTGCTGACGGCTGAACTCGACGAAGACGTCCGGGCTCGCCATCACCGCGGCGCCGCCGACCAGGGCGAACGAGCAGTCACCGGCGCGCAGTGCCTGGCCGGCCAGGTGCAGTGCCACCAGCGAGGACGAGCAGGCCGTTTCCACGGTCACGGCGGGGCCGCCGAGTCCGAGGGTGTAGGCGACGCGGCCGGAGGCGACGCTGGTGACCGTGCCGCTGAGGAGGTGCCCCTCGACCTCGTCGGACGGGTTCTGCGGGCCGGTGCCGTAGCCCTGGGCGGCCACGCCGACGTAGACGCCGCCCTCGCTGCCGCGCACCGACGCGGGATCGAGTCCGGCCCGCTCCAGTGCCTCCCAGCTGGTTTCGAGCAGCAGTCGCTGCTGGGGGTCCATGGCCAGGGCTTCGCGCGGGGATATGCCGAAGAACTCCGCGTCGAACTCGGCCGCCCCGTCCAGGAATCCGCCGCCGGTGGTGTAGAAGGTGCCCGGGTGCAGGGGGTCCGGGTCGTAGAGGGTGTCCAGCGGCCAGCCGCGGTCGGCGGGCAGCGCGGTGACCGCGTCCACTCCGTCGGCCACCAGCTGCCACAGGTCCTCGGGCGAGCGGACGCCGCCCGGGAACCGGCAGGCCATCGAGACGATCGCCAGGGGTTCGTCGGCCGCCGCGGGCCCGGCCGTGCCGGTCGGACCGTCGGTGTCCGGTTCGGTGCCGCTCAGCCCGGCGAAGAGGTGCGCGGCGAGGGCGGCTGCCGTCGGGTGGTCGAAGACGGAGGTGAACGCGAGCGGCAGAGCGGTGGCCGCGACCAGCCGGTTGCGGAGTTCGACGGCGGTGAGCGAGTCGAAGCCCAGCTCGCGGAACGGGCGGTCGGCCGTGAGGCCGGCAACCGACTCGTGGCCCAGCACGGCGGCCGCTTCGCTCCGGACCAGCTCCGTCAGCAGTTTGCGGCCCTCGGGCTCGGACAGCCGGTGCAGCCGGTGCGGCCACGTCGGGTCGCCGCCCGTGCCGGGTCCGGACCCGGCGGAGGTGTCCGCGTCCGCGGGGCCGCCGTCCGCCGCCCGGGGCTCCGGGGCGGCCGGCAGGCCGCGCAGCAGCGCACTGTCCCTGACCGAGCCGAAGATGGGCGCGAAGCGGCTCCAGTCCAGCTCGGCGACGACCGGTTCGCCCTCGTCCAGGGTCAGCGCCAGGCCGAGCGCGGAGAGCGCCGCCGCGGGGGCCATCGGCACCAGCCCGTGGCGGCGCAGGCCGTCGCCCACGGCGCCGTCGGCCATGCCCGCGCCGGCCCAGGGGCCCCAGGCCACCGAGGTCGCCGTCAGGCCCCGGCCGCGCCTCGCCGCGGCGAGGCCGTCCAGGTAGGCGTTGGCCGCCGCGTAGGCGCCCTGGCCGCCGCTGCCCCAGGTGCCCGAGATCGAGGAGAACAGCACGAAGGCGTCCAGCGGGCGGCCTTCGAACAGGGCGTCGAGGTGGGCCGCGCCACGCGTCTTGGCCGCCGTCCGCCGGGCCAGTTCCTCCGGCGTGCAGTCCATCAGCGCGGTGTCCGAGGTGAGTCCGGCGGTGTGCACCACGGCCCGTACGGTGTCGCCCTCGTCGCGCAGCCGCCCCAGGACCCGTTCCAGCGCGGTGCGGTCGGCGACGTCGCAGGCCAGCAGGGTGCTCCGGGCGCCGAGCACCGCCAGGGCGTCGACCAGCGCGTCGGCTCCGGGGGCCTCGGGTCCCCGCCGGCCGAGGAGGACGAGGTGTTCCGCGCCGCGCTCCGCGAGCCAGCGCGCCACCTGGGCGCCGAGGCCTCCGGTGCCGCCGGTGACGAGGACCGTGCCGCGCGGCGTCCACGGTGCGGGCGCGGGTGTCGCGGGCTCCGGCGCGGGGACGAGCCGGCGGCCCAGCGGTACCGGCGCGCGTACGGCCACCTGGTCCTCGCCGTCCCGTCCGGCCAGCACCGCGCACAGCCCGTCCAGCGCGGGCCCGTCCAGCAGGTCCGGCAGGTCGACCAGGCCGCCCCAGCGCAGCGGGTGCTCCAGTGCCGCCACCCGGCCAAGGCCCCACACCTGGGCCTGCTCGGGGCGGACCTCCTCCGTGCCGTGGGCCGCCACCGCGCCGCGGGTGGCGCACCACAGGGGTGCGTCGATGCCGCTGTCGCCCAGTGCCTGGAGCAGCAGCAGGGTCCCGCTCAGGCAGGCGTCGAGCATCGGCAGGCCCGGGTGGGGTCCCTCAGCCAGCGCCAGCAGCGACAGGACGCCCTCCAGGGCGCCGAACTCCGGGAGCAGCGAGGCCAGTTCGGCGCGTTCGACGGCGGCCCCGACCCGGATCACGACCACGTCGGCGCCGTGTCCGGCGAGCGCCTGTTCGCAGGCGAGTGCGGTGCCCTCGGCACCGGGTCCGTCCGGGGTGACGAGCAGCCAGCGGCCGGAGAGGCGGGACTCCGCGGGCGCGGTGAGCGGCTCCCAGGCGATGCGGTAGCGGCGGGGGCCGGCGGGGACCTCGGTCTCCCGGGAGCGCCGGGCGGCGGGGGCCGGGTCCGGCGCGGCCACCGGCCAGAAGCGCCTGCGCTGGAAGGCGTAGGTGGGCAGGTCGACCCGCCGCACGTCGGTGCCGCTCCAGCCCGCCGACCAGTCCACCGCCACACCGCGCAGGTGCAGCGAGGCGAGTGCGGTGCGGACCGTGTCCGGCTCGCCGCGGCCGTCGCGCAGCAGCGGCACCGTCCCGGGGCCGCCGGGGCCGCCGGGGGTGGGGGCGGCGTCGGGGAGGCAGGCGTGGAGCATGCCGGACAGCACGCCGCCCGGTCCGAGTTCGAGGTACGTCGTCGCGCCCTCGGCCCGCAGCCGGCGGGCCCCTTCCAGGAAGCGCACGGTGCCCCGGGCGTGGCGCACCCAGTGGTCGGGGGAACGGAGTTCCGCGGCCGTGGCCGTGCGCCCGGTCAGGTTGGAGACGATCTCGATGCCGGGCGCGTGGTAGGTCAGCGACTCGGCCACGTCCCGGAACGCGTCGAGCATCCCGTCCATCCGGTCGGAGTGGAACGCGTGGCTCACGCTCAGCCGGCGGGTGCGCCGTCCGCGGGAGCGGAACGCCCCGGCCAGGCGCAGCACCGCGTCCGCGTCACCGGACAGGACCACGGAGGTGGGCCCGTTGACGGCGGCGATGTCCACCGCGTCCCGGCCCGGGTCGCGGTCCGCCTCCGTCTCCGTCTCCGTCTCCGGGAGGGGGTGCCCGGTGCGGTCGTCCAGCAGGGCCTGGCGCACTTCCTCCTCGGTGGCCTCCACCGCCACCATCGCCCCGCCCTCGGGCAGTTCGTCCATCAGCCGGCCCCGGGCCGTTACCAGCGCGCAGGCATCGGGCAGGTCCAGCACGCCCGCCGCGTGGGCGGCGGCGAGTTCGCCGATGGAGTGCCCCATCAGCAGGTCGGGCCGCACACCCCAGTGCCGTACGAGCCGGAACAGCGCCGTCTCCAGGGCGAACAACGCGGGCTGGGTGTACCGGGTGCGGTCGAGCAGCGCCGCACCGGGGGTTCCGGGCTCGGCGAACAGGATGTCGCGCAGGGGCAGGTCGAGGTGCGGGTCCAGGCCGGTCAGCACCTCGTCGAGGGCGTCGGCGAACACCGGGTCGTCGCGGTAGAGCTCCGCACCGGCTCCGGCTCGCTGGCTGCCCTGTCCCGGGAAGAGGAAGGCGGTCCGGCCGGAGCGTACGGCGCCGCCGGTGAGCAGGTGGCCCGCTGCCGTACCGCGCGCGAGTGCGGTGAGCGAGCGCCGGACGGATGCCCGGTCCCGTCCCAGGACGGCGGCCCGGTGTTCGAGCGGGGCCCGTCCCGTGGCGAGCGAGTAGGCGACGTCCGCCAGTTCGGCGTCCGGGTCGGCATCGAGCCGGCTCACCAGCCGGCCGGCCTGTGCCCGCAGGGCCTCCGGTGTGCCGGCCGAGAGCAGCAGCGGCACGGGCGGGGCGGCCCGGCGCGCGGTGACCGTCGTGGCGGTGTCCGGGGCGGCGGTGTCCGGGGCGGGCGCGGCCGAGGTGTCGGTCCGCTCCGGGGTGGGCGCGACGGCCGGTGCCTGCTCGATGATCGCGTGCACGTTGGTGCCGCTGATGCCGAACGACGACACGCCTGCCCGGCGCGGGTTCCCGGTCTCCGGCCACGGGGTGTGCGCGGTGAGCAGGCGGATGGCACCGTCGGACCAGTCGACGTGCGGGTTCGGCGTCCCGGCGTGCAGGGTTCCCGGCAGTTCGCCGTGGCGGATGGCCAGCACCATCTTCATCACCCCGGCCACCCCGGCCGCCGCCTGGGTGTGCCCGATGTTCGACTTCACGGAGCCGAGCCACAGCGGCCGGTCCGCCGGGCGCGCCGGCCCGTGGACGGCCTGGAGCGCCTGCGCTTCGATGGGGTCGCCGAGCCTGGTGCCGGTGCCGTGGGCCTCGATCGCGTCGATCTGGTCGGCGCGCAGCGCGGCGTCGGCCAGCGCGGCACGGATGACCTGCTGCTGGGACGGGCCGTTGGGGGCGGTGAGCCCGTTGCTGGCGCCGTCCTGGTTCACGGCGGTGCCGCTGATCAGCGCGAGTACGGGGTGGCCGTGGCGCACGGCGTCGCTGTGGCGCTCCAGCAGCAGCACTCCGGCGCCCTCGCCCCAGCCCGTGCCGTCCGCGTCCGCCGAGAACGCCTTGCACCGTCCGTCGGCGGCGAGCCCGCGCTGACGGCTGAACTCCACGAAGAGCCGCGGGGTGCTCATCACCGTCACCCCGCCCGCGAGGGCCTGCTCGCAGTCGCCGCGCCGCAGTGCCTGCACGGCCAGGTGGAGCGCCACCAGCGACGAGGAGCACGCGGTGTCGACGGTGAGCGAGGGCCCCTGGAGGCCGAGGACGTAGGACAGCCGCCCGGACAGCACGCTGGCCGTGTTCCCGGTCAGCAGATGGCCCTCGGACACGCCCTCGGCGCCCTGCAGCAGCGCGGAGTAGTCCTGGCCGTTGGTACCGATGTAGACGCCGACCTGCCGGTCCTTCAGCGCGGTCGGGTCCTGCCCGGAGCCCTCGACCGCCTCCCAGGCGGTCTCCAGGAGCAGCCGCTGCTGCGGGTCCATGGCCAGGGCCTCGCGCGGCGAGATGCCGAAGAACTCCGCGTCGAACTCGGGGGCGTCGTGCAGGAAGCCGCCCTGCATGCTGTACGTGGTGCCGGCGTGGTCGGGGTCGGGGTCGTACAGCCCCTCGGTGTCCCAGCCCCGGTTCGACGGCCAGTCGCCGACGGCGTCGGTGCCCTTCGAGAGCAGGTGCCAGAAGTCCTCGGGCCCTGCGACCCCGCCGGGGAAGCGGCAGCCCATGCCGACGATCGCGATCGGCTCGTTGCCGCCGGGTGCCGCCCCCCGGCTCGCCTCGGAGCCGACGGAGCCGACGGAGCCGACATACTCGGCGGCGCCGATCGCCGCGTCCGGCAGGTCCAGGTCCAGGTCCGCGAGCAGCCGGTCGGCCAGTACCGACGGCGTGGGATGGTCGAACAGGACGGTGGCGGGCAGGGCCAGTCCGGTGACGGCGACGAGCCGGTTGCGCAGCTCCACCGCCGTCAGCGAGTCGAAGCCGAGCGCGGAGAACGCCTTTCCGGGCTGGACCGTGTCGACGTCCGGGTGGCGCAGGACCGTCGCCGCGTGGGTGCGTACCAGTTCGGTGAGGGTCCTGACCCGGTCCTCGTGGCGCGGCAGTACGGCGATCTGCTGCCGCAGGGCGTCGGCGGAGCCGCCGCCCTCCCGGGCCGCCGACGGTGCGGTGGCATCCGGGACGGGCCTCGCGGCAGCCGGGTCCGGCATCCCGTCGAGCAGGGCGGCGGACCGCAGGCCCATGCCCGTGGTGAAGCGCCTCCAGTCGACATCGGCGACCACGACCAGCTCGTCGTCCTCCGCGAGTGCCCGGCCGATCGCGGTGACGGCCGTTTCGGGCTCCATCACCGGCATGCCGAAGTCCCGCAGCCGCGCGGCGACACCGTCCGCCAGCATGCCCGGCCCGGCCCAGGCGCCCCAGGCCACGGACGTGCCGGGCAGCCCGGCGGCCCGGCGGGCGGCGACGAGTGCGTCGACGGCCGCGTTGGCGGCCGCGTAGTTGCCCTGCCCGGCGTTGCCCACGACGCCCATCACCGACGAGAACACCACGAAGGCCGACAGGTCGAGACCCGCGGTGGCCTCGTGCAGGTTCCGGGCGGCGGTCAGCTTGGCGCGCAGCACCACGGCGAGCCGCGCGGGGTCCAGCGCGTCGAGCACACCGTCGTCGAGGACGCCCGCCGCGTGGATGACGGCGGACAGCGGGCATCGCGCCGGGATGTCGGCGAGCAGCGCCGCCAGTGCGGCCGGGTCGGCGACGTCGCAGGCCGCGAAGGCCACTTCGGCGCCCAGCGCCGTCAGTTCCTCCCGCAGCGCGTCCGTTCCGGGTGCGTCGGCACCGCGGCGGCTGACCAGCAGCAGCCGCTCCGCGCCCTGGCCCGCGAGCCAGCGCGCCGTGTGCGAGCCGACGCCACCGGTGCCACCGGTGACGAGGACCGTGCCCCGCCATCGCGGTCGCGTCCGCACGGCCGCGCCGTCCTTACGGGCCTTCGGCGGCACGGACGACGCGGGCCGGAGACGGCGTCCGTGGACCCCGGTGGAGCGCACCGCCACCTGTTCCTCGTCGGCCGCGGCTCCCGCGAGCACCGCGCACAAGCGGCGGGCGGCCCGTACGTCCAGCACCTCGGGCAGGTCGATCAGACCGCCGCGGCGATGCGGGTGCTCCAGTGCCAGCGTCCGGCCCAGGGCGGCGGACGCGGCCTGACCGACGTGTCCGGGCCGCTCAGCGCCGCCCAGGACCGCCGTTCCCTTCGTCAGCGTCCAGAGCCGGGCGTGGATGCCCGTGTCCTCCAGCGCCTGGGCCAGCGCGAGGGTCAGCGCCGGACCACCGGGCAGGTCGGGGTGTTCGGGATGGGGGCGCTCCTCCCAGGACAGCAGGGACAGCACACCGGCGATCGGCTGCTCCGCGGCGGTCTTCGTCAGCAGGGCGGCCAGTTGTTCACGGGTCGCGCCCGGATCGTCGACGACGCACGGGAGGAGGTCGGCTCCGGCCTCGCCGAGGGTGTCCAGGACGGCCGCCGCGTCGTCGCCCTGGGGACGCAGGGCGAGCCAGCGACCGGGGAGGCTGTCCGCCGGCGCGACCGACAGGGGTGCCCAGGCAACGTGGTAGCGCCAGGATTCCGCCCTCCGTTCACGGCTCCTGACGGAGCGCCAGGTCGCCAGCGCGGGCAGGACTTCGTCCAGGGCTTCCCGGCCGACCCCGAGGGCTTCGGCGAGCTGGGCGGGGTCCTGCAGTTCCGGGTCGTCCCAGCGGTCCTCGGCGGGGGCGGCCGGGACGGCGGCGGGGGCCGTCAGCCAGTAGCGCCGCCGCTGGAAGGCGTAGGTCGGCAGGTCCACCCGCCGCGCCCCCGGGAACGCACCCGAGAAGTCCACCCCCAACCCGCACTCCCACGCACGACCCACCGCACGCAGCACCTGAGCCGGGCCGCCCTCCCCCCGGCGCAAGGTCCCCAGCACCGCGGCATCCACACCCGCGGCCTCCACCGACTCCCCCACCGCAACCGACAACACCGCATGCGGGCTGGACTCGACGAAGACGCGGTGCCCGGCTGCCAGGAGCGCGCGGGTCGCCCGCTCGAACTCGACGGTCTCCCGGAGGTTGCGGTACCAGTACTCGGCATCAAGGGACTTCGTGTCCAGCCAGCCGCCCGTCACCGTCGAGAAGAACGGCACCGAACCCGCGAGAGGCGTGATGCCGTCCAGGTCGGCGAGCAGGCGCTCGCGGACCTCCTCCACATGCGCGGAGTGCGACGCGTAGTCGACCTCGATCAGACGCGCCCGCACCCCCTCCCCGACGAGCTCTTCCACCAGCGCGGCCACCGCGTCCGCGTCACCCGACACCACCGTCGACGACGGACCGTTCACCGCCGCCACCGACAACCGGCCCGCGATCCGCTCCCGCACCACGTCCACGGGCAGGGGAACCGACGCCATCCCGCCACGGCCGGCCAACGCCCCCACCGCACGGGAACGCAACGCGACCACCCGCGCCCCGTCCTCCAGGCTCAGACCACCCGCCACCACCGCGGCCGCGATCTCGCCCTGCGAGTGGCCCACCACCGCGTCCGGAACGAGTCCGAACGAGCGCCACACCTCCGCCAGCGACACCATCACCGCCCACAGCACCGGCTGCACCACATCGACCCGCGCCAGCAGCGCCTCCGAACCCAGCGCCTCCGCCAACGACCAGTCCACGTAAGGCGCCAGAGCCCGCTCGCACTCGGCCATCCGCCCCGCGAACACAGCCGATTCGGCCAGCAGCTCCGCGGCCATCCCCACCCACTGCGAACCCTGCCCCGGGAACACCAGCACCGAACGACCGGAAACCAACCCGCCGCCGGACACCGACCCCGGTGCCAAACGCCCATCCGCCAGCGCCTTCACGCCGTCGAGCAACTCGCTCCGGTCCCCGCCCACCACCACGGCACGGTGCTCGAAGGACGCACGCCCCACCGCCAGCGAATGACCCACGTCCGCCGTGTCGAGCCCGGGCTCCGCCACCACCCGCGCCGCCAACGCCCCCGCCTGCGCCCGCAGGGCCTCCGCACTGCGCGCCGACACCGGCCACACCACCGGCCCAGGACGCCGGGCACCCTCCACCGCCCCGGCCGGAGCCTCGGCCGGCGCCGACTCCAGGATCACGTGAGCATTGGTCCCGCTGATGCCGAAGGAGGACACACCCGCCCGGCGCGGACGGCCCGTGTCGTCCCACGCACGGGCCTCCGTCAGCAACCGCCCGGCCCCCGCCGACCAGTCCACCTCGGGCGTCGGACCGTCCACGTGCAGCGTCTTCGGCATCACCCCGTGCCGCAGGGCGAGCACCGACTTGATGACGCCGCCCACCCCCGCCGCGGCCTGGGAATGGCCGATGTTCGACTTCAGCGAGCCGATCCACACCGGACGGTCCGCCGGACGGTCCTGCCCGTACGTCGCCAGCAGCGCCTGCGCCTCGATCGGGTCGCCCAGCCGCGTCCCCGTACCGTGCGCCTCCACCACGTCCACGTCCGACGCCACCAGCCCCGCGTCCGCCAGCGCCGCACGGATCACCCGCTGCTGCGACGGACCGTTCGGCGCCGTCAGACCGTTGCTCGCACCGTCCTGATTCACCGCCGAACCACGGATCACCGCCAGCACCGGATGCCCGTTGCGCCGCGCGTCCGACAACCGCTCCACCAGCAGCATCCCCACGCCCTCGGCCAGGCCGAAACCGTCGGCGGCTGCCGCGAAGGCCTTGCAGCGGCCGTCCGGGGCCAGTCCGCCCTGACGGCTGAACTCCACGAACATGCCGACCGTGGACATCACGGTCGCGCCGCCCGCCAGCGCCAGCGAGCACTCACCCGACCGCAGCGCCCGTACCGCGAGGTGCAGGGCCACCAGCGAGGACGAGCAGGCCGTGTCGACGGTGACCGCCGCTCCCTCCAGACCGAGGGTGTAGGCCAGTCGGCCCGACGCGACGCTTCCGGTGTTGCCGGTCAGCAGGTGGCCGCCCTCGTCGGCGCCCTGTTCGAGAGTGGGCCCGTAGTCCATGGTCATCGCCCCGACGTAGACGCCCGTCGGGGTCCGCCGCAGGGTGGCCGGGTCGATCCCGGCCCGCTCCAGCACTTCCCAGGTCGTCTCCAGCAGCAGCCGCTGCTGCGGGTCCATCGCCGCCGCCTCGCGCGGCGAGATGCCGAAGAACTCCGCGTCGAAGTCCGCCGCACCGGCGAGCGAACCCGCCTCTCGCTGGTAGTACCGGCCCGGCGTCCCCGGTGCGGGGTCGTACCGTCCGGCGGTGTCCCAACCGCGGTCGTCGGGCAGCGCGGAGACGGCGTCGGCACCTGCCGACACCAGCTCCCAGAGCTCGTCGGGGCTGCCGACACCGCCGGGGTAGCGGCAGCCCATGCCGACGATCACCACGGGGTCGTCGTCCTCGGCCCGCCGCACCGGCTCGTCCACGTCCGTGTTGCTGTCGGGCCGGTCGCCGCCGATCTCGGCGCAGAGGTACGCGGTCAGGGCCGCCGGGGTCGGACAGTCGAAGACAACCGTCGCCGGGATGCGCAGCGCCGTCGCCGCACTCAGCCGGTTGCGCAGCTCCACGGCGGTGACGGAGTCGAATCCCAGGTCGAGGAAGGCCAGGTCGGCGGGGACCGGATCGGACCGCCCGGTCAGCGCGGCGATCTCCTCGCCCACCAGCCGTGCCAGCGCGGCACGCCGCTCCGGTACGTCCGATCCGGCCAGCTCCGCGCGGAACGCGGCGCCGGCATCCCGGTCACCACCCGCGCCGCCCGCGCCGCCGGGCCCGTTCGCGTCCGCCGGGCCGGGCTCCGCGAGCGCCGCCAGGGCAGCCGCCGGCAGTTCCCGCACCCGGGCGTGCTGCCCGGCGAACAGCGCTTCCCGGTCCGGGGTGACCCCGTGCACGTACAGGTCACCGAGCGAGGTCAGGAACCGGCCCGGACCGCCCTGGTCGCGGCGCAGCGTCCCGAGGACGGCGGTCTGCGCGCCGTGTTCCTCCACGCAGTCCGCGAGGGCAGAGGTCAGCACGGTGTGCGGGCTGACCTCCAGCAGGACCCCGTACCCGTCCCGCAGCAGGGCCCCGGCCGCCTGGTGGAACCTGACCGTGTTGCGCAGGTTGCGGCACCAGTAGTCGGCGTCCAGGACCGGGACGTCCAGTCGTCCCCCGGTCAGTCCGGAGTAGTAGGGCAGATGCGGTGTGCGGGGGCGGATCGGTGCGAGGTCGGCGCGCATCCGGGGGACGATCGCGTCGATGTGGGGGGAATGGGCGGCCAGGCCCACCGCGATCCGCCGTGCGTGCACCGCGTCCGCGGCCAGGTCGGCGAGGAGTTCGGCCGCGGCGTCGCGGTCGCCGGAGACGATCACGGACCGCGGGCCGTTGTGCGCGGCGACGACGAGGCGGCCGTCCCAGCGGCGCAGCCGCGGCTCGACCTCGCCGGCCGGGGCCATGACGGACACCATGTCGCCCTGCCCGGCCAGGGTCGCCTGGGCCTGACTCCACAGGGCCACCACCCGCGCGGAGTCGTCCAGGGACAGCGCGCCGCAGACCGCGGCGGCGGTGACCTCGCCGACGCTGTGCCCGAGCACTGCGGCCGGTTCCACGCCGTGGGAGCGCCACAGCGCGGCGAGCGACACCGTCACGGCGAACAGCAGGGGCTGCACCACGTCGGCCCGGTCCCCGGCGGGTGCGCCCGACGCGTCCGGGTCGCGGAGCACGTCGATCGGCGACCAGTCGACGAACGGTTCCAGGGCCTGCGCGCACGCGTCCATCCGGTCGCGGAACACCGTGGAGGTGTCCAGCAGGTCCACCGCCATCCGGGGCCATTGCGCGCCCTGCCCGGGAAACACGAAGGCGACCCGCCCGCCTGCCCCTGCGGCGCCCTCCAGCAGGCCGGGCATGCTCCTGCCGTCGGCGAGCGCGTCCAGCCGCTGCAGGAATCCGTCCCGGCCGTCCGCCACCACTGCCGCCCGCCGGCTCCCCTCGGAAGCGGTGCGCGCGAGGGCGAACGCGATGTCCTGGGTGCTCCAGTCGTCACGACCGGCCAGGTACGCGTGCAGGCCGCGCGCGCCGGCCGCCAGCGACTCCTTGCCGCTGCCGGCCAGTGTCCACAGCAGCGGTGCTTCCGTACCGTCGGGGTGCGTCATCGTGACTTCGGACTCCTTCACGGCGATCAGGACCACCAGTCGCCGGACCGTGGCGGGGCGCCCGCTCCCACGGGTCGCGCGCCGACCGGGACGCCTTCGTCATGCCCGGCGTGTACCGCCACCGGACGTGCGACGCCGATCTTGCCCAAGTCGCATAGCGTCCCGATATCGCAGGCCGCGACACGGTGCGGGCACGGGGAGCGGGCACGTCGCGGAGCAGTGAGGGGATGAGGAGCGTCCAGGCGGCGACGGAGGCGAAGAGCCTGCGGCGGCCGGTGACCGAGGCCCGCAGCGCCGCCCGCGCCCCGGGGTCTCCTTGGAGGCCGGCCTGCTGCCGGATGCGCACGGCGCACCCGGCAGCAGGCCCCCGGGGCGGGGTCAGCAGGCCTTGACGTACCAGACCGGGGCCCAGTCGGCGTTGGGGTCGCCGTAGGGTGCGCCGGGAGTGGTGTACACGAGGTTCTTGGACTTGCCGTACATCTTCGCCTTGAGACCGGCGGTCTGGTTGTTGTACCAGGACCCGCCGCTGTTCAGGCCGTCGGGGATCTCCTGGATCGCACCGCAGACACTGAACTTGAACGCGAGTTGCCGGTAGTTGCTGTACTTGTAGCCGCAGAAGTAGCCCTTGGGGCAGTCGGCCGGTGCGGCCGAGACGGCCGGCCGGGCGTTCGCCGCCGGGGCGAGGAGCGTGGTCGCCGCGGCGAAGCCGGCCGCGAGGGCGATGCCGGCCTTGTGGACGAGTCGCATGAGGACCTCCCGAGAACTGTGACGTCGTGGTGCGGGCGGGTTCGGCGCCCGGTCCTCAGTCTCCGCGGCCGCCGGACCGCCGCTCCAGGAGATTCGGGCTGCTCCGAATCACCGCGGCACCGCTCAAGTCCGGCCGGAACCGGACGGATCGGGCTCGTCGCCGAGCAGGTCGAGGCCCCGGGCGGTCGGGCTGTGCAGGGCGGCGTTGCGGTACCTGGAGGTGCCGATCAGCCCGGCCTCGCGCAGCACGGTGGCGTGTTCGCTGGCACTGGACGGGGTGATTCCGGCGAGGGCCGCGAGTTCCTTCGTCGAGCAGCCGGGGTGTTCGGCGATCGTCTCCAGGACGGCGGCACGAGTGTGCCCGAGCAGGGCGGAGAGCGCCACCGTCGATCCGCTCGGAGCCCGGTCGGCTTCGAACAGGGCCGACCGGTCCGCCGGCCCGCTGTCGTCGATCGGGTAGGTGACCACGGGCAACGGCTGGCCGTGGGCGTCGTCGCTGACCATGGCCCGGGTGGCGAACACCGAGGGGTTCAGCAGGATGCCCTGCCCCCGGAGCCACAGGTCGTACTCGACCGTGCTGCGGACTTCGAGCACCGGCGGATTCCACCGCAGCCACCGGGGGTTGGCGCCGGCCAGCAGGAGCTCGACGCCTCCGCCGAGGAACTGGCGCACCCGCACGGCCCGGTCCGCCGCGTGGCGGTCGACGACCTGCGGCCAGTGGCGGCCGACCAGGTGCTCGTAGAGCAGGCCGAGGCTGTCGACGAGTTTCTCGCGCAGCGCCCTGTCGTCCGCCAGGTGACGGGTCCACCGGGGCACGGGCTGGTGCTCGGCGATCGCGGCCAACTCCGCCTCGACGAGCCGGCGCGGCGTGGCCCGTACCCGGTCCAGCAGCTGCTCCGGGCCTCCTGCCACCGCGGGCATCAGGAAGGTCGGCCCCCAGCCGTCCGCGGGGACCAGGGACAGCGCCAGGCGGGCCCGCTCGGGCAGCCCGGCCAGGGCTCTGCGTCGCCACGGTTCCAGTCGCGCCGCGTGGCCGCGCGACTGCAACGCCCTCGCCGCCGCCATGAGTTCGGTCAACGGCATGGGATCGGCCGGCCGGGTCCTGGCCAGGTCCCCCGCCGTGAAGTGGATCCGGTAGACCATCGTTTCCTCCGGTGGCGGGCCGCGTGCTCAGGTGCGTTTGAAGAACTCCACCTCCGAGAGCGCGATGGCGCGGCCCGGGCCGGTGCCGGCGGCCTCCCGGACGGTGAGCTTCACCTGGGTGACGTCGCTGATCCCGGTCTGCACCGTCTGCGGGCCGGGCTGGTCGTTGAGCGGAACCTGCTGGGTGTGCACCGTGCCGTCCTTCTCGGTGACCTCCAGGGCGAGGACGACGGGGCGCGCCTGCTGCTGGAAGTGCTGCGGGTCCACGGAATCCCCGGTGTGGATGATCAGGTCCACCAGCCGGAACGGGGTGCGGAAGGAGAAGGTGACGGAGTCGCCGAGCGCGGGTGCGCCCCAGTAGGTGTTGCTCAGGCCGTCGTCGGCCAAGGTGGCCGGATGGCCCTCGACGGCGGCGCTCGCCGAGGTGGCGGCGGGGGTGATCGGCGCGGTCTTGCGGAGCTTGTCCAGCACGTCCTGGAAGGCGGCCTTGCCCGTCGGGTAGAGCAGGATCCCGGCGACCACCACGGCGATCAGCACGAGCAGCGCGATGGTGCGGCGCAGCGCGTTGCCCGAACCGCCGATCCGCACCCGGCGCCGGAACGGCCAGCGGGTGCGCCACCAGGGCAGCTTCGGCGCGGCCTCGGTCGGGGTGAGCGGCGCGGCGCAGCGGCGGCAGAACTTCCGCTCGGGCAGGTTCGGCGTGCCGCACCGGGGGCACGGCGGGCCGTCCTGGGTCTCGACGGTCTCGGTGGGCCGGCTGACGGGGCGGGGTGCGACGGGCTTGGCCGGCTGGACGGCCACCGGGTCGGCCGCCGCCCTCGGGGCGGGCGCGGGGGCGGGGGTCTGCGCGGGAGCCGGCCGTACGGGGGCGGTGCTCGGGCGCGGGGGCTCGGCGGCGGGCGGGGGTTGGGTCGCCGGGGGCTCGGTCACGGGGGGCCCGGTCACCGGTGGCTCGGCGGGCCGGGCGGGCGGCTGCTCCGCCCTGGGCTCCTCCTCGACCTCTGCTCCGGGTTCCCCCTTGGCCTCCGGCTTGGGCTCCCGCGTGGGCTCCGCCCCGGTGCGCGCGGTCCGGCGCGAGGCGCTCCGCCGGGTGGATCCGGCGGGCGCGGGCGCGGGCTCCGGTACGGGTACCGGCGCGGGCTCGGGCTCGGGCTCGGCCCGTGTGGGGGCGGGCACCGCGACGGGCGCGGCCGTCGGCGCCGTCGTCGCCGGGGCGGCGGCGCCGCGCGACCAGCCGAGGTAGGCGCCGCAGTTGCCGCAGAAGTCGTCCCCCTCCCCGTTGGCCGTTCCGCATTCGGGGCACACCGGCATCCGTCAGCCCTCCGTTCGCCCGGGTGGGCCGGGCAGGATCTCCACCCGGCAGGTCAGATGGACCGGACAGCCCGCCCTCACGACGGACCGCACCTGGTCCTCGTCCGGCGCCGGTCCGCGCAGCGGCCAGACCCGGACCAGTACGTCGCCGCCCGGCGCGGGCGGCAACGGAGCGTCCGGGTCGGTGGACCAGGAGGCTCCGCCGCCGTCGACGATCTCGGCTCCGGCGCCGAGCACCAGCCGCAGCCGTTCGGTGAGGCCGCGCCGGGTGCCGCGCCAGCGGTGCAGCTCCACGGCGCGCTCGACCACCGCGCGGCGCACCTCCACCGGCCAGGCCGGGTCCACCTCCACCGCGACCCAGGAGGCCAGCCAGTCGAGGAAGTCGGCCGGCGCGAGGCCGGGTCGGAAGTAGGCGGGCAGGTTGTCCAGGGTCGCGAAGACCGGGGCGAGGACGGTGTCCAGGCCGGCCGTGAACCGCTGGGCGAAGTCGTCGTCGGCGAACAGCGCGGGCAGCAGTTCGCCGATCGGGTACGGGCTGGGCAGTCCGGGGACCGCCGCGCGGCTCATCGGCGCCCCCCGATTCCCGGCGCGCGGCACTCGCTCATGACGTCCCGTCCTCGGCGGCCGGGGTGACCACGACCTGGTGCTGGTGGGAGAAGACCAGGGCGTCCGCCGGGACCTCGACCCGCTCGGCGGGCGCGCCCCGGCGTCCGGTGATCGGGTCGGCCGGGAACAGCCGCACCTCCTCGACGCCGGAGACCGCGGCGACCCGCTGGAGCACCGCGAACACCTCCCCGTACTGCACGGCCCGGCCGAACGGCCAGCCCTCGCCGTCGGCGCCGCCGCGCAGCGGGTTGAGGTAGCGGTACAGCGCGGCGAGCACCTCCTCGCGGACCCGGTCGGGGTCGGCGGAGCGGGTGGTGAGCCGGGCGACGACCGTCACGCCCTGGTAGGCGGGGGGCTGGACGACCAGCCGGGTGCCGATCAGCCGGCGTTCGTCGAGGGCGGTCGCGACGGCGGCCAGCACCTGCTCGTCGGGGATCAGCTGCTCGAAGCGCAGCCGGTCGCCCTCGTCCGCGACGGCGTCGGGGACCACCAGCACCCGTACCGCCCCCGCCTCCCCGCCGCCGGCGGGCACGCAGCTGATCCGGGCGGCGGACGGCGCGGCCTGCCGGGCGATCAGTTCGAAGTCCCCGGCGGTGACGGCACGTTCCTGCAGGCGCAGCTGGTGCGGGGCACGGGCCTTGGCGTTCTCCACGGTCTCGCCGTCGACCCCGCCGCGCGCCGCCTCCCGGTTGTCGACCCGGGCGATGTACGGGACGGAGCTGCGCAGCACGGTGACGGTGCCGCGGGCGACGTTGCCCGCGATCCCGCCGCCGGTGCGGTAGCGCGGGACGCGCAGCCGGGCGCCCTTGGGCGGCACGGCGCCGAAGGCCCGCAGGCCGCCGTCCGGTTCCCGGACCGCGGGCGGGAAGAGGAACTCGCCGGTGGTCGCGTCCAGCACCACGTGCCGGTCGGCGGGCGAGGACTCGCCGAAGTGCTCGACGAGCGTCCAGCGTTCCCAGCCCTCGCCGGCCGCGACCTCGACCACCGGGGGCTCGCCGTCGAGCAGCACCGGCGGCCGGGCCAGCCGGAAGCGCTGGCCCGCGACGCCCTCCGAGGTGCCGAGCTGCGCGTCGGTGACGGTCTGCGCGTGGACGGCGGTGGCGGTGCCGCCGACCGTGAACACCTCGGCCCGCCGGACGGTGGGGGACTCGGAGTAGAACGGCTGGCCCGGCTGCGGCTCGGTGACCCGGCAGCGCAGCCAGCCGGCCCGGCGCCCGGCGACCACCGAGGCGGTGTGCCCGGCGGGCACGAAGACGACCACCTCGCCGGGCCGGTTGAGGCCGCCGGTGGTGTCGCTGCCGGTCTCGCAGGCGATCCAGCGCGCGCCGTCCCAGACCTCCCAGGCCAGCGGCGGCTGGCGCGGGTCGACGCCGACGCCCTCCACCCGGCTGTCCAGCCGGACGATCAGGATGCAGCGCGGCACGACGGCGGGCAGGGCGAAGAGCATGGCGTCCCCGGCCGCCGGGCGCGGCTGGAAGCAGGGCACGTCCGCGCCGTCGGCCAGCCGGGCCGTGCCGTCGGACTGCTCGCCGGACGCGGAGACGGTGACCAGCCGCTCCAGCGAGCTGGGGACGATCGGCAGGTCCTCGGCGGTGGAGAAGACCACCGCGTCGTCGGTCTCGGTGCGCAGCGTGGAGACCTCGGTGCCGGCCCGCAGCAGGACCGTCTCGGACTGCGGGGCGGAGAGCCAGAAGTCGACCTCGGCCCGGGCCGCGGCGGGCGGGAAGAGCCGGATGCCGAGCAGGTCGAGGAAGGCCGCGTAGTTCTTCTCCGGGACCCGGTTCAGCCGGTAGAGCAGCTGGTCCACCAGGTAGGCGAAGGTCTCGATGAGGGTGACGCCCGGGTCGGAGACGTTGTGGTCGGTCCACTCCGGGGCGCGCTGCTGGACGTAGCGCTTGGCCTCGTCGACGAGTTGCTGGAAGCGGCGGTCGTCCAGGTTCGGGGAGGGCAGGGCCATCAGCGCACACCCCCGCCGACCGTGTCGAGGGCGTCCGCGCCCGGGTGCTCGGGGATGGTGTAGAAGGGGAAGACCAGGTTGCGGCGGTCGTTGGTGGCCCGCACGGTGTAGTGGACGTCGATGTAGAGGGTGCCCTCCTCGGCGCTGTCGAAGGCGATCACCACGTCGTCGACCTCGATCCGCGGCTCCCAGCGCTCCAGGGCGATGCGCACCTCGCGGGCGATCCGCCCGGCGGTGGTGCTGTCGCCCGGGGCGAAGACGTACTCGTGGATGCCGCAGCCGAACTCGGGGCGCATCGGCCGCTCCCCCGGGGCGGTGCCGAGGATCAGCCGGATCGCCTCCGCGAGCTCCCGGTCGCGCTCCACCATGGCGATGCCGCCGGTGGCGTTCACCCGCAGCGGGAAGGCCCAGCCGCGCCCTATGAAGCTGCCACTCATGCTCAGCCCCCGATCAGCACGTTGAACGCGCCGGTGGTGACGGTGGCGCCGCAGGTGGTCCTGTCGCCCATGCGGGCCGCGGGCAGGCCGCCGATCAGCACCACTCCCCTGGCCACCGCGCCCGGGGAGGGCAGCACCAGGTTGCCGGGGCCCAGCGCCAGGTGCGGGGGGACGACGCAGGCGTGGACGGTGCCGACGACGGCGGCGGGGCGGCCGCCGATCAGCACGGTCGCCACCTTGAGGGCGCCCGGCGGCGGGGTGGTGAGGGCGCCGCCGTGGTCGGTCATGTCGCCGGTCCGGGCTGCGGGGGGCATCTGCGGTCTCCGTTTCCTGCGGTGCCCGGTGTTCGCGGGCACTCGCCATACTGCCATCGGTTCTTGACGTTCCGTCAGTCGATCGCCGGTCTGTCGCCGGTCGATCGGCGGCTCAGTTGATCCGGACGAAGGCCCCCTTGAGCACCGCCTCGGCGCCACCGTCCACGGTGACCGACGTCGTGCCCCGGACGGTGACCGATCCGCCGCGCACGTTCACCGCGCCGGTGCCCGCGTCCAGGGTGATGCCGGAGGAGGAGAGCCGTACCGTGCTGCCGGCCGCGCCGCCGAGGCCGTGGACGGTCAGCACGATCTCGCCGCGCTGCTGGTCCAGGCTGACCTCCAACTTCCCGTCACCGCTGGCCAGGTGGACGCCGGACTTGCCGCCCGGCACGTCCAGCAGCTCCATCCGGTGGCCCGAACGGGACACCACCGAGCGGCGGTTGACCTTGCCGGAGGCCCCGTCGACCAGCGGAACGTCGTGCGGGGAGGGCCGGTCCACGCCGTTGTAGAGCCCGCCCAGCACGTACGGGCTGTCCAGGTCGCCCTGCTCGAAGCCGACCAGCACCTCGTCGTTGACCTCGGGGCTGACCACGCCGCCGCCCCCGGCGCCGCCCCACTGCACGGTGCGCACCCAGTCGGAGACGTAGGTGTCGTCCAGCCAGGGGAACTTGAGCTTCACCCAGCCGCGCTGCCCGCCGCCCGGCTCCCGGACGTCGGTGACCACGGCGACGGCCAGTCCGGGCATCCGGGGCCCGCGCGGCGGGGCGTTGCCTCCACTGGTCAGCCCGGCCAGCGAGCGGTCGGGCGCGGCGCTGACCACGACGGTGGTGCGGTAGCCGCGGAACGGTTCGAGCAGGTGGCGCACCCCGGTGGCGGTGTAGCGGCCGGAGAAGGCGGCGCCGACGTTGCCCAGCGCGACCGCGGTGCCCGCCCGCAGCCGCGGGTTGCCCTCGGCGACCACCTCCAGCTCGCCGAAGCCGGCCGCCACCGAGGCGGCCAGCGACCGGGCCGCCGAGGCGGTCTCCGCCTGGGTGCGGTACGGGGTGTCGGCGACGGTCAGCCGGGACCGGCCGGGGAAGGCGGAGGCCACCACCGAGGGGCTCATCCCCGGCTGCACGGTGCGGGAGGTCACCGCCGGCTCGGTGGCGACCAGGGCGCTCTTGGTGGTGACGTTCCAGCCGCGCGCCTCGACCGTGTCCGCTCCTCCGGCGCCGGTCAGCACGCCGCGCAGCTCCAGCAGGTTGCGGCCGTACTCCAGCACCAGCGGGTTCTGCGGCGCGGGGGTGGAGGGGGCCGGTGCGCCGGAGGCGGGGTCGGGCCGGACGAACTCCAGCCTCCCGTCGTCGTCCACCCGCACCTGGGCGCCGCTCTCCTGGGCCAGGAACTGGAGGAACTCCCAGTCCGGGACGTTCGCCTGCGAGAGCTGCTGGTGGACGACGGGGAAGGAGTCGACCTTGCCGCAGGTCAGGCCCGCGCCCGAGGCGACCTGGCGGACGATGTCGGCGGTGGTCATGTTCCGGAAGGCCTTCACCCGGCGCCCGCGCATCAGCCGGTGGGTGACCGCCGAGGCCCGCACCACGGTGTACGAGCCGGTGGTGTCCACCTCCAGCTCCAGCGCGGTCACCTCGCCGGTGAACAGCCGCGCCCGGGTGTTGCCCTGCACGGTGACCACGGACACCTTCAGCGGGGTGCCGATGGTGATCCCGGTGGCGGAGAGGAAGGTGTGGTCGGCGTCCCGGAAGGACAGCACCGCGGTGTCGGGCAGGCCGACGCTCTCCTCGATGTCGCAGGAGACCAGTTGGGTCACCCAGATCGGCGGCAGCGGGCCCGGCGCCTCGACGACGGGGTCGGCGGCGAAGGAGCGGCCGCCGCGGGCCTCGGGAGTGGTCATGGCCGTCCGCCCTGGGTGGGTTCCTGGTTCCGGGTGTGGCTCTGGGTGTGGCTCTGGGTGAGTTCCTCGATGCCCGGCACGATCAGCTCCGCGCCGGGGACCAGCGCCAGCGGATCGTCGATGTCGTTGGCCTCCGCGATGGCGCGCCAGGCGGTGGCGTCCCCGTAGGCGCGCCAGGCGAGCATCGGCAGGCTGTCGCCGGCGATCACCCGGTGGGTGCTGCGGGCCTCCGGCGAGCCGGAGGTCGGGTTCTGTCCGGCCGGGTCGACGCTCGCCTCGTCGATGGTCAGCGAGCAGACCGCCCGCAGCGGCTTCCCGTCGACGTCGAAGAGCGAGTAGGTGACCGAGAGGCCGGTCAGCACCCCGTTGAAGGACGTGGTCTTCAGGGTGCCCCAGTCCAGCCGGATCCACGGGCTGGCCGGCGTCTTGCGCGCCAGGCTGGCCGGGGTGGGCACGCACGCCGTCATCAGCTGCTCCACCGCCCGCTCCACCGAGTTGTCGTGGGTCGCGGTGGAGTCCAGGAACACGTCGAGGGAGAGCGAGCGCGGACCGCTGCCGACGAACTCGGGCAGCGCGGACTCGCCCGCCATCCGGGACGGGGTGCGCCGCCACTCGGTGGTCTTGCTCAGCACCAGGGTCGCCGGGTTGAACTGGAGCCGGAGCTGCGCGAGCGTGCCGCCGGGCTGGGCGCCGACCGTGGACGGCGGCTCCATGATGGTCAGTTGGGCCCGGGTGACGCTGGCGGGGACCGCCGGGGACATCCTGGTGCTCCTTCCGTGGGTCGGGCTGTGGGGTGGGTTCCGTGGATCGGGTGGGCCGGGCCGGCCCGGTGAGCCGGGTGTGCGGTGGGGTCAGGAGGGGCGCAGCCCCGCGTGGGCGATCTCCAGGGTCTCCATCGCCGCCTGGGAGTTGGCGGGATCGAAGGACGGCCCCTCCCAGCGCACCGGGACGATCCCGAGCACCTGCCAGCCGACGATCCGGCTCAGGTCGGGCCGCAGCGCCACGATCTCGCCGTCCTTCGGCTCGACCTTGCGGACGATCTCGGACAGCCAGCGGGCGATCTTCGTGGTGTCGGCGGTGACCGCGCGGGTCAGCGTGATGTTCGACCAGGTGATGCGGCCCGGCAGCTGCCAGGCGAAGCCGTTGTTGCCGCCCTCCGCGTACTGCTCGATCTCGACCTGGGCGCCGAGTCCCGAGCAGGTGGTGAAGTCGCCCAGGTCGTTGCCGCCGATGGTCAGGCTGAAGAACACGCTGGACGCGAAGATGTTGTCGGTCATCGCTTCTGCTCCTTGCTTCCGGTCACGTCGCTGCTGCGGCCTGCTGCCGGCCGTCCGCCTGGTCCACGCTCTGGTCCGCGGCACCGGCCCGCGTCGGCCGTTCCGCGGGCCGGCGCGCGGTCCGGCCTCCGGTCCGGGCCGGGCTCAGCGGCGCATGTCGTACGGTTTGCCGCTGCGCTCCCGGCCCCTGCGCAACTCGGTGCGCAGCAGCCGGCCGACCGGTTCGACCAGGCGGCGGGCCAGTTCGTCGAGGTCGGCGGGGTCGGCGCGCCGCTCGGCGCCCGGTCCGGCGGGGGCCTTGCCGGGGGTGCTCGCGGCGGGCGGGGTACCGGGGGTGGCGGTTCGGGCCGGCCCGGCGAGCTGCACCGTGGTGGGTGTGCGCGCGGGCACGGCGGTCATCGGCACCCCCGTCAGGCCGGTCTGCTCGGCCACCCGCTGCAACAGCCGGGCCGTGGCGGGCGACGGCGGTGCGGACGGCGCGGGCGAGGCAGCCAGGGCCGACGGGGCGGACGGGGCGCCGGTGGCGTGCCCGGCGGGCAGGGCCCGGGCCACGACGAGCGCGGGCGCGGACGTGGGGACGGACGCGGGCGCGAGTGCGGTGGCGGGCTGCGGGCCCGGTGCCCGGCTCGTTCCCGCCGGGCCCGCGACGGCGGGCGGCTGCATCCGGGACGGCTGCGGAGGCCGGGGCGTGGCCGACAGGCGCTGGACCGACGGGGCCGCCACCGGCCTGAGCCGGACGACCGGCGGGCGCGGGGCGCTCGCCGCGGCGGACGGCGAACCGGGGGCGCCGGGGTTCGCGTGCCCACCGGACCTCGGCGTGGCGGACCGCTGCACGGCCGGGAGGCCCGCGCTCGTGGTGCCGGGCCGCGGCGCCGCCGGGACACCGGGGTTCAGGACTGCCGCACGGGGCTGACCGGGCAGGACGCGCGGTGGGCCCGCCGGTGCGGGCGCGGCCGGGACGGCGGCAGGTGCCGCCGGGCCTCCGGCCGCTGACGGGTGATCGACGACGGTCGGGTGCCCGGCCGCCGTCCGTCGGACCGGCCGTGCCGACGGGCGCCGGGAGAACACCCGTTGCACCGCGGCCACGACCCCGCGCGGCACGGCCGCCCCCGGGGTGGAGGGGCGCTCCGCGCGGGGGGCCGACTCCCCGGCTGCGGCACCGCCGCCTCCGGAGCCGGTGCCCGGCGAGCGCCGCGCCTGCGCACCCGAACGGCGCGGAGCGGCAGCGGCCGGTGCAACCGGCGCGGCCGGCGCCTCGCCGTCCGGACGGGACACGAGCGCGTTGGGCCAGGCGGCCCGGACCACGGGTGGCGTCGGCGCCGACCCGGCGCCTCCGCCGGAGGCAGCGGCGGCAACGGGCGCGAAGGGTGCCGGCGGAGTGGCGAGGGCGACCGTCATCCGGCGGTCGCCGAGCAGCCCGCGCCGCTGACCGATGAGTCGAACGGCTCGCTGCACGCCCAGGCCGCCGGAGGACCGGCGCGCCGGAACCGTCACGGGCACCACCGGACCGTTGCCGCCGCCGAGCGGGGCGCCCGCCGGGCGCGTCCCGGGACCGGTCGGCTGCGCGGCGGCTCCCGGCCGCCGCTCCGGGCCGCCGCCGGACGGCGACGCGGCGGAGGCACCCGTCGTCCCCTGCTGGGCGTCGGAGGGCGCCGGGCGTCCGGCCGCCGGTCCACGAAGACCGCGATCCGCACCGGCGTGCGCGCTGCGGCCACCGGCGGTCGGAGTACTCGGGCCGGCGGGGATGGTCGGGACGGTCGGGGTGGCAGGGATGCTCCGGCCGGGCGGGACGGCCGGACCGGCCGATCGCCCGTCATCACCGCTCCGGACGGCGGACGTCGCCTCGGCCGGGCCGTCGCCGGGGCTCCGGGTGGCGCGCTGCACGGGCAGCCCCTCACCGGCCACCGGCGAGGCAGGGGCAGAGGCTGCGGCGGGGGCGGGGGCGGCGGCAGAGGCCGCGTCACCCGTCGCCGGGGCCGCGATCCGCCGGACCGGTCGGCGCCCGCCGAGCAGCGGAGCGGTGCCCCCGGCCACGGCCGCCGTCGGCGGCAGCGCGTCGAGCGGCGCGCCCAGGCCCCCGCGCGTACGGGCGGAGGTCGGGTCGGGCGGGAGCGGTGCGGCACGGTCGGGGGACGGCGTCGAGGACGGTGTGGGCGCACCGGCCCCGGGCAGTGCGCGCTGAACGGGCGCGCCCCCGGCGGACCCGCTGCGACGGGCAGGGGCCGGATCGGGCCGGCCCGGCAGGGCGCGATCGGAGGTCGAGGACGAGGACGGTGCGGGCGTACCGGCCCCGGGCAGTGCGCGCTGAACGGGCGCGCCCCCGGCGGACCCGTGCTCGGGGCCGGAGGGTGCCGGGCGAGCGGATGCCGGGCGGGCGGGCTCGCCGGCCGTGGCGGTACGTCGGGCGGCGCCGGCGACGTCCCGGCCCCCGCCTCCGCCCCCGCCTCCGGCCGGCCGGCCATCAGCCGAGCCGCCCGTCCCAGCGTGGGTGGACCCCGCGTCGGCGGGAACGATGGGCATGGCCGGCCCGGCCGGCCCGGCCGGGGCGGCACCGGAGGCTCGGGGGCTGTCGACGGCCAGAGGTGTGGCGTTCGCGGGCAGCGCGGTCAGCGGCGCGCCGAGAACCGGGCGGGCGGGTGCGGCGGCGGGCGCGGCGGCGCGCTGGACGGGGGTGCCGCCGGTCGGCCCGCTCCGCGTGGGCGCAGGGTTGTCGGCCGGCCCGCTCCGCGTGGGCGCGGGGTTGTCGGCCGGGCCGGGCCCCGGTCGTTCGGCGGCTCCGCCGCTCGCGGACGGGCGGCGCGTGCCCTCGGCCGTCTCTTCCGTCGTCGCCGCGGGCCGCGGCGCGCCCGCACCCCGGCTCGCCGGTTCGGTGACGGCGGCCGGCGCCCTGACCTGCCCCGGGACGGCCGCCACGGGGCGCGCGGTCAGCAGGCCGGGCCGCCGCGCCACGACCAGCGGGGCCCCGACGGGACGCGGCCGCACCGGCCGGTCGGCCCGGACCGCCGAGTCGTTCGGGCGCGGGGAGGCGGCGGCCGCTTCGGGCGTCGCCGCACCGAGCGGGCCACTGGCGGCCTGCGGCCCTTCGGGCTTCGGTGAACTTCCCCTCACCGCAGCGGACTTCGACCCTCCGGGTACGGATGCACCGGGCGCCGCCGTGCCGGGTGTCGCCGCTGCGGGCCTCGGCGCACCGCCGTCGGCGCGCTCGGCCGCCGCGCGCGGGTCGGCCCCGCCCGCGCGGGCCGGGCGCGGCCCGGACCGCACCGGAAGCCGTCGCAGCCGGACGGACCGCTGGACCGGACGCGCCGACCGCGCCGCGCCGGACTGCCCGTTCTCCGGCGCCTCTTCGGCACCGGCCTCGCTCGGGACGACCGGCATGACCGGCACGACCAGCTCGTCCCCGCCCGTGCGGACGGGGGCCGGGGCGCCCGGCCTCGCCACCGCCCGCAGGATGCCGACCGGGGCGGTCGGCAGGACCGCGTGGCCGAGCGGACCGCAGAGCGAGGGGTCCTGCCAGGCGGTGAGCCGGGAGCGGAACCTCAGGCCGTCGCTGACGCCGTGGGCCGCCCCGGCCAGGGTCGGGACCAGCGGCGCGACCGCGCGCCAGCCGCCGTCCCCGGCCGCCGGGCGCCGCCGAGCGGCCTCGCCCGTGCCCCGGGCCGCCTCCGTGTCGCCGGAGGCGGCACCGGAGGCGGCACCGTTAGCAACGCCCTCGCCGCCCCTGCGGCGGCCGATCCAGTCCCGAAGCCCCACCCGGCTCACCCGCCTTCGCTGATGCGGGTGTTGAGCCGCGCGATCTCCCTGACCCACTGCCCGCGTTCACGGTGGGTCAGGTCGAGGATGTCCTCCCGCTGCCAGTGGAAGTGGAAGGCGATGTACGCGATCTCCTCGTACAGCCGAGCAGGCGCGTACGTCACGATTCCCCCAGGCGCCCACCGGCGAGGTCGACCTCGAAGGCGCCGTCGCAGTGCGGGCAGGTCACCGCGGCGCGCGTGTGGCCTTCGCTGTTGATCCGCTGGTAGAGGTCCTGGAGGAAGGCCACGTCGGTGGCGTACATCCGCTCGACGACCCCGGCGTGCACGTCGGTGATGTCGCCCAGCCTGGTGATCACGTGGCTGAGCAGCACCACGCTGAGGTACGCCGGGTTCTCCTTGACCCGCAGGTCGATCTGCGGCATGAGCTCGTCGCGGGCGGTGGCCAGGCGCATGGCACCGTGCCGGTGCACGGTGCCCTCGTCGTCGACGTAGCCGAGCGGCAGCTCGAACTCGAACTCGGTGTGCGGCGCCCGCGCCCGGGGCTGCGCCGCCGCTGCCGCCGGGGCCTGCTGCGGCGGCGCGGTGTTCTGCGGGGCCGGAGCCCGTTCCAGCAGCTCCTCCAGGCCGATCTTCCGCCTCACTCGACCGAGATCTCCTCGAACACGATGGTCACGGTCTCGGTGGCGGCGCTGGACTCGCCGGCGCTGAGGGTGGGGCCCTCCCAGCGGCTCGCCCAGGCGTTGGTCAGCTGGATGCGCCGCAGGGTGGCACCGGTGGTGTCCTTGACCTCGATGGTGAGGTTCTGCCGCGCGGTGTTGATCGCCCCGTTGTTGAGGGTCTCCTTGATCCAGTCCGTGAACGCGCCGCTCTTGTCCAGGCCGCGGGTGATGGTCACCTCGCCGGGGAGCCGGGCGCCGGGCTGCTTGCGGACGATCAGTTTGCCCTCTTGGGTCACCTGCTTGTACTCGACGACGTCCTGTTCGACCGTCAGGTTGCTGATCTCCTTGACGGACTCGACGTTGTAGCCGCCGAGTTGGACGCCGAAGATATGTGTGGAGAGCGGATCGCCTTCAGCCATGGGTTTGTGTCACCTTCCGATGCGAGGGGTGCCGAGGAGTGGCGCCGAGGGGTGTGGTGCCGACCGGGCCGGTCACTCGTTGACGAGGCTCGTGCTGTCGGAGAACTGGGACAGCCGGAACACCACGAACTCGGCGGGCTTCACCGGGGAGACGCCGATCTCGCAGATCACCTGGCCGAGGTCGATGGACTCCGGCGGGTTGTTGTCGCGGTCGCACTTGACGTAGAAGGCCTCGGCCGCGGTCTGCCCGAACAGGGCCCCGCGCCGCCACTCCTCGGTGAGGAACGCGGTGATGTTCCGGCGGATGCTGGACCACAGCCGGTCGTCGTTGGGTTCGAAGACCACCCACTGGGTCCCCAGGAGGATCGACTCCTCCAGGTAGTTGAAGAGCCGGCGCACGTTCAGGTAGCGCCACGCCGGGTCGGAGGAGAGGGTGCGCGCGCCCCAGATCCGGATGCCGCGCCCGGGGAAGGCCCGGACGCAGTTGACGCCGATCGGGTTCAGCAGGTCCTGCTCGCCCTTGCTCAGGCGCAGCTCCAGGTCCACCGCGCCGCGGATGACCTCGTTGGCGGGCGCCTTGTGCACACCGCGCTCGGCGTCGCTGCGCGCCCACACCCCGGCGACGTGCCCGCTCGGCGGGACCAGCACGTTGCGGCCGCTCGCCGGGTCGAACACCTTGATCCACGGGTAGTAGAGCGCGGCGTAGCGGGAGTCGAAGCCCGCCTCGTCGTTGCGCCAGGTGCGCATCCGCTGGGCGTTGAGGCCGGGCGGCGGGTCCAGGACGGCGATCCGGTCGCCCATCTGCTCGCAGTGCGACATCACCGCCAGCTGGACGGTGCGCAGGCCCTCGTCGTCGAGGTCGCCGCGCTGGTAGGCGCTCATCAGGTCGGGCACCGCGACCATGGTGATCTCGTCGATCGCCTCCAGGCCGCCGAAGCCGGTCCGGGCGGCGGCGTCGCCGACGTACTCGGCGGGGTCGAGCCGGCCCACCGGGGCCGCGGCCGGCGCGGGCGCGGCGGCCAGGGCGTGGGTGCGGCGCTCGGGGCGGCTCGGCGCGGTGCCGGGCTGTTCGGCGACGGCGACCAGCTTCGACTCGCGCAGCTGGGTGACGACGTAGCCCTTGGTGCTCTTGCGGGTCGAGACGTCGTAGGTCTCGGCGACCTCCGTGCCCCGGCGCACCAGCAGCCGGAAGCGGTCCTCGGGGACGTTCTCCCCCTCCGGGTCGGCGACCTCGACGGACACCTCGGCGCCCGCGCCCGGCCGGGCGGAGAAGAGGAACCCGGCGATCTCGACGGGCGGGGCCGCGGTGACGGCGGGGGCGGCGCCGGGCGCCTGCCGGGCCGGGTCGCCGACCCGCACCACGTAGGCGGAGCCGCCGCCGTTGGCGAAGAAGCCGTACACCGAGTGCGCCAGGTAGGTGCCCTCGGTGAAGCCGCCGAACCGCTGGACGTACTGGTCCCAGTTGGTCACCAGTGTGGGCTCGTGGAAGGGCCCGGTCTCGGCGAAGCCGACGAACGCGGCGACGGCCGTGCCGACGCCCTCGATCGGCCGGGCACCGGACTGGACCTCCTCCACGTACACGCCCGGGGTGAGGTACGACGGCATACGCGCTCCTTCGGCTGGTCAAGCATTTGCGCCGGTCATTCGCCCCCGAGTCTGCTGCCCGGACGTCACCCGGAAACATGTCCGCGGGTCCCGGACCGGGGGCAGGAACCGCTGCCCCCGGCGGACACCGCCGGACGTCCGCGCAGGCGCCCCGGACGTCCCGGGCTGCCCCCGCCGACCGTCCGCGCCGCCCCCGCCGCCCCCGGGGGCGGTCAGCCGTGCCCGGTGTCCCCGAGCGCGCCCAGCCACGGCCCGAACTCGCTCGCCAGCACCAGCCGGCCGAGCTTGCGGTACTCGCCGACCACCGCGGAGACCAGCTGCGCCATCCCCAGCGGAGCGCCCGTCCCGGCGGCCAGATACGCCGCGGAGACCGCGCAGGCCCGGATGGAGCCGCCGGTGAGCTCGAAGTTCCGGGCGCAGAAGTCCAGGTCGAGATCGTCGTCACGGGGCACCAGCGGCCCCAGGCAGCGGTCCCAGAGCAGGCGACGCTGCGCCACGTCCGGCAGCGGGAACTCGGCGATGACGTCCAGCCGCCGGGTGAACGCCTCGTCGAGGTTGGCCCGCAGATTGGACGTCAGCACGGCGATCCCGTCGAAGGACTCCATCCGCTGGAGCAGGTAGGCCGTCTCCACGTTGGCGTGGCGGTCCCGGGAGTCCTTGACCTCCGAGCGCTTGCCGAACAGCGCGTCCGCCTCGTCGAACAGCAGGACGCCGTTCACCTGCGCGGCCTCGGTGAAGATCCGTTCCAGGTTCTTCTCGGTCTCGCCGATGTACTTGTCCACCACGGTGGAGAGGTCCACCACGTACAGCTCCATGCCGAGTTCGGCGGCGACCACCTCGGCCGACATCGTCTTGCCGGTGCCGGACTCCCCGGCGAACAGGGCGATCACGCCGTTGCCCCGGCCGCCGCCCGGGCGCATCCGCCACTGCCCGAGCACCTGGTCGCGGTGCCGGGCGCGCAGCACGAGCTCGCGCAGCCGGCCCGCGGTGGGGGCGGGCAGGACGAGGTCGGACCAGCCGACCGCGGGCTCGATCCGGCGGGCGAGCCGGGCCAGTCCGGCGGCGTTCTGCGCCCGTACCGCCGTGCGCAGGTCCTCGGCCCGGACCGGGCGCCGCTCGGCGGCCGCCGTCCGGGCCGCGACCGAGGCGGCGCGGGCCAGCTGCTCCTGGTCCAGCCGGTAGGCGGCCACCGCCTCGGCCAGCTCCTCCGGCAACTCCTCGCCCGGTTCCTGGCCCGGTTCCTCGCCCGACTCCCCACGCGGCTCCGAAGCACCCGGCTCCGCACCCAGCGCGCGGGCCCACTGCCCGGCCCGGTCGCGCGCGTCCGGCGGCGGGACGGTGAGCACCACCGGGCTCCGCGCCGCCCAGACCGGGTCCCAGACCTGCGGGCCGTGCACCACCAGCGGGACACCGGCGAGTTCCGCGCACAGCTCGCGCAGCAGCGCGGCCCGCTCGGGCCGTTCGGGTTCGAACCGGTCCAGCGGTCCGAGCACCACGCCTCCCCCGCCCAGCCGCGCCTCACGGGCGAGCACCCGTACGGTGGCCTCCGGCGGGCGGGCGGCGAGCGCGGCGGCGTCGACCACCAGGGGCGGCGGGCCGTCGGCCGCGAGGGCGGCCACCGCGAGCGGGCCGGCGTGCCCGCCCCGGTCCAGCAGGTGCACCAGGCCGCCGTCCGCGGCCAGGACGCGCAGCTGTTCGAGGGGCCGGTGGGAGCGGCGCCCGGGCCCGGCCCGGCGGGCCAGCCCGGCGAGGGTGCCGTCCGGCTCGTCGTCGCCGAGCAGATGGGCCGTCACCCGGTCCGGGACGCGCAGGGTGCGGGAGAGCAGCGGGCGGTCCGGCTCGGTGATCTCCAGCAGGCCGCCGGCGATCAGCGGGGCCCGGACGGAGAACCGGAAGCGGCCGGCGCCCGCCCCGGGCAGTCCGCACAGGTCGAGGGCCAGGCCGATGGTCGCCCGGCGGCGGGTCAGGTCGTCGTTGAGGTAGCCGTAGAGCTGCTCGAAGCGGGGGTCGAGGTCCGGGGCGAGCGCCACCAGCAGCAGGTCGAGGTCGACCGGGAGCAGCCCGAAGGCGGCGCTGAGCCGCCCGAGCCGGGAGCCGGGCGGCGGCGCCGGGCCGTCGCCGGGGTCCGGGGCGCTCCGGTGCACCGCGGCGGAGGCCGCCAGGATGCGCTCCACCGCCTCCGGGCCGAGGTACTGGCCGCGGTACGGGTCGTCCGGGTCCGGGTCGTCGGCCCGGCGCTCGCGCACCGCGGCGCGGACCCGCCGTTCGACCCGGTGCAGCCGCTCCCAGAGCTGGTCGGGGGCCGGACCGAACGGTGCGCCGTCGTCCGGTCCTGACGGCCCGTCGTGGGTCGGACCGGGCACTGCGCCGTCGGCCGCCGAGGCGGTCTCCGGGGCCCGGTCGAGGTCGAGGCTCATCGCGCCCTGCCCCGGGCCCGGCGGCCGGGCGGCAGCCCGCGTTCCCGGGGCGCTGCGAAGCCGTCCGGCCCGGGGTCCCCGGCGCCCTGGTAGCGCAGCCGGCGGCCCGGGCCGTCGGCGGGCGGCGGGCCGGCCGGGGCGGTGGTGTCGCCGGCGTTGGCGGTGTCGCCGACGGTGGTGGTGCCACCGGCATTGGTGATGTCTCCGGCGTGCAGCACCAGCCCCTCGGTGACCGGCGGCCCTGCCGGGCTGCGCCCGCCGGGCAGCGGGGCGAGCACCCGGAGGTCGACCGAGGGCCGCAGTTCCCCGCCGAGCGAGGACCAGACGTCGGACACCGACGGCAGTCCGGTGTCGCGCCCCGCGATGTCCAGCCCGACGGTCAGTCCGAGCTCGGCGAGCGTGCCGGTGAGCAGCCGGGCGGGCAGCGTGTCGGTGGCGGTCAGGCACTGCAGCACCTCGGCCAGCAGCCGGTGTTCGTCCTGCGGCCGGTTGGTCCAGGCGGTGACCAGGTAGGCCAGCTCGAACCAGCGGGGCGCGGGGCGGTGGCCGGTCACCAGGCCGTCCGCGTCGTACTCCGCGACGGTGCCGGCCTGCCGGCGGCCGGTGTCCTCGCGCAGCCCGTACAGGTAGACGCTGACCGTGGGCGCGTTGCGCCGGGCAGCGAAGTCCCGGGTGGGCGCGTCGAAGACCACGTCGATCCCGCGCTCGGGCAGACCGGTCTCGGCGAGCAGCTGTCGCAGCGCCTCGTCGACCTCGTGGATCACCGCCGCTCCACCTCCCCGGGCGGGCCGATGCTGCCCTCCACCACCAGGAAGGGGCAGGTCACCGGGGAGAATCCGGGGCCCTCGGCGGTGATGGTGCGCGGGCCGGTCTCGTCCTTGGGGAGGATGAGCAGCTGGCCGGCGAAGGTCCCGTCGCCCTTCGGGCGGGTGGGCGCGGCCGCGGCGGTGAGGCCGGGCTTCCAGGTGAACCGGACCGGCGCGCCGGGCGGGAAGTCCACGCCGCGCACCGAGGTCACGAAGCCGGGCTTGCCGATCGGCGGCACCGCGACGATGCGGGGCTGGAGGATGCGCAGCGGGGTGCTCGCCCGGTGCGGTCCCGGGGTGGCGTCGGTGCCGGTGGTGGTCAGTTCCGCGGTGATGGTGGTGTCCAGCGCCGCCACGGGCGAGAGCACCACCCGGACCACCGCGCTGCGGCCCGGGGCCAGGTCGCTCACCGTGCAGGTGCCGTTCCGGCAGCCGGGGGGCAGGGCCTCGGTGGGCACTCCGGCGGGCAGGCCGAGGGTCAGGCGCAGGCCGGTGGCGAGGGCCTGGCCGGTGTTGCGCACCGTGTAGCTGACGGTCACGTGGCCGCCGACGTAGCCGGGGTTCGGCTGGGCGTCGACCGCGACCGCGGGGCCGGCCTGGGGCGGCGGGGCGGGTGCCGGGGGCGGCGGCGGTGCGGGGGTGGAGGTGGGTGTGGGTGTCGGGCTGGGCGTGGCGGTCGGGCTGGGCGTGGGTGTCGGGGTCGGGCTCGGCGAGGCGGTCGGCGACGGGGTGGGGGTCGGTGACGGGGTCGGCGGCTCCAGCACCGGCAGGAAGGTCCGGGCGAAGTCGTCGTCGGGGTTCGGGTCGACGACCGTCCCGGTGACGCTCCAGCCGAAGTCCGGGACGCCGGGCCGGGTGCCGGTCAGGGTGGCCTTGATCCGGACCACCTGGCGCGGGGTCAGGGTGCCGAGTTCGCAGCGCAGCGCGGCGGCGTCGCACGATCCGGTCGGGGTGGTCAGCCTGTCGAGCCGGGCGCCGGTCGGCACCGAGACGGTGAGGGCGGTGCCGGGCGAGGGCGCGGGGCCCTTGTTGGTGACGGTGACGGTCACCTCGGTGCTGCCGTCGACGGGGACGGCCGGGGTCCGCTCGGGCACGCTGACCGCCAGGTCGACGGACTGCTGGACGGCCGGCTCCTTCTGGCGCCCCGGCAGCCGCCAGTCGAGCTCGGTGAGCTGGGCGGTCGCGAAGTCGTAGACCTTGAGCCCCTCCGGTGAGCTCGGCGGCGCGGCGCGGCGGGAGGTCAGCACCAGCTGGGCGCTGTTCGCCGTCCAGGCGACGTCGCGGGGCTGGAAGGGCCCGGTGGTGGGGCGGTCGGGCAGCGGCCGGGTGCAGGCGCCCTGGCCGAGCCCGGTGGGCACGACCACCGTGCAGCCCTCGCCGGTCGGTGTGGTGACCACCACCCCGTCCTGCTGGTTGTTCCCGCCGTCACCGGCCTTGCGGTTGAAGGCGATGCGGCGGCCGTCGGGGGCGAAGGCGGGACTGTCGTCGATGACGTTGCAGTTGCCCGGGCAGGCCGTCCGGCTGAGGTCGGTCTGCCGGGTGAGGTCGTCGGCGGCGACGGTCCAGACGTGCAGGTTGCCGGCGTTCTCGTTGACCACCGCCGTCCGGGAGAAGGCGATCAGCTTGCCGTCGGGGGACCAGAACGGCTGGCCGTCGGAGGCGCCGCGCTGACCGGCCGGCGGCTGGACGGTGCCGACGATCCGCCCCGTGGCCATCTCGGCGATCAGGACCCGCCCGGGCCGGGCCGGCTGGTCGCCGGTGGCCGGGGCGCTGCGGCTGAACACGACCAGCCTGCCGTCCGGGGAGATCGACGGGTCGGTGTCCCGGTCGTTCGGGCCGCGCCCGGCGAGGTTCATCGGCTGCGGGTTCGCCCCGTCGGCGTCGGCGAGCCAGATCCGCTGGATCCGTCCGGCGGGGCCGTCCTCGTAGCGGGTCACCACGATCTGCCGGCCGTCGGGCGTGTAGGTCTGGCGCTCGAACCACGGGTCGAAGCCGGGACGGGGGTGGAACAGCGGGTCGGCGCCGGGGTCGGTGCTGGTGTTGCTGCCGGCGGCCGGGTCCTCCCGGAGCACGCTGATGCCGAGGTCGCGCGGGTCGCCCCCGTCGGGGCGGACGTCCTGGACGTCGGCGACGTTGGCGCCGGCGGCGCTGGTCTGCTCGACGACGGGGCCGCCCTCGTTCTGGGTGCCCAGCCAGGCCGGTGCGGCGATCAGCCGGTTGGCGCGGTAGAGCAGTCGGGGCGCGTCGCAGTTGCAGGTGAGCGCGCGGTAGAGGTTCACCACCGGCGGCTGGGACGGGTCGGGCTGCGGGCTGGGGTTGTTGGGGTCGAGCAGGTCGGCGCTGAGGAAGAGCACACCGGTGCCGTCGGCCATCCAGGCGGCGGAGCCGGTCTTCCAGGTGGAGCCGGTGCCGGGGAAGAAGGCCTTGTCGCCGCCGGTGGGCGAGGTGAGCATCAGGGTCCGGCCCTGGGCGCCCTGGTCCCAGGTGTAGACGATCTCGTTGCGGTGGGCGTCGTCGTTCAGCGGGTTCCAGGTCGGGTCGACCGCGTCCCCGCTGGTCACGTTGGTGACCTTGACCGGGGCGCCGCCCTCGAACGGCCGCAGGTAGATCTGCCGGTGATCCGGTTCGCCGGCGCAGGAGTACGCGATCCACTTGCCGTCCGGCGAGACCGTCGGGTGGGTCTCGTCGGCCGCGCCGTCGGTGATCCGGCGCAGTCCGCTGCCGTCCCGGCCGACCGCCCACAGGACCTTCTGGGGACTGCCGCCTCCGGCGCGGGGCTCCAGCGACTCGAAGACGACGCCCTTGCCGTCCGGGGCCAGCGCGGGATGCGCGGTGTCCATGCCGGTGGTGAGCCGGCGCACCGCGCCGGACACGTCGCGCAGGTACACCTGGGGCAGCGGGCCGTCCCGCAGGCTGGTGAAGACCAGTTCGTCGCCGCGGGCCGACGGGTCCTGGTCGAAGTGGACCGGTCCGGGCCCGAACAGCGGGGTGCTGGACTCCGCGCCGGTCACCTTGCCGAGGCCGCGGTGGTTGGTGCCGGCGAAGACGATCCGCCCGGCCGCCGGGTCGACCGCGGCCACCGGGGCGGCGGTGACCTTCCCCCCGGGGGCGGCGCCGGCCAGGGTCGCCAGGGCCGCCGCGAGCGCGAGCAGCACCGCGACGGCGGCCCGGGCCGGCCGCCGGACGGAGCGGGGGGTGGCGGTGGCGCCGATCACGCTCGACCTCACAGGTTGCAGGGGCGGTCTGCCCGCAGTCTCCCCGCCGAGGGCGCGCCGCGGGAGAGCCCGGGCACCCTCGGCGGGGGAAACAACCGGTGTCCCCGAAGGGCAGCCCGCCCGCACCTCGCGTGAGAAGTCGGCCGGGCCGACTTCCCGTGCGCCCCTCCGCCGCCACAGTTCAGTCGAACCGGATGTGCCGGACCCCTGTCCAGGCCCGGCGGACGCGCCCCCGGAGAACGCCCTCGGTGTTCGGAGCGAGCGTCAGCCCCGAAGCGGCGGCGATGCGGTCGGCCACCTGGGCGACCGTCAGCCGGTCGGTCCACACGTGCTGGGCGAACTCCTCCTCGCGCAAACGCTCCAGGCACAGGTCCAGCTTCGACACGGCGAAACTCTCCCGGCGCAGCGGGGCGTCCTTCCCGGCGACGAACTGCACCACGTGCCCGAAGCCGCGCTCGCGCAGCCGTCTCAGCACCGTGGCGCGCTCGGCCAGCAAGGTGAAGTGGCGGACGTCATGGCCGCGTTCCCGCAACCGGCCGACGGTCTCCCGGAAGTACACCGGCTCCACGACCGTCATCGGTGCGATCACCACACCGTCGTGATCGGTGAGGACTCGGTCCAGCACGTCGACGACACCTTGCCGCCAGGCGGGAAGATCCTGGAAGTCCCCGCGCATCGACGGCGGCATCATCCGGTGCAGGCCGAAACCCACGTGCTCGGGGTCGCAGACGACACTGCCGGGAAGGCGCCACCGGATCTCGTGCGCGGTCTGAGTCTTGCCGGCGCCGAACGGGCCGTTGATCCACAGGAGCATGCGGAGACCCTAGCTCCGCCCGGGAGCGCTCCGCCCGGGAGAGCCGGCCCATGGTCAGTAGCTGTAGTGGGGCCAATGCGGATCGTCCCAGCGGTCGGGCCCGGTGAGGCCGATCAGTCTCAGACGGTGAAGCAGGTCCTCCGGTGCGTTGTGCGCCCTCAGCCGGGCGGGGGCGTGCCGGGTGAGCCAGGCGGTGAGCACGGCCACCATGGCGTCCTTGTCGTGCCAGGTGCTCCAGGGGAGCTGGTCGACGAGCAGGTCGTAGTCCCACGCGTCGACGGCCTCCGCGAGGTTCCGGTCGGCCGTCGGATGCTCCAGCGCCTCCCAGACGTCGAGCCAGGGGCTCAGTTCGCCGGACGCCTCGACGCACAGGACGAGGGTCCCGCGCGCGTACGCGAGGGGGTCGGGAGTGACGAGGCTGTGGGCCCAGAACGCGTGCAGGAACTCCCGCACTGCCGCGGCCTGCTCCCGGGGCCACTCCTGCCAGCGCCCGCGGGCCAGCGAGAGACCGATCTCG
Source organism: Kitasatospora sp. NPDC048715 (assembly GCF_043198905.1). Taxonomy (NCBI): domain Bacteria; kingdom Bacillati; phylum Actinomycetota; class Actinomycetes; order Kitasatosporales; family Streptomycetaceae; genus Kitasatospora; species Kitasatospora sp. NPDC048715. The sequence continues at coordinate 190,586 of NZ_JBICVH010000002.1, read as the reverse complement.
TCCTGGTACCGGGACGACTCGGACCGGCTGTCGACGACGGCGCGCGCGAGCTGAGGCAGGACACGGCGGAGCACCGAGCCGTGGTCGCTCCAGTCGGGGGCCTGCCAGGTCCGCCGGAGGAGGTCGGGATCGAGTCGCACGCCCGGCACCTTGAGGAGGGCGAGCTCTTCGGCACTGCCCCAATGGCACTCGCAGTTGTGCTCCTCCGGGCGCGCGGTCGCCCCGCGGAGGACGAGAGCGAGGCCCTCCAGGGCCGCGTCGAGGCGCAGCTCCGCACGTCGGACGTACACGTCGGTCATCGGCGTTCACCTTCAGGACTCCGCCGACCTGCCCATGGCGAAGATCACTACGTTACCGGTCCGCCGGTCGGCCTGACCAGCCCAGGAATGCCTCCTCCCACCCCGCTTCCGATCCGGGCCGGTTGCCCACCGCGCTCCGGTGGTACCGGGCGGCCTTCCCCGGCCCGGCAGTGGTCGATGAACGGCGGGCGGTCCACCCGCTCGAAGCGGCGCAGCAGGAAATCGGTGAACGCGGCGGCGGTCTCGAACAGGCGAAGCGCTCGCGTCGCTCACCTGCCGCGGTCCGGGCCGCAGATCGGCGCGGGGCGGTCATCGGGTGACATCGGCCGTCCTTCGTCCCGAACCGGACCTCGGGCAGGTCGAGCACGACGCGGATCTCCTCCTCCGGATCCGCCCAAAACTGGAGGTCTCGCGGATCTTCCTCCCGAGGTTCCAGCGCTCGGTGGCCGGATGCGAGAGACAGAAGTGCCCGTTGATCTGCGTCGGGGCGTAGGCGTCGACGACTGCCTCGCAGTCCTCGGGGAACCCGGTGCCGATCTCGGCCTCCGACCCGGCCCGGCCACCCGCCGGCTGAAGGCCCAGGTGCGTCTGACGGCCTTGGCAAGAGCATTGAGAAGTCTGCTGCGCAGGAAGTCGGCGGGGTCGACTTCCCGCGCAGGCCTCCGCCGCCCGGCGGGTCCGGCCGGGCGGCGTGGGCGGGGTGGGGCTTCAGGCCACGGGTTGGCGGTCCTCGTTGCGGTCCCGGTCGGGGGCAGGCGCGGGGTCGGGGTCGGGGATCGCGATGAGGTCCGGGCGGTGGGGCATCCGCAGGACCGCGACCGCGCCGAGGCCCACGACGGCGATGGCGAGGAGCAGGAGGAGAGGAAGGACGAGGTCGATCAGGAGTCGCACGGGGCCTCGGCCTTGTCGTAGTGGCGGAGGATCGCGAGGAGGTTGAGGACGGTGCTGGCCGGAGCGGCGCCGGAGCGGACCAGGACGCGGCCGTCGACCACCCGGTCCGTGGCCAGGGCGGGCCAGATCAGACCGAACTTGCGGCCGCGGGAGTGGAGTTCGTCGAGCAACGAGGCGACCTCGGGCTCGGTGTAGGTCCGCATGATCGCGTCGGCCGGCCCGGTCGGGCGGCGGTGGTCGGCGGTCACGCGGCGGCGTCCAGCTCGAACCAGCAGGACTTCCCGGACTTCCGGGGCTCCATACCGAAGCGGTCGGTGAGGGAGCGGACGAGGCGCAGGCCCCGGCCGGAGACCCCGAGCAGGTCGGAGCCGTCGTGCTGGATCGGGACGATGGGGCTCCCGTCGCTGACGGAGACCCGGAGGACGTGGTCGAGCACCGCGATGACGACGAGCGGCGCCGCACTGCCGCCGTGGCGCCAGGCATTGACGAACAGTTCGAGGAGCGCGAGTTCGGCATCGGCGACCAGGTCGGGCTTCCACCCGGCGCGCGCCGTGGCCTCGCGCAACTCCTCGCGCGCGGCCGACCAGTCAGGGGGGATTTCGTGGGGGAACACGATGAAACCTCCGCGGGGCTTCAGATATGACCATCAATCGATCAAACGCGCGATCGAAGCGATGGAATGACGGAAAAACGCAGCCGCATCACAGCCGTGGTCACGCAGAGCATGCGGCCAGCTACACTCAGCATGACGCGAGGGCCATCACACATGCAAGCTGGCTCAACTAATCTGCAAAATCTCATATCGAACCCGAATTCGGTGCCACTCTCTGCCAGTTGTCGGTAGCGCCTGTGCAATCAGCAAGGGCAGACTGGTCCACCGAGAGATCAGGAGGGGCATCGCATGGCGGTATCAACCGTTCGCCGTCGTCGGCTGGGCGAGGAGCTGCGAAGGCTCCGTGAGCAAGCGATGATCTCCGCGGACGCGGCGGCCGATGCCACCGGCATGAGCCTGGCCAAACTGAACCGGATCGAGAACGCCCGCACGGCGGCCAAGATCGAGGATGTCAACAAGCTCCTCGACCACTACGGTTGCGACGACGAAGACTTCCGTGCCGGCTTGATCGCCATCACGAAGGACGGCAGCAAGCGCGGCTGGTGGCTGAGCTACCGCGACGTGATCAACGTGTCCGCCACGGATCTGATCATGCTCGAAACCGAGGCTTCGACCTTCAAGACCTACGAACCCGCCTTCATTCCGGGGCTCTTCCAAACGGCCGAATACGCTCGACTGGTCATCGGCCGACTCCGGACCACGAAGACCGGCACAGTCGACGACCTGGTGCAGGTCCGCATGGCACGCCAGTCCATCCTGACCCGCCCGAATCCCGTCGAGGTCTGGGCTGTCATCCATGAAACCGCACTCCGAACCATCGCGAATCGCCCCGACATCATGGGCCCGCAACTCGACAAGCTGCTGACGTTGAGCCGGTTGGCGAACGTGAACATTCAGGTGATGCCGGCAGGTGCGGCGATCCACCCGGGCATGAGCGGCTCGTTCGCATTGCTCGGATTCCCTCAGCGGAAGGACCTCGACGTCGTCTTCGTCGAAGGCATGCTCGCCGGATTCTGGATCGAGGACCCGACCGACGTCGAGCTGTACCGGGCGAAGTTCCAGGAGATCACGGCAGAAGCCCTGTCCGTCGACTCCTCGCTCGAGTTCATCACCGCACAGAGAGAACTGATCAAGTGACCCACTATCCCGACGCCGAGGCGACCGGCTTCGCCTTCCGGAAGTCGAGTTACAGCGGCGGCAACGAGAACTGTGTCGAATACGCACTCCTCCCCGGGGCCGTAGTAGTCCGAGACAGCAAGGACCCTTCCGGCCCCGCCCTGGCCTTCGACCGCGCGGCCCACACCGCCTTCCTCGCCGGCCTCGCCACCGGGAAGTTCGACTTCGGGCTGCTCTGATCACCGAAGAGAGAGACAAGCTCACATGCCCATATCCCTGAACCACACCATCGTTCCGGCCGTCGACAACGAGGCGTCAGCACGATTCTTCGCCTCCGTCATGGGCCTCGACTACCAGGGCGCCGACCGGCACTTCGCGCCGGTGCGGGTCAACGACTCCCTCACCCTGGACTTCATGACCGTCGAGAACCCGGCCGGCCATCACCTGGCCTTCGACGTGGACCCGTCCTCCTTCGACGGGATCCTCGCCCGGCTCCGCGAGGCCGGCGTGCCCTACGGCAACGACCCCCGCGAGCCCGGCAATGGTCGGATCGACCACCCGTTGTGCCCTCGCGGCCTGTACTTCACGGATGACGCCGGGAACCTCTACGAGGTCATGTCCCCTCAGTAGGGCCCCGCTCCACGCGGTGATTCGCCCGGCCGGGCGCCCGGCCGGGCGAATCACCGCCTCCCCTCAGATCAGGCCGCGCCGCATCGCGTACCCGACGGCGTGGGCCCGGTTGCGCAGGCCCAGGCGGGTGATGATCTCGTGCAGCACGTTCTTCACCGTCCGCTCGGAGTACGAGGTCTTGGCGGCGATCTCGCTGGTGTCGAAGCCCTCCGCCACCAGCTTCAGCATCTCCGCCTCCCGCGCGGTTAAGGTCGAGAGGGTCAGGCCCCGCCCGTCCAGCATGGTGCGCTGGAGGATCCCGATCCGGTCGAGCAGCTCTCCCAGCAGGTCGCCGGGCATCACGCCTTCGCCGTTGGCGAGGGCCGTGATCAGGTGCACCAGCCGGTCCTGGTCGGCCTCGGAGCGGCGCAGCACGGCGGCGACCCCGTTCTCCACGATGGTCTGCAGCCCGCCGGCCTCGAAGTGCCCCACCACCAGGCCTATCCGGCCGGTGGTGGCGAGCCGCAGCCGCCGCAGGTGCTCGGTCACCGTCTCCGTCAACGAGTCCACCACCAGCAGGGAGACCTCGGCCTGCCCGGCCTCGCTCTCGCTCAGCAGCTCCACCTCGGGCCGCTGGCGCAGCTGTTGGACCACGCCGGTCTGCAGGATGAGGTCCTCCGCGTAGACCGCCACCCGCACCTGGCTCGGCCTGCCGCGCAGTTGGGCGGGTACGCGCGGGACGGTGGCGCCGGCGGGCTTCGATGCCACCGTGGTCCGGCGGGCTGTGACGACTTCCTCACGGGTTGTATCGGTCGACGTCATCGAACTGCTCCATTCTGCAAGTGCCTGCGAGGGTGACGGCCGGGCACCGCGAGGCGGTGACGGCCGGGGGCTTGGGTGCGGGTCACGCGGAGCCGGGCCGGGCCCGCGACGGGACCGGGCGGGGTCTCCGGTCGGTCCGTACGGGCAAGGGGTGTGGCCCCCAGCTTGCCCGTACGGCCCTCTTCTCCGGAGCGGTACGGCCCTACCGTCACGCTATGACCACATCCGCCGAACTCGGCCTGCCAGCATTGACGGTGGCCCCCGGTGGCGTGGCCACCACGACCCTGACGGTACGCAACGATCTTGACATCGTTGAGGCTTACACGTTCGAGGTGGTCGGCGACTGCGCCGGCTGGACGAAGGTGGAGCCGGCCCGGGTGTCGCTGTACCCGGGGACCTCCGAGACGGTGACGGTCCGGCTGGCTCCGCCGCGCTCCCCCGCCACCCGGGCCGGCGAGTTCCCGCTCGGCATCCGGGTGCTGCCGGTCGAGCGCCCCGACCTGGTGACGGTGCCGGAGGCCACGGTCACCGTGACGCCGTTCCAGGAGCTGCAGGCCGCGCTGGCCCCGCGCCGTCGCCGCGGCTGGCTGCGCGGGCGCTACCGGGCCTCGGTGCGCAACCTCGGCAACGCTCCCACCGGTGTGACGTTCACTCCGGGACAGGCCGGTGAGGACCTGCGGTTCCGGGTCACGCCGGAGAAGCTGCGGCTGGAGCCCGGCGAGTCCGGGGAGGTGCGGGTGCAGGCGCGCACCCGCAAGCTGATCTGGTTCGGCAAGCAGGCGACCTGGCCGTTCGAGGTGACGGTGGGCCCGGAGGAGCGGGCGGACGGCAAGGACGACAAGGGAGGGAAGGACGCGAAGGACGGCAAGGACGGGGCCAAGGCGCCGGAAGCCGCACCGGAGACCGCGCCGGCGCCCGTCCAGAAGCCGGTCCTGGACGGCGAGTTCCTCCAGTTGCCGATCTTCCCGAAGTGGCTGCTCGCGCTCCTGGCGGCGCTGATCGCGCTGCTGCTGGCCTGGTTCGCCCTGGTCCGCCCGGCGGTGCGCAGCTCCGCGAAGCAGGCGGCCGAGAAGGCCGTCGCCCAGCAGAACGCCACTCCGGCCCCGCCCGCCGGCGTCCCGGCCGGTGACACCCCGGGCAGCCCCGCCAACGGGAGCACCCCGGGCGGCCAGACCAAGCCGGGCGCCGGAAAGCCGACCACCGGCCCCGGCAGCCAGGGCGGTCCGGGTCCGGGCGGCCTGGCGGTGCCGGGGACCGGCCAGCAGAGCTCCGCCACGATCGACGTCGTGACCGAGAACGGCGCGGCCACGACCGGCAGTTACCAGGTGCCGCACGGCAAGGTCTTCGACATCACCGACCTCGTGGTCGCCAACTTCCAGGGCGACCAGGGACTGGTGACCATCACGGCCGGCAACAAGACCATCACCACGATCGCCTTGGAGACCTTCCGCAACCAGGACTACCACTGGGTGACTCCCCTCCAGGTCCCCGAGGACCAGGCCGTGACCGCGAGCGTGACCTGCGAGGTGCCGGGCACCCCGGCCTCGGGCAAGCAGGCACCCACGTGCCACGAACTCCTCAACGTCAGCGGGACCCTGAGCGACATCCGGCAAGGAAACTGAACGTTTCCGGTCCGTTCGTCTCCGAGTTCCCGCTCCCCCCGCATCTCCCCTCACATCCCGTGACCATGTCAATACCCGACGGACACTGTTGCATCGTGCACCCGTCCGAACCAAACCGACCCGCCGGTAACCGGCTCTGATCTGTCCCTTGAGGGCAACCGGCCTGGCCCCTGAGGGCAACCGGGCCTCCCCTACGGGCGGTTCGGGGTGCCCCGGCCCGGGAAAAGCCGAACGCCGGTCCCCGCCCAACCAGGGCGGGGACCGGCGTTCGGTGTTGATCGCGGGTGGCGGCTGCCGGATCAGAACCAGTGCAGGCAGTGCGGCGCGCGCTCGGCGCGGAACAGGGCGTCGGCGAGGACGGCCGCGCCGGGGCGGTGGGCCCGGATGTGCCCGGCCCGGACGAGGGCGCTCGGGGCGGTGCCACCGAGGTAGACCGCGCCCAGGTCGCGGACGTCCAGGGACAGATCGGGCTCCCGGTCCGTCGGGACGCACTCGGCCTTCCCGTTCCGGACGGTCAGCAGGTACCGGTGGTGCTCGCCGAGGAACGGGTCGTCGACGTCCAGGACCAGCTCTCCGTCGGTGAACCAGCCGCGCGCGGTCAGCGCGCGCGGGACGTCCAGCAGCCGCACCCAGAGCCAGTCGGTCTCGCCGCCCGGCTGGACGGCGCGGAAGTCCGCGAGCTGCCAGCGCAGCGGGTGCTCCGGCGGGCAGTGCCGGAACACGACCTGGGAGACCAGGTCGTGGCCGAGCACGAACCGGGCCAGGTCGGTGTGGGCGGCGTCGTCGACGGCGATGGTCTCGTCCACCGTCAGGGTGTCGTCGCCGAGCGAGTAGCTGGCGTACCCGTCCGGGGTGCCGTCGGCGTCCCGGTGGACGGCGACGTAGCGCGGCGTCGGGGCGATCGGGACCTGCCCCGCGCCCAGCTCCCACCAGCGGCGCGGCCGGGACAGCGCACCGGGCTGACGGCGGCGGTAACGGTCGTAGACCTCCTCCACGATCTGCCCGCAGTCGGCCCGCCGCAGCAGTTCGACCGAGCCGGCCGCCGGGGCCTCGGCCGCCCGCCGCGCCCGGGGTGCAGCGAAGGCGGCCTGCCCGCTCGGCACCGTCAGCCGCTGGGTGTACGTCGCCGGACCGTAGCCGAACCTGCCGTAGATCCCGGCCTCGGAGGCCAGCAGGACGGAGAGGAACTCCCCTCGCGCCCGCACGTCGTCGAGCTGACGGCGCATCAGCGCGGTGAGCACGCCCCGGCGCCGGTGGGTGGGCAGGACTCCGACGGACGTCACCCCGGCGGTCGGGACGACCACCTCCCCGGGCAGGGTCAGCTCGAAGGAGCACGCCCCGGCGGTGCCGACCGGCCGCCCGTCCGCCGTCACGGCGAGCAGGTTGCGGTCCATCTCGGTCGCCGCCCACCAGACCCCGCCGCCGTCCGCGTTCGGGGTTTCCGGGAACCGCCCGAACGCGGCGTGAAGCGTGTCGACGAAGACGTCGAGGTCCTGGTCGGTCGTGGAACGGATCTCCATGCGGTGCTGCTGCCTCCCCGTACTGCCGGCGCCACCGCGTGCGGCGCCCCCCGAAGTGCAGCGCGACCGCGCGGCCCGGTCAACCGAATTACCGGCGGTCGGGGCGGCGTCGGGACGTCGGCGGCGGGCGGTGGCAGCGAGTGGCGGGGAAACGCTGCACAAAGGCTGCGGGTGGTGCCGGGAAATCGAAACGCTGCACAGTGCCGGGGTGACCACGCACGCCTGCCCGTCCCCGCCCCTCTCCCCAGCCGTCCCCGCCGTCCCTGTCGTCCCGGCCGTCCCCGTCGTCCCGGCTCCGGCCGCGGAGCTGGAGCGCCTGGTCGCCGCGGTGGCCCGGGGCGACCAGGCGGCGTACGCACGGCTGTACCGGGCCGTGGCCGCACCGGTGTACGGGACGGCGCTGCGGACGCTGCGCAGCCCCTCGCAGGCCGAGGAGGTCGCGCAGGAGGTGCTGCTGGAGGTCTGGCGCGCCGCCGCCGGCTACCGGCCGGCCCGCGGCACGGTGCTGGCCTGGGTGCTCACCATCGCCCACCGCCGCGCCGTCGACCGGGTCCGGGCGGCGCAGGCCGCCGCCGACCGCGAACTGCGGGCGGCCCTGCGCGAGCAGCCGGTCCGCGAGCCTGGCGCCGAACCGGTCGCCGAGCAGGTCGAGCGGGTCTTCGACGCGCACCGGGTGCGGTCCGCGCTCGCCCGGCTGAGCGGCGTCCAGCGGGAGTCGCTGGTCCTGGCGTACTACGGCGGGTACTCGCAGCGCGAGATCGCCCGGGTCCTGGGGGTGCCGCTGGGCACGGTGAAGACCCGCATGCGGGACGGGCTGCTGCGGCTGCGGACGGCCTTCGACGGCTCCTGACGCCCGGGCCCGACAGGGGATCATGGCAGTGGCGCAGGACGCCCGGGACGCCCAGGGCATCCGGGACGCCCGGAACATCCGGAACATCCGCGAGAGGAGAACGATGGGTACCGACCAGGCGGGCCTGCCGACCGGCGGCGTGGCCCGGCTCCTCGGGGTGTCCCCCACCACGATCCGCTCCTGGGAGCGCCGCTACGGCATCGGCCCCTCGCTGCGCGACCCCGGCCACCACCGCCGCTGGAGCCCCGAGGACATCGCGCTGCTCGAAGCGATGTGCCGCCTGGCGGCCCGCGGTGTGCGCCCGGCCGAAGCGGCCCGGGCGGCGCTGGCCTCCCACCACGCGGCCGCGGCCGCTTCCGAGGCCGGGGCTCCGTCCGCCGTCGCACCGGTGCCCGGGCAGGCCGCGCGGCCCGGGCCGGAGGCCGGTCGCGGCCCGGCCGGCGGCCGTGCGCTGCGGATGGGAGCGGTCCGCGCCGAGTGCCGGGGCCTGGCCCGGGCCGCCGTCCGTCTGGACTCCCCGGAGGTCGCCCGGATCCTGCGGGAGGTGGTGGATTCGCTCGGGGTCGTCGACGCCTGGACCGAGGTGATGATGCCCGCGCTGCGCGCTACCGGACGCAAGTGGGCCTCCTCCGGCGAGCAGTACGTCGAGGTCGAGCACCTGCTCTCCTGGCATGTGTCCACCGTCCTGCGTGCTGCCGCCGTACGGCCCGCCAGGCCGCGGCCCGCGCCGCCCGTCCTGCTGGCCGCGATGCCCGACGAGCAGCACAGCCTGGCGCTGGAGGCGGCCGCGGCGGGCCTGGGCGAGCGTGCGCTGCCGTTCCGGATGCTGGGTGCGGCCGTCCCGCCCAGGGCGCTGCTGGACGCGGTGCACCGGATCGGCCCCGGCGCCGTGATGCTCTGGTCGCAGCTCCCGCCCACCGCCGACCACGAGCTGGTCCGGCGGGTGGCCGACTCCACGTGGGGCGCACGCGGCTCCCGCGGCCGGGCCCTGGTGCTGGCCACCGGCCCCGGCTGGGGCCGCTCCGGCGCCCCGGGCGGCACCGCGGGCCCGCAGAGCCTGGCGAGCGCCCTCGACCTCCTGGAGCGGACCGTCACCGGGTGATCCGCGCGACCGTCCCCCGGCCGCCGAATGTCCCTCGACCGCCGGATGTCCCTCTGCCGCCGAATGTCACCCGTTCGGGTGACTCCGAGTGCCCTGGCCCATCCGGGGCCCGGTCGGCACCGAACCCACCGTGCCGGCGGTCGGCCGGGACGAGGACATGGACGGGTACATGGACGTGGACGTGGACAGGGGCCCGACGAGGGTGTCCGACAGGGCGGGACGGGCGCTGCGGGTCCGGCCCGCGACCCACGAGGACCAGGCCCAGGTGGTCCGGCTGATCGCGGCCGACCGGCCCGCCGTGCCCTTCCCGGCGGCGGCACCCGTCGCCTGGGACCGCCGGCCCGACCGGACGGTCCTCGTCCTCCACGACAGGGACGGCCGGCTCCAGGGCGCGATGGCCGTGCACCGCCGGACGACGGCCGGCCGACTCACCGGCGGGGTGGCCTGGCTGCACTGCCGCGAGGCCGCGGACGCGGCCGAGGTCCTCGTCCGGACCGTCCTGGCGCGGAGCGGCGGCCTGACCGCCGTCACCGCCTTCACCGACCCTTCGCCCTGGCCGCCCCACCTGCCCGGCCTGCCGCTCCACCGCCGACCGGTCACCACCCGGGCGTTCCTCGCCCACGGGTTCCGCCCGATGGACCACCGCCTCCTGCTGCACCGCCCCGCCACGTCCACCATCGACCGCACCGCACTCGGCCCGCGCACGGCCGACGCCCCGCCCCTGTGGGTGTCCCCGGAGGGCACCCTCCACCGCGACCGCGGCACCGTCGGCCCGCCCGCGCCGGCCGTGCTGTGGCGCCGCAACCTGCCCCGCGCGCTGGAGGAACTCGACCGCGCCGGCGGCCGGGACGTCCTGGCCATCGTCGATCTGCTCGCCCCCGGCGCCTGCGAACTCGCCGCCGTCCTCGCCGGGTTCGGCTTCGACGAGCTCGACCTGCTGCGCTCGCTGGTCCTGACCTGACCCGAGGGCCTGGGGCCGGGGTCCGTCGCCTTCCGGACCGCCGGGTCGCCGGGGGCGCCGAGCGTTACATTGAGGCGGAGAGGGGCGCCGGTCCGGAACGGGGTGGCTGATGCACTCGATCACCGCCTGGCTGAGCGGACTGTCCGGTCCGGTCGGGTACGCGGTGGTCGCGGGCCTCGTGCTCGTCGAGGACGCCCTCTTCTTCAGCTTCGTCGTCCCCGGCGAGACCGCGGCCGTCCTCGGCGGGTTCCTCGCCCACCAGGGCCGGCTCTCGCTCGGCTGGCTCGTCCTGTTCGTGGTCTGCGCGGCCGTCCTCGGCGACACCGCCGGCTACGAGATCGGCCGCCACATCGGCCCGAGGATCCTCGACACCCGCCCGATGCGGCGCCATGCGACCCGGGTCGACCGGGCCCAGGAGCTGATCCGCCACCGCGGGCCGGCCGCCGTCTTCTTCGGCCGCTTCGTCGCCTTCTTCCGCGCCATGGTGCCCACGCTGGCCGGCATGTCCCGCATGCCCTACCGCCGCTTCCTCCTGTACAACGCCCTCGGCGGCGTCCTCTGGGGCGTCGGGTTCACCCTGCTCGGCTACTTCGCCGGAGCCGCCTACACCCGGGTCGAGAGCACCGTCGGCCGGGTCCTCGCCCTCGCGATCGCCGCGGGCGTCGTCATCGCCCTCGCCGTCTGGTACCTGCGCCGGCACCGGCGCGGAACCCGCGCCCCGGACCGCGGCGACCGGAGCGACCGGGGCGAGTAGTCCTGCCCCCACCGCCGACTCGTGCCCTCGTCGACCGAGGAATCGACAGCCGGCGAGAGGTCCTCGCCACCGGTTCGGACCGTGACCGCACCGTGTGGCATCGCCCCCCTGCGTCCGGCAGCGCGGCATCCGGCCCGGGGTTACGGTCGGAGGGCCGACGACCGAGGGCTGACGGAACCGGCGCCGAGCCGGACCGGACCACCCGGCCCCGTACTCGCGGTCCGGAATCCGGTTCGGACCCGGACATCCGGGCAGCCGCCCGGTATCCCATCCGTCGAAGCCCAGGACCCGGAAAGGGGAACGAGCCCATGACCACACGCGACGACCACGGAACGCAGCCGGACGAGGCGACGCAGGAACGGTCCGCCGAGGAACGCACGATCACGTCCCCGACCCCGGCGGACGTCCGGGCGAAGGCCGAGGGCCGGACCGGAGCCCGGGAGCGCTCCGCCGAGGAGCGATCCATCAGTGCGCCCACCCCGGCCGACGTGCGGCGGAAGGCGAAGCCGGACGAGGAAGAGGAGCCGGAGCCGCCCGCGGCGGACACCGTGGCGCCGTGAGGCTCCGCACGATCACGCGGTGATCACCCGGTGACCCGCGAACCCCGCCCCGCCCCGCCCCGCCCCGCCCCCGCGACCGTGCGCCGGGGCGGGGCTTCGCTGTATGGGCCCGGAGCGGTGGGCGGCTGCCCCGTTCCCCCGACCGGGAAACCACCCGGGTGGGGGATCACGCCGGGCGACGCGGTTGCGTTGAGAGACGAGGAATGCACCCCGGGCGCGCGGGTAACCGAGCGCTGCCACCACCGGCCGTCACGGCCGGGGGAAACCGGGTGCCATCGCCAGAATGGGAGTTCGTCGCATGACTGTCGCCACCTCCTGGTCCACCGCCGTCACCCTGCCCGAGGGCCCGTTTCCCGACGTGGCCGTGGAGGCGCAGTTGCGGTTCGACACGGCGTCGCCGTACGCGGTGTGCCTGGCGTTCCCGCCGCTCGGCGACGACGACGCGGCGCAGTGGACCTTCGCGCGCGAGTTGCTGGACCGGGGCCGGCACGGCCCGGCCGGCCTCGGGGACGTGACCGTCGCGCCCGGGCCGGAGGACCGCGTGCTGATCACCCTGCGCTCTCCGGCCGCGCGGGCCGTCATCAGTGTTCCGGCGGCCGTCGTGACGGCGTTCCTCCTCGACTCCTTCCGCCTGGTGCCGGCCGGCGCCGAGGCCGAGCACCTGGACCTCGACGCCGCCCTCACCCGCCTGCTCTCCTGACCCGCCCCATCACCAGGGCCGCCACCGGAGCCGGGGCCGCCACCGGACCGGGCATGCCTCCCGGCGCGCGGGGTAGGCGGGCGTCACGCGACGGACCCGGCCCGCCGGTCACCTCCCCCTCGGGTCCGGGCCCGCCGCCGGAACGCGAGGAGAGGAGAGGACCATGACCAGCCCACCGTTCCCGGCCACACCCGACGGCCCCGCCCTGTACGCCGTCGCCGTGCCCGCCCTGGCCCTCGCCGCGCTGCTCATCGGCGCGTTCGCCTGGGGCAGCCACCACCTGAACCGCCGACGGCCGAAGCCGGCCCGCGACACCCCCGCGTCCCCCGCGTCCGCCGCGACCCGTGCGGGCTCCCGGCACGCTCGGCACGCTCCCGGGCCGGACGGTCCGCACGCCTGCCACCGGAAGCCCGCGGGCCGCGAGGCCGGTCGGCGCTCGCACCGGCGGGCCCACGGCGCGGCCCCGCCCGGACGCTCGTCGTGAGGGCCACGGGCCGTTACCGGCCGCCCGCCGTCACCAGCGGGCGTGGACCTGCGCCCGGATCCGCCGGTCGTACAGCTCGCGCACGGCGGCCAGGGTGGCCGACGGCAGCGGGGGCAGTCCGGCGGCGGCCGCGTTGGCCCGGGCCTGCGCCACGTTGCGGGCACCGGGGATCACCGTCGTCACCCCCGGCTGCTGGGTGACCCACCGCAGCGCCGTCTGCGCCGCGCTCGCGCCCTCGGGTGCGAGTGCGGCGAACTCCACCGCCGCCTCGACGCCCGTCGCGAAGTCCACCCCGGAGAAGGTCTCCCCCTGGTCGAAGGACTCGCCGTGGCGGTTGTAGGTGCGGTGGTCGTCCGCGCCGAAGACGGTGTGTTCGTCGTACCGGCCCGACAGCAGGCCCGAGGCCAGCGGCACCCGGGCGAGGATTCCCACGCCGGCCGCCTCGGCGGCGGGCAGCACCTGCTCCAGCGGCTTGAGCCGGAACGCGTTCAGGATGATCTGGACGCTCGCGACGTTCGGGCGGGCGATGGCCGTCAGCGCCTCGGCGCAGGTCTCCACGCTCACCCCGTAGGCGGCGATCCGGCCCTCCTCCACCAGGGTGTCCAGGGCGTCGAAGACCTCGTCCGAGGAGTAGACCGGCGTCGGCGGGCAGTGCAGCTGCACCAGGTCCAGCCGCTCGACCCCCAGGTTGTCCCGCGAACGGTCGGCCCAGGCACGGAAGTTGGCGAGGTTGTAGTGCTCGGGCCGCTGCTCGACCCGGCGGCCGAACTTGGTGGCGACGAACACCTCGGCGTCCGGGCGGTCCTTCAGGAAGCGGCCGATCAGCCGCTCGCTGCGGCCGTCGCCGTAGACGTCGGCGGTGTCGAAGAGGGTGACGCCGGCCTCCACCGAGGCCTCCAGCACGGCCAGGGCGTCCTCCTCGCGGACGTCCCCCCAGTCCGCGCCGAGCTGCCAGGTACCGAGTCCGACGATCGAGACGGGGCGGCCGGTACGGCCGAGTACACGCTGTTCCATGGAGCGAGCCTCTCACGCGACGCCCCGGCCGCACCACGCACCACTGCCGCACCACGCACCGCTGCCGCACCACGCACCGCTGCCGCACGACGCACCCCGCACCGCTGCCGGCTCACGACCCGCCGTCGAGGCGCCACCGGCGGAACACGGGCCCGCCGACCGGACCCGCGGGGCCGTTGGGACCAATCCGCGCCGCGGGCGGCTCCGAACATCCGGGGAGAAGCAGCTGAAGCGGTAGAAGCAATCAGAACACCCGACGGCACCACCTGTGAGGCCCCGCCCGTGACCGTATCGATCGCCCTGTTCACCCAGGACCTGCGGCTGCACGACAACCCCGTGCTGCACGCCGCCCGGTCCGCGGCCGACCGGGTCGTCCCGCTGTTCGTCCTGGACCCGGCCGTCGAGGACGCCGGCTTCGCCGCGCCCAACCGGCAGGCGTTCCTGGCCGACTGCCTCGCCGACCTGGACGCCTCGCTGCGCCGGATCGGCTCCCGGCTGATCGTGCGCCGCGGCGAACCCGCCGAGCAGACCGCCCGGGTCGCCGTCGAGGCCGAAGCCGAGGCCGAAGGTGCGGCCAAGGGTGATGCCGGTGGCGTTCCCGCTCCGGTCACCGTGCACATCGCCGCGGGCGTCAGCGCCTTCGCGCACCGGCGGGAGGCCCGGCTGCGCGAGGTGTTCGGCGACCGCCTGCACGTCCACGACGCCTCGGTGACGGTCGTCCCCGCGGGCCGGATCACCCCGGCCGGCCGGGACCACTACGCGGTCTTCACCCCGTACCACCGCGCCTGGCAGCAGGCGCCCCGCCGCACGGTGCTCGGCGCGCCCCGGGCGCTCGACACCCCGGGCGGCATCGGCAGCGAGAACCTGCTGCTCACCGGACCGCTCTCGCCCGCCCTGCCACCCGGGGGCGAGAGCGCGGCCAGGGAGCGGTGGCGGCGCTGGGACGTCGACGCCTACGCCCGGGTGCACGACGACCTCGCCGCCGACGCCACCTCCCGGCTCTCCCCGTACCTGCACTTCGGCTGCCTGTCCCCGACCGAACTCGTCGAACGCGCCCTGCGGCACGACGGCGAGGGGGCGCAGGCCTTCGTCCGGCAGCTCGCCTGGCGCGACTTCCACCACCAGGTCCTCGCCGCCCGCCCCGACGCCGCGCACCGGGACTACCGCACCAGGGACGACCGCTGGCACCGGGACGAGCGCGAGGCCGAGGCCTGGCGGCAGGGCCGCACCGGCTACCCGATCGTCGACGCCGGAATGCGCCAGCTCGCCGAGGAGGGCTGGATGCACAACCGGGCCCGTCTGCTGACGGCGGGCTTCCTCGCCAAGTGCCTGTACCTGGACTGGCGGATCGGCGCCGCCCACTTCCTGTCGCTGCTGGTCGACGGCGACGTGGCCGACAACCAGCTCAACTGGCAGTGGGTCGCGGGCACCGGCACCGACACCCGCCCCAACCGGGTGCTCAACCCGCTGCGCCAGGCCGACCGGTACGACCCGGACGGGACGTACGTGCGGCGCTGGGTGCCCGAACTCGCCCACCTGCCGGGGGCCGCCGTCCACCGCCCCTGGCTGCTCGACCCCGCCCCCGACTACCCGGCCCCGCTCATCGCCCCGGACGCCCTCACGGTCCGCTTCCGCGAGGCCCGGGGCCTGGACTGAGCACGGCCGGGGGGCCCCCCGGGGGGGGGGGGGGCCCGCCGCCCGCCCCCCCCCGCGGGGCCCCGGGGGGAGCCCGGGGGGGGCCGGGGTGGGCCCCCGTCAACCGGGGGTGGCCCCCCCGCGGGCAGAACGC